>NZ_JARVTB010000008.1:0-273315 GCF_030208885.1 Arthrobacter sp. fls2-241-R2A-172 | reverse complement strand
GAGCAATTGACTCTTAATCAATGGGTTCCGGGTTCGAGTCCCGGGGGGTGCACCATTGGAAAAGGCCTTGGAGATCATTGATCTTCAAGGCCTTTTCTTTTTAAGTATTGGCAAAAGGATCGCAATCCCCGAAGCGGGACGGGTCACCAGGCCGATGGTCATTAGCGCTCAAAAAGTAGTGTAGAGTTATTTGTCGTTGCGGAGGTCAACGAGGAATGCGAATTCTTCGAATTGGTCTTTGTAATTGCTGCACCTCTAGCTCAACTGGCAGAGCAATTGACTCTTAATCAATGGGTTCCGGGTTCGAGTCCCGGGGGGTGCACCACGAAGAAAGGCTCCGGATCGTTATGACGATCCGGAGCCTTTCTGTTTCCCGCACAGGCTGAACCCGGCGAGGGGCGTGTTGTTACAAAGGGGCCGGTACGGGCTCAGCCTTGGGACGGCTCGGCGTCGTCGTCATGGACCTTCTGCTCCGGCGCCGGGATGCCGGCAAGCCCCCGGACCACAATCCTGAGTTCTTCACGCAACCTGGCGGTGTCCACTGCTACGGGCGACAGGACATCCTGTTCGAGCTTCACGGCTTCCGCGAGGGCTGCCGTGCCGGCCTCCGTCAATGTCACCACGTGGCTCCTGCGGTCGGAGTCACTGCGGTGGCGCGTGACGTGACCGTGGAGCTCGAGCCTCGCGAGGGTAGTTCCCATGGTCTGGGCCTTAACCCTTGCAACCTCGGCAAGCGCGGCCTGGGTTATGGCACCCTTGGCGGCAAGCACCTGCATGGCAATGACGCCGGCGTGGGTAAGGCCGATGGACTTCAATTTTTCGTTCCACGAGATTTCCACCAGGCGCGCAGCCGTTGAAAGCAATCGGGTAGTGGGCCATCTCTCCATATCTGGCATGCCGACAGTATATGCGCGCAACAGGCCAGGACGTGCCTTTTCCCCACTAAACTGGTAAATCGCGATCGTTAGCAAGGAGATTATTGTGGCTGAACGACTTATGCCGGGCGACACCGCACCGGACTTCACCCTTCAGGACCAAACCGGCAATAGCGTGGGATTATCGGACTTCCGTGGGCGAAAGACCATCGTCTATTTCTACCCGGCGGCCTCCACGCCCGGGTGCACCAAGGAGGCCTGTGATTTCCGCGACACGCTGGCTTCACTGCAGGCCGCTGGGTACGGGGTGGTTGGCATTTCCCCCGACCCGGTCAAGGACCTGGCCAAGTTCGCGGAAGCGGAGGCCCTGACATTTCCACTGCTCTCGGATGCTGACCACGCGGTGGCCGATGCATACGCTGCCTGGGGAGAGAAGAAGAACTATGGCAAGACCTACATGGGGCTGATCCGTTCCACGGTCGTGGTCGACGAGGACGGAAAAGTGTCGCTGGCGCAGTACAACGTACGGGCCACAGGGCATGTTGCCAAGCTCCGGCGCGATCTGAAACTGGATACGTAGCGGGTACACTGGAGGCCGGTAGATGGCGGCCCAGTGCTGCCAGGCTGCCGCCGGCGCGAGTGGTGAAATTGGCAGACACGCAGGATTTAGGTTCCTGTGCCTTCGGGCGTGGGGGTTCAAGTCCCCCCTTGCGCACAGATGCAGTGAAGAAGCACAGCGGCTTCGGGCCGCAGGAGTGCCCCCTGGCGAGACATCCGGGGGCACTCTCCTCCAGCAGCCGGGGAGCTTCCTGAAGACGCGCTGGGGAGCGCGCTCAGGACGTTCATTTACACTGGAATGCGGTCTGGCCGAAGCCGGCCACAGCACTTCCAACCGGCTTGAGGGGACAACAGTGGCAAGCAGCAAAAGGCGGCGCCTGACCGTACAGTTCGGAGCCGTGGTTGTGGCGCTGGGGCTCTCAGCATGTACTGGATTAACGGGCCCCTCGCCTACCCCAAGCAGCACCACCACCGCTGAGCCCACCGCCACGTTCAACTTCGGAACATCCTCCATGCCGTTGGGCCTTGATCCGGCCTTGACCTCCGATTCCGAGTCCTACCGCATCACACGCCAGGTCCTCGAAGGCCTGGTAGGCGTCGACGGCGAGACCGGGCAGACCACCCCGTTGCTGGCAACGGAATGGAAAGACAGCAACAATGGCCTCAGTTACGATTTCACGCTCCGCTCCCAGGTCACCTTTCACGATGGAACCCCGCTGGATGCGGCCGCTGTCTGCGCCAACTTCGACCGCTGGTTCACCTTCTCCCCGGACCTCCGGAAACAAGCCCCGGGGATTTCCTTCCAGAGCGTCTTCAAGGCGTACTCTGACTCCCCCGTCTTCTCCATCTTCAAGGACTGCAAGGCAGTTTCAGCCAACAACGTCCAGATCAACCTGACGCGTCCCTTCACCGGATTCCTGAAGGCCCTCACGCTGCCGGCATTCGCGATCTCCTCTCCGGCAGCTTTGGCAGCCCAAAAAGCAAACGTCCTGGACCAGGTCCGCAACGGCGAAGCGATCTCCACCTACGCAAGCCACCCTGTAGGAACCGGCCCTTACGAATTCAGCGCCTGGGACGACAAGCACGTCACCCTCAAGAGCTACAGGAACTACTGGGGTAACCGGGGCCAGATAGCCACCATCAACTTCATCCCTTACGACCGCGCCGAGACCCGCCAGCAGGCTTTGCTGGACGGAAAAATCGACGCCTACGACCTCGTGACGTCCGGAACCTTCGACCAATTGGTCAAGAAGGGAGTCCAGATTATCCAGCGGGATCCCTTCTCGGTGATGTACCTCGGTATCAACCAGGCCGTCGCGCCCTTGGACAAGCCGGAGATCCGCCAGGCGATCGAAATGGCCATCGACAAGGAATCGCTGATCCGGAAGTTCTTCATCGACAACACCACGCAGGCGTCACAGTTCGTTCCGCCCAAGCTCAGCGGCTTCAACAACAATGCCCCATCTCTGGGGTACAACCCGGACAAAGCCAAGGACCTGTTGTCCAAGGCGGGCTATAAAGGCGAAGAGTTGAAGTTCTACTATCCGCTGAACGCCACCAGGGCCTATATGCCCACACCGGAGAAGATCTACGCCGAAATCAGCCGTCAACTGGTTGCCGTGGGCTTCAACATCAAGCCTGTGCCCGTGGACTGGGAGGATGGCTACCTCCAGAAGGTGCAGTCACCCGGAGACCGTGCCCTGCACCTGCTCGGCTGGAACGGCTCCTACGCCGATGCCGACAACTTCCTTGGGCCCCTGTTTGGGGAAACCCGCGCCGAGTTCGGATACAGCGATTCGGACGTCTTCCACAGGATCGAGCGGGCACGCGCACTGCCCGACGGCGATGAGCGCAACGCACAGTACCAGGCCATCAACGCTGCCATCGCTGCGTCCGTGCCGGCTGTCCCGATCGCTTTCCCCATCTCAGCGCTGGCTTTGTCCGACAAGGTCGAAAGCTACCCGGCCTCCCCGGTACTCAACGAAGTTTTCACGAACGTCCGGCTAAAGCCTTGACGAGCGGCCGTAATTTCAGTATTAGGACTTCGCGGGGATATTCTGTAGCAGCCAGTGCCGCCGCTAACGGAGATTGATTGTGACCTTCATTTCCAAGACTCAACATGCCGACGTCGTCCTTATTGGCGGCGGAATCATGAGTGCCACCCTGGGTGCGTTCATCAAGCAGCTTGAACCCTCCTGGACCATCTCCATGTTCGAACGACTCGACGAAGTGGGGCTTGAGAGTTCCGGACCATGGAACAACGCAGGCACCGGACACGCCGCGCTGTGTGAGCTCAACTACTCCCCGGCAGCCAAGGACGGCTCCGTGGACCCGTCAAAGGCGCTGCACATCAACGAGCAGTTCCAGCTGTCCCGGCAGTTCTGGTCCCACCTGGTGGACAGCAACGTCATTGGCTCCCCCAAGGGCTTCATCAACACCGTTCCGCACATGAGCTTCGTCATCGGCGATGACCACGCGAACTTCCTGAAGACCCGTTACGAGGCCCTTAAGCCCAACACGCTGTTCCGCAGCATGGAGTACACCGAGGACCAGGCCCAGATCGCCAAGTGGGCGCCCTTGATCGTCAAGGGACGTGACCCCAAGCAGCGCGTCGCCGCCACCCGCGCGGCTGAAGGCACCGACGTCGACTTCGGTGCCCTGACTCGCGAACTGACCGGCTACCTGCAAGCCGCCGGCGCTGAAGTCAACTACGGACACGATGTCACCAACATCAACCGAGCAGCCGGCGGCGGCTGGGACCTTTCCCTCAAGCACGCCAAGTCGGGCGAGCATGGGCGTATCCACGCGAACTTTGTCTTTGTCGGCGCCGGCGGCGGTGCGCTTCACCTGCTCCAGGCCTCCGGCATTCCGGAAAGCAAGGGCTACGGTGGATTCCCGGTCTCGGGCCAGTTCTTCCGCTGCACAGATGACGCCATCACCTCCCAGCACAGCGCGAAGGTCTACGGCCAGGCATCCGTTGGCGCCCCTCCGATGTCCGTCCCCCACCTGGACACCCGGTTCGTGGATGGCAAGCGCTCCCTCCTGTTCGGCCCGTACGCAGGTTTCTCCACGAACTTCCTGAAGACCTCCAGCTACCTGGACCTTCCGCTGTCCATCCGCCCCGGGAACATCATTCCGATGCTGGCAGTGGCCAAGGACAACATGGACCTCACGGCCTACCTCATCAAGGAAGTTGCCAAGCGGCACGAAGCCAAGGTCGAGTCCCTGCGCGAATACTATCCGGAGGCTTCCGGCGGCAATTGGGAACTGATTACTGCCGGCCAGCGTGTGCAGATCATCAAGAAGCACCCGCAAAAGGGCGGCGTGCTCCAGTTCGGCACCGAAGTCATCGCCTCCCGCGATGGATCGATCGGCGCCCTCCTTGGCGCATCCCCGGGAGCTTCCACTGCCGTGCCGATCATGATCGAACTGCTGCAGAAGTCCTTCCCCAAGAACTTCAAGGGCTGGCAGTCCAAGCTCAAGGACATGATGCCGGGTTACGGTGTCAAACTCAACGAGAACCCTGAATTGGCTGCCGAGCTGGAAGCAAGCACCGCACGTTCCTTGCAGCTGGAAGTGGCCAACGCCATCCAAAGCTAGGCCATACCCGGGGCTGCGGCCGGTTCCCGTCAGACGAATCGTTACGTAGACCCTGGGAGTCAATGCAATGTTCCGCCTGGCCAAGCTTTCTCTGGGAAACCGGGCCCTGATCGCGCTGATCACCGTCTTTGCGGCGGTGTTCGGCGTGATCACCATGGGATCGTTGAAACAGGAACTCATTCCTTCGATCGAGTTCCCGCAGATCACCGTGGTGACCTCCATGCCGGGCGCCTCCCCGGAAGTAGTGGACAAGCAGCTCAGCCAGCCGCTTGAGACTGCGCTGAACAGCGTCGAGGGCCTTGAGTCCACTACCTCAACGTCCCGCAACGGCGTTTCCCAGATCACCATGGTGTTCACCTACGGTTCAAATCTGGACCGGGCCAGGAACCAGATTGACCGGGCAATTTCCAACGCCAAGCGGGCGTTGCCCGCCAATGTGGAACCCCAGTCCATCGCCGGGAACATCAGCGATTTCCCGATCGTCTTCCTGGCGGTTTCCTCGGACAAGCCGCTCAGCGAACTCAATGCCGACCTGCTGCGGCTCAGCGTTCCCAGGCTCCAAAAGATCGACGGCGTCCGCGGCGCCGATGTGACCGGTGGCGCGAGCCAGCACATCCTGATCCAGCCCCGGCCGGCCGATCTTGCCAGCACAGGGGCGTCGGTCCAGTCCATCAGCAGCGCGCTGAAGAACAACGGCACCCTGGTCCCCGTGGGCACCATCGAGGACCAGGGCAAGACGTTGTCACTGCAGTTGGGCAGCCCGGTGGACTCCCTGGAGATCATCAAGGGACTTCCCTTGGCTGGCGCCAAGAACGCCGCAACGATTGGCGCTGTAGCCGATGTCAGCATCCAGGATGATGCCGCGACGTCCATCACCCGCACCAACGGTAAACCCACGCTGGCGTTGTCGGTCACCAAGAAACCCGACGGCGATACCGTCGCCATCTCCCATGCCGTGCGGGATGCCATCGGACCCATGCAGGACGAGCTGGGCAACAATGCGGCGTTCACCCCGGTCTTTGACCAGGCTCCGTTCATCGAGAAATCCATCAAGGACCTCACCACCGAGGGCCTCCTTGGCTTGGGCTTTGCCGTGGCCGTCATCCTGGTATTCCTGATGTCCGTGCGGTCCACGCTGGTCACGGCCGTGTCGATCCCGTTGTCGCTGTTGATTACGTTCATCGGCATTTCTGCCACCGGTTATTCGCTGAACATCCTGACGCTTGGCGCACTCACCATCGCGATCGGGCGCGTCGTGGACGATTCCATCGTGGTGATCGAGAACATCAAACGGCACCTCAGCTATGGCGAAGACAAGCTGACGGCAATCCTGACATCCATTCGGGAGGTGGCCGGGGCGATCACCGCGTCGACGCTCACTACCGTGGCAGTGTTCCTGCCCATAGCATTCGTCGGGGACCTTGCCGGAGAGTTGTTCCGCCCCTTCGCTTTGACGGTGACCATCGCTTTGTTGTCGTCGCTGCTGGTCTCGTTGACCATTGTCCCCGTCCTGGCTTACTGGTTCCTGTCTTCCAAAGGCAACGGAGTGGAGGATCGTTCTTCTGCCAGGGAATCCGCGGAAAAGGCTCGGGAAGCGGAGCAGCGAAGCCGCCTCCAACGCGGGTACTTGCCCATTCTTGAAAAGACGCAGAGGCACCCGGTCCTGACGTTGTCCGCGGCGGCAGTCGTCCTCGTTGCTACCATCGCGGTTTCACCGCTGCTGTCCACGGACCTGCTGGGCCGCTCAGGCGAAAACAGCATGACGGTGCGGCAGGTCCTGCCCGCCGGAACTAGCCTCCAAGCCACCAGCGATGAAGCGGCGAAGATCGAGGACGCCCTCAAGGGCATGGACGGCATCAAGGACGTGCAGGTTACGTCGGGGAATGCCCAGACTGGCTTTGCAGCACTGACGTCCACGGGATCCTCGAACTCCACGTTCACGATCGTCACGGACGAGAAGGTGAACCAGGCCAAGCTCCAGGACGCAGTCCGCGCCAAGCTCGAAGGGGCGGCCGGCAAGGTCACCGTTGGATCCCAGCAGGGTGGCTTCGGTACTTCCTCCACGGTGGACATCACCATCAAGGCCGCAAACTCCGCGGACCTTCGGACAGCCAGCGACGCCATGGTCCAGGCAATGACGGGCGTGCCGGGAAGCAGCGAGGTGGCCACCAACCTTGCCTCTACCCAGGCGGTCGTCCAGGTCCGGGTGGACCGTGCCAAGGCCGTAGCTGCCGGGCTGACGGAGGAGCAAGTGGGTGCTTTCCTTGCTTCCACCGTCAGCCCCATCCCCGCCGGCACGGTACGCATAGCCACCAATGACTATCCGGTGCAGATCGGCGAGGGAACCCGCTTTACCAGCATCGCGGCCGTGCGCTCCCTGCAATTGCCGACGGCGCGTGGTCCCGTGGCGCTGGAAAGTATCGCCGCCGTCGAACAGGTGGACACGCCAGTGTCCGTTACCAGCAGCAACGGTCAACGGACCGCGAAAGTGACCGTGACGCCGTCGGGTTCCAACCTTGGCAGCGTCAGCAGCGCAGTCCAGCAGCGGCTGGCTTCTGTCGAATTGCCCGCGGGCGTCACAGCCACGATCGGTGGTGCCACCACGCAGCAGGCTGAATCCTTCCGGCAACTCGGCCTGGCGTTGCTTGCTGCGATCGCGATTGTCTACGTCATCATGGTGGCGGCTTTCAAGTCCCTGATCCAGCCGTTGATTCTGCTGGTTTCGGTCCCCTTCGCCGCCACCGGCGCCGTGGGCCTGCTGCTGCTGACCGGCGTTCCCCTGGGCCTGCCCTCATTGATCGGTATGTTGATGCTGGTCGGCATCGTGGTCACCAACGCGATCGTGCTCATCGACCTCATCAACCAGTACCGCAAGCCACAGGATGGCCGTGCCGGCATGAACGTGGCCGACGCCATCACGCACGGGGCACGCCAACGCCTGCGCCCGATCCTGATGACTGCCCTTGCCACCGTGTTTGCGTTGACTCCCATGGCGCTGGGCCTGACCGGAGGCGGCGGCTTCATCTCGCAGCCCCTGGCCATTGTGGTTATTGGCGGCCTGGTCTCCTCTACCGCACTGACCTTGATCCTGGTTCCGGTGCTCTACAAGCTGGTCGAAGGGCGGCGTGAGGAAAAGCAACTGCTGAAGGACCTTCAGGATAAGCCAACTCCGCATCCCCAAGAGGGCGCGGGCGGAACCGAGGAATTCCAGGACTGGACCACGGGCATGATTCCCCGGGTGAAGGGCCGCCGCGCGGCCCACAATCCCGCGGAGTAACCGCAGACAACCCATCAGGCAGGGCCGGGAACATTTCCCGGCCCTGCCCTGTTACAGACAGCGATACATGCAAATGCATCTAGTTTGAGGTACACTGTTTACAACGCCCGACTACGGGCAGGGAGAAAGGCACATCATGCAGATCGGTGTATTCAGCGTCAGCGACATCACGACTGACCCCACCACGGGCCGCACGCCCACGGAAAACGAGCGCATCAAAGCCTCGGTGGCCATCGCCAAGAAGGTCGAAGAAATCGGCATGGATGTCTACGCCTTGGGCGAGCACCACAACCGCCCCTTCTTCTCCTCCTCCCCCACCACCACCTTGGCCTACATTGCGGCACAGACTGAGCGCATTACGCTCTCAACTGCCACCACCCTGATCACCACCAACGATCCGGTCAAGATCGCTGAAGACTTCGCCATGCTCCAGCACCTCTCCGATGGCCGTGTGGACCTGGTTCTCGGACGGGGCAACACCGCGCCGGTCTACCCTTGGTTCGGGAAGAACATCCAGGACGGCATTGAGCTGGCCATCGAAAACTACAGCCTGCTGCGCAAGCTGTGGGATGAAGATACCGTGAACTGGTCGGGCAAGTTCCGCACCCCGCTGCAGAACTTCACCTCCACGCCGCGGCCGTTGGATGACGTCGCTCCCTTTGTGTGGCACGGCTCCATCAGGACTCCCCAGATCGCAGAAGTTGCCGCCTACTACGGTGACGGGTTCTTCGCCAACAACATTTTCTGGCCGAAGGAGCACTACCAGCAGCTGATCGGCTTGTACCGCGAACGCTACGCACACTACGGCCACGGGACTCCGGAGCAGGCAATCGTGGGCCTGGGCGGTCAGTTCTTCATGAGGAAGAACTCGCAGGATGCGGTCAAGGAATTCCGGCCGTACTTCGACAACGCTCCGGTCTACGGCCACGGACCGTCCTTGGAGGACTTCACCTCCCAGACGCCGTTGACCGTGGGCAGCCCGCAGGAAGTGATCGAAAAGACGCTCACGTTCCGCGAAGCATTCGGGGACTACCAGCGCCAGCTGTTCCTGATCGACCACGCCGGCCTTCCGCTGAAGACCGTACTGGAGCAGTTGGACCTCTTCGGTGAAGAGGTGCTGCCGGTCCTCCGCAAGGAGTACGCGGCCATGAAGCCGGCCAATGTACCCGACGCACCCACGCACGCTTCCCGTGTTGCGGCAGCGCTGGAGGCCAAGGTCAGCGAGTCCGCTGCTGCCGGGGTCGCGGGTCAGGACGCCTGATGTCCGCCCCAACAGGCACTGCGTCTTCCGCTGTTCGCCTCGCCGCAGAAACCTGGGAGTCGTTGTTCCGCTCCCAGGTGGCGGTGATGCGGAAGCTTCAGTCCGGACCGGCCTTCAAGACGCTCCCCGTCAAGGAGTACGACGTCCTGTTCACGCTGTCCAGGTGCCCGTCAGGGCAGCTTCGCCTCAACGAGATCAACGACAAGGTCCTGCTGAGCCAATCCAGCTTGAGCCGTTTGGTTGACCGTTTGGAGAAGCGTGGTTTGGTGGAGCGGACCGCAGCGCCCGACGACGGCCGTGGGGTCCTGCTCTCACTCACCGAATCAGGGCGCGAGTTACAGAAAACCATCGGCCGGGAGCATGTGCGCGACATAGCCAACCTGGTGGCTCCCGCGCTAACGCCGGAGGAGCAACGCGAGTTGTTGCGGCTGACCGAAAAGCTCAGGGCTTCGGTAGCGGGCCACTAGCGCAGGCTGACAAGCTCCCGGGGGTTCTCCTCCGGGAGCGTCCCGTTAACGGATGCGCTGACTTTGAGTGTCTTCAAGGACAGGCTGCCGCCCACCGTGGACAGGAACGCCGTGTCCGAGGAGTCGCGTCCCGCGGTGATGCGCAGCATGGATCCGCGCGGTGCCAGGCCAGTGGGGTCGATGACGTGCCAGGCACCGTCGATGAAGGCCTCAGCCACCGCATGGAAATCCATGGGGCTCAGGCCGGGTGCATAGACAGCTGCCAAGCGCGCCGGAACATCCTTGGATCGCAGCAGGGCGATGGCCAGATGGGCAAAGTCCCGGCAAACACCCTTGCGGTGGAGCAGGGTCTCCACTGCCCCGTCGGTTCCCCGTGATGAGCCACTGACGTAGCGCAGCTCACCGTTGACCCAATCGCGGACGGCCTGGAGCAGTTCCGCGCCGTGCAGTCCGCCGAACTCGGCGTAGGAGGTCGGCAGCAGCCTGTCAGACTCCGCGTATCGGCTGGGCCTGACGTACCTGATCAGTTCCATGGGATCCGAGGTAGCGGGCTGCCCTACGCCGAGGACAGTGGCCCGGTAATCCACCGTGACTTCCGTGGGTTCATCGAATTCCAGGTAGTGGAAGCGGCCCCCGTGGTGGTCGCTGAGTTCGGCATACGGAACCTCGTTGCCTGCGGCGGTAATGGAGAGACTCTCCGTGACCGAGTCGTAGCCTGCGTTGTTGGCAACGGCAATGGCCATGGCCACTTTCGTGATGGGTGCGGTCTTGAAAACGAGCGTGGCGGCTACGTTGCGTTCCATTAATCTCCGGAGTGGGTTGCGGCAGGCAGGCCCGTGCCGCCGTTTGCGTGAATCAGCCAAATCGCTGGGCTACAAATTGACCTTCAGTGACAGTAGCATCCGCTGGACGTTCGCAAAATCGGAGCCGTGGACTGCGTATTTGGCGGCCAGGTCCAAGGTATCGAATGCCTTGGCGGGAGCCACTTTCTCGTCTGCGGCAAACGCATGGATGGCTGGAACGTCCGCGAAGGAATAATCGCCCTTGCCGGCCGGCCCCTGGACCCGGTTCCGGAGTTCGCAGGACTGCCCGTCACTTCCTGCCACCACATTGGTGACGCCATAGGATCCAAAGAACTTGTAGCCCTGGATCACGCGGAAAACAACCCTGGGATCGATGGTTTCGGGACCTTCGGAATGCGGGAGGTCCAAGGGAACGCTGCTGATCACCACGTAGGGTCGCGACTGCCCGGCAGGGCAGGCAGAGGGGGCCTGTGCCGGCAGGCCCGTCTGGAGTGTAGCGACGTACTTCCCGGCCCCGTCCTTCACCTCGACCTTCACCGCGCCTGGCAGGGACCCTGCCTCCGGCGTGAGGGACTGGGCTATCCAATCTTCGGGCAACTCGAAGCTGACCGTCTTCGCGGGGTCGGTAAAGGTCTTCCAGGACAACGCTGTCGCCACGGGGCTGGCCGCTGCGCTGGGCGATTCACCCTGACCAGCCGACACGGAAGGCGAGCTGGACGCGGACTCGGCAGCCGTCGTCGTGCTCTCCGGCGTTGCTGTCCCGGATTCCGAGCTGTTGGGTTTGGAACTGATGGTGGGGCTGACCTGCGGGCCCTTGTTGTCGGCCGAACAGGCAACGCCAGCCAAAAGAACGCCGCATGCCAGTACTGCCGCGGCAACAGGCCGGATTGCCGGCCGGGTCGGGATCATCAAGCCCTTCATGGTCCCAGCCTATCGGCGGGGATAGTGCGACACGCACAGGGCTAGGCTGATGGTATGTCTCCTGACCAGTACGACGAATTTGAGGACACCCTGCCCACCATGTCGGCGGTCGATATTGCCGACTGGCGGTTGCGGACCTTCGCCCTGTACGACAAGGTACGGCAACTCGCAGCCACCAACCCGTTCGACGCCCATGTGTTCTGGCGCCAGGAACGGGATCTGATGTTCGCCACGCACCCGGCGTCGGCGCTCACTGCGGACATGAAGGCGCGCTTTTCCGGATTGCGAACCGCCGACTACGACCCCTCCTTCCGGATGTACGCTGCGCTCTCGCCTGAAGGTACCGGCCAGGAGATGAACGTCGAAACGGGCACGGACGGCGTGGTGCCCTTCACCCGTATCGGCACCTTCGAACTTCCCGGGCTCGGTTCCCTGGCCGTATGGCGGCTGAGGACCTACGGCGGAGGAATATTCGTTCCCTTCCGTGACGCCACCGCCGGGAAACCAGGCGGAAGTTACGGTGCTGGCAGGTACCTGTTGGATACGGTCAAGGGATCCTTCCACGGAACGAGGGGCTCTGGAGGGGAGCAGGAGTTTATTCTCGACTTCAACTTCGCCTATAACCCGTCCTGCGCCTACAACGAAGCCTGGGCGTGCCCGCTGGCAGGACCGGCCAACCGGCTGGCCGCGGACATTCCAGTAGGAGAACTGTATCTGGGCTAGCCAAAAAGCCCGCCCGGGCTTACCCCGGCGAGCGCAGCCACCGCCGCGACGATGGTTAAGGGGGCCACGATCAGGCCGAGCAGTGCATACCCTTTCCATTTGACCAGTACGTTCATGCGGACCAGCCGATCGTGCCACAGGAGGGTGGCCAACGACGCCCACGGCGCCACCAGCGGTCCGGCGTTGACGCCCACCAGCAACGCGGCCATCCTTTCCGGGGTTCCGGCCAGGGGCTCGGCCAGCAGGTAGGCGGGCAGGTTATTGACGACGTTGGAACCCAGGGCACCTGTCATGGCCAACCGCAACAGTTCAATGAAGCCATTGCCTTCGCCCGCTGCTTGCCCCAGCAGCGCTGATGCGCCAATGTACTGGGCGGCCTCCACCACCAGGAACAGCCCGCAGGTAAACAGCAGCAACGACCACGGGATCAGGGTTATCGTCAGCACCTTGGGTCGCCGGACGGCGAACGCCACTACCAGGATCGCGGCCGCTGCAGTTGCGGGAATCCAGATAGCCACGCCGGAAACCAGCGCCGGCAAGAGAAGTACCAGCACAATTGCGCTGACCAGCAGCAGGGTCTTGTCCTGCGACGCTTTGGACTGGGCCAGGACTGCCGGCCTTGTGGAATCCCGCGCATAGGTCCTGCGCAGATCGCGCCTGAAGACGATTGCTATGAAAGCCAAGGGGACCACAACCGCGGCCAATGACGGCACCCACATCAGCTGGGCAAACTGTGCCGGGCTGATTCCGCCCAGGTTGTGTTGCGCCAGGAGGTTGGTCAGGTTGGAGATGGGAAGCAAGAGGCTGGCCGTGTTCGCCAGCCAGACCGTAGTCAGGGCGAAGGGCAGGACAGGGAGGCCCGCCTGGCGTGCGACAGTGACAACCACCGGAGTGAGGAGCACGGCCGTGGTGTCCAGGGAGAGGAAGACTGTGCTGAGGGTGGCGAACAGGGCCAGCAGCAACCACAACAGGACTGCCCGGCCACGTCCCCACCCGCGCAAATGCCGGGCGATCCATTGGAAGGCACCGCCTTCGCTGACGAGCTCGGTCACCACCGTCATGGCCACGACGAAGGCCAGGATCGGGGCCACCCTGTCCACCAGCACCGTTACTTCGTGCCACGGGAGGATACCTGTCGCAACAGTGACCCCGCCCGCCACAAGGAGGATCAAACCAATTATCGCCAGACGCATGGAACGGATTCTAAGCCCGCGTTCTGTGTTCTTCCTGCGCGGCACGGCCCCACAGCCGCCTCGGGCCCGTCAACCTCGACGGGCCCGAGTACTTCGCCCACACCGAGCGGACCGAGAACCTGGCCTGCAGCGACGGTCCGGACGTCAAAGTCTGGCTCAGCTGCTCACCGGATGAGCGTTGCCAGGCCCGCTCTGCGCGGATCGGATGGGATATGGGGCGTCAACCAGGCCTCACAACGCAGTGGACCTTCACAGAGGACGTAGGATGTCTTCATGACATCACGCCTTCCCCGTCGTATCGCCCGTGTTCGCCCTGTTGCCGCAGAATCCTCCACGGGCCAGGCTCCCGACGAACAATTCTTCGTGGCCAACGATGCCGCTGACTTCGACTCCGCTGAGGGCAGGACGTGGACGATCATCGACTCGCCGTTCCCTGCATCGCGGGCCAATGCGTCCAACTCCTGCCGCGAAGGGTGGGAATTGGGCACCGAGGTCAGTGAAGACAGCTTCCATTTCCTGGCGCCATCTGTACCGGTCAATGTCTTCGGGATGGCCCACAACACCGGCCAACCAGGCCGCGACCTGCCGCCCCAGGCATTCCACAAAGCGGCGTCCAGCGTGATCGGCCCGGGCGAGGCGATCCAGCTGGGCTCGACGGTGGGCCACGTGGACCCCGAAGCCGAGTTGACCGTCGTCGTGGGCCGTAAGGCGCGGGGCCTGACCCTCGAAACGGCGAGATCGGCAATCCTGGGCTACACCATCGGCAATGATGTCTCTGCCCGCGAGCTCCAGAAATCTGACGAACTGTGGATCAGCGCCAAGAGCCAGGACACCTTCACCCCGGCTGGCCCCTGGATCGTCACGGAGCTGGACGACTCAGCCCTCTCCATCGGTATTGTCCACAACGGCACCGAGCTGAAGACCGCCAGTTCGGCGGACCTCGGCTGGAAAGTGGATGAGATCCTGGTTTACCTGACCTCGTTCATGACCCTGCAACCCGGCGACCTTGTGCTCACGGGATTCCCGGCAGAGTCCGCGCGCATCCATCCCGGGGACACGGTGGTGTGCCGAGTGGAAGGCATCGGCGAACTCCACAACCCCGTCACCGGCGCATCCTGGGAGGAGCACCCGGCTTAGTGTGTCAGGCTTAACCCATGGAGATCGCCGCGGAAGCCACTGAGCTTCGCTCCTCTCCCCCACGCAAGCCGCCCAAAAAGCGGCATCGCGGCGTCCTGAAGTACCCGGTGGTGCGCCAACTGGTGCGATTCACGGGCGTCGGTATCGTATGCACAGCCAGTTCGTTGGCCCTTTATGCGTTGCTGCGTCCCGTGATTGACCCACAACTGGCCAACGCTGTTGCCCTGATCGTGACGTCCTTGATGAACACTGCGTTGAACCGGCGGCTCACCTTCAAGATCACAGGCAAAAAGAAGCGGGCCAAGGACCACCTCAGCGGCGCCATCGTCATCGGCATTGCGCTGATCATCACGGGCGGCAGCTTGGGGCTTCTGCATCTGTTCAAGCCCGGAGCCACAGTAACCGAGGAGCTCTGGACCACCACATTGTCCGGGTTCGTGGCCACGGCAGTTCGTTTCACCCTGCTGCGGCACTGGATTTTCCGGCGCGCCCGCCATGTGTAGCCGGGCCGGCTACTGAGGGGCCAGCTTACGGACACGTCCGACGGCGGCTTCCACGGCTGCGGCGGCCTGCTCCAGTTCGGCGTCCGTAACAGCTGACGTGAAGCTGAAGCGCACGGCGGTTTGCGCAGTTTCGGGGGCAATGCCGAGGGCCAGCAGAACGGGCGACGGCGCATCGGAACCGGCCGCGCACGCCGAGCCACTGGAGCACACCACACCCAGCCGCTCAAGCTCGAGCAGCACCGATTCGCCGCTGGTTCCCGGGAAGCAGAACGACGCAACCGAGGGCAACCGCAGGCTTCGGTGGCCTGTGAGCATGGAGTCGGGCACGGCCTGAAGTACCCGGTTGATGAACCCGTCGCGCAGCACCGACACCCTGGCTGCCTGTTCCTGCTGCTCGGCGTGCGAGAGCCTCAGTGCTGTGGACAGGGCAACGGCCCCGGCCACGTTTTCGGTGCCCGAACGCCTGCCCCGTTCCTGGCCTCCGCCATGGACCAGGGGCTCAACCCGCAAGCGACCCCTGGTGAACAGCACGCCGGATCCCTTGGGTGCTCCCAGCTTGTGCCCTGAGATACTCATCGCGTCCACGCCGAGGGCCTTGACGTCCACGGGGAGCCACCCTGCAGCCTGCACGGCGTCCGTATGGAACGGCACGTTGTACTCCCTGGCCACGGCAGCAAGTTCGGCGACCGGTTGGACGGTCCCGATCTCGTTGTTCGCATACATGATGCTCACCAGGGCGGTGTCCGGACGCAGCACTGCCCGCAGCGCCGCCACAGTGACCATTCCTTGGCTATCGACCGGGACGACATCGACGTCGAAACCGTGTACGCGCTGGAGGTAGCGGGCCGATTCTTCAACAGCCGGGTGTTCGATCGCGCTGATGACCACACGGCTCAGCGACGGATCCGTCGCCCGCCTGGCCAAGGCAATGCCCTTGACTGCCAGGTTGTCCGCTTCTGTTCCTCCCGAGGTGAACGTCACCTCGCCGGCGCGGCAGTTCAATACCTTCGCGACGCCGGTGCGGGCCTCTGCGAGCGCAGTGGCAGCGGCCTCGCCCAGGCTGTGATGGCTGGAGGGGTTGCCGAACTCGCCGCTCAGGTACGGCCACATGGCATCCAGGGCTTCGCGACGGATCGGAGTGGTGGCTGCGGCATCGAGGAAGATCATGGGAATGACGTTGTTCCTAGGGCTGGGATGTGGTGAGTTCGATGTCGAGGCCCAGGTCCAAAGCGTTCACGCTGTGGGTCAGTGCGCCGACGGAAATGACATCCACGCCGGCCGCTGCGATCCCGGTGACGGTGTTGATGTTCACGTTGCCGCTGGCTTCGACGATGGCACGGCCGTCCACCTGCTTGACACCGGCGCGGAGTTCTTCAACGGAGAAGTTATCCAGCATGATGGTGTCAACGCCGGCCGCCAGTACAGGTTCGATCTGTTCGGCGCTGTCCACTTCGACTTCGAAATGCGTGGTGTGGCCCAGCTGGGCCTTGGCCGCCGCCAACAACTCGGTGAGTTTGGTGGTGTCACCGCCTGTCATGACGGCCAGGTGGTTGTCCTTGGCCAGGACAGCATCGGAGAGGCTGTACCGGTGGTTCGCTCCTCCGCCACAACGCACGGCGTAGCGTTCGAGCACCCGAAGTCCGGGAGTGGTTTTCCGCGTATCCGTAATACGGGCGCGGGTGCCTTCAACCAGCCTGACGAACTCGGCCGTCTTGGTGGCTATCGCGCTCATTCGCTGCACCAGGTTGAGCCCTACGCGTTCAGCCAGCAGCACCGAGCGGGCGCTGCCGCTGACCCGAGCAAGGTGCGTGCCGGCGTCGAACGCTTCACCGTCGGCGAGCAGCAGCTCAACGTCGGTGTCCGGGTCCACCAGCTTCATAGCGTCGCGGAATACCGTGCCACCGCTGAACACGCCAGGAACGCGCGCGTTCAGCACGGCCGTGGCCCTGGCCTCAGCAGGAATCAGCAGGTGGGAGGTGATGTCGCCGCTCGGCGCGTCCTCCGCGAACGCCCGTTCAAGAATGTCCCGGACTGGGGCTGCGGGGAGGGTCAGGTTAGTCATGGACGAGGCTCGCTTTCCGGCTCATGGTGTAAGTCTGGTCAAAATGTTCGACGGCGGCCGGTTCGGTCACGCTGTCGCTGCGGTAGTGCGCCCCCAGGGACCCACGCCGCTTCCGGGCAGCCTGCACCAGCAACTGCCCGGCGAGCAGCAGGTTCGCATCCTCATGCTCCCGCACCTCAAGGGAGTCAGGAACAGTGAACGGAAGAACGTCGCCCTCCCACTCACCAAGGGCCGCGGCAGCCTCAGCCAACAAGACCCCGTTGCGCAGGACCCCGGCCTTGGCTGTCATGAGTTTCTGGAGCGCACTCCGGGAGAACGCGGAGGAGCGGTCGTGAGCAAGCGGAGACGGGAGGGGCTCAGCACCAAGCGGCACCGGAGGCCCCGACAGCGCCGTTGTCGCGTGAACGTCCGAACCGGCCGCCGAGCCTGCGAGGCGAGCGCCGGTACGAGGCGTGAGCGCAGGCGCCAAGGGGCCTGCGGCGTCGCGGCCACCAGCGTCAGCCGACCCAATGAACGCACACACAGCCCGCCGCCCGAAGACCAGGCCTTCAAGCAACGAATTACTGGCCAAGCGGTTGGCACCCTGCACACCGGTACAAGCAACTTCACCGGCAGCGAGCAACCCGGGAACAGAGCTCCGGCCGTGCAGGTCGGTCACCACCCCACCCATCCAGTAGTGCGCGGCCGGTGCTACGGGAACGGGCTCCCGGGTCCAGTCGACCCCGGCTTGGCGGGTGTGTTTGCTGAGGGTCGGGAATCGCTTTTCCAGAAATCCCTGCCCTCGTGCCTCTTCGACCACGGTGGCGTCCAGGAAGACGTGGCCGTTGGGGTCGTTGAGTTTTGCCAGGTGCAGGGCGATGCTGCGTGAGACCACGTCCCTGGGGGCGAGTTCGGCATCGGGATGGTAGTCGGGCATGAAGCGGTGGCCAGTGGCGTCCACCAGGGTGGCCCCTTCACCGCGGACTGCTTCGGAGATCAGCAAAGGGGCGGTGCTGCTCTGGCTGCCCGATGAGTCCCAGCCGATGCCGGCACGGACCATGCACGTGGGGTGGAATTGGAAGAACTCCAGATCGGACACAGCAGCGCCGGCGCGCCACGCCAGCGCCAGTCCGTCAGCCGTGGCCACGGAAGGATTGGTGGTCTGCGCGAACAGCTGCCCAGCGCCTCCTGTGGCGAGCAGTACGGCGTCGCCCTGGATGCTGTGGTGGCGTCCGTCCTGGATGTAATCGGCACCCGAGATGCGAACCTCGCCAGCGAAGCCGACGCCCTGAGTCAGGGACGTGACAAACGCGTGGCCGATCACCTGGATCCTGCCGGCGGCCTGGAAGTCCAGGACAGTCCGGATCAGTGCGGCGGCAACCCCGGCCCCGGTGGCGTCGCCGCCTGCGTGAAGGATGCGTGGCGCTGAGTGGGCGGCTTCCAGGCCCAGGGCGGGGTCGCCGTCGTCGTCAACGTCGAAGCGGACCCCGAACCGTTCCAGCCCGGCGATGTCCAGCCTTGCCTCGGTGCACAGCACCCGCACGGCTTCTTCGTTGCAGTGCCCGGCGCCCGCTTTGAGGGTGTCAGCGATGTGGGCGGCGACCGTATCCCCGGGCGCCGGCTCGTCCAGGACCGCTGAGATGCCACCTTGGGCGTAATAGGTGTTGCTGTCCGCAAGGCCCCCCTTGGTCAGCAACACCACCTCAGCGCCCGCTTCCGCGGCCAGCAACGCGGAGTACAGTCCCGCGATACCGCTTCCGACGACGATCAGCCGCTTGGGCCGGGGCCCTCCAGCAACGCTCTCTGTGGTCATGCGAGGCTCTCTTCAGCTAGGGGTAATGCCTGGTGCTAGGCAGGCTTGGCGGCCAGCATGCGTTCCAGGGCAACTTTTGCGTTGTCCTGTACGGCGTCGTCCACAGTGATGCGGTTGACGATGCGTCCTTCGACGAGTTCCTCCAGTACCCAGGCGAGGTAGCCGGGGTGGATGCGGTACATGGTGGAACACGGGCAAATGACGGGGTCGAGGCAGAAGATGGTGTGCTGCGGGTTTTCCGCGGCAAGCCTGTTGACCATGTTGATTTCTGTGCCGATGGCGAACGTGGTGGGTTCGGTGGCGGCGGCTATGGCCTTCTTGATGAAGTCGGTGGACCCGGCGGAGTCAGCTGCGTCCACTACCTCCATGGGGCATTCGGGGTGCACGATCACGTTGACGCCCGGGAAGTCCTGGCGGGCTTTCTCGATCTGGCCTACGTTGAACCGCTTGTGCACCGAGCAGAAACCGTGCCAGAGGATCACCCGGGAATCGAGCAGTGCCTGCTCATCGTTGCCGCCGAGTTCCTTGCGCGGGTTCCACATGGGCATCTGCTCCAACGGGACGCCAAGGGCTTTGGCTGTGTTGCGCCCGAGGTGCTGATCGGGGAAGAAGAGGACGCGCTGTCCGCGTTCGAAAGCCCATTCCAGGACCACTTTGGCGTTGGAGGACGTGCAGACAATACCGCCGTTCCGGCCACAGAAGGCCTTGAGCGCGGCAGAGGAATTCATGTAGGTGACGGGGATGACCGGTACCCGGCCGTCAGCATCCGGCTCTGTGCCGAAGATTTCCTCCAGCTGCTCCCAGCATTCCTCCACGGAGTCCTCATCTGCCATGTCTGCCATGGAGCAGCCGGCGGCGAGGTTGGGCAGGATGACGGCCTGCTCGGGTGTGGAGAGGATGTCCGCAGTCTCGGCCATGAAATGGACCCCGCAGAAGATGATGGCTTCGGCATCGGGCTTGGTCAGCGCGGCGTTGGCCAGTTGGAAGGAGTCGCCCACAAAGTCCGCGTACTGGATGACTTCGTCGCGCTGGTAGAAGTGGCCAAGGATGACCGCCCGGTCCCCGAGCGTGGCCTTGGCGGCCCGGATGCGGGCGTCAAGTTCGGCGTCGGAGGCTTTCTTGTACTCTTCCGGCAGCTGGCCCTGGCGTGGCGTGGCCTTGGGCGCGACATCATTGCTGGAGGCACCCGGGCCGTAGGCCGGCTCGCCTGCGAGTGCCTCGGCAAGGTCGTATTCCCATGGGCCCCTGGCCAATGCCGGGCTGCACGTGGACCCTGCGCGGGAGAGGCCTTCCTCGGCTTCTTCGCGAGTGATCAGTTGGACGGCAGTGTTGACGCTGCTCATGGTGTACTCCTGTTATCTGGCCCGAGGCCGGGCGTGCCGGTGAAGCGGTAGAGGCGTGGCGGACGGTGTTTTCCGCCTTGCAGGTATTCACCGGTTTCTTCGATCTCCGGTGTGGCTTTGATGTGTCGGCGGAAGTTGGCGGGATCCAGCTGGCGGTCCAGCACGGCTTCGTAGACTTCCCGGACCTGGGCGAGGGTGAAGAACTCTCCCAGCAGGTGGTAGGCAATGGACCCGTAGGCCATCTTGTTCCGAAGCCGCCACAGCGCGTAGTCCACGATGGCGTTGTGGTCGAATGCCAGCTCGCCGAGTTTGTCGGCACGGAACCACCGGACATTCTCCGACTCGTCCGCCAGTGCGGCCTCGGTGGGTTGCACCAAGGCCCAATACACGATGGACACGACGCGCTGGGTCGGTGATCGATGGAGTCCGCCAAAGGCGTAGAGCTGCTCAAGGTAATGCGGGGTTAGTCCCGTGGTGTCCCGCAGGTTCCGGGAGGCTGCATCCTGCAGGGACTCATCATGCGCCAGAGGGCCGCCGGGCAATGCCCACATGTCCCTGTACGGTTCACGGATCCGGCGGACGAGCGGCAACCACAGTGTGGGGCGGCCGGATGTCTCGCTGGGACGGAGGGCGAAAATCACCGTTGAGATAGCCAACGACGGCGGCGCGAGCCGCCGTTCGGCGACATTGGCTGAGCTGGTGTTCACGGCGTTCACCTCGCTTCGTCGCCGCGCGATCCTGATCGGATCCTAGTTAAAGTCATATTGACTAGAACTAATGGTACGACTCAATCCGCCGTCCCGCAAAATGCTTTGCGTCACACTGAATTGGCCGCCGCCTCCATCAGGGGAAGGGTCCGTCCCTGAATGTGGCTGTTCAGCACAATGACCGAGGAACAGCGGACCACCGACTTCGTGGCGATCATGGCATCGAGCACCCTCTGCATGTCGGGATTGGACCTCGCGGCTATGCGGACCATAAGGTCCGAGTTCCCCGTGACCGTGTGGACCTCGATGATCTCCGGAATCGCGCCCAGGCTTTCGATGATCGCGTCGTGGCCGATTTCCTGCGTGATGGTCACCGAACAGAAGGCCACTACGGGGAACCCGAAGTTTGCCGGATCCGGCTGCGGCACCCAGGAACCTATGACCCCGCTTTCGATCATTCGGTCGATCCGGGACTGCACCGTAGCCCTCGCGACCTTCAGCACCCGCGACGCTTCCAGCACCGAAGATCGCGGCGAATCGGTGAAGAAACGTACAATTTTTGCATCTAGCGCATCGACCAGCATCAAAGTTCCTGTCCCCTGGGTTTCATACCCATCACATCGCCACGGCAAAAAGTGATGTATCTTACAAACTGCGAGAATTATTCCACGGCTCTTGCTGCGTCGTCGACGCCCGCGTGCCAAGCCTATGAAGCCGGCACGCCAAACCAGCATGAAATCCATAGAAGGTAGACACGTATGACAACGAAGTCCATCGCGGCTCCTGCATCAACGGGCGGCCTCGGCCACTCACTCAAACCGCGCCAGCTGACCATGATGGGACTGGGCAGCGCCATCGGCGCCGGCCTCTTCCTTGGGTCAGGGGCGGGAGTTCAGGCCGCCGGGCCGGCTGTCCTGATTTCCTACCTCGTTGCCGGAACGCTCATCATCCTCGTCATGTGGGCGCTGGGTGAGATGGCAGCCGCGAACCCCAACAGCGGGGCATTCTCGGTCTACGCCGAAAAGGCCCTCGGCAAAACGGCCGGCAGCACCATCGGCTGGCTCTGGTGGCTCCAGCTCGTGGTGGTCATCGCCGCGGAAGCCCTCGGGGCGGCAGGGTTGCTGTTCTCCGTCTGGCCAGTCATCCCGGTATGGATACTGGCCCTGGTCTTCATGGTGGCCTTCACCGGGATCAACCTCGTAGGCGTCCGCAACTTCGGCGAGTTCGAATTCTGGTTCGCCATCCTCAAAGTCGCCGCGATTGTCATCTTCCTGCTCATCGGCGCAGCGCTGCTGTTTGGATGGCTGCCTAACGTCCCCTCACCGGGCCTCTCTGCGTTCGGGAATTTCGCTCCCCACGGTATTGGTGGCATTGCCGCCGCACTGTTCGTAGTGATCTTCGCCTTCGGTGGAACCGAGATTGTCAGCGTTGCCGCCGCGGAAACCGAAAACCCCGCCCACAGCGTCGGCAAGGCGATCCGCACTGTCGTATGGCGCATCCTTGTCTTCTATATCGGTTCGGTCTTCGTCATCGCAGCCGTTCTCCCCGTGGGTTCAGATGGCCTGAAGTCCCCGTTCGCCGGAGTCCTGGACCTCGCAGGAATTCCCGGCGCCGGCGCAGCAATCACCCTGGTAGCTGTTGTCGCGTTGCTCTCGGCACTGAACGCCAACCTCTACGGCGCCTCGCGGATGATCTTCTCCCTCTCCGAGCGCGGGGAAGCCCCCCGGCTCCTCTCCCGCCTGAGCGCTTCCAAGGTTCCGGTTGCCGCCGTCGGCGTTTCAGTTGCCTTCGGCTTCATCGCAACCATCCTGGAACTGCTGTTCCCGGACAAGATCCTGCCGGCGCTCCTGAACCTGGTCGGCTCCACCTGCCTGGTGGTCTGGGGCACCGCACTGGTGTCCCAGTTCATCCTGCGCCGCAGGGCGGACCGGGAGGGGACCGAATTGCCGCTTCGGATGAAAGGCTTCCCCTACCTCACCATCGTTGGCCTGGTCCTGCTGGGCATCATCCTTGTGGTGGGCTTTGCCAATCCCGAAAGCGCCGGCCAGCTGGTGGGCACCTTCCTGCTGATCCTGGCCATTGCTGCCGGCTGCTTCCTCAACGCGAGGGCAAAAGCCGCCAAGGACGCAGCGAGCGCCTAAAAGCCTCCTGCTAGCAAGCATCCAGAAGCCCTGCACAGTTTGTACTGTGCAGGGCTTCGTTGTGTGCCCAAATTGTACAAAGTGCTCCGTTTGAAGTGAGCTGATTGCGCACAGTCGAGGGCGGTGACTAGGGTCACAGCCATGACTCTCAAACCTGTGCTGGCCGCACTCGATGATGATGCGGCCCCGCTCACCCACCATCAGCTCCGCGAGCTGTACACCCTGATGGTTGCCGTCCGCCACCTCGACACTGCCGCAGTCGCCTGGCAGCGCCAGGGCATCATTCCCGGCTACGCCCCCGAGCTTGGCCAGGAGGCCGCCCAGGTGGGCAGCGGATACGCAGTGGACCGCGCCCGTGACTTCGTTTTCCCCACCTACCGCGAAATGGGCGTTGCCCGCGCCATGGGCGTGGACATGGTGGGCTACATGTCCACACACAAGGCCACCTGGCACGGCGGCATGTACAACCCGCTGGAATCCAGGTTCGCGCCCATCCAGGCAGTGGTTGCGGGTTCCGTCCTGCACGCCGTCGGATGGGCGCATGGCCAAACCCTTGCCGGAGCACAAGAGACGGGGGTTGCCGTGACGTACTTCGGGGACGGCGCCTCATCCCAGGGTGACGTCCATGAAGCCATGAACTTCGCATCCGTTATGAAGGCCCCGGTGGTGTTCTTCATCCAGAACAACGGCTGGGCCATCTCCGTCCCGACCGAACGGCAGGTTGCCGGCGGTTCCGTCGGCGCCCGCGCCGCCGGATACGGCATCCCGTCACTCCAAGTGGACGGCAACGACGTAGTGGCAGTCTTCGAAGCCACCCGTTCGGCCCTCGCACATTGCCGCGCCGGCAACGGCCCCGTGGTGATCGAAGCCATGACCTACCGCCGCGGCCCGCACTCCACCGCAGACGATCCCGGCAGGTACCGCACGCTCGATGAGGAACGGCTCGGCGCGGGCGAGGATCCGCTGGAACGCTTCAAGCAGCGCTTGCTCGCAGACGGGGTGGCCGACGAGGCCTTCTTCGCCGAGGCTCAGCGCAAGGCAGCCGAGGAAGAGGAAACCATCCGGGCGGGGATCGCAGACCTCGGCCCGCGCCCAGGCGCTGAGATGTTCAGCCTGGTCTTCCAGGAGCCAACGCCCGCCCTTCAATCCCAGGCCACCGCGTGGCGCGAGGAGTCCGAACATGCCTGAGACCACCACCGCTGAGGCCACGGCAACCACCGCCGTCGGCATTCAACAGCTTTCCATGCAGCAGGCCCTGAACCGGGCCCTCGACGAAATCCTCAACGAGAACCCCAAGACGGTGATCTTTGGAGAGGACTGCGGCCAACTCGGCGGAGTTTTCCGCATCACCGACGGCCTCCAAGCCAAACATGGCGAGGCGCGCGTTTTCGACACCCCCCTTGCCGAGTCGGGCATCCTGGGCATGTCCGTTGGCTTAGCCATGGCCGGCTTCCACCCCATTCCGGAGGTCCAGTTTGACGGTTTCGCGTACCCGGCGATCAACCAGATCGTCTGCCAGATCGCCCGGATGAACTACCGAAGCCGCGGCACGCTCCCCATGCCGATCACGCTGCGCGTCCCCAGCTTCGGTGGCATCCGCGCCCCCGAGCACCATGGCGAAAGCCTTGAAGCACTGTTCGCCCATGTACCCGGCCTGAAGGTGGTTTCGCCGTCGAACCCGCACGACGCCTACCATCTCCTCAAGTACGCTGCCACCCGTCCGGATCCGGTCATCTTCATGGAACCAAAGTCCCGGTACTGGCAGAAGGGGCCGGTGGACGTCGCGTCCGCCGACCAGGACACAGCCGCGCACGACGGCGGAACGGACGACGCCGGAAGCCTCACCGGCGCCCGGGTGGCCAGGGAAGGCCGGCACCTTACGCTGGTGGCCTGGGGAGCCATGGTCTCCCGCTGCCTTCAGGTGGCTGAACTGGCGGCCGAGGACGGCATCGACATCGAAGTCCTGGACCTGCGCTGGCTCAAGCCCATCGATGCCGAAGCACTGGCAACATCCGTGGGCAAGACGCGGCGCGCCGTCGTCGTCCATGAAGCGCCGCTCACCTCCGGCCTTGGGGCCGAAGTTGCGCAACTGATTACGCAGAGCTGTTTCGCAACACTCAAGGCACCGGTGGAGCGTGTGACCGGCTTCGACGTCCCATACCCCTCCGGTGACCTGGAGGACGAATACATCCCCAACATCGATCGCATCCTCTTTGGGATCCAACGAGTACTGGAGTACCGCCGTGGCTGAAATTTCCTTCCCGCTTCCCGATCTTGGTGAAGGCCTCATCGAAGCAACCGTGCTCGAATGGCTGGTCGAACCCGGCCAGCAGGTCGAACGCAACCAGGCGATCGTCGAGCTCGAAACCAGCAAGTCAGCCCTCGAATTGCCCAGCCCGCAGGCAGGTAAAGTGGTGCGTATTCACGGGGCGCCCGGTGAGACCATCAACGTTGGCGAACCGCTGATCGTGTTCGAGGTTCCGGATGACACCGCCGGAATCGTGGGCACTGTTCCGAAGGACGAAGCACCCAAGCGCCGGGTCCGCCTGAGCGCCGTACTCGATGAGGACTGACACCATGACCGGCAGGCACACCGTGGAACACAGCAGGCACACCGTGGAGGGCACAGACCCGGGACTGTTCGTGGAAGTCCATGAACCAAGTGCCGACGCCGGACTACGCCCGGTGCTGCTGATTCACGGTTTCTCCTCCTCCAGCAAGCTGAACTGGGTAGACAGCGGATGGCTTGCAGCCCTCCAGGATGCCGGCCGCAGGGCGATCACCGTTGACCTTCCAGGCCACGGCCGAAGCCACTCCCCCGAGGACCTGGACTCGTACACGCCCAGCCGCATCCGGGCGGACCTCCTTCAGATAGTCACCGACGTCGGCGCCCGGCCGCTGCGCGACGGCGACCCGTCCACCGGGCTGGACATCATCGGCTATTCGCTGGGGTCCCGCCTGGCGTGGGAGTTCGGCGCGACCCAGCCGGACCTGGTCCATCGGATCGTCCTGGGTGGGCCCAGTTCGGCTGATCCTTTGGCCGCTTTCGACCTCGCAGCCGCGCAACGGCACCTGGCCGACGGCACGCCCATCGCGGACGAATCGACGGCCGGACTGTTAAAGATGGCGCAAATGCTGCCGAGCAACAACCTGTTCGCCTTGCTCTCACTCATCGAGGCCATCAAGGGGGAACCTTTCGATCCGGCCGAGGCGGCCCCGCACATGCCTCTCCTGCTGGTTGCAGGCGAGAAGGACGAACGTGCTGCGACAATGCCGGAACTGGCCTCCATTGCGGGCAAGCACGGTGGCATGGTTGAGACCCTGGTGATTCCGGGGCGGACGCACACCAATGTAGTAACCAGCCGGGCTTTCAAGGAAGCTGCCCTCGAGTTCCTGGGAGTGTAGGCCCGGCTCCCCTTGCAGGCGGCTGGTGGAAGGCGGCTGGTGCTGCTGGCTGAGGTCAGCGGGCCAGCCGCTCTGCATTGAGGCTCATGCGCTCCAGGACGCTGAGCGCCATGGCGTACTCGTCGATGCCGATGCCCAGGGACAAGTCCTGGCGGGCATCTTCGACGAGCCGTTGGGCCTCGTGGTACGTTTCCCGACCCCGCTCACTGAGCGTCAGCCGGTCATCGACCATGGTGATCAAACCCCGGCCCACCAAGGCAGCGAGCTCCCGCTCACGCAAACGGATATCGCTGCCCCACAGCGGTCGCAGGCATTCCTCGAGTTCGTCAGGAAGCATGGCACCCCCCGAAAGGGTTCCCAAGGTATGCCACTGACGTTTGCTGAGTTTGATCCGCGCCAACGTCCTGTCCAACTGGACGTCCAACGCGGCGTCGAGCCTCTTGATCCAGTATCCGATGGGCTTGTTCACACTGCCATGCTTTCAGTGGAGGCCTCGCCCGGCAAGGCATGGACGGTAGGCTTGGGAATGCAACGAATTTCGTGGAAGTGGAGCAGATGGGCATGCGTTTCAAGGACCGTGCGGAAGCCGGTCGCCGCCTGGCCGAAGGGCTCCCCCAGCTCAGGGAACGCCCTGACACCATAGTCCTGGGCCTTGCCCGCGGGGGGATTCCCGTCGCTGCCGCCGCGGCCTCCGAACTTTACCTGCCCTTCGGAGCCGTACTGGTCCGTAAGCTCGGCATTCCGGGCCGGGACGAGACCGCCTTCGGAGCCTTGGCATGGTCCAACGGGGACGTCCTGCGAATCGTCAACAAGCCGCTCAAGGAACTCATTCTCTCCCGCGGCATTTCCCAGTCCGCGCTTGACGCCGTGGAAGCCCACGAGCGCTCTGAGCTCCTTCGACGCGCCAAGCAGTACCCGGGAACAAGCCATGATCTCCGGGACAAGACCGTGGTCCTGGCGGACGACGGGCTCGCCACGGGAGCCACCATGCGCGCTGCCGTGGAAGCCGTCCGCGCCAGCGGGGCCAGCACCGTGATAGCGGCCGTTCCGGTGGCATCACTCGAGGCGTCAACGTCCCTGGGCCGGGTATGCGACTACGTGTTTGCCCTGCACACACCCGGTAAGTTCCACGCAGTCGGCGCCTTCTACGAACGGTTCGAGCAGTTGTCCGACGCCGACGTCGTGAGCCAACTGGAAGCTGCCGGTGCCAGCGGTCGCCGCTGACCGCCGTCGTGACGCTGCAAGACCTGAGGCGACAAAAGGGTGCGGCCCAGAGGACCGCACCCTTTGATCCGCCTGATAGCGGAAGAGCCTAGTGGTGGACGCTGTAACCCAGCGGCCGTCCCTTGGTCTCCTTGGCGAGGATGACGCCCACCGAGGAGATGATGCAAAGACCCATGATGTACAGCCCCACCGAACCCGACCACTTCGTGGAATCCAGGAGTGCTTGGGCAATCAACGGCGCGAAAGCACCACCAAGGATGGCACCGAGGGCGTAACCGATGGAGATGCCTGAGTAACGGACCTGTGCCGGGAACATCTCGGCGTACATCGCAGACATCGGGCCGTAGGAGAGTCCGAGTCCGATGGTCAGGACAAACAGGGCCGTCCCGTAGAGCAGGATGTCCTTTGAATCGATGAGCACGAACATGGGGATCATCCAGGCGAAGACAAGCCCGTAACCAATCAGGAAGGTCTTAACGCGTCCGATCCTGTCCGACAGCCAACCGCCCACCATGGTGAAGATGAGCCAGCCGAAGGAAGCAATGGTTGTCGCCAGGAGGACCTGGGGCGCGGGCATCTTCAAGGTCTTGGTGGCGTAGGAGATGAAGAACGCAATCAGCAGGTAGCCGGCGGCGTTGTTGGCAATGAAGATCAGCGCGGCGAGGACGACTTCCTTCTTGTTCCTGCGGAAGAGTTCACCAAGAGGTGCTTTGCTTTCTGCCTTGCGCTGGGCAAGCTCCTTGAACACAGGGCTCTCGCCAACGGCGCGGCGGATCAGGTACCCCACCACGATCAGGACCACCGACAACAGGAACGGCACGCGCCAGCCCCAGGCCGCAAAATCCTCCTTGGACATCCCCGACTGCAGGAAGAACAGCAGCCCGGTAGCAAGGATCATGCCGATGGGCACGCCAATCTGGGGGTAGGCACCGAAGAGGCCGCGCTTCTGGATAGGCGCGTGCTCCACGGCCATCAGGGCTGCTCCACCCCACTCGCCACCAGCCGAGAAACCCTGGAGGACACGCAGGAAGATCAGCAATACCGGTGCCCAGAGCCCGATGGTGTCGTAGGTCGGGAGGACGCCGATCAGGGCGGTTGCTGCACCCATCATGACCAGCGTCATGACGAGCACTGCCTTGCGTCCCATTCTGTCGCCCAAGTGCCCGGCAACGAACGCCCCCAGCGGACGGAACAGGAAGCTGATGCCAATCGTGGCGAAGGACAGGAGCTGGGCTACACCCGGGTTGGACTTTTCCAAAGGAGAAAGAAACAACGGAGCCAGCAAGGTGGCCGTGAGCTGGGCGAAGATGAAGAAGTCGTACCACTCGATAGTGGTGCCTACCAGTGTCCCGGCAAGCACCCGGCGCTCTTCGCGCTTGCTGCTGGGGCCTGACGGTGAGTCGACAGTGGAAGTTGCGGTCATTGGAACTCCATGTGGGGTGAGGGTGCGGTCAGCGAGTGACGTACATAAACCGACAGAACGGTCAGTTAGGAAAGGATACTACACGCTGTGACCCAAGGCACAGGCACGCGCCGAAGCCGGTCCAACATAGGATGGTTCGCATGAATCCCCGCAGCGGCACCCAGGGCACCACCGACGCGTCCACCCAGGCGCCGCCGTCGCAAACCCTCTCCCGGGGGATTCGTGCGCTGGAAATACTGGCAGCAGCAGAGCGTCCCCTCAGCATCGCGGAACTGACCGAGGCCCTGGGAGTGCACCGCTCGGTGGCCTACCGCATCCTGCGGACCCTCGAAGACCATTCACTGCTGGTCCGCGACGACTCCGGACGGGTCCAGCCCGGGCCGGGATTGGCCGTGTTGGCCCGGGGCGTGTCACGGAACCTGCAAGCGGCAGCGCTGCCCGAACTGACCCAAGTGGCCAACGAACTGCACATGACCGCGTTCGTCGCGGTCTGGGACCACCAGGAATGCGTCACCCTCGTAACGGTGGAGCCCCGCCACTCCGGTGCGGCACTCGCCCAGCATCCGGGCAGCCGGCACCCCGTTGGCACAGGCGCCCCAGGGATCGCCATCCAATCCACCATGACCGAGGAACGGTGGCAGCAGGTGGGAGCCGGCATCCCCTACCGGGAAGAGGCCCGGGAGGCGCACCGCCTGGGCTATGCCACCAGCCACGACGAAGTCATCGCCGGACTGTCCTCCATTGCCGCTCCCATCCGGGTTCCCGGCGGACGGCCGGCCGCGATCGCCGTCGTCTACATCCGTCTGGACCAGGATCCGGACGCCGTGGGCCAGGCACTGGCGGCGAGCGCAGCGCGCATCGAAAGCCAACTCGCCTGAACCATTCCTTCCACGCCAAGCAGCGTGCCGGGCAGCACAAGACGGCAGCCGGGGCCGGACCGAATACTCGAAGAAGGACCGGACACGCTGTCCCGTCCTTCTCCCGAGACTGAGAAGGAACCATGAGCCTGAATCTTCTTGACACCTCCAACTGGCTGCCTTTGGATGGCCTGGCACCTGGCTTCGACGCCAACAAAGCCCCCACCGTGCAGGACCTTGCCGGGCAACGGTTCTCCGTCCACAGCGACGGCGGATCCATGACGTTCAGCTTCGACGACGAAGCCGTGCAATGGTCTGCGGCGGGACATGCCGGAACATCCACGTATGAGGCCTTTGCCGTGGCCGAAGATCTGTACTACGCCCAATGGCAGAGCGACCTGGAGCCGGAACTCGCCGTTTCTCTGGTCCTGGACCTTACCCACGGCCGGGCACTCTACATCGGCGCCCTCCTTGGCAGGGCAACTCCTTCCAGCGTTGCCGTCAGTCACGATTTCCGTCCGGGCACCCTTGACGGATACCAGGCCACTGGCCCTGACATCGCTGAAAGCACCGGACTCATCGGGCGCCGCGTTGAATGGGTCTACAGCGGATCGCATGCGTACGAGCACATCTACCTCAGCCCCACTTGGTACACCTGGCAATGCCTGGCAGGTCCGGAGCGCGGATTGGCCGACACCGATTCCAACACGGTCTTCGAGGTCCGCCCCGGGATTTTCGTGTTCACATGGCGGGAGAAAGTCATTCCATGCGGCTCAGTCACCGTCGCCGACCACCGGGACCCCCACTCCATCCGCTCCCACGGCAGCCTTTTCGGCTGGGATGAGGCAGGCACCGCCCCCGTGCACTTCACCTTCGGTGCCCATGGCCGCCTGATCAGCATGACCCTGCACAGCCCCGAACTGGACCCGGCCCAAGGGCTCTAACCCCCAGGAGGCAGGCCCGGCACAAGGAAGCCCCGGCGCGGAATGCGCGCCGGGGCTTTCTTGGCAGATCAGGGTCAGTCTTCGGCGCCGTGGCCGATCCGGGCGTAGAGTGCCGGTTGCGAGCGCCTGAGGCGTAGGCCCCAGATGATGCCCACGACGCCGGGCAGCAGGACCAGCGCGGGCAGGACAAACGTGGCTGGTGTCGATTCGGTTTGGCCCAGCAGGACGTTGAAGTTGGTGGCGATCAGCACAAATACCACAGCCAGGAGAACGAAACCCAGGCCCGGGGCGACAACCCTGACCCACAGGCTTGCCCCATGCTGCTGCCGGCGGAAGAAACCGATCACGGCAACGGAGACCACGGTCATGAGCAGCACCAGGCCCATGGCGCCGCTGTTGGTCAACCACGTGAACATGGTCAGCACGGGGTACAGTTCGCCCAGCTCGGAGCCCGATCCCGCGATGGCAAACCCAACGGTCACGACGACGGCAATCACCGTTTGCGCCAAGGAACCGGCGAACGGTGCCCCGCTCTGCGTGCGAACCTTGGCCAGCGCGGCCGGAAGGACCCGTTCGCGGCCAAGGGAGAAAAAGTAGCGCGCCACTGCATTGTGGAAACTGACGAGCGCGGCAAAGAGGCTTGTGACAAACAGGACCTGGGCGATATCGCTGAGCAGCACACCACCGTTGGCGCCCAGGAAAGCAAAGATCATGTCCGGGCCGGAGGTTGCCGCGGTCTCAATGACAGCTGACGGCCCCGTTCCTACGGTCATCGCCCAGGCAGATACCGCATAGAAGACGGCGATGATGCCCACGGCGGCAAAGGTGGCACGGGCGACGGTCCGCTGGGGGTCCTTGGATTCCTCGCCGTAGATAGCTGCCGATTCAAAACCCATGAAGGCGGCGATGCCAAAGGACAGTACCGCGCCGATGCCGGGAACGAACAGGCTCTCAGGGCTGAAGGCAGCTGCGCTGATGCCCTCAGGGGCCACGGCGAGGCTGATGATGTCGTACACGATCACCACCAGGAACTCGAGGGCCACCAGGACACCAAGGACCTTCGCCGACAAATCCACCCTGTTCACGCCCAGCCAGCCCACGATCGCGATGCACACCAGCACGGGTACCCACCAAGGAACGCTGATGCCCAGCCGCACGGACAGGAGTGATGAAACTGTGAAGCCGAAGAGTCCGTAGATCCCCACTTGCATCAGGTTGTAGGCCATCAGGGCAACCAGGGAAGCGCCCACTCCGGCCGGCCTGGAAATGCCTTGCGCTATGTACGCATAGAACGCGCCGGCGTTGGTGACGTAGCGGCTCATAGCGGCGTAACCCACAGCGAACAACGCCAGGATTCCGCCGAGGAGCAGGAAGGACAGCGGGACGCCGGTCACCCCCGTGACGGCGAACGTGGTGGTTACTCCGCCTGCCAGGACGGTCAGCGGCGCGGAGGCCGCGATGATCATAAAGGTCACTGCCGGTACGCCCAGCCGCTTCTTGGTGACGGCGGCTGCGGGGGTCCTGCCTTTGACGGGGTTGTCCACGCTCATAGTGTGCTCCTGCCTCGGTGCCGCGGGAGAGAGCGCGGCACGGTGTCTGTCATTCCGCAATCTTCCACCGCCGTGCCACCGCGTGACTTGTCTCACACGGCAAGGTCGTTGTCGCTGGACGCAGGCACAGTGCCACATGGTCCCCGGTGTAGAATCGTGGGCAAGCTCACGTCCCGCAGTGCCGGCCCTCCCGGCCCACTCGCAGCGGCACCGCGGGCCTCTGAAAGGGAGTTTGATGACCGTCGCGGCCGAAACCGGCCCCGCAACCGTGGAAACCATCGTGGCGGAGTCGTTCCAGGAGTGGAGCAGGGCAATCTCCGCATCCTTCGTGCCATTGCTGGCCCAAGGCCCACGCAACTCAGCCTTCCACGGAACCATGCGGGCACGTGTCCTTGACCAGATCTCCGTAGTTGAAGTCACCGCCGGACCCCATGCTGTCCTCCGCACTCCTGAGCTGATAGCCAAGTCCACCGGCCGCTTCTTCAAACTCAGCATCCAGCTCAGTGGGTCCGGTCGCCTGGTGCAGGACGAACGCGAAGCCGTGTTGCGCCCCGGCGACCTCTCCATTTACGACACCTCACGCCCGTACCAGCTAACGTTCGACGACGACTTCCGCACTTTGGTGCTGATGTTCCCTCACGTCCTGCTGGACTTGCCGGCCGAAGCCATGGGCCATGTGACAGCTTTGCGGATTCCCGGTGACGAGGGGCTCGGCGAACTCATCAGCCCCTTCCTGGTGAAACTGGCCGACAACCTTGAAGCCCTGTCCGGCACCAACGGCCTGCGGCTGGTCCGCAATGCCCTGGACCTGGTGACAACGCTCTTTAACGGCGAACTCGACCAAATGATCGAGACGGGCCGCGATCCTCACCTGCTGTTGCTGGGCCGGATCCACGACTACATCGAAGCCAACCTCGGTGATCCCGGCCTCTCCCCCGGAACCATCGCCGCCGCCCACTACATCTCCACCCGCCACCTGCACGATCTTTTCCAGGAGATCGGCACTACGGTGGCTTCGTCGATCCGGCAACGGCGTCTTGAGCGGTGCCGCCGGGACCTGATGGATCCGGTACTGGCAGAACGCCCCGTCACAGCCATCGCAGCGCGGTGGGGGTTCACCGACGCCGCCCATTTCAGCCGCATCTTCAGGGCCGCTTTCGGCAACTCGCCCACCGGATACCGCAATGCCGGAGCGTGACCAGCCCTAAGGTCGGGGCTTGGAAGGTCAACCCTGGGGCCGACGCTTCATCACCAGGAACGTGACGACGCCCAGCATGAAGAGTCCTGCTGCTGCGCCCATGGAAACCACGAACGCCGCCCCGGAGCCCTGGGTTTGGGCCAATTGCCCGGCCAGGTAGGAGCCCAGTGCGGTACCCGCTACTATTCCGCTGGCCAGCGCCGTCATCACGGTTGCCATCCGGCCGGCAGGCGCCACCAGGCCACCGATGCTGAAGACGGTGACCATGACCGGTCCCACAGGAATGCCAAGGACCAGCAGCACCAGGACCATGGGCCAGATTCCGGCCGGGAGCAGCAACAGCAACGACAACACCGACATCGCCAGGGCAGCGGCTACCCAACGCGCAGCCAAGCTGAACCGTTGCGGCCAGAAAGCGACAGACAACGCCGCAACCGCTGAGCTCATGCCCATGACCGCGTACAGAAGCCCGGCGATCTCGGCTGTCGCGTATTGCGCCGAGAACGCGCTCAAAGCGTTCTGGGTCGCGCCGAAAAAGGTGCCCATGCAGACCATGGCCAGGACCGGAACGGCAACCACGGCACCGGCCCAGCGGTGACGCCGCTGTGGTTTCGCTCCGCCGTTTTGCCCTGCGGCGGGCACGCCGCCGGTGCGCGCCTTTCGTGGGGCCGGCACCACAGCTTGTTGGCTGGGATGGACGGCAAAAGCAGGAACGAGGGTGATGGTCATGACAGCAGCCAGGGCAAGGGGCAGCCAAGGGGCTACGATGCTCGCCAGGACGCCCACCAAGGCGGGACCAAGGACGAAAGTGATTTCGTCCGCGGTGCCCTCGTAGGACAGGGCGGTATCCAGGTCGGCCCGGTTGGCCGCGACGCTCCTGCCCCCGCTGCCTGCCGCAGGCGACAGGTTGCGTGTGGTCAGCGCCATCCAGCGGACCCTTGCCATGGGACCTACCTGGGGACAGCTCGCCCCGGCCAGGAACGCGGCGACAAGGACGGCGATCGCGTCAGCCGCCGATTCGTAGCCGGGAGTGAGGTAGGCCGCAGCAAGCAGTGCGGCAACGGCCAAGGTGTTGACGATGGCCGCAACGACAAGCACGATGCGTTGGCCGGCGCGGTCAGCCAGGGAGCCCAGGACCGGAGCACCCAGTGCAGAGCCGATGCCTACGGCTCCGGCTGCCATCCCGCCGATCGCGTACGAATGGCTGACGGCTGTCACCAAGGTCAAGGTACCCACGGTAAGCATGGCCAAGGGGAGCCTGGCGAAAAGACCCAAAGGCAGGAAGCCGGGTCCAGCCAGTTCGGGAAGCCGGGCGAAACGGCCTGGCAGGCGTGAGGGACGTGCTGGCGCCAATGACAAGGGCTCGGAGGCCACAGAAGATTTTTCCATTAATCCGGGTTCGCTAAAAGGTGCGCATCGTCCCTCCTCCCGATGCGCGCGACCCGGTGTAACGGGGTAAGTCTATCGGATATGGGTCATGAGGGAACTACCTCGGCAATCCGCACACTGGACCCATGGCGCCCCTTGACCACCTGGAGCTGGCTGGTGATGCGCTGCTTCATCTCCGCAACGTGGCTGACCAGTCCGACGACCCGGCCGCCGTCGCGTAGTCCCTCCAAAGCGTCCATGACCTGCTCGAGCGCTTGCTCGTCCAGGCTGCCGAAGCCTTCGTCGACGAAGAGCGTTTCAATGTCCACTCCACCTGCCTCATGCTGGACGACATCCGCGAGCCCCAACGCCAGGGACAGGGAGGCCATGAAGGATTCACCGCCCGAGAGCGTGGACGTGTCACGATGTTGGCCGGTCCATTCGTCGACTACTTCCAACCCAAGGCCGGACTTCGCGCCCCGCGCAGCCTTGGCATCGGTGTGCTGCAAGGTATACCGGCCATCACTCATGGCAACAAGCCTTTCGGAAGCGGCAGCGGCCACCTGCTCCAAACGAGCAGCGAGAACATAGGTATTCAAGCTCATCCGGTAACTGTTCTCCCCGGCTCCCCGGACTGTTTCAGCCAGCCCGGCAAGCACGCGGGCCTTCCTGCGCGGTTCTTCAGCGGCCTGGGCAAGGGAACGGTACTCCGCCCGGTAGCGGCGAATGGCGTCAACCGACTTGCCCGCGAGCCCTGCGGCCAGGGCAGCAGACCGGGCATCCTCTGCGGCCTTGGCAGCACGGAGCCGTGCTTCCGCGCGTTCGGATTCAGGCATGGGCAGTTCGCCGATGCTGGCTTCCTTGCCAGCCAGGACCAGGTCCTCGCCGGCAAACAGCTCGTCCAACTTTGCTGCTTCGGCGTCGAAATCGGCGAGGTCCTGCTCGAGTCCAACGACGTCGGCGGGAGACAGCAACTCACGACGGGCTTCTTCAGCGGTGGCAAACCCGGATTCGGGCAGCGCGCGTTCCAGTGCGGCCGCGGCCTCGCTCATGATATGCCGGGCGCCCTCCAGCTCCTGATCCCCATCGACAGCCTCCTGAAGGAGGGCACTTTCCCTGGACAGCGCTTCCAGACGTTCACGCAGGCTGGGGAAATCCCCCCTTAGACCTGCCAGCTCGGCTGTCAGGGCATCGCATTGCTCCTGAAGAAGCTGGACACTCGAGGCCGCATGCGCTGCCGCGCCGACTGACGCGGAATGTTCTTCCTGCATCTGGGCCACTCGTTTGCTGAGGACCTCAAGCTCGCCCCGCAGCTCCGCCAGCAAGGTGGAAGCCTTCCGGGCTTCCAGCGCAGCAGCCTCAGCCGCCACAAGGCTGGCCTTAGCCTCGGCGAGGTCAAGTGAACCGCCTTGGGCCGCCAAACCGGCGACAACCTGGGCCGCAGCGGAAACGTGCCCGGCCAACTCTGCCAGGGCTTTCTCGCTGCCCTCAAAAAGCTGCCTGGCTTCTTCCTCGTCCTGGGCCAGAGACAGGGCCGAGCGCGCAGCTGCCGCAGGCTGCGGATGGTCCGCGCTGCCGCAGACGGCGCACGGCTTCCCGTTCTCCAACGCCGCGGCAAGCTCCCCTGCGGCGTTGGCGAGGCGGAGCTCGCGGACATCAAGCCAGCGCTGACGAAGATCCTGCGACGCTGACCGTGCTTGGAGGTGTTGTTCGTTGAGGGTGTCGAGTTCGTGTGTTGCGGTGGAGTAGCGGGCTACGATGCCTACCAATTCGGCTGCTGACGCGGCGTCCCGTTCCCGGTCTGCGAGGTGGGCAGCAAGAGGTTTCAGCGGCTCAATCCGTGACTCCAACGTCGAGGCTTCTTCGCGTAATTGAGCCAGCAAGGACGTTGCTTTCGCCGCCGCAGCCAGCTGGGTTGTCTCCTCAGTCCGCTTGGCAGCGAGGCGTCCGGCGATTTCCTCCATGCGTTGCTCGTCCGGCAGCCGGGCCTGGAGTACCGCATGCGACGCCTTCGCTTTATCCAGGGCCACTGTGGGATCTTCGGTCGCCACGCCCGCCGCAGCCAGTTTGCCGCGAGCCTTTGCCACCCGTTCTACAGCGGCCTCGACCTTTCGGGCCGCAGATCCAACAGCGTCGAGCTGGCCGCTGAGAACGGCAGCACGACGGTGTTTGGCCAATGCTTCCCTGTTCTCAAGCGCCCGGGGTGCCGCCAATTCAGACACGATCTTCCGCTGCAAGGCGGCAGCGAGGCGGGCATGCCGCAGTGACTTCTCCTCGGCTTCCTTGAATTCCTCGGCATACCGGACGGATCGCGTTTCCGCTTCGGTGGCCGCGGCCTCCCGGCGTTTCCGTTCGGCCTCAACGTCTTCTTCGACAACCTGGAGCCACGCCTCAGGGTCCTCGTTGTCAGCCTGGGGTGTCTCTCCAGCAGTAAGGGCAGGCCCGTCATGGTCGCCCGGTGCGTCCTCCCCCGTGGCGCCGGAAAGACCCAACTGTGCCTGTTCTGAGGCAATCCTGTCCAGCAGCATCTGGAGCCCCGATGCGTTCTCCCCAACCTCTTTGGCTGCTGCCGCCGCTTGCTGGGCGAGTTGCTGTTCGACGGCCTCGAACCGCTGAGTGCCGAAGAGCTTCTGGAGGAGGTCCAGGCGGTCGCCGGCCTTTGACCTCAAGAAGGCTGCGAAGTCCCCTTGGGGGAGCATCACTACACGGGTGAACTGGTCCCGGTCCATCCCCAGGACGTCAGAGAGCTCGGCACCTACCTCGTCATTCCTGGACGACTTTTCCTCCCATGTGCCCCCGATGCGTTCCCGGAGAAGCGTCTTGGCCTGCTGGGTTGTGTACCCCTTGCGGCCACGGGCGCTGGGTCGTTCCCATGCCGGAGAACGGCTTACCTCGAAGCGCCTGCCACGGGCTGTGAATTCGCAGACCACGCGCGGTTCAACCCCCGGTGCCGCGTGGTCGCTACGAAGCCGCTTACCTTCCTGGCGGGCGCCAGGCACAGATCCGTACAGGGCGAAACAGATGGCATCCAGGATGCTCGTCTTGCCGGCCCCGGTGGGGCCATTGAGCAGGAAGAGTCCCTGGGAGCTCAACTGGTCGAAGTCGATGTGCTGCGGGGTCGCAAACGGACCGAACGCTTCGATGTCCAGGCGGTGGATTCTCACAGCTCCGCTTCCTCCAACCGAACGGACTCAAGGGCTTCCCGCAGCGCCGTTTCTTCGGCCTCGCCTGCGGCACGGCCGCGGACATGGTCCAGGAAGCCGCAACATACTCCGAGGTCGTCCTCAGCCTCGGCAAGCCGGGTGCTGTAGCTGGTCTTGGACCGGGCTTCGGCGCCTTCGGGGTCGAATGCCAGGACCAGGGTGTCTGGAAAACGGCTGCGCAGCGTCTCCATGGCTTGGGCGGGCCGCTGGGCGTCCGTCAACGTGATGTGGCAGTACGCAGCTTCCGCCCACGCATGCTCCGCGGACCCCAGCAGGTCATCGAGCTTTCCCCTCAACACGGCGAGTGTCCGTGGGGCCTCCCATAGGACTTCCTGGACGTCCGGCACGCCATCGGCACCGATCTCCACCAGCCAGGCGCCCTTGTGGTGCCTGGCCTCCGAGAACGAGTAGGCCAAGGGTGAACCGGAGTAACGGACGTGGGGTGCCAGCTCCTGGCGGCCATGGAGATGACCGAGCGCGGTATACGTGAAATCCTCGAAGAGATCCAACGGGACTGCGCCCAGGCCGCCGATACTCAGGTCCCGCTCACTCTCCGAGGTGATACCGCCGCTGGCGAAAGTATGGGCCAGGACCACCGGATGAACAGGCCCGGAAACGCGGCGTTGTGCAACGTCGGCCTTGATGCGTTCCACCGCAGCGAGCGTGACCTCAAAGTGGGTGGCGCTGGGGGCCTCCAACCGCTCAGCCACGAGCCGCGGTTCAAGGAACGGAATGCCGTAAATGGCCACTGTCGCAGGGTTTCCTTGGCCGTCCGTACGTGCAGGCAACATGACCGGTACGTCCAGGTCCTCGATCCGGGTCCGCAAATGCACTCCCCCACGTTCCAGCAACCGTGAGGCGAAGCCCAGCCTGATCGCGGAGTCGTGGTTGCCGCTGGTCAGCACAACATTGGCCCCCGCCTGGGTAATGCGCACCAAAGCCTCATCAAGCAGCTTGACGACATCCAATCCAGGCAGCGCGCGGTCATAGACGTCACCGGCAATCAGGACAACGTCAACGGACCTGGCTTCGACGAAAGACACCAGCTGGTCCACGAAGTTGCGCTGGGCTTCAAGCATCCCAACGCCATGGAAAGACCGGCCAAGATGCCAATCGGAAGTATGGAGTAACCGCATATTCTCAAGTTATCCGGGAGCACCGACATTAAAGCGGAGGCGAGCCGACCGCCGTCGGTCCTGTCCGGCTGCTAGCCTTTCTTGCCCTCGAAAAAGTCGCGTGCGTCATCGTCGGCGACGGGAGCAGCAGGAGCCGGACGGGCCGATGTGCTGCCTTCATCCTGGCTGCCCTTCGCCTCACGGGTCACTGCAACGTCCTCGGTGGGGTCCGCCTCCGTGTCGAAGGAATCGTTGACGCCGCCATCTGCGAGCACGGAGCTTGCTTCGGCACCCCGGTTGCCGGCAGAGAAACCCTGGAAACCCCTGAATGCCAGACCGGCGAGCGCGGCACCCATCAAGGGAGCCACCCAGAAGAGCCACAAACCGTCCAATGCCCAGGAGGGGCTGAAGAACGCCTGCCCTGTGGCACGTGCAGGGTTGAACGGAAGGTTGCCCAAGACCTGTCCAAACTGGAGCAGGACAGCCGTGGCGAGTCCTACTGCGAAAGGTGCCACTGCAGGAAGTGCGCGGCGGCCGGAGGTGGCCCCAAGGAACACGGCGACCAGCAGTGCCGAACCGATAACCTCAACGAGCAGGACCCCGGCCATCTGGGTTTGTGCAGCGGCGTGTTCACCATAACCGGCAGCCACAGAGCCGAAGGCTGCGCGGGCGTCCGTCAGCACGGGAACGGTCAGCACCACGCAGTATGCAAGGGCGGCACCCACAACACTGCCAATCACCTGGGCCACGATGTATGCGATCGCGGCCACCGCGCGGATGCGGCCCGCAATCAGGTTGCCCAAGGTGATCACCGGGTTGAAGTGGCCACCGGAAACGTACCCGAAAGCCAGCATCGCCACGGTAACCGTCAGGCCGGTTGCCAGTGCTGCAGGCAGCGGGGCACCGGAAGGGTTGGAGAAGATCGAGACACCGACCGCAACCAGCACGACGAACATGGAGCCCAAAGCTTCAGCCGACAGCCGGGCGATGAGTCCCGGTTGGGGATCGGAGGTGGCGTGCACAGGAGAGGTCATGACGAAGTTGTCCTTACGGTTGGTGTGCAGGCCGGTATGGCCTGCCGCGGATCGCGCTGCACGGTGGCGTGCCCATGGTTCGCCCGGAACGTCCGGAGTCCTTGAGCATCTTGCCAGCCGAATCTGGGCAGTTGCTGAATCCCGCCTCCGAGCTTATCCGCCCAAGGCTATCGCTGCGATGGCCGTGCCCCCGAGGCCCACCACTGCCAGCGTGCTGACCAGGACCAACCGTGCCGATGCCGCCTGGCTGCCAGCCTGGAGCTGGCGTGAGCGGACCCACACCACTGCCGCGAGGACTACCGTGGCCGCTGCGGCCATGAGAGCGCAAAGCCCTTGGTAGTCCAGCCCTGGCAGGCCGGCGACGACGTTGCCGGCGGCGGGCTCCGATGTCAGCCAACTTCGCCAGATGAAAAGGTCCACCACCACCAGCGAAATCAGTGTGCGTCGCCATGCCAGCGTGGTGCGTTCGGGTTGCAGGCCAGGATCCCGGACTTCCACGCTCACGGTTCCGTCCTGTTCGATCCGACCATACTCAACGCGCCACGAGGATCAACACGGCGAAGGCGAAGGCGGCTACGGCCACCACGATGGTCATGAACAGCATCACCCGGGAGAAAGGGAGGGCCTGGTCATTGCGCATCGCGGCTTCCATCTGACCCCAGCGACGATACGACAAGGCGGCCAGCCCGGCCCCGACAAGCGCCAACAGTACACACAGAACCAAGCGCACCGGCGTAGGGGCGATGTTGGGGGCCAGTTGGTCAACCGCTACCGCACCCGCGAGCAGCGCCAGGGATGTGCGGATCCATGCCAGGAAGGTACGTTCGTTGGCCAGCGAAAACCGGTAGTCAGGTGTCTTTCCGGTCCGTCGCCAAGCAGGTTCACGCACGTTGTCTCTCCAGGGTTTCATCGGTGCCGGCAGCTTCCCCACCATATCAGCGGAGGCCTGCGGGCACGGTAAGTTACTGGCATGAGTGTTGACGCTTCCTCCCCCGCCGTTCCGTCCTTCGAATCCCGGGTTTACGGGTCACTTTTGGGAGGGGCGTTGGGTGATTCCCTGGGTTACGAGGTGGAGTTCGATTCCCTTGCCGCCATTCGCGCACGGTTTGGGCCGAACGGCCTGACCTCGTTCACGCAGCTCGACGGCGGCAGCCACTTTTCGGACGACACCCAGATGACGCTGTATACGGTTGACGGGCTCGTAGAAGCCCTCGAATGGGCGAACGACGGTGTAGCTGCGGACGAGATCGCCTGCCTCTGGCTCGCTTACCTGCGTTGGCTTGCGACCCAGGATGTCGCCGTTTCGTCCTCCGCTCCAGCGCCGCAGCCCCGGTGGATTGACTCCCAGGACGTGCTGAAGCATCGCCGCGCGCCCGGCAACGCCTGCCTCAGCGGCTTGGCAACCGGCGACATGGGAACAGTAGCCCGGCCCGTCAACCCGGACTCCAAAGGATGCGGCACAGTGATGCGCTCAGCCCCGTTCGGGCTCATCCCCCACATCTCCCGTGAAGCGGTCTACAAGCTCAGCTCCGACGCCGCCTCGTTGACCCACGGACATCCCTCGGCACGGCTCAGTGCGGCCGCCTTCAGCCTGTTGATCCACAACATCGTGGCAGGCAGCGACGTCCATACTGCCGCCGTCGACGCCCTTGAGTACGTCAGCGCCGTTCCCACCAAGGCACCCGAGCTCGGTGAAAGGCTGAACGCGGCCCTGCGACTGTCCGCGGAATCCACCACGCTGGGCCCGGAAGAACTGACCGCGGAGCTCGGTGAGGGATGGGTGGCTGAGGAAGCACTCGCCGTCGGGCTGTACGCCGTCCTGTCCACAGGTGGCAGCGAGCCGGCAGAACATTTCCGCAACGCAATCGGCGTCGCCATTAACCACAGCGGTGACAGTGACTCGACCGGATCGATCGCGGGCAACATCCTCGGCGCATACTACGGCGAGCGGTGCCTGCCCGCGGATTGGCTGGAGGCTTTGGAAGCACCGGAGGTCATCCGCGGTATGGCCGACCGTCTCCTCGCCGTCACCACCGGCTGAAGGCAGGGGCTAGGTTCTGCGAAGCGTGATGTTGTTGCAGGCCTCGCACACGTCCTCCGGAATGAGGCCACGGCGCTGCAGGAAACCGAAGATTGCACACCCCAGGCAGAAACCGGCGAATGCCTCCAGCGAGGCCGCAACGATCAGCAGAGCAAGCAGAATCCATGCAGCCGGCTGGAAGCCAGTGAAGAACAGGACGACGGCGGCACTGGTCAAGGCGGCCCCGATGCCTTGCGCGAACCGCTTGGGAGGACCGGCAACCAGCTTGGCATGACCAATCCGCGGAGCCAGGACCTTGACGGACAACAGGGCCAACGGGGAAATCCGCGGACCAAAAAGCACGCGGAGCCAGAAACCTGCGGCGAGGGCAACCAACCCCCAGCCCCAGCCGGCCACCAACGTCACGACAGCGAGCACCACCACAAGCCCAGCCGTAATCCGGGCGGCGTACTCGTTGACGGGATTGGGAAAGGCAAACACTGCGCGCCAATCGATCCCACCGCCAACGGGAGTGTCCGCAGCTTGGCGGGCCGGCGCTTGGGGAAAGCTTGGCTTGGTCATGAACCAAGGCTAGGAGCGCTGCTGCACGGACGGGAAGCAATATTGCGCAGTGTGACCCCCGGCCGGTCAGGCGCCGCCCACCATCTGCAGGAACTCGCCCTCGGAGACTACCTCGATCTGCTGTCCCTTGGCGTGGAGCTCAAGGACCCGTTTCGCCTTGCCTGTAAGCCGTCCTGCCCGAAGGTCTCCAGCCACGAAACCGTCTCCGACAATCAGCACCGTGGTCCGAGCAGTCACACGGCTTTCGGGGCGGGCCCCCATGTCCGCGGCCCGGGACTTGGCTTCCGGCCGTGTAATGGCAAGATCACCGGTGAATACCACTGTTTGGCCGAAGAGCGGGTGTCCCGGCTCGGCCGCGGGGTTGGGCAGCGGGTTGGGGCCCTCCTCCGGCCACGCCGACCAGCCGCTTGGACCGCCCGAGGCCCCTTCCAGGGCACGTTCCAGGGAACTGCCGTTCTTGGCGGCCAACGCCGAGACTGTGGCTTTTGACAAGCCCAACGCGGGATCGAACGCCGGTTGATGGGGCAGGTTCAGCCCCAGGGAAAGATAGAGTTCGGCGATGCTGTTGGCATTGTTGCGCCGGGCAATGTCCACCAGGATGCCGGCGCACGCGCGGGCGTCCTCGGCTGCGTCGTGGTGGTTCACCAGCGGGACCCCGGCTTCCTCTGCCGCGTACGGCAGGGAATTGGACACCAAGGAATAGCATCGACGCGACAGCATGACGGTGCAGACGTAGTGGTAGGCAGGCCCGGGCAGCCCGGATACTTCCAAGCCCGAGCGGATCACGCCGAGGTCAAAGGCCGCATTGTGGGCGGCAAGTACGTCCCCACCGATGAATGCCCCGATCTCGGGGAAGAGGTCCCCGAACCGTGGGCGCCCGGCGACGTCTTCAGCACGGATACCGTGGATCCGCGTGTTGTGGAACTCGAAATGATCGTGGTTCTCCGGAGGGCGCATCAGCCATGAGGCTTCCTCCACCACAACCCCGTTGCGGACCTTACTGAGTCCAACTGAACACGGGGAGCCCCTGAAGCCGTTGGCTGTTTCAAAGTCGATCGCCGTAAAGTCCAATGCCACTGGTCAAGATTACAGCGGGAAAAGTCCGCCCCCGCCGATTTGGACGGCGAGGCGGCCATTGCATGGGTGATTGAGGTGACATGCAGCCGTTGCGGCTTACGGAAATTTCCGCGGACTGGCTTCAAGTAGGCTTAATGGGTGATCTTTTCTGCGATAAGCGATATGGCCGTATCCACTTTCGGGGGCGCGGGCCCAGTGCAGCCGGCCATGGCGTCGTTCCTGCCGGACTGGTTGAACCCCGACGTCTTCCTGCGCGATTCACCGCTGGGACCCTGGGTGGTTCTCCTGGTCTGCGCCATCGTCTTCGCCGAGACCGGGTTGCTGGTGGGCTTCTTCCTGCCCGGCGACTCCATGCTCTTCACAGCCGGGTTGCTGGTGTCGACAGGCGCCATTGAGTTCAACCTGTGGGGCATGTGTGGCCTGATCATCGTCTCGGCCATCCTGGGTAACCAGACCGGCTACCTCATCGGAGCGAAAGCCGGGCCGGCGATCTTCAACAAGCCCGATTCCAGGCTGTTCAAGAGGGAAAACGTCGAAAGCGCCCACGCATTCTTCGAGAAGCACGGCGGCAAAGCGCTGATCCTGGCCAGGTTTGTGCCGATTATCCGCACCTTCGTGCCGGTCATCGTGGGCGTCGCCCAGATGGACAAGCGCAAGTTCTTCCTCTTCAACGTCATTGGCGCCGTCCTGTGGGGTGGCGGAGTTACCCTGCTCGGTGCATGGCTCGGCCAGTTCGAGTGGGTCGGCAAGAACATCGACATTATCTTCATCGTCATCGTCCTGATCTCCGTTATTCCGATCCTCATCGAGGTGGGCCGCGGATTCGTCGCCAAACGCAAGGCGGCCGCCCAGGGAACCGATCCCGTGGAGGAATTCATCGACGAGCACGACGGCGGCAAGACCGGCGAGCTCTAGGGCCGCCCGGCGTTCCGCTCAAGCAAGCAAAAAACGAATGGCACCCCGCCGCGCGGGGTGCCATTCGTTTTCGCATGTCCAGGCTTACTTCAGTTGCGGCTCTGACAATGCGTCCACGATGGCGGGCAGCAATGCCCGGAACGCCTGGCCCCGGTGACTGATGGCGTTCTTTTCCTCGGAGCTGAGTTCGGCGCAGCTGCGGTCCATTCCGGCTGGTTGCAGCACGGGGTCGTAGCCAAAGCCACCCTCGCCGCGGGGTTCACGCAGCAGGGTCCCCTCCAACTGTCCGTACTCCACGGTTTCATGGGCAATGCCATCGGCGCCGGGCACCGCCAACGCAGCAGCGCAGACAAAGGCCGCTCCACGGAAGGAATCGGGAACGTCCGAGAGCTGCGCCAACAAAAGGTTCAGGTTGGCAATGTCATCGCCGTGTCGCCCCGACCAGCGTGCAGAGAAGATCCCGGGGGCTCCGCCCAGCACGTCCACTGCCAGGCCGGAGTCGTCGGCGATGGCCACCAGGCCGGTCGCTTCCGCCACCGCGCGGGCCTTCAGCAGCGAGTTCTCCGCGAACGTAACACCGGTTTCGGCGACATCCGGGGCGCCGGCCGCAGCGGCGTCCACCACTTGGGTGTCGACGTCGAGCCCTGGCACCTGGCCCCGAAGAAGTTCACGCAGTTCTTTCAGCTTGCCCTTGTTGTGGGTGGCCAGCACCAGCCGGGGGCCGCCTGGCTCTACGGCGCTCACGGAGCTTCCGCCAGCGTTTCGCGCTGGATGGCCGAAAGCTGCGTGGTGCCCAGCAGGGCAAGGTCCAGGAGGGCGTTGAGTTCGTCGCGATCGAACGGTGCGCCCTCAGCGGTGCCCTGCACTTCGACGAACTTGCCGGAACCGGTCACCACCACGTTCATGTCGGTCTCAGCGCGGACGTCTTCAACGTAGGGCAGGTCCAGCATGGGGACGCCGTCGATGATGCCGACAGAAACGGCCGCGATGGTGTCCACCAGGGGCTCGGCGTTGCGGGCAATGAGCTTGTTCTCCCGGGCGAAGCGGATGGCTTCCGCGAGGGCCACGTAGGCGCCGGTGATCGCAGCCGTACGGGTACCGCCGTCGGCCTGGAGGACGTCGCAGTCCAGGACGATAGTGTTCTCGCCCAGGGCCTTGGTGTCGATGATGGAGCGCAGCGAACGGCCGATGAGGCGCGAGATCTCGTGGGTGCGTCCACCAATCTTGCCCTTCACGGACTCGCGGTCGGATCGGGTGTTGGTGGCACGGGGAAGCATGGCGTACTCGGCCGTAACCCAGCCACGGCCTTCTCCCTTGAGCCAGCGCGGCACGCCCTCGGTGAGCGAAGCGGTGCACAGGACCCGGGTGTTGCCGAACTCAATCAGCGCCGATCCCTCGGCCTGCTTCGACCAGCCGCGGGTGATGCTGATGGGGCGCAGTTGATCGGGGGTCCGGCCATCGGCGCGGATGACGGGTGTGGCTGTTGCTTCAGAAGTCATGCTCCAAGCTTAGCCAAGCCGACCAGGCCCCCCGACGACGGCCCACCTAGATGGTGTAGTGAACCCCTGCGACAGCCACAGCCACGTCTCCGAATACCGGCTTTGCCTCCGAGAGTACTTTGGTCTGCGAGGTCCACACGGGAATGTGCGTCAGCAGCAGCCGTTTGGCCCCTGCGTTTGCAGCGGCCTCGCCTGCCCGCTTGCCTGTGAGGTGGACATCCTTGATGTCGTCGTCGCGGCCCTCCTCGAAGGCAGCCTCACAGAGAAACAGATCCGAACCCTTGGCAGCGTCCTCGAGCCCCTGGCAGGAATCAGTATCCCCGGAGTACGTCAGGACCTTGGTAACCGGAATGCCGTCCTTGCCCGGTTCCGTAGCGGTAACACGCAAGGCGTATGCCTCTTCAACCGGGTGATTGACGGAATAGGGCGTGACGGTGAAGGGCCCCACAGTTACGGGCTTCTGTTCGGCCCAGTTGGTGAAGTCGAACTCCTCGTGCATCCCGGGATCAAGTTCCAGCCCATAGGCGGTCGCCATCCGGTCCGCGGTTGCCGCAGGCCCCCACACCGGAAGCCTGTCACGACCCCAACCGCCTGGTTTCCAACGGACGGCGACGTGCAGGCCGCACAAGTCCATGCAGTGGTCCGGGTGCAGGTGGGTGAGGAAAATCGCGTCTATGTCCTCAAGGTCCGTGTAGCGCTGGATCGCGCCCAAGGCTCCACTGCCGAGGTCCATGACTATTTTCCACTCACGTTCGCCATCGTGTGCCGTCACCAGGTAACAGGACGCGGGCGAACCGGGGCCCGGGAAGGATCCGGTGCACCCCACGATCGTCAGCTTCACAGGCCACGTCCCATGGCCGCACCCGAGCCGAAGGCGGGGTTGCCCTCTGGCTGGACGAAGTAGGAACGTCTCGACAACCCGGATCCCGATCGGGCAGCTTCCAGCATCTCGGGCGTAATGCGGGCCAGGCTGCCAGTGGGGTACTGGGCAGCCACATGGTCAACGTGCTTGACGGAAAGGACCTCGGGACCCAGGAAACGGCGGGCCAGGGTTTCGAAGTGTGCCGCATCCCCCGTGGCGATGAACTCGTGGCTGGGCGCTGCAGGCTCAGTCCGTTGGATACCGTGGTTGGCCAACGCACGGTAGACATCCTTGGCCGTCTCTTCGGCGCTGGATACGAGCGTCACGTCTTCGCCCATGACGAACGAGATGACCCCGGTCAGCAAAGGGTAGTGCGTGCACCCCAGGACAACGGTGTCCACGCCGGCGGCTTTGAGCGGCTGCAGATACTCGTTGGCAGCCGACAGAAGATCCGGGCCGGTGGTAATTCCGGCTTCCACGAATTCAACGAATGCCGGGCAGGCCGCGGACGTGATGGTCAGGTCCGGTGCAGCAGCGAACGTGTCCTCGTAGGCCCGGGAACCAACCGTAGCGGAGGTGCCAATAACGCCGATCCTGCCGGAGCGTGTGGCTGAGACGGCGCGGCGGACGGCCGGCTGGATGACCTCGATAACAGGGATACCGTAGCGGGCCGTGTAGCGTTCACGGGCATCCCGGAGCACGGCAGCCGACGCGGAATTGCACGCAATGGTGAGCAACTTGACGCCGGAGTCCACCAGCTCGTCCATGACGCCCAGGGCGTTGGCCCGCACTTCGGCTATCGGAAGCGGGCCGTAGGGGCCGTTGGCGGTGTCCCCCACATAGAGGATCGATTCATTGGGGAGCTGGTCAATGATGGACCGAGCTACCGTCAGCCCGCCAACTCCCGAGTCGAAGATACCGATCGGGCGCGCCCCCACGATTTCCCCGTCGCTGAGGTGGCCGCCACTGGCTGAAGCGCCGCTTGGTGAACTGCCCGATGCTGAAGTCATAATTATTCGAGAATAAGGCTTCCCATGGCGTCCGGCCATTACCTGTGGTCTCCGCCTCGTGTCTGATGTGTCACAAGGCGGCAGCACCAACCCACGGGGCGGATCAGGATTTCGCCTGCCTGGCGGAGATCATGGCCTGCACCAGGGACTCCTGGAGCCACGTCGTGAAGTTGTAGACCAACGCCAAGTAGCTCTCAACGTCCTCCGCCTGGCTCCAGTCTTGCATGCTGTGGATGAGCTCCGCGTCAGCCTCATCGCGGATGTCCAGGCGTTCGGACAGAACAAGCCGCACATCGTTCAGTGCCATGGACCAGCGGGTGGCATCTTCGAGGGTCAGGACCAGTTCGTCCTTGTCCAGTCCCATGGCGGTGGCCCGCAGGGCACCGACCTTGCTTTCCCGGACAGAGCGTTCGGTGAGCTGCCGGAACTCCAGCGAGCCGTCGTCGTCGTCCTTCAGAACATTGGGCAGAAGCCGTAAAAGGGCGCGGTCGCTGGGCTGCTTGACGTCCATGTCCAGGCCAATCAGGGCCGCCAACGGATCCTCGTTGTCCCGGACATCGGAGTCCAGCATGGAGATGACATCGTCCAACAATCCGCGTAGGAGGTCCCGCTCGGCCGGCTCCAGGTATCCGGTGATGCCCTTGAGTCCAAACTTGAATGCCTTAGCCACGCTGGCGGCCGCCCTTTCCGGGTGTCTCATTGCCGCTCGCGGCCTTCTCCACGGTGGCCCAGAGACCAAATCCGTGCATTGCTACGGCGTGCTGCTCAACTTGTTCCTTGCTGCCGTGGGCAACAATGGAGCGGCCCTTCTTATGGACCTCCATCATCAGTTTGTGCGCCTTGGACTCCGAATAGCCGAAGTAACTCTGGAACACGTAGCTCACGTAGCTCATCAGGTTGACGGGATCATTCCAGATCACAAGGTTCCAAGGGATATCAGGGGCTGTCAGGACACCGGTGGACGACTGCTCCGCAGTTTCCGTCCGCTCATCGATGTCCGTGCCAAACGCAACGCTAGGGCTCATCTGTCCATTCTATGGCGGCTCGCACTAGAGTGAATTCGTGAGTAGAGCCACGTCGTGGGACCACCCCGCAACTTCCTTGTACACAGACCACTACGAACTGACCATGCTTCAGGCAGCCTTGCACTCCGGGGCCGCGCATCGCCGATCAGTGTTCGAAGCCTTCGCCCGGCGGTTGCCTGACGGTCGCCGCTACGGCGTGGTGGGCGGCACGGGACGCCTGCTGGAGGGAATCGCCGACTTCCGCTTCGGGAAGGCCGAGCTGGAGTTCCTGGAGCAAAACAACGTGGTCAACCAGGAAACCCTGGATTACCTCGCCAATTACAAGTTCAGCGGCGATATCTGGGGCTACGCCGAGGGCGATGCCTACTTCCCCAACTCCCCCATCCTCATTGTTGAATCAACGTTCGCCGAAGCATGCATCCTGGAAACGTTCATCCTCTCGGTCCTGAACCATGACAGCGCCATCGCCTCCGCTGCCTCGAGGATGACCTCTGCAGCCGGCACCCGCCCGTGTATCGAGATGGGCTCCCGGCGCACCCAGGAGGAATCCGCGACGGCGGCCGCCAGGGCCGCTGTGATTGCCGGCTTTGCCAGCACCTCCAACCTGGAAGCCGGGCGCCGCTACGGCATCAAGACCGTGGGCACTGCTGCCCACTCCTTCACGCTCCTGCACGACACGGAGCGGGAGGCCTTTGAAGCCCAAATTGCGACTTTTGGCCCGGGAACGTCGCTGCTGGTCGACACGTACGACGTCGAAGCAGCCGTCCGGACCGCCGTCGACCTCGCCGGTGACAAGCTGGGCGCGGTGCGCCTGGATTCGGGCGACCTCGTCGCCCAGGCACAGTGGGTCCGGCAGTTGCTCGATGACCTGGGCAACGTCAACACACGCATTGTGGTGACCTCGGACCTCGACGAATTTGCCATCGCCGCCCTGCAGTCCGCCCCCGTGGACTCCTATGGGGTAGGCACATCCCTCGTCACCGGTTCCGGCGCACCGACGGCCAGCATGGTCTACAAACTGGTGAGCAGGACCAACGACGACGGCGAATTCATCCCGGTGGCCAAGGCAGCCAAGAACAAGGTCAGCGTCGGGGGCCGTAAATACGCCCTTCGCAAGCTCAACGAACGCGGCAAGGCAACCCACGAAATCGTGGGTATCGGCCACCGTCCCGAGGACGACGGCAACGACCGGCAGCTGCTCCAGCAGTTCGTCAAGAACGGCGAAGTCCTTCCCGGCTGGACCGGCCCGGAAGGCGTCGTCCGTGCCAAGGAACGGCACGCCGCAACCATGGCTGAGCTACCCGCCGTCGTCAACCGGCTGCAGCGTGGCGAGCCCGCCATTCCCACCGTCTACGAGGAGAACTGATGTCCAGGGCACTGATCATCGTCGATGTCCAGAACGACTTCTGCGAGGGCGGCACCCTTGCTGTCGAAGGAGGCGCAGCCGTGGCGGGCGCCATCACCGAATACGTCGATGCCAACCAGCATCTCTTCGATCACATTGTGGCAACCCAGGACTGGCACATCGAGCCGGGCGCCCACTTCTCGGACGAGCCCGACATGGTCGATTCGTGGCCTCCGCACTGCCGGGCAAGGACCAAGGGGGCTGAGCTCCACGAGGACCTGGACCCCGAGTACATCCAGGCCTACTTCCGCAAAGGGCAGTTTACGGCTGCCTACTCCGGCTTCGAAGGCATCCTGGCGCCCGAAGACGACGTTCCCTCCGGCGACCTCAAAGCAGGGGCCGCAGTGCCCGAAGTCGTCGATGAAGAGGCCATCGGCTTGGATGACTGGCTGCAGAGCCACGACGTGGAGGAAGTGGTGGTGGTAGGCATTGCGACCGACTACTGCGTCAAGTCCACGGCCTTGGACGCTGTCCAGGCCGGATACAGCACCACAGTCATCGCGGACCTCACGGCAGGTATTGCCGAGGACCTCACCGAGGCATTCGAGGAGATGGAAGCAGCCGGCGTCGAGGTTGAACACAACTGACCTGGACGCCATGTATGCCGAAGGGCGCCGCAACCGCGGCGCCCTTCGGCATACATACTGAAACTCGGGCCGGCTACTTCCGGCCTATGAACCAGTCCTGGAGTTTTCGCAGGCGTGCCTGCAACTGCTCCTCATTGGCCTGGGCCACAGCCGGGCCACCGCACACTTCCCGCAGCTTGGTGTGGACCACTCCGTGCGGCGTTCCTGTACGGGCAGACCACGCGGCCACGTTCTTGGCCAGTTCGTTCCTCAGGTCCATGAGCATGCGGTGGTCCGGGATCGCCGGCGACGCGGCTGCCGCCAAGGGCGACTGCCGTTTCTTCCGCGACTGCTGTTCGTGTTGGCGCTGGCGCAGCAACGTGCCCACCTGCTCGGCGTCGAGAAGCCCCGGTATGCCCAGGAAGTCCAGCTCTTCATCGGAACCGATGTCGGCCCCCGTACCGAACTCGCCGCCGTCGAACAGGACACGGTCAAAGGAGGCCTGCGAGTCCAAGGCTTCGAATTTGCCTTTGGTGAGCTCGTCCGAGGCCTTGTCTTCCCGGTTTGCTTCAGCCATGAGGTTCTCCTCGGGGCTGAAGAGTCCGTCGTCGTCCTTCTCCGGACGGTCAAGGGCGTGGTCGCGTTCCGCTTCCATGGTGTTGGCAAGGATCATCAACGGCGGGACCGAAGGCAGGAATACCGACGCCGTTTCGCCCCTTTTGCGGGCACGCACGAAGCGGCCCACGGCCTGGGCGAAAAACAGCGGGGTGGACGTCGAGGTGGCGTAGACACCCACCGACAGGCGCGGAACGTCCACGCCTTCGGACACCATCCGAACGGCAACCATCCAGCGCTTGTCCCCTGCAGAGAACTCTTCAATCTTGCTGGAGGCCTTGGAATCGTCAGAAAGAATCACTGTGGGCGACTGCCCCGTGATCTTCTTCAACTGTCCCGCATAGGCGCGGGCGTCGTCGTGGTCCGTAGCGATCACCAGGCCACCAGCGTCCGGAACCGTCCGCCGGACCTCGCTCAGGCGCTTGTCCGCGGCAGCCAGGACAGCCGGGATCCACTCGCCAGTAGGGTTCAGGGCCGTTCGCCAGGCCTGGGACGTAATGTCCTTGGTCACGGCGGCTTCGCCCAGCGAGGCTGCCATCTCGTCACCGGCGCTGGTCCGCCAACGCATCTGGCCCGAGTAAGCCATGAACAGGACGGGACGAACCACGTGGTCCCGCAGCGCGTTGCCGTAACCATAGGTGTAGTCGGCCTTGGAACGGCGAATGCCGTCACGGCCCTCGGCGTATTCGACGAAGGGAATGGGAGAGGTATCCGAGCGGAACGGCGTACCCGTCAGGGACAACCGCCTCGTTGCAGGATCGAACGCCTCGCGGAGGCCGTCACCCCAGGACAAAGCTTCACCGCCGTGGTGGATCTCATCAAGGATCACCAAGGTGCGAGCAGCTTCAGTCTTCGCTCGATGCAGCATCGGCTTGCTGGCCACCTGGGCGTAGGTGACGGCCACCCCAACGAACCCACGGCCGTGCTGCCCGTCGGAATTCTTGAAGTTGGGGTCGATGGCAATTCCGACCTTGGCTGCAGCGTCCGCCCACTGCCTTTTCAAGTGATCCGTGGGCGCCACGATGGTCACGCGGTTGACCACCCCGCTGTCCAGCAGGGTGGTGGCGATGCGCAGCGCAAAGGTGGTCTTACCTGCACCGGGCGTTGCCACGGCAAGGAAGTCCTTGGGATTGCGCGTCATGTAGAGGTCAAGTGCCTCCTGCTGCCAGGCACGAAGCTTGGGCGCGGTACCCCAGGCGGCGCGCTCCGGGTAAGCGGGAGGCAGCGAGGGGCCACCAAAAAGTGTCTCGGTCATGCTGGTTTCCCCCGCAAGCTGGCAGCGTCAGCGACGCCCTGCTTTCCGGACACGCCGCAGCGGTCCGGAAAGCGGTAACGATCAGATTGGGCCTGTGTTTGCTTCCTGCCCACTACTTGGAGTTGTCCGGGCCGCCGTTTTTTCCACCGTCGTTGCCGGGGCGGAGGCCTTCGTAAATCTCCTTGCACTCCGGGCAGACCGGGAACTTCTGGGGATCGCGCCCTGGCGTCCACACCTTGCCGCACAAAGCGATCACAGGTTCACCGGTCAACGCCGATTCCATGATCTTTTCCTTGCGGACGTAGTGCGAAAACCGCTCACGGTCGCCGGGCTCCACTTCCTGGCGCGTTTCCTCGCGCTCAATGGTGGCAGTGGACGTTCCGGCTCCGGAAAGCTCGCGCATGGGGTCGTTTTCGAATGGATCCGGAGGAAGCGTAGTCATGCCAAACATCTTACCGTCTACAGCCCCTGCCACTCCGGCTTGTTGTCGTAAGTGTGCCGATAGTAGTCCGCCAATTTGAGTGAGGAAGCAGCAGCCTCGTCCACCAGGATGGTCGCGTGCGGATGCATCTGGAGGATGGAAGCAGCACAGATGGCGGCAACAGGGCCTTCGACGAAGTCACGGACGGCCTGCGCCTTTTGGGCACCGGTGGCCACCAGGACTACATGCCGGGCATCCATGATGGTTCCAAGGCCTTGCGTCACCACGTGGTGGGGAACGTCGTCGATGCTGTCGAAGAAGCGTGCGTTGTCCTTGCGGGTCTGCTCAATCAAGGTTTTGATGCGGGTCCGCGAAGCCAACGAAGAACCCGGCTCATTGAAACCGATGTGGCCGTCCGTTCCGACGCCAAGGATCTGCAGGTCCACCCCGCCCACGGCCTTGATCGCGTCCTCGTATGCCTGGCACGCCGCTTCAAGGTCGTCGGCGGCACCATCGGGACCATGGACGTTTTCCGGCTTGATGTTCACGCGGTTGGTGAACTCGCGGCGGATCACTTCCCGGTAGGACTCAGGATGGCCGGCTTTGAGGCCCACATACTCATCCAAAGCGAAACCGTGGGCTTGGCTGAAGTCCAGTCCCCCGGCTTCGTAACGGCTCGCCAGTTCGTCATAGACGGGCAATGGCGAGGAGCCTGTTGCCAAGCCCAGCACTGCATTCGGCTTACGGCGCACCAGCGCCTCGATGGCATCGGCAGCGAGCGCACCGATCTGCTTGGTGCCAGGGAGAATGACAACTTCCATCGTCACGCCTTTCTACTTATGGGTTCTCGAAGTATCTTTCACAGAGGTTATCCCATGTCCCATCTATGGGCATGGATATTACGGAATCAGCGGTTAACGCTGAGCTGGGCGAACATTTCCGGCCCGCGCGCGTCCAACCATTTTCCGCCCAGGCGCACGCCAAGCACGAAGAGGACCAGCCCCAACAACGGACCCACCGCCAGATTGATCCAGCCCGCTTCGGGCCCACCGCTGAAAGCCTGGACAGCCACCAGCGCCAGTTCAGGCACCAGCAGGAGGGCAAGAAGTCCCATACCCACTGCCTGTACAGCCAGGGTCTGGGCAACATTTCCTGGTGGCTTCTTGAAGGGGCTGTCTCCTGGCAAGGGAACCGCAATGTTGTAGCGGGCCGAAATGACGGAAGCCAGGCCCAGACCGGTAAAGAGCGTCCCCAGCGACAAGCCCAAAAGGTTCGGCAACCAGTGCCAATCCCCCGTGACGAACAACGGGGCAACCGTAAACAGCAAGACGACGGGAAGCGAGATGGCCAGGCAAGCCAGTGCACGCCCCAGCCGATCATCAAGGCCGCGGACCCCAGCTGCGAGATGGAGGGCGAATGCCGTGTTGTCATACGAGACATCGGCGCAAATTGACCACGCCATGGTGAACGCCGTCAACGGTCCGAGGATCATGAGCAGGCCGTAGCTGCCGCTTTGGGACCCGGCAAAAAAGAACAGGACCGGGAACATTGGGACAATCACCAGGGATGCCGCATACCTGGGATCCTTGAACCAATAGATCAAGGCGCGGGCCGCTACCGCGCCTGTCGGCGTCCCAGGCAGAAGGCCGAACAGTCCAAGTTTTCCGCCCTTCTTCGCCGAACCGCCGGAGTACGGCGGGGTGACCAACGCGCGTTGCAGCAACAGGTGCCAGCTAAAGAGCAGGACAACGATGGTCGCCACCGAGATCAGGAGCTTGACGGCCGCAGCAACAACATCGCCGGCCGCAAGGTCTCCACCCAAGGACCACGGGGCGCCAAACGGTGTCCAGGACACGGTGCGGGCCAGCGCTGGAAGATACTCCGCGCTTCCCCGGACGCCATCCACCACTCCCGCCATGATCGGACCGAGCAGGACAAGTGGGATGAACACGATAATGCTGCTGACGTCCTTGAAACGCCGCGAGGACGCCAGGCCGGCGGTGGCCGTAGTGACCACCTTGGACAGCACCACGCAGGTAACGGCACCAAGGACAGCGCCAAACAGCGCCCCTGAAACGGCCGGGACGCTCCTCCACCAGGTCCCGACAGTCCCAAGGGCGGCAATCAGCGTGGCCAGTCCCGGAATACCAATGAATCCTGCAAGCGCCAGGCCAGTCAGCAGCTGCCTTGGCGGAATCGCGAAAGTGGTGAAGCGTGCGGGATCCAACGTCATGTCAGCTGCCGAAGCGACCAGCGGAATGATGGCCCACCCCAGCACAGTGACCGCGCCGCCCAGCACCACGACGGTGTGCGCGATCCCGGCATCAGCCCAGCGCAGCGCCACCAGGCCACCCACAAGGAGGGACAGAACGCCCAGCGCGTAGAGCAAACCGAGGGCCATGCCCACCAACTGCCAGGGACTGCGCTTGAAGCCGTTGAGCAGCAAACGCCACTTCAGGCTTAGAAGGTGCGCAACCATTCCAGCCCCTCCGTCCTGTGTCCGCCGCCCACCAGCTGAACGAAACGCTCCTCCAAGGTGGAACCACCACGGACCTCGTCCACGGAACCGGCCGCCAGCACCCGTCCTCCGGCAACGACGGCGACGTGGCTGCACATGCGCTGCACCAGGTCCATCACGTGGCTGGAGACGATGACAGTGCCGCCGGATGCGACGTAGCTTTCCAGGATGCCGCGGATGTTTGCGGCTGAAACGGGGTCCACCGATTCGAATGGCTCGTCAAGGACAAGAAGTCGCGGGGCATGGATGAGCGCCGAGGCCAAGGCGATTTTCTTTGTCATGCCGGCTGAGTAGTCGACCACCAACGTGCCGGCGTCTGACTGGAGATCAAGGGCAGCAAGCAACTCGGTGACACGGGCACCGACGACGTCCCGGTCCATTCCGCGCAGCAGCCCCGAATAGGTCACCAACTGCTCGCCTGTGAGGCGGTCGAACAAACGCACGCCATCAGGAAGAACACCCATGAGCTTCTTGGCCTCAAGGGGTTTGGCCCAGACATCCACCCCGTGCACGAACGCCGTACCGAAGTCGGGCCGGAGCAAACCGGTGGCCATGGACAGGGTGGTGGTCTTTCCAGCCCCGTTCGGGCCGACCATTCCATAGAACGAGCCCGCGGGGACCTCCAGGCTCACGCCGTCCACGGCAATCTTTTCGCCGAACCGCTTGGCCAGGCCCTGGATGGAAAGCGCGGCAATGGTGCCTCCAGCGGGGGAACCATCTGGTGCCGGCGGCGTGGCGTTGGCCTGGGCTGGTCGGTTTACGTGCGGCTCGGGTGCTTGCGGTGGTGTGGACATGGGTTCATGGCGTGGTTCCGTCATGTGACCAGCCTAACCTCGCTGGTGTGTACCTGCCCGGACGTCCTAGAAGCCGTGGCGGGGCACAGCGCGTTGGTATTGCGGCACCCATGGGATGTCATGTCCAAGTTCATATGCCGCCCGGAGCCACCAGTGCGGGTCCCGCAGTGCAGCACGGGCCATGAAGACGGCATCCGCACGCCCGTTGGCCACGATGTCTTCGACCTGGGCGGGGCTGGTAAGTAAGCCGACTGCCGCGGTGGGAACACCGGCGTCGCGCTTTATTTGCTCGGCGAACCCTGCTTGGTATCCAGGAGCAACCGTGATTTTCTGGTGGGCCACGGCACCTCCGCTGGACACATCCACCAGGTCCACTCCACGCTCAGCCGCAGCGCGGGCCAGACGGACCGACGCGTGGACGTCCACTCCCCCTTCTGCCCAGTCCGAAGCCGATATCCGCAACAAAAGCGGCATTGACTCCGGAATGACCTTCCGGACGGCGTCCACCACGGTGAGCATCAGCCTGTTCCTGCCGTCTTCGTCACCACCCCACCGATCGGTCCGGGTGTTGATCAGCGGGCTCTGGAACTGGTGCAGCAAGTAGCCATGGGCGCCGTGGATTTCGACGGTGTCGAACCCTGCGGCAACGGCGCGGGAAGCTGCCGCAGCGAAATCCGCCACCACTTGTGAAATGTCGGCTTCGCTCATGGCAGCCGGCGCGGCATATCCATCAAACGCATCCGTGGTCGGCCCAACGGTGGCCCAACCGCCGTCGGACACTGCAACTGATCCCGAACGGCCCGAGAAAGGCCAATAGGTTGATGCCTTGCGGCCTGCATGGGCCAGCTGGGCCCCGATCCTGCAGTCCACGGCGCCGTGTTGGTGCACAAAACGGACTATCCGTTCCCAACCCGCCGCTTGTTCATCGGAGTACAGGCCGGCGTCCAAGGGACTGATCCTGCCCTCCGCGTTCACCGCAGCGGCCTCGCTCATGATCAACCCGGCACCGCCCACCGAGAAAGAACCCAGGTGCATCAGATGCCAATCGTTAGGGACTCCTTCCCCGGTTTCGGGATGGCAGCTGTATTGGCACATGGGCGAAACCCAGCCCCGGTGCGGGACCGTGAGTGAACGCAGCTGCAGCGGGGTGAACAGTGCGGACGGCACTAGAAGAGCACCCTGGCGAGACCTTGGCGGGCCTTGGCGACCCTTTCGTCCTGCGTCCCGACAACTTCGAAGAGTTCCAGGAGGCGAACCCTGGCCGTCTCGCGCTCCGGTCCGAAATTACGGCCGATGAAGGTGATGATGCGGTTGAAAGCGTCCTCGATGTGGCCGCCGGAAACATCAAGGTCGGCCACACCAAGCTGGGCTTCGATGTTGTCCGGTTCCTGGGCAGCCAGGTCGCGGAGCTTTTCGGCGTCGGGAGCAGACAGGCTCTCCAACCGTGCCATGAGGTCCACTTGGGCCAATCCGGCTTTGGCGTCGGCGTCGGCCGGTTGTTCCAGGAGAGCCTGCTTGTAGGCCGCAGCCGCACCCGCGTAGTCGCCTGCCTCAATGGCATCGATCGCTGCCTGGTGGAGCGGCGGAAGGGCTTCGGGTTCGTCCGTCCCTTCAGGCGGGGCGGAGTCGCCGATGCTGCCGGTAACGCCGTTGGCCGCAGCGACCTTCAGGAGTTCTTCAACAAGGTCCCGGATCTGCGCATCATCTGCGGGTCCTTGGAAGAGCGGAACCGGCTGGCCCTTGATGACCGCTACTGCGGTGGGCACAGCCTGGACCTGGAACGCCTGTGCAAGCTGGGGAAAGGCATCAACGTCGGCGGCAGCGAGCACCAGGCGACCGCCATAGCTTTCAACAACCCGTTCCGAGGCCTCAAGGACAGCGGGTGATTCTGCCGCATAGCGCGACCAGAGCAGGAACAGCACAGGGATCTGGGCGGAAAGCTGCACCAGATCCTGGAAATTGGTTTCGGTAGCTTCCACACGCAGCGGAGCCCTGCCGGACCCGCCTTCGCCGGGGGTGCCCCCATCCGGTGACGCGGAAGCAGGCGGCGCGGGTGGCGCTGCCGGGCGGCGCAACGACGAAAGGTCTACTGCACCACGAAGGTTGAGCTGGCTGGCAGCGGCTGGAGTGGGTCGGTATCCGGGCGAACTCATACCGTCCACTCTAGCCGCTGCCCTGCCAGGGGAATGCTACTTAAAGCTGGCTCCCACCAGGCCACGCGTTGCTGCAACCAGCTTCATGGGATCAGCGGAGCCTGCCGGCGGAATGTAGACCGCAACGGACTCGGCAAAGTTCAGGACCATGCCCGTCGTGGTTTCCTTGCCTCCGGCAAAGACTGCGGAATCATCCTCCAACAACAGCTTGTCACCGGCAGCCTTCGGCGTGCCTTCGAAAGCGAAGTCCAGTCGCCCAACCACCAGCGCACCGCCGTCGGCCGTACGCAACACCACAGTCTGGTTGGTGACCGGGGTGTGGGTGAACTTGAAGTTGGCGCTGGTGCCGTTCTTCACGGTGTCTGCCTGGTAGGCCAACGCACCGGCGATGTAAGGCGAGGACTGCCCATCGGCGAGCTTGCTCCGGTTAGGCGAATCGGGGTTCGTCAACATCTCGCCGAGGATTCCCAAGGCCTCGTTACCGCTGTACGCAAGGCCGGTGCTGTCGCTGGCAGGAACGGGTTTGGTTCCTTCACGGGGTACGGGGAAGGACGGGAAGTTGGTGCCCGGCTGCAGCGGAGCGGTGCCCCACAGCTTGTAGTTTTCACGCGGGGACAGTTGAACCAGCGTCAGGACCTGCGGCACAACGTTTCCGTCGCCCTGGGTGAGGGCGAAGACCGTGCGGGGCCAGTCACGCTTGGTGCTGATGACGCTGCTCTGCAGCTTGGTGGCACGAACCGGCATACGCGGTTCGTAGGCGGACACTGTAGACCGGATCTTGTAATTCGCGGTCCGGACCTGCAGTTCCATCTTGTCCACCCGGGGAGCAAGCTTGGCTGCATCCTTTGCGGCATCGGCCGCGTCAACGGTGCTGGCAACCTGCTCCAGGATGCGCTGCAACTGGGATTCCAGCATGACCGGAGTACCGCCGTCCGCGGCTGCCGGGGCTGAACTGGCAGAAGGCTGGGGCGTGGTGGTGGCCTGCGCGGCGACGGCCGTTCCGCCGACCATGACAGCAGCCAAAGCTGCCGCTACTGCCGTAACCCGCAATGCGGGGCCTTCTTTTTTGGTCTCACGGACCGGTGTCGTGTCGTCCGCGGGCGACTGCACCGGCAGCGACGTAGTTTCTTCAGCGTTCCCCGGGCCGTCATTTTCGCCATCCCTGCGGCGGTTACTGAGGGCCTTGGCAATGAATGGAAGGGCGGCGCCAACCAGGATAATGATGATGCCCAGGACAATCAGCGGCACGGCCCAGGGGGTCGTGGCGTTGTTCGGGAAAGTCATGGAAATCGACGACGGCGCGGGCTTGGTTCCGTCGCTGGCTACCAGGAGGGACCACTCGCCATCAGCCGGCGGGTTCCAGGTGTAGTCAAGTTCGCCGCTGCCGTCTTCGGTGCTGACCCAAAGGTCGGATCCTGCGGGAGAAGGCGCAGTGGCCTCACCGTCGGCAGAGGAAACCTCCAGGGACTTCTGGTCGGCCGACACGCCCGTCAGGGTGGTGTGGGCAGTCTTGCCAACCCAGGCGTTGACGTCGTCCGGACGCCCGGTAGCAACCGTGAAGTTGCCTTCGCCCTGGATCTTGATCTTCACCGGCCCGTCGTGGAGTGCGATCAACTTCTGGTCGATCACGGTCAGCGGGGCAGCTTTGGTATCACTGGGTACCGAAGCCGTCACAGTCTCGGATGGAGCCCAAAAAGTCAGCTGGCCAATGCCGGCCAGCATCGTCAGCAGGCCCAGCAGCACCAGCAAGGCTGCAGTCTTCAAACGCACAGGATCACCTATCATCAGCGGTCGTTGAACTTCAAGGGTAACCGTTTTGTTATCAGAGAGTCAGATCGGGCCGACGGCGGCATGGTCCCTTAAAGCGCGGGATGGCGCCGCTGCAGCGCGATTCCGCGGTCCTGATAGTGTGGCGATGATCATGAACACAGGACCTTCCTGCGTGCCGGTCAGCCCCGTACCACCAATGAAAAGGCAGCTAAACCGCGTGAAAGAACCGTTGGAGCCCCGTCCCGCCAATGAGCCCGGGTCAAGTGCGGTGGAAGCCACGTCAGACGGAACCGCCGCGACCGTTCCTGTCCGCACGGGGCGGCTTGCCGCCATCAGCCGGAGACTGAGGCAGCCGATCCCGGGAGCGCGTACCCGCGTCCGTTTCGAAATGCCTCCCGAGGAAGAGGGCACAGATGTCCGCGAGGACTTCCGTCCCGAGGACGATCATGGTTTCGGCTCCCCTGGCCCCCGGATGTCGTCCCAGCACCCGCTGTACGTAGGGTTCATGGGCACCGCCGGAGTCGGCGTTGCCCTTGCAGTGTTCTACATCGCAAGCAACACCACGCAGCTCATTCTGTGGATCGTTGCGGCCCTTTTCATTGCGCTCGGACTTGACCCCGTGGTCCGTTGGCTGGAGGGCCGCAAGGTCCCCCGCCCCGCCGGTATTTTGATTTCCGTTTCCGTGCTGGTGCTGGCGGTAGCCGGTTTCTTCGCCACCTTGATTCCTACGATTGTCGAGCAGGTTTCGGAAATCGTGCGCCAGGCCCCGGACTGGATCCGCGGCTTCCTCGACTCGGACTTCTTCCGGACAGCGGACAGCCAGTTCGGTGTCCGGGACCGGATCACCACGGAACTGGATAAGTTCGTCAAGGACCCTGAGACCATGGGCGGAATATTTGGCGGCGTGGTCGGCTTCGGTTCCACCGTGGCCAACGGGCTGTTCGGTTCCTTGATAGTGCTCGTCCTGAGCCTGTACTTCCTGGCAGCCTTGCCGTCCATGAAGAAATGGGCGTACCGCCTGGCTCCCCGTTCGCGCCGGCCCAGGGTCCAGGCTTTGTCGGAGGCCATCACTGATTCCGTGGGCAACTACGTGATCGGCCAGGCCTGCGTCGCCCTCCTCAACGCGATCTTCGCGTTCATCGTGATGACGATCCTCGGCGTTCCGTTCAGCGTGCTCCTCGCGTTCGTCGTGTTGCTGCTCGCGTTCATTCCGCTGGTGGGAGGCCTTATCGCCGCAGTCGTGGTCATCCTCGTTGCACTCACGGCCGGATGGCAGACCGCCGTCGTCTATGCCATCGCCTACTTCGCGTACCTGCAGTTCGAGGCATACTTCATCTCCCCCCGCATCATGCAACGCGCGGTCGCGGTTCCTGGCGCCGTTGCCGTGATTTCCGTGATCGCCGGTGGCAGCCTGCTCGGGGTGCTCGGCGCCCTGATCGCCATCCCGACGGCTGCGGCCATCATGCTTCTGATCAAGGAAGTCTTTATCGTCCGCCAAGACCGGCACTGACCTTCCGCTGTTTTAGTACAGAGAATGCCCCTAAACCCTCGGGTTTAGGGGCATTCTCTGCATAACCACCCAGTCAGGCGCTGGCCACCGGGTCAGGCGCTGGCGACCGGCCCCGCCCACTGGCGTGGCAGGCCGTCCACTCCGGCACCCGCGGAAGTGACGTCGTCGACAATTTCATCCAGGACGCGCGCCGCGTACTTCTCGCCCACCCAGAGGTGCTTGGCACCGTCGACGCCGACCAACCGGGCCTGCGGAACCAGGCTGAAGCGCTGCGCTGCCTCGGCAGGTTGCAGATAGTCATCGTGCTCGGGCACCAGGACTGTCAGCGGCTTCCCGGAAGATGCCCACTCTTTGAGGTGGACATCAGTGGCACGATGCAGCGGGGGCGACAACAGCACAGCTCCCTGGATCTGTGAAGCGACCGGCTCCACCGCGCCGTACATCAGGGCGAGTTCGGTACCAAAGGACCAGCCGATCAGCCAGCGGTTCGGCAGGCCACGATCCACGGCAAACCGCACCGCCGCTTCAACGTCGTAACGCTCACCGATGCCTTCCTCGAATTGTCCGTCGCTTGTCCCCCGCGGCGACTGCGTGCCACGGGTGTTGAACCGCAGCACTGCAACGCCGGCCAACGCCGGAAGCCTGTAGGACGCCTTGCGGTAGACATGGGAGTCCATGAACCCACCGTGGGTCGGCAACGGATGCAGGGTGATCAAGGTAGCGGCGATTTCACCGGATTCGGGAAGCGCGAGTTCCCCGCGCAGGACTTTGCCGTCCTCGGTGGTGAACTCGATATTTTCGCGCCGGGCAGGCAGGATCGTTGAAGCGCGGATCTCGGATGGTGCGTCCTGTGGCGTGAAAACAAGCGAGGCGGGATCGAAAGTCATGCGTCCAAGCCTATTCGAATCAGCGGTAGCGGTAAGTCCGCGACGTCCAGCAGTTGGTGTGCCAGTGACGGCGTTCGGCCAGGCCGGCTGCCTGTCCGAACAAATGGCTGTCAGACCACACCACCAGATGGGCGATGCCCGGCAGGATCGCCGTGGAGCAACCCGGGCAGATGTATTCCTTCTCTGCCTTCTTGGCCGTCATGGTCCGCACCATCCAGTCCCCGTCAGGTGCGCTCTCGCGCCGCGCAATGCCGCTGCGGGCGCGCTCCAGGTCAAGTTCGGGCACCGGCTCAGTCCACTTGCCGCCGTTGCCGCCCGAGCGTGTACCGGACGCGTTGCGACGGGGGCGGTTGGAGCGGGGCATGGTTCCATTCTGCCCCAGCCACCAGGTCCCAGGCGGTATTGTGGGGCGGGTGCGACTCGTCATAGCCCGTTGTTCTGTTGATTACGTTGGCCGCCTTAAGGCCCATCTCCCCCTCGCTACCCGGCTGCTGCTGGTCAAGGCGGACGGCTCAGTGCTGGTGCACTCGGACGGCGGTTCCTACAAACCGCTGAACTGGATGAGCCCTCCCGCCACGCTCCGGGTGACGTCACCCGAAGAGACCGAGGTTGAAGAAGGCGTGGTGGAGCAGTGGACCGTTCAATCAGCCAAAACCGACGACCGCCTCATCATCAACATTTACGAGCAACTCCACGACACGTCCCATGAGCTCGGAACCGACCCCGGCCTGATCAAGGACGGCGTGGAAGCGGACCTCCAGCGGCTGCTTGCCGAGCAGATCGAAACCCTCGGAACGGGCTACTCCCTGATTCGCCGCGAGTACTTCACCGCCATCGGTCCCGTGGACATTCTGGCCAGGGATGCCAACGGAGCCACGGTTGCCATCGAACTCAAACGGCGCGGCGACATCGACGGCGTCGAACAGTTGACCCGTTATCTTGAACTGCTCAACCGCGATCCCCTGCTGGCACCCGTGCGCGGTATTTTCGCCGCCCAACAAATCAAGCCGCAGGCCAAAGTCCTTGCCAACGACCGCGGTATCGACTGCGTCACGTTGGATTATGACGCGATGCGCGGTGTGGATGACAGCGAATCCCGCCTCTTCTGATCCCCTCCCTTCGGGGGACTGTGCGTTGGGCCACTAGAATCGAAACCATGACTGCCGCCACTTCCTCCGCTCCGAGCCATCAGATCATCAAAGGAACGCTTGTCAGCGACGGCGAGATGGTGGAAGACGGCCTTCTTGCCATCGACGGCGACAGGATCGCCTATGCGGGTCCTGCCGGGGGTTTTGATCCCGAGGCCTATGAGGGCTTCCAGAGCGCTGTCCGACTTGGCGTTCCCAGCGGCAGCTACCTCATTCCTGGCCTTGTCGATGTGCACTGCCACGGCGGAAACGGTGGAGATTTCCCGGGAGGCGATGAGGCGTCGGCACGTAAAGCCGTGGACTTCCTGCACCGCTCCGGTACCACCACTTTCCTCGCCAGCATGGTCACAGCGCCCCGGGAAGACCTGCTTCGTGGCATAGAACTGTACGTGAAGCTGGTGGACGAGGGGCTCGTGGCCGGCATCCACCTCGAAGGCCCTTTCCTCTCCCATGCCCGCTGTGGCGCCCAAAATCCCGACTTCCTGCTGGACCCTGACCTCGAACTCATGGCTGAGCTGGTCGGCGCCGCCGATGGCAAGCTCGCCACCATGACCTACGCCCCGGAGCTTCCCGGAGCCGGAGCGCTGGTGGACCTGATGACGTCCCACGGCGTCACACCATCGCTGGGACACACCGACTGTGACGACGCCACTGCGGCGGCGTCGCTGGCTGCGGCCCGGGAGGGGCTTGAGCTGGCAGGGTTCGACGGCGTCAGCTCGCTTCCCACGGTGACGCACCTTTTCAACGGGATGCCACCCCTCCATCACCGCTCACCCGGCCCTGTCGCCGCCTGCCTGCGCATGGCCCAGTCAGGCAAGGCCGTTGTGGAGCTCATCGCGGACGGCACCCACCTCGACCCAGACACTGTGGCGACCGTTTTCCAGCTGGTCGGTGCCGCCAACATTGTCCTTGTGACTGATTCAATGGCGGCAGCCGGCCTCTCGGATGGAAACTACATGCTCGGCCCGTCGCCCGTGACCGTCAGCGGCGGAGTAGCAACACTGGATGCGACCGGATCCATTGCGGGTGGCACCGCAACCCTTCTTGAAGTGGTCCGCAAAACGGTGGCAGCCGGCGTCGCACTTCCTGACGCCCTCTGTTCGGCAACAGCGGTCCCCGCCGCAGTCCTGGGACTATCCGATGAAATTGGCGGGCTGCGCCGCGGATTGCGTGCCGACGTGGTTGTCACCAATGCCGACCTGGAACTCACCGGCGTCCTTCGAAACGGTCAGTGGTTGCACCAGTAATGACGGCATGTGAATTCAAAGGTCGGCGTTACCTTCTTTTTACCGAAAATTTTCCCGAATTGCCCAAAAGACCGTTGACCTCCGGCAGGCCGCATGAAAGTGTTGTAGCAGTCTTTGTGTAGGTGGTTTTCATGCTCGCAAGACGAGTTGCGAGCGTGAAGCTCCTGCGAAACCAGCCGGGCCGGGCCTGGCGGGAATCCATGGTCTTCTCGCGGAGTAACAAAGCCGGTACGAGGTGTATCGGACTGCTTTTCCATAATGAGGAGAAATACATGGCACTGGGAACCGTCAAGTGGTTCAACGCTGAAAAGGGCTTCGGCTTCATCACCCCGGATGACTCGGATGGGGACGTTTTCGTTCACTACTCCGAGATCCAGACCGGTGGCTTCAAGACCCTCGATGAGAACCAGCGCGTTCAGTTCGAGATCGGCCAGGGCGCCAAGGGCCCCCAGGCAACCGGCGTTACTGTCGTCTAGCATTACCTGTTGAATTCTGCTTCCGGCAGGAACAACACCGTTGGCCCCGGCTTACCAGCCGGGGTCAACGCATTTAAGAAAAGCCTCCACCAATAGGCGTTGACAATTCAACCAACCAATGTTCGAAGAAGCCTTGCAGAATGTCGTACCGACAATCCCGGCAGATACGCGCGGCTCAGCGCACGTCCCATTGCGGGAAGGTGCAGCGGGTCTTGGTAATACATGTACAAGGACCGGTACTCAGGTTGGAATCGTGACTTAAAGGATGCCAATGACCGGAATCCATAAACCGGTTCCAGTGCCTGTCCCACGGCGTCGAGAATTCCGGCAAGGCCTTTCGCCTGCTGCTCGATTTCGCCCTTGTCACTGGCAAGGGGCGAGCCCGACAACGAGATGACTTCCACGGAGTCGCGCAAATGCAGTACGGCCGAGGCTATGAGGAACTCCATCACTCCGGGAAAGGCATCGCCGCGTCGCCGCATGAAGTCCAGCGTCCAGCTAACAACCTTCCCGTTCTGGTGCACCGGCAGCCAACTGGTCACCCCGTAGACATAACCCGCCTCGTCCACGGCCACGCAGCAGAGAACGTCGTCGTCCTCCAACTCGTCCAGGCCACCGAGTGTGAAGCCCATCTCGGGAATCTTCTTCTGCGCAGCCCACTCTTCGGAGACCTCGCTGACCTGGGCGCGGACTCCGTGCGGCAGCTCCGAATAGCGGCCCCAACTGGCTTTGATGCCGCGTTTTGCTGCGCGGTTGAGGGACGTCCGGACGTTCTGCCACTCCTTGCCCCGGAACTCCAGGTCCCTGATGCGGAGACGGGTTTCCTGGGCCACCGCGACCCTGCGAAAACCCTTGGACTGCAGCATGGGCCATAGCTCATCGGTGCAGGAGTAGAAGCACGGGATCAGGGCGTGCTGGGAGCAGAACTCAAGGAAGCCCTCAGCCGTAGCTACGTGGTGCTCTGCCGCGCCAAGGGGTCCGGCGAGCGTCAGCGCTACGTGGCCGTGTTGCTGGTAGGCAACTCCCCCGCTGACATCTGCCGTGAACCAGTACTTGTTGGGCTCCCACAGCGCCATCCATGACAACGAATCGCCGCCTTGCTTCGCCAACGCCCGGGCCTTTTGACGTGATTGGTGGTCCAACCCTCCAGCCAGGTGCCCACGCACCAGGAGGACCCAGACCCCCGCCAGCGCGACGAGCCAAAAGACTGTGCCGGAGTAGGAAAAAAGGAAGACTTCAAGGACGTCACGGTCGGCAAAGACCTTGCGGTAGACGCCCGGCAGTGGGACCGGAAGGTACTGGCGGGCGAGTTCAGCCGCCAAACCAAGCAGTCCACCGTCGCGATCCATGCCGCCCGACGCCAGCCACACCGTTGTGTAGGCAAGGATGAGCGCACCGCCCGTCAACCCCACCCACCAAAAAACCTTCCGGCGTAGTCGCTCCGAAGACCCCACCTTGAAGTGCCCCCGGTATACGAACATCAGGAGCGCAAGTACCAAGGGAACGAGTACCAGCGGAATCAGATGTACCACGGCCGAGTTCAGCATCCCCACGTGAGGACGTCCCTGCACCCGCGGCATTCCGGCGAAGAGGGCCAGGTAGATTGCCGACAACGCGACCACTACCAGCTGCACTCCGATGGCAATCCCCAGGGCCAGCCGGCGGCCCCGCCGCATTCCGTCCGCGCAAATGAGCAGGAGCACTACCGGCACCACAGCCAGCGCCAGTCCGAAAGGTCCCGTGTACGCTTGCCGTCCCGATTCAAGGCACGCGACGTCGATTGTTCCGCCACAGCTGGTTTCCAGCTGGCTCAGGGTGGGCAAGGGGTTCAGGATGACATCACGAAGCAAGGACAGCGGGCCAGAGGGGCTGTTGGCAACAGCCGTCACGATTGGCCCCACGGCGAAAATCGCCATGGTCAAGGAAAGCAGGTTACGTACTTCCCTGCCCGTGGAACGGTAGAGATAAAGATGGCCCTGGCTGCTCTGCATCCACCATCCGGCGGCGAGGCCAATCAGCGCACCGAGGAACCCCACGACCGTCTCTGCGTGGCCAACATACAGCAGCAGGAGCAATGAAATGGATAGCGTCACCGTCCGCAGGCGTCGCTGCCACAGGGTGGGAAGAAGCGCACTCGCTGCCATGGCCGTAGCCAGGATGGCGCCGTAAGGACCAATCAACCGGGTGTCGGCCATGCGCGACAACCAGCCGTCGTCAGCTTGGCGGGCAATTTGGGTGACCAGCAAGAACGCGGAAACGCAGGCGAACTGGCCGCCCAAAAAAACCCCTGCCGTCTTGAGTGGTCCGAAGCGCCGTTCGGCCAAACCAAGCAGGAAGAGCATCATGAGAATGGCTGTGACGTAGGCGAGGGGGTTGGTGGTGAAGAAGAGGGAGGTCCAGATGGACCACCACTCCCCAGCCTTGAGCCCAGCCAGTGAAACACCGGCCACTGGAAGCCACGGCTCCGGCGGGCCCATCAGCAGGCTTCCGGACGCTATGGAGAGCACGACAAAAAGCACCAGGGCAAAGAGGGTGAAAGGTGTCGAACGCAGGTGCCTGCCAGCTTGCCTGATGGCTGGCAACACCATACGGCTCAGGGCGAGGCTCACTCTGGCATTCCCCACCGCTTGGCCAGGAATCCAAGCGCCCCTGGCATCCCTTCGATCACGGCGTCCCAGGAGTGTCCGGCATGGGCGATGGACTGCTCATGGGTGTCGAATCCCGAATTCCGGGCCGCATCTGCCAGTTCATGCATGTATGCCGTGAACTCGTGGTCCGCTTCACCGGAAACCAGATACACCCCGCTGCCGGAAAACCTGCGTTCAGCCATCAGAACCAAGGGCGTCCTGGACTCAAAAGCTTCAACATCGCCGCCGAAGGAGTCCGCAATCGTCTTGCCCCGATCCTTGGCAAGGGCCGGCTCGCGCTCGGCGGAGAACGCAACAACGGAAGGAAACAGGTTCGGGTGCAGGGTTCCCATTTGCAGGGCGCAGGTGCCACCGAAAGAGAATCCGCCAACTGCCCATTGCCTGTGGTCAGTGGAGACGTCCAAAGTGCTGCTGATCCAGGCTGGCACATCCTGGGACAGGTACGTGTCGGCGTGGGCGATGTTGCTGTCCATGCACATGGTGTTGGCATTGGCCGATCCATTGGGATCCACCACGACCGTCACTGGCGCCAATCCCCCGTGGTCCGCAGCAAAGCGGTCCAGGAGCGCCCGAAGCCTCCCGCCACTCAACCAGTCGGTAGGGCCGCCGGGCTGTCCCGCATAAAGTATGAACACAGGAAGGCTGGGCCGCGGGGACGACAGGTAAGCAGGGGGCAGATAAATGTAGGCGTCCCGGGCATCGAAGCCTGAAGCCGTACCGGGAATGTGGGCTTTGCGGAGGACTCCGCCTCCAGGCAGGGAATCAGGAGCTTTCCATGCACTCAGCGACGGACCGGGCACACTGCCTGCTGACCGTTGGAGGCTTGGCTCCAGCGGCTGTATCCGCGCCACGGCCGTGCCGAGCAAATCGGCCACAGTCTTGTTGAGTCCGAAGTAAAGATTTACCTGGGCAACGCACAGGAGAACCACGCCCAACATTGCCACACAACCCAGCAAGCGACTTTTGGCGCCGTTTCGTGGAAGGCGGGCAATGCTCAGGAGCAGGGCTGTGACTGCAAGGACAGACCAGACCAACGTCTCAAAGGGCAGGTTCTCCGAGAACGATGCCGTGAGGTCAATCAGGATCCAATGGACCAGGGCCACTACACCTACGGACAGGAGAAGGCAGGCAACCACTACGACAGGCCAGGACCGCTGGCGGCGCCACAGCAGGTACAAGCCCCCAACAGCCCCGAATCCGACGCAGAACCACATGAAGGGCCCATCAACCAGGCTGACATCCGAAAGGAAGTCCATGTCGCCTATCGCCAGGTTCCCACGCCGATGACCGGTCCGGCCTCCAGCCAGGACGAAAGTCCTGCATAGGCATCAAAGTTCATGGCAAGCATGAACTTGGTGCCTTCATACTGCAATTCGACCACCACGACGCCGGGTTGAACCCTCACGAGTTCGTCCTCAGTCGGTTGGCGCCGCCCGAGCAGCTCCAGTGAGCTGCGGGTGAACTTGTACTTGGGAATCACACTGAGCGACATTAAGCGGAACCACTCAAGCTCATTGTCCTGATAACGACAAACCCCCATCTGCCAGCTGTTTCCAGCCATGCAAATGGAGGCGTCTACCGTGCCGAGGGCACGCCGCAGATTGAAGCGGCGCACCCCCAGAAGGCACAGTGAAATGATCAGCAACGTAAACGCTGTTGCCAGGGCGATGAACGGAAAAAGGGAATCGTCCATCAAGGTCGTGCTATCGGATCCCCGCTGTAGCCGCTTCGCCCAGTTTGGCGTTGTCAGCAACAATGACCACGCGATCGTTGTCCACGGAGAAGAACCCACCGTCAACAACTACAGCGATCCGGTCACCGGAAACCGGCTGGATTGCCAGCTCGCCCTCGGCCAGGATGGCCAAAAGGGGCGAGTGGCCCGGCAGGATTCCGATTTCACCATCGCTGGTGCGGGCCTTCACCATCTTGGCCGCTCCGGACCACACAAAGTGGTCCGCCGCGACAATCTCAACCTCGAGCTCAGCCATACTACTTGGTCTGTTCCTGGATCTTGGCCCAGTTGCGCTCGACATCATCCAGGCCGCCGACGTTGAAGAACGCCTGCTCTGCGATGTGGTCCAGCTCGCCGTCGCAGATAGCCGTGAAGCCTTCGACGGTGTCCTTGATGGACACGGTGGAGCCTTCGACGCCGGTGAACTGCTTGGCGGTGTAGGTGTTCTGGGAGAGGAACTGCTGGATGCGACGTGCACGCGACACGACGATCTTGTCCTCTTCGGACAGTTCGTCAACACCAAGGATGGCGATGATGTCCTGGAGTTCCTTGTTCTTCTGCAGGATCTGCTTAACACGGACAGCCGTGTTGTAGTGGTCCTTGCCGATGTACTGGGGATCCAGGATGCGGGAGGTCGACGTCAGCGGGTCAACGGCCGGGTACAGACCACGGGATGCGATTTCACGGGAAAGTTCCGTGGTCGCGTCGAGGTGTGCGAAGGTCGTTGCCGGAGCCGGGTCGGTGTAGTCATCAGCGGGCACGTAGATGGCCTGCATCGACGTGATGGAGTGACCCTTGGTGGAGGTGATGCGCTCCTGGAGCAGACCCATCTCGTCAGCAAGGTTCGGCTGGTAGCCCACAGCGGACGGCATGCGGCCGAGCAGCGTGGAAACTTCCGAACCTGCCTGCGTGAAGCGGAAGATGTTGTCGATGAAGAGCAGCACGTCCTGGTTCTGGACATCGCGGAAGTACTCCGCCATAGTGAGCGCGGACAGGGCCACGCGCAGACGCGTTCCCGGCGGCTCATCCATCTGGCCGAATACAAGGGCGGTGTCCTTAAGAACGCCTGCCTCTTCCATTTCAACCCAGAGGTCGTTACCTTCACGGGTACGCTCGCCGACACCGGCGAAAACGGAAGTACCACCGAAGTTGCGGGCAACACGGGTGATCATTTCCTGGATCAGAACGGTCTTGCCGACGCCGGCGCCACCAAACAGACCGATCTTTCCACCCTTGATGTACGGGGTGAGGAGGTCGATGACCTTGATGCCGGTCTCGAGCATCTCCGTGGAGCCCTCGAGGGAAGCGAAGGCCGGAGCCTTGCGGTGGATCGGCCAGTAGGCGTCAGCCTTGATCTCGGACTCTTCGACGTCCAACGGCTTGCCGAGGACGTTGAAGATGTGGCCCTTGACGCCGTCGCCGACGGGCACGGAGATCGGTGCGCCGGAGTCCTGCACGGTGGTACCGCGGACAAGTCCGTCGGTAGCCTGCAGGGAGATGGCGCGAACGAGGTTGTCACCCAGGTGCTGGGAGGTCTCGAACGTGATGGTCTTGGTCTGCCCATTGAGGGTGATCTCAGTGGTCAGAGCGTTGTAAATCGACGGGATTGCGTCAGCCGGGAATTCGACGTCGACAACCGGACCAATAACACGGGCAATGCGGCCGGTGGCACCGGCCGTTGCTACGTGTTCGGTAGCAGTGGCAGTCATCTCTCTCACTTCACTCAGTAGATGGCGTGGGGTTAAGTTTATCTGTTGTTGCAGGTAAGGCTTTACAACCGAAACAGCTGCGGGCTAGGACGCGAGGGCGTCGGCGCCGGCCACGATTTCGGAAAGCTCCTGCGTAATTTCGGCTTGGCGGGCCGTGTTGCGAAGGCGCGTGTACTTCTTGATCAGATCCGTAGCGTTGTCACCGGCCGACTTCATGGCACGCTGGCGGGCAGCGAGCTCGGAAGCTGCAGCCTGCAGCATTGCTGCGAAGATGCGGGATTCGATGTAACGCGGGAGCAGTGCATCAAGCACCTGCTCGGTTTCCGGTTCGAATTCGTACAGCGGCAACAGCTCGGACTCCGAGGCTGCTTCCTCTTCGACGACCTCCAGCGGGAGCAAACGGATAACCGTAGGTTCCTGCGTCACCATGGACTTGAAGCGGGTGTAGACGACGTGGATCTCGTCCACGCCTCCCTCTTCGAAGTCCGTGGCGAAGTCTTCCAAAAGTGCAGCTCCGACTTCCTGGGCGGTTTCGAATTCCGGTGCGTCCGTGCCGCCGGTCCATACACGGGAGTATGACCGGTTGCGGAAATCGAAGTACGCCTGCGCCTTACGGCCAACGAGGTACGCCTTGACTTCCTTGCCTTCTGCGTGAAGAAGCTCGAAGAGACCTTCAGCCTGCTTGAGCACGCTGGCCGAGTAGGATCCTGCAAGGCCGCGGTCTGAGGTAATAATCAGGACAGCGGCACGGCGGATCTGCTCCGGTTCCGTGGTCAGAGGGTGATCGATTTCGCTCTGAGTTGCGACAGCAGAAACGGCGCGGGTAATCGCGTTCGCGTAAGGCAGTGAAGCTGCTACGCGTGCGCGGGCCTTACCGATGCGCGAGGTAGCGATCAGTTCCATCGCCTTGAAGATCTTGCGCATCGACGTCGTCGAGCTGATCTTCTGACGGTAGACCCGAATCTGGGCTCCCATACTTATCCTTTCCTATGTTCCCGATGTGCTGCCCTGCCGGGGCCCTCGCGGACCCCGGCAGGGCAGGTTATCGAAACTAGCGCTTCTGCTTGACGATCTTTTCCTGGTCGACGTCGCCGCCGGCGATCGCTGCGTGCTCTTCGTGGCCTGCGCCAACCAAGTGGTTGTCGCCCTGGCCGAAGAAGCCCTTCTTGAAGGAAACGATGGCTTCCTTCAGTGCAGCAGCGGTGTCGTCATCCAGGACGTTGGTCTGGGCCAGTGTGGTCAGGATGGAGGACTGGTGCTTGAGGTGCTCCAGGAACTCGGACTCGAAACGGCTGATGTCCTCAACCGGAACGTCATCCAGGTAGCCGTTGGTACCCGCCCAGATGGAGACAACCTGGTTCTCGACCGGGAACGGCGAGTACTGGCCCTGCTTGAGCAGTTCCATCAGGCGGGCACCACGGGTCAGCTGCTGGCGGGAAGCAGCGTCAAGGTCGGATGCGAACATGGCGAAGGCCTGCATGTCGCGGTACTGGGCCAGGTCCAGCTTCAAAGTACCGGAGACCTTCTTCATGGACTTGACCTGTGCGGCACCACCAACGCGGGACACAGACACACCAACGTCAACAGCAGGACGCTGGTTGGCGTTGAAGAGGTCCGACTGGAGGAAGATCTGGCCATCGGTGATGGAGATCACGTTGGTCGGGATGTAGGCGGAAACGTCGTTCGCCTTCGTCTCAACGATCGGAAGACCGGTCATCGAACCTGCGCCGAGCTCGTCGGAGAGCTTTGCACAACGCTCCAGCAGGCGGGAGTGCAAGTAGAAGACGTCGCCCGGGTAGGCTTCGCGTCCCGGCGGACGGCGCAGCAACAGGGACACGGCGCGGTAAGCCTCGGCCTGCTTGGACAGGTCATCGAAGATCACCAGGACGTGCTTGCCGCCGTACATCCAGTGCTGGCCGATGGCAGAACCTGCGTAAGGTGCCAGGTACTTGAAGCCAGCGGGGTCGGATGCCGGGGACGCCACGATGGTGGTGTACTCCAGCGCGCCGTGGTCCTCAAGGGTCTGGCGTACGGCTGCGATGGTGGAAGCCTTCTGGCCAACACCAACGTAGACACAACGGACCTGCTTGGTGACATCTCCCGAAGCCCAGTTGGCCTTCTGGTTGATGATGGTGTCCACTGCGATTGCGGTCTTACCGGTCTGGCGGTCACCAATGATCAGCTGACGCTGGCCACGGCCGATCGGGATCATGGCGTCGATAGCCTTGAGGCCGGTCTGCATCGGTTCGTGAACCGACTTGCGCTCGGTAACGCCCGGTGCCTGGAGTTCCAGTGCACGGGTGCCCTCTGCCTTGATCTCGCCAAGGTCGTCGATCGGCTGGCCCAGGGGGTCGACAACGCGACCCAGGAAGGCGTCGCCAACCGGAACGGACAGGATTTCACCGGTGCGGTGAACTTCCTGGCCTTCTTCAATACCGGTGAAGTCACCGAGGATAATGACACCGATCTCGCGGACGTCGAGGTTCTGGGCGAGGCCCAGCGTGCCATCTTCGAAGCGAAGCAGCTCGTTCGCCATGACCGAGGGAAGACCCTCAACACGGGCGATGCCGTCACTTGCGGTGGTCACACGACCAACCTCTACGCGCTCTGCGTTACCGGGTTCGTAGGACGCCGCGAACTCGTTCAACGCATTACGGACGTCGTCGGCGTTGATGGTCAATTCGGCCATCTGCAGTCCCTGCTCTCCTGTTTTCGTGATCATCGTTGCTCACGATGACCGGGATTTATATCAGTTAAGTTGTGCTTTGTCTTTGCTTAGCCAGCGAGCTGGCGGCGAAGTTCGGTCAGGCGGGCTATGACCGAAGCGTCAAGCACTTCGTCACCTACCTGGACGCGGACTCCGCCGATCAGTGCCGGTTCGACATTGACGTTGACCTTCAGTTCGCGGCCGTAAAGGGCGTTCAGCCCGGCCTGCAGACGGCTGGCCTGCGTTTCCGTCAACGGACGGGTAACGCTGACGGTTGCAATCCAGCGCTGCTGGCGCTTGGCTGCAAGCTTGGCGAAGGACTCGACAAGCTTGCTCGGCCTGACACCCCGCGGATGCGTCACTGCCTGGCTGATGAGAACCTTGGCTTCCTCGCTGATGCCAGGAACAAGCTTCTCGACCAGTGCGATCTTTGCCGCGGGCGATGCCTGCGGCTCAGACAAAGCACGTTGTACTTCGTGGCTGGAAGCGACGGCCTGGTTGAAAGCAAACAGATCGTTTTCCAGCTCTTCCAGCCCCGTGATACCAGAGGCAGAAACGGCCGACTTGTTTTCAGCTACAGCAATGACCACCGTGGCGGCAAGGGTCTCGAGTGCATCGCCGATATCGCGTGCAGATGCCCAGCGTGAGCTGGCCAACCCGCCCGCAATCTCAGCAGCATCAGCGGAGACTTTCCCGCCAACCAGCTGCTTGACCAGCGCCGACTTCTCGTCTCCGGTACGGGACGGGTCAGTCAGGGCGCGGCGCAAGCCAGCCGAGCTGTCCACCGTTCCCAGGATTCCGAAGAGGTCCTTAGCCAACTGCAGCGAGGCGAAGGGAAGCTTGGCTTCCAACTGCGCCAGCGCTGTGGTCAGCGATTCGCTCGATATACCTGCCATTACTTAGCTGCACCTGCGCTCTGGGTCTCCAGATCTGCAAGGAAGCGGTCCACAACGCGTGCAGCGCGCTCGTCATCGGTGAGTGCTTCACCAACGATGCGGCCGGCCAGCGTGGTGGCCAGGGTGCCAACCTCGGAACGAAGCGAGACAACAGCTGCCTGACGCTCCGATTCGATGGCAGCGTGTGCCTGCTCGGTGATCCGGGCGGACTCGGCAGCTGCCTTGGCCTTGAGGTCCGCAAGGATCTGGGCGCCTTCGGCGCGTGCTTCTTCGCGGATGCGGTTGGCTTCGGCGCGGGCGTCGGTGAGCTGCTGCTTGTACTCTTCAAGAGCTGCAGAAGCTTCTGCCTGGGCCGCTTCGGCCTTTGCAATGCCACCTTCGATTGCTTCGGCGCGCTCTGCGAAGGTCTTCTCGAACATCGGGACAACAAACTTGACCACGATGTACAAGAGGACCGCAAAGCCGACGAGGACAACGCCCATTTCCCAGACGTTGGGAACGAGCGGGTTGCTCTTCGCTTCGCCTTCAGTGGCGGCTGAGATGATCAGCTGATTCATATTTCACCCGTCCTATCTACTCGTGCGTCGAATTCGCTTGGGTTCTTATTATTAGGAAAGAACGAAAGCGAAGACGAGGCCGAGGATGGCAAGAGCTTCAGTCAGTGCCAGACCAAGGAACGCGATCGGCTGCAGCACACGCTGAGCTTCCGGCTGACGTGCAACACCGTTGATGTACGCGGCGAACACGAGACCCACACCGATACCACCGCCGATGGCCGAGAGACCGTAGCCGATGAGGTTGAGGGAGCCGTTGATGGTGCCTTCCATTTTTTCTTCCTTTCAAGATGCCGCCCGTGCGGCAGGTTGTTTGGGTTGCTTCATCCCCGCGAGGGGAAGTTTTTGGGAGCCTAGTGGCTGTCGGCGTGCAGGGCGCCTTCGATGTAAATAGCGGTCAACAAAGTGAACACGTAAGCCTGCAGCGCCATGATCAGCGCTTCGAGCATGTACATCGCCACGGCACCAACGAGGACCAGGACCGATGCGCCCTTGAGCAGGACGTTCTCCTGCATAACCAGGAACTCGATACCGGAACCGGCAAGCATGACGATCAGGTGGCCGGCCAGCATGGTCGCGAACAGACGGAGGCTGTGCGTGACGGGGCGGACCAGGAAGTTCGAGATGATTTCGATCGGTACGACGATCAGCAGGATGTACCACGGGATGCCCGACGGCACGGTTGCGAGCTTGAAGTACTTCAGGCCGTTCTTCTTGACGCCGATTGCGATCCAGGTGAAGAAGACGATGCCTGCCAGCACGTACGCTCCACCAACGTGGGAGAAGCTTGGCAGCTGGATGACGGGGATCGCGCCATAGATGTTGTTGACCAAAATAAAGAAGAACAAGCTGAACAACAGCGGAACATACTTGATGAAGTCCTTGCCGCCGATGATGTCCTTGGCGATGCTGTTGCGGACGAAGCCGTAGGCCATCTCGCCTGCGAACTGCAGCTTGCCGGGAACCAGCTGCTGCTTACGTGCAGCGAGGATAAAGAATGTAGCGATAATGACGACCGATAGGATCACCAGCAGCATCTGCTTGGAGAAGCCATCGTGCGCACCCCAAGGCAGGATTGCCGGCAGGTGCATTTCGTCGATTCCGGGTGGGGTGAAGGACCCCGAATCCTGGGCGGGGAGCGCAAGCGCGATCAACGCGTTTCCTCTCTGCTGTGTCCATCATTGGGCATTGGTTGGAGTCCGGACGCGTTGGACGCATTCGTCATCCGTGTGAAATTATTTGGCATTACTGTCCCCGTCCGTGGACGGACCGCTGTCTGCGTTACTCTCGCCAGGAGTGGTGCTTTGCCTGGTGAGGCCGTGCATATGGGAAAGATAGAACCCTCCTGCGGCTCCCAGCAGAGCGCCAAGGAGCACAATCCAGCGGGTCCCCCACAGATTATCCAGACCCCAGCCTACCAAACTCCAGACAATGATCCCGCCAATGATGTAGCTGAAGACAGCCATACCGGCGTTATATCCGCCGTCGTTTCCGTCGTTGCCGGTTTCGTTGCCGCTGGCAGGTTGCTGGGCAGGAAGGGACGGGCGTGAATAGCGCTTACGCGGAGACATCCGGACCGTCCTTCTGCTCGGCTGGGTCGTTGTAGATCTGGAGGCGGGCCTTGCTGAAGCCGTAGATTTCCGCGGCCTGCCAGAAGACAACGGCAACCACAGCACCAATCAGGAACCAGCGGTGGTGGAGCCAGTCCGGAGCGCCGAGCACAAAGAGCACCACGGCGAATCCGATCACCTTGATGAAATACGTGGCGACAAATAGCCCGACTGCGCCGGAAGGGTTGTTACGGCCAACAAAATGGCCGATCAGGAGGCTGATTCCGAAGAAGAGCATGACCAGGACGGAACCGAACGCTGCTGAAAGAGCGCCTTGCCCGCCGTTCATGAAGGCCGCGATGACGCAGGTTATGGCTGTTGCTGCCACCGCTGCTGCGGCACTGAGCATGAGCAACCGGAGCCACAACGAAGACTGGTCGCCAACAGATCCAACACTACGTTTACCGGACGGTCGTCCGGTTTCGGCGTTGGATGTCATGGGGATACCAATCCTTGTGGCACAGGTGCCATCTTCTCAAAGGGGGATTTACGGGCGAGTGACTGTCCGCAGTAAGAATTCTACATGAGATAGAACTGTGACTCTAACCAGACTTCATCTACTGCTCCCCCGGCCGCGTCGAGTTCCGGGTGAAGTAGGGCCACGCCGTGACTGCCGCCATGACGAGCGCTGCCGCGATGACAACGATGAGTACCACCTGCCACGGGAATACAGCGAAGGCGACGCCGCCGAACGCAAGGATGCAGGTCCACACATACAGCATGACGACGGCGGTGCGGTGCGAGTACCCCAGGTCAACCAGCTTGTGATGGAGGTGCCCACGGTCGGCGGACCATGGCGACTGTCCCCTTGCCGTCCTCCGGATCACCGCCATTCCCAGATCCAGGAGTGGAAGGGACAGGACCGCGAAGGGCAGGAGGATGGGAACCACTGTGGGGATACCGTTGGCGCGATCGTAGAGGCCGGACCCGATCTGTCCCGTCGCCACGACGCCGGCGGAAGCCATGAGCAGCCCGATCAGCATGGCTCCCGAATCCCCCATGAAGATCTTTGCCGGGAACCAGTTATGGGGCAGGAATCCGATGCAGCTGCCAACCAGGATGGCCATCAGTAGTGTCGCCAGGTCTGAATTGTCGGTGGAGGGGTTGTTGCGGTGGACCCAGTAGGCGGTGAGGAAGAACGCTCCCCCGCCAATGGTTGCCACCCCTGCTGCCAGTCCATCGAGCCCGTCGATAAAGTTCACGGCGTTCATGGTGGTGACAATCAGGCCCGCGGTGAGAACAATCTGGACCACCTCGGAGCCCAGGAAGATCGGTTCGGGGATGAACGGGACGACGGACATCCGGACTCCCCAGACAGCCACAATGAGCGCAGCCGCTCCTTGTCCGAGCAGTTTGATCCACCAGCGGATGTCCAGGATGTCGTCCGCCACTCCAACCGCCACGATGACGACGGCGCCCGCGAGAATCCCCCATGGAGCATCGTTGTGCCTGAAAATGTCCCTGACGAAGAAGGAATTGCTGGCAACGACCAACGCGACGAAGAAGCCGGCGAAAATGCCCAGGCCGCCGAGCTTGGAAATCAGCACGGAGTGCATGTCGCGGCTGCGGATGGGCCGGTAGAGCCGCAGCTTGTTGCCGGCCACGCGTGCGCCCCACGTCCCCGCGTAGGACACCACGGCAGCCGTAAGCGCCATCAGCAGATACATGATCATGCTGCGGCTCCCGGAAATTGCCCGCCCGTTGGATCGGAAGCGCTTGTCAGCGAACGTGGCCGGATCCCCGCCTGGATGCCGGGGAATCCCGGGCAGCTCAAGGTGTGGAATTCTGTCTGTGGATAAATGGAACTACTCCGTCGCCATGCCTGCACCGGCTCTGCCGAATGTTGCGGGATTTTCGTGGACTCTTGTCACGATACTAATGCCATCGGCCGTGACCAGCCTGTGACGCAGCCGCAGTACCCCAAGTTGTTTAGCTGCCTTAGCACCGCTTTTTACTGCCGGACGGGCTGCCGGACATCACGCAGCGCGTAGATACCGGCCAACACTTCGGCGTTGGGTCGCGGGGCCTTAAGGCCGTCCCGGAGGCCGTTGAAAAGTCCTGCCAACAGTACTTTCCGGTTTTTGGAAGCGATGATCGTCCGGGTCCAGTTTCGCAGTGAAGCACCGGTGAAGAGCACCTTTTCCCACGGCGCCAGTGCGTTGGACCGCGTGTAGACCCACACCTTGTTGCGCACCTCGTAATAGAAGCGGGGGCCCGGGTCGGCGCCGGCGTCACCAAAGACTTTCGTGTGGTGGTTGGCAACCGACGCGTTGGTGCTCAGTGCGATGCCCTTGCGGGAAACCCTGGCGGTGTACTCCAGGTCATCGTTCCAGATGAAGTAGTCCGCTATGGGCAGTCCGTGGCGCCTGATTTCCGCTGCCTGAATGAGGACCGAAACGAACGAAGCGCTCCGGATTTGCGTGGCACCGAGTCGGGCAGCCGCGCTTCGGGATTCTTCGCTTGCGGCCATCCGGGGGCGCATACGGTTCATGGGATGGTCGCGACCATCAGTCCACACAACCCGGCTGGCGATGAAACCAGGGACGTCTCCTGTGTCCTGCCCATATGCCTGGGCAAGGTCCAGTGCTTCCTGCAGCGCCGGGCGCTGGGGCTCAGTGTCGTCGTCCATGATCCACACGTGGTCTGCGCGATGGTCAAGGACTGCGCGTTCCATGCCGACTGCGAAGCCTCCTGCGCCGCCTACGTTGGTATTCAACGTCACCACGTCCGTGGTCACCGGCCCCTGGTAGGTCCGCAGGAACTCCGCTGTTCCGTCCGTGGAGGCGTTGTCGACGACGACGACGACGTCCGGCACCCGGGTGCCAGAGGCGATCCCAGCCAAGGTTGTCTGAAGAAGTTCACGTCGGTTGTAGGTCACCACGACGGCGACCACTATGGGTTGGGAGGTCATTCATTGGCCTTCGGTCTTGGATGGTTGGAAGCGGCGGCGAATCAAGAGGCCTGCCAGCTTCCACGGTTCAACAAATACCCTGTAGGCAACCCGCCCCGGATGGAGCAGCAGTCGCCAGGCCCATTCCAGGCCCAGGCGCCCCAGCCAGCGTGGAGCGAGTTTCTGGACGCCTGCAACCTGTTCAATGGCCCCTCCAACTGCGCAGTACACAGCCGGTGGCAACTCCGCGAGTCGTCGCTGGAGGACAGCTTCCTGGAGGGGCATCCCCAAACCCAGGAGGACCAGTTGCGGACGGAAGTCGCTGAGCCAGTTCACTACGGCGGCCTCCGTGGCGCCATCCCAGTCTTCACCGGGCATTCCGTCAACGGTTACGCCGGGCGCAATGGACCGCAACCGCATGACGGCCTTCGTGTTGGCCTCACGACCGGCGCCAACCACTGCCACGCGCTGCAAGCCGGGCACTTTCCCGAGGTCAGGAATCCAATCCATTGACCCAAGCCGGTAGGCCATGGCTCCTTGGCCGAGTGGATGTAATTGCTTCCTGTGGGCCAGGCCCCACAGCAAGGCCACGGGCGCGCCGTCCAGCAGGACAATGGAACTGTCCCGGTAGAGGGAGCGGAACTCCGGGCAGGAGTGGAAAAGCGTAATGCTGTGGAGGTTGTGACCCAGCACCGTGGCGGTGGTGCCCGCTGCAATGAGGCCGCCCATGGCATTGATGAGCTCATCAACGCGCAGCGGAGTGGCGTCGACGTCAAGGACGGGGACGCGTTGGCGGTCGGGAATCATTCGGGCTTGGCTTGGACTGTAGCGCCTGGTTCCGCGATGTCGGCCGCAGGTCCCTGTTCGACGGCCGCAGGTTCCTGTTCAACGGCGTCAGGTTCCGATACGTCCCCCTGCGCGTCACCGGAGGCAGTTTCCTCGGGTTCGGCCTGCTGTCCCGGGACCTCAGCCCCAAGGGTTTCCCCAAAACCAAGGATGGACGGAACGATTTCGCGCAGGCGTTCAAGCTCGATGGCGCCTTGGCGAACCACACGGAATGGCGTGGACGAGGCATCGACGATCGTGGACGGCAGCGCTGCGGTGCCCTTGACGGGCCGGAACCCGCCTTCCAGGTAGACCTCCACCGATTCAGCCAATTGGAGGCGGGCCTCGGAAGCTGTCTGGGCCGCCTCCTGGCCTGTGCGGTTGGCGGAGGAGACCGCGAGCGGGCCGGTCAGGCTCAGGAGGTCCAATGCGATCTCGTCGTCTGGCATCCTAAGGGCTACGGTGCCTTTGGTATCGCCCAAATCCCAGTCCAGAAATGGCTGGGCGTGCAGAATGAGGGTCAGTCCACCGGGCCAGAAAGCCTGCGCGAGTGCCCGGGCATCCGCCGGTACATCGGTGGCCAGCCCGTCCAGGGCATTGATCCGGGGAATCAGCACCGGCGGGGGCATCTGGCGGCTGCGGCCCTTGGAAGCGAGCAGCAGGGTGACGGCCAGGGGTGAAAAGGCGTCCGCACCGATGCCGTAAACAGTGTCAGTGGGAAGCACGATGCACTTCTTTTCGCTGATGGCCCGCTGGGCGTGCTGAAGGCCTTCAGTCCGCTGGTCATCGGAAGTGCAATTGTAGGTTGTGGTCACAGCCCTATTCTTTCACTCATCAGGAGCGGCGCTTGCCAGCAGTGCGCTGGTGGCACGTTCCTTGCCGTTCAGGTCAAAGTGCGTGGTGACGTCAATCCAACGTCCCGTTCCCCGGAGCATCCCCGCGATCCACGCCGCCTGGACTTCAGCGTGTTCCATCACAAAGTAGCCGCCTGGTTTCAGGAGCCGCGCCGCAGAGGCTGCTGCCGCCGTCGGGAGTTCCATGCCGTCCGCTCCCCCACCGTACAGTGCCTCGGGTGGATCGTGGAGTGCAACTTCCGGTTCTGTGGGTATCGCCTCCGCCGGGATGTACGGCGGGTTGGAAACGACGACGTCGAAGGTTCCGTTATGTTCGGGCAGCGCATCCCTGAGATCGCCCTGCAGGAGCGTGACCCCCAAGGGTTCCAGGTTCTTCGCGGCCCACGCGTGCGCAAAAGTACTGAACTCAACCGCGTGGACTTCGGCACCCGGGACCTCGTGGGCAATCGAGCCGGCGATCGCGCCGGATCCGGTGCCAAGGTCCACTACTTTGGGATGTGGCATTCCTGCCAGGTGGTCGATGACCAACTGGACCACCGATTCCGTTTCAGGCCGGGGTATGAACACACCGGGGCCAACGCGCAGTTCAAGGTACCGGAAATAGGCGACGCCGGTGATGTGCTGCAACGGCACCCGCGCGGCACGTTCGGCCACCAGGTCCGCATAGCCTTCAGGCGCAGGATCACTGCCGAGGAGCATCGCGCGAAGCCGGCCAAGGCCGACTCCCAGGAGGTGCTCTGCGAGAAGCTCCGCGTCCACGCGCGGCGTGGGCACGCCCGCCTCGGTAAGAATGGCAGTAGCCTCGCGAACTGCGTCCGCGAGGCTCTGGCCTGGGTAAAACGTCATGGATCTACTCTGCTGTTGAGGTGCGGCAGTGTGCTATTCGCCGATGGCGTCCAGGCGCGCCTGTTCGTCAGCCTCAATGGCCGACTGGATGACGGGCTCAAGATCGCCGTTCATCACGGCATCGAGGTTGTAGGCCTTATAACCCGTGCGGTGGTCCGCAATCCGGTTTTCCGGGAAGTTGTACGTGCGGATGCGCTCCGAACGGTCCATGGTGCGGATCTGCGACTTGCGCTGTTCCGAGTTGGCGGCGTCGATCTGCTCCTGCTGGTGGGCAAGGAGCCTGGCACGAAGAACGCGCATGCCGGCTTCACGGTTCTGCAGCTGCGACTTCTCGTTCTGCATCGCCACGACAATGCCCGTGGGCAAGTGGGTGATGCGGACGGCGGAGTCAGTGGTGTTCACGGACTGGCCACCGGGACCTGAAGAACGGTAAACGTCGATCTTGAGGTCATTCTGGTTGATTTCGAGCTCTTCGGGCTCATCAACTTCGGGAAGAACCAGTACACCTGCAGCGGAGGTGTGGATACGGCCCTGCGATTCGGTCACGGGAACGCGCTGTACACGGTGGACACCGCCCTCAAACTTCAACCTGGCGAAGACACCTTCTGCGGGATCGTTGGAGTTTCCCTTGATCGCGACGGAGACGTCCTTGTAACCACCGAGGTCAGATTCGGTGGCCGAGATCATTTCGGTCTTCCAGCCACGGGATTCGGCGTAGCGCATGTACATGCGCAGGAGGTCGCCGGCGAACAACGCAGCTTCATCGCCACCTTCGCCACCCTTTACTTCCAGGATCACGTTGCGGGCATCATCAGGATCGCGCGGGATCAGCAGCCGGCGAAGACGTTCCTCAGCTGCGGGGATCTGCTCTTCCAACTGCACTACTTCAGCGGCGAACTCGGGATCCTCGTCAGCCATCTCCTTGGCAGCCTCAAGATCGTCGTTGAGCCCGCGCCACTTGTTGTAAGCCTCCACAATGCCCTGAAGCTGAGCAGACCGCCGTCCCAACTTCCTGGCCGCAGACTGATCAGCATAAACGGCAGGATCACTCAACTGCGCCTGAATAGCAGCATGCTCATCAAGCAATCCCTGTACGGACTCAAACATTCTCAAACCTCTTTCGACTTCTAACAAGTCTAATAACTGCATCGTGTGGTCACGCACAGCCCATTTGGGGCCCACTGGGCCGTCTCTGACCTCACGTGGTGTCGGGCCAAGGATTCCTTAAACAAAGACCGCTCAAAATATGCCGGCCAGAGAGTGGCTTCGGGCCTGCCGGAGCCGGGTAGCTTCCGATCGCAGATCGGAAGCTACCCGGCGTAGGGGCGGGGCCGGCATATTTTGAGCGGTTAGAGCACAGCTACTTGTCGTTATCCGACTTCGCTCCGAGCGTCGTCTTCTGAACCTGCATGAGGAACTCGACGTTGCTCTGTGTCTCCCGGATCTTGTTGGTCAGCAGCTCAAGGCTCTGCTGCTGCTCCAGTCCGGAGAGGACGCGGCGCAGCTTCCACATGATCTTGACTTCTTCAGGCGAGAGCAGGTTCTCTTCGCGGCGCGTGCCGGACGCGTTGACGTCCACAGCCGGGAAGATTCGCTTGTCAGCCAGCTGACGGGACAGGCGGAGCTCCATGTTGCCGGTGCCCTTGAACTCTTCGAAGATCACTTCGTCCATCTTGGAGCCGGTCTCCACGAGAGCCGTTGCCAGGATGGTGAGCGAGCCGCCGTTTTCGATGTTGCGGGCAGCACCGAAGAAGCGCTTGGGCGGGTACAGAGCTGCGGAGTCCACACCACCGGACAGGATGCGGCCGGAGGCCGGTGCTGCCAGGTTGTAGGCGCGGCCCAGGCGGGTCATGGAGTCCAGGAGGACTACCACGTCCATGCCCATTTCCACGAGGCGCTTGGCGCGTTCGATGGAGAGCTCGGCAACGGTGGTGTGATCGTCTGCGGGACGGTCGAAGGTGGAGGCAATGACCTCACCCTTGACTGTGCGCTGCATGTCCGTGACTTCTTCGGGACGTTCGTCAACGAGCACCATCATGAGGTGGACCTCAGGATTGTTGGTGGTGATGGCGTTGGCGATGGACTGCAGGATGAGGGTCTTACCAGCCTTGGGCGGGGAGACAATCAGGCCACGCTGGCCCTTGCCGATCGGAGCCACGAGGTCGATGACACGCGGACCGATCTTCTTGGGGTCGGTTTCCAGGCGCAAGCGCTCGGACGGGTACAGCGGGACGAGCTTTGCGAACTCGACGCGGTCCTTGAGCTCTTCCGGAGTCTTGCCATTGACGGAAGTAACGCGGACAAGCGCGTTGAACTTCTGGCGGGCGGACTGCTGGCTGCGGTCTTCGCCATCACGCGGTGCGCGGATGGCACCCACGACGGCGTCGCCCTTACGGAGGTTGTACTTCTTGACCTGTGCCAGCGAAACGTAGACGTCGTTGGCACCGGGGAGGTAACCGGACGTACGGATGAACGCGTAGTTCTCCAGGACGTCCAGGATGCCGGCTACGGGCAGCAGCACATCGTCCTCGGTGACCTCGACGTCGTCAACGTCCGGTCCCTGGGCACGGCCACGGCGGCGTTCGTTGCGGTCACGGAAACGGTCGCTGCGGGTGTTCCCGTCACGGCTGTCCTGACCGCCGCGGCGATCGCTGCGGTCGTTCTGGTCGTTGCGGTCACGACGGTTCCGGCGGTTACGACGGTTGCCCGTGTCTTCGCCGTCGTTGTTGTCATCACGGCGGCCACGGGTGTTATCGCGGCGGTCGCGCTGCTCGCCGGAATCGGCCTGCTCGCGCTGTTCAGTACGCTGTTCGCGCTGTTCGGTGCGGTCGGCACGCTGTTCGCGCTGTTCGGCGCGGTCGCCACGCTGTTCGCGCTGCTCGGTGCGGTCGGCACGCTGTTCGCGCTGTTCGGCGCGGTCGGCGCGCTGTTCGCGCTGTTCGGTGCGCTGCTCAGCGGCCGGAGCCTCCGATGCCTCAGCGGGGGCTGCGGCTGCTTCGCCACGGCGGCGGTTACGGGTGCGCGGCTGGCGGCGTTCAGTGCCTGCCTCCGGCGTTTCCACTGAAGCAGGTGCATCAGCAACCGGTGCAGCTACGGGCTCGGCCGGAGCCGATGCGGCTTCAGCCGCCGCTACGACGCCGTCGCTGGTGGCGCGGCGGCTTCGGCCACGTCCACGGGCACGCGGGGCTTCCTGGGCCGGGGCTTCAGCCGACTCGGCAGAGGCGCCGTTGTCCGAGGCCTTGACCTCCGCGGCCGGAGCTTCCTTGGCTACGGCAGCGTTGGCCTTGACCGGGGCTGAGGCCTTAGCGGGAGCCTTCGTGGTGGGAGTACCTGCGCGGTGGGCCGAAATGGCCGAGACCAAGTCTCCCTTGCGCATGCGCGATCCCCCGGAAATGCCCAGCTGGCTCGCGAGAGCCTGAAGCTGGGCAAGCTTAAGGCCCGCAAGCCCGCTGCTCTTGGTGGTTGCTGCCGTTGACGACTCGGCAGCAGAAGATGTTGTGTCCACAGCTGAAGACAGCTCAGTGGTTTCTGTCACGAAGGATCCTTCCCCCTCGACGGCGTCCAGAGCGAGAGCTGGACGCGATGATTTGTTCTGGGCTGCAGTTCAGATCTGCAGCCTGCGATTTGGCCGTGCCTGATGGATTGTGGCCACCAGGGCCGGATACTGATCGTCATCACTGGATCCAGTTACCCGGACAGCCGGCCAATTGATCAGGAACAGAGAAAGATCTGCGGCACCTGAGGCCGGAAAGAGACGGCACCACCAACGTTGGCACAGTTGACGAAAGGTACGGCGAAAGTGCCGCAATCCAAAATCAGGGAACTGCCCGCGGTTTTACCGGCGGTGCACTTCCACTCTAGCACCTTGAACGTCTACAGCCAGCGTCATCACACGCCAACCGACATCGGGTGTGTTGGACGCCGTGTACGCCTCGATGAATTCAGTAACAACCGCGGCTTCTTGTTCGCCATTGGCCAGCACCATCACGGTGGGTCCGGCGCCCGAGACTACAGCTGCATGTCCGGCGGAACGGAGCGCCGCAATGAGGTCCGCACTGGGACGCATGGCCTGCGCCCGGTAACTCTGGTGAAGGTAGTCTTCGGTGCCCGGCAGCAAGAACTCAGGCTGCGCTGTCAGAGCGTGGATGAGCAGGGCTGCGCGTCCGGAGTTCATGGCTGCCGCGTGGTGGCCAACGGATGCAGGAAGCAGACCGCGGGCAGTTTCCGTGGACAGTTCGTAGTCGGGCACAGCCACCACGGGAATAACCTCGGGCGCCACATCGGCGCGGGTGCTGCTGTACTGCTCGCTGTCCTGCCATGACAGCGCCAGTCCGCCGAAAATCGCCGGTGCGACGTTGTCCGGGTGACCTTCGATCTCACTGGTCAGCTGGAGGACCCAGTCGAGGCCCTGCCGGGATTCCTCCGGAACCAAGGCGTTGGCAGCAGTAACTGCCGCCACAACAGCCGACGCGGACGAACCGAGGCCCCGGCCATGGGGATTGACGTTTTCAGCCGTAATTTTCAGGCCCGAGCGCTGGAAGCCAAGGCGATCCAGCGCCAGGTCGATCGCCCGCACCACCAAATGGCTGGCATCGCGGGGGAGGGTATCTGCCCCCTCACCGGAGAGCTCGAACTCGAGCTCTCCGGTGCCAAGGGTTTCAACCGTCAAAGTGTCATAGATGGACAGGGCCAAGCCAAGGCTGTCGTAACCGGGGCCCAGGTTGGCACTCGTACCGGGGACCGTGACGGTCAGCCGCTGGCCTGCCGCGACGAGTGCACGATCGGTCGCGGTGGGCTGCGTTGATTCCACTCTTAGTTTTCTTCCAGTCCCAGTTCCGCGGCAACGGTGACGACGTCGTTCGGCACCTTGACGGGCTGGACATCACTGCCGTCTTCGGTACGAAGTGCCCACTGCGGATCCTTGAGGCCATGTCCGGTGACCGTGATGACGATGGTCTTTCCCGAAGGAACCTCGCCTGCCGCGTGCTTCTTGATGAGGCCGGCAACACCAGCGGCGGAGCCGGGCTCGACGAAGACACCTTCCTTGGCGGACAACCAACGGTGGGCCGCCAGGATCTCGTCATCGGTGACTGCCTCGATCAGTCCGCCTGATTCGTCGCGGGCCGCGACAGCGGTGTCCCACGATGCCGGGTTGCCGATGCGGATGGCAGTGGCGATGGTGTCAGGCTCGGTGATGGGGTGCCCTGCCACGAAGGGCGCGGCACCTGCTGCCTGGAAGCCCCACATGATGGGGGTCTTGGTGGAGACGGCGGGGAGCGTTCCGTTGGCGGTCTCAAACGGTGCGGAGTACTCCTTGTAGCCCTTCCAGTAGGCGCTGATGTTGCCGGCGTTGCCGACGGGCAGCACGTGGATGTCGGGAGCATCGCCCAGCGAGTCAACAACTTCGAAAGCACCGGTCTTCTGGCCCTGGATACGTGCCGGATTTACGGAGTTCACCAGGAACACCGGGTAAGCCTCGCCGAGCTTGCGGGCGATGTCCAGGCAGTTGTCGAAGTTGCCATCCACCTGGAGCAAGGTGGCGCCATGCGCGATGGCCTGGCTCAGCTTGCCCATGGAGATTTTGCCTTCGGGGACGAGCACTGCGCACTTGAGTCCCGCCGCGGTTGCGTAGGCAGCCGCAGAAGCGGAGGTGTTGCCGGTGGAGGCACAGACAACGGCCTTCGCGCCGGCTTCCACGGCCGCAGTCATGGCCATGGTCATGCCACGGTCCTTGAAGGAACCCGTGGGGTTCATGCCCTCCACCTTGAGGTATACCTCGGAGCCCGTGAGCTCGGAGAGCTTCTGCGCGTGGACGAGCGGCGTACCGCCCTCGCCGAGGGTGATGACCTTGGTGGCTTCCGTTACGGGCAAACGATCAGCGTATTCGCGGATTACTCCGCGCCATTGGTGAGCCACTTAGACCCCTTCTACCCGCAGTACGGATGTCACAGAATTGATGACGTCGAGGCCCTTCACGGCCTCGACGGTTGCTGCGAGTGCAGCTTCGGATGCACGGTGCGTCACGATTTTCAGCTCCGCCGACTCGACCTTGGAGGCAGCGTCGCGGTGGATTGTCTGGCGCATTGTCTCGATGGACACGGCGTGCTCGGCAAAGATGTGCGCGATGCGGGCCAGGACGCCGGCCTGGTCGGCGACGTCCAGGCCAATGTAGTAGCTCGTGTTGGAGGCATCGACGGGCAGCGCAGGGACATGGCCTGTGGTGGTTTCCGTTCGGCCCGGGCCGCCCAGTACGAGTCGGCGGGCCGCGGAGACCAGGTCGCCCAGCACGGCAGAGGCGGTGGGGGTACCCCCAGCGCCCTGTCCGTAGAACATCAGTTCACCAGCATTTTCGGCCTCAATGAACACTGCGTTGAAGGCACCGCGAACTGCAGCCAGCGGGTGCTCACGGGGCAAGAGGGTGGGGTGGACCCGCACCGAAATGCCGCTGCCGTTATCCGAAGATTCGATCTTTTCGGCAATGGCGAGCAACTTGATGACAAAGCCCGCTTCCTTGGCCGAAGCGATGTCCGCAGCACTGACCTTCGTGATGCCTTCGCAGTAGACATCGTCCAGGGAGAAGCGCGTGTGGAACGACAGGGACGCGAGGATGGCAGCCTTAGCCGCGGCGTCGTGTCCTTCGATGTCGGCAGTAGGATCCGCTTCTGCGTACCCGAGCCGCTGGGCTTCGGCCAGGGCGTCAGCGAACTGTGCGCCTGTGGTGTCCATCTGGTCGAGGATGAAGTTGGTGGTGCCATTGACGATGCCCAGGACACGGGTGATGCGGTCGCCTGACAGGCTGTCGCGGATGGGACGCAGGATAGGAATGGCTCCCGCAACGGCCGCTTCATACGAGAGCTGGACGCCTGCCTTGTCAGCCTCTTCATAAAGAGTGGGGCCGTCCTGGGCGAGCAATGCCTTGTTGCCGGTAACCACGCAGGCACCGTTCTGGATGGCCGTCAGGATCAAGGAGCGGGCGGGCTCGATGCCGCCCATGAGCTCGATGACGAGGTCCGCGTCCTTGACCAGGGTGTCGGCATCGGTAGTGAACAGTTCGCGGGGCAGTTCGACGTCGCGGGGTGCATCGATGGTGCGCACGGCAATGCCCGAAAGTTCCAGACGGGCTCCGGTGCGGGCAGCCAAAGCTTCGGCGTCGTCAATCAGAATCCGCGCAACCTGGGCCCCAACGTTGCCACAGCCCAGCAGGGCCACCTTCAAGGTTTGCACTTCAGACATTCGCCACTCCCATGTCGCGGTTCAAGAGATCTTCTTCGGTTTCCCCGCGGACAATCAGCCGGGCGGCTCCGTCGCGTACAGCGACAACGCCAGGCCGGGCCAGGTAGTTGTAGTTGCTGGAAAGGGCCCAGCAGTAGGCGCCGGTACCCGGTACTGCGAGCAAATCACCGGCTGCCACATCCGCGGGCAGATATACATCTCTAACAACTATGTCGCCGCTCTCGCAATGTTTGCCCACTACGCGGGACAGCTGCGGAACGGCCGTGGAGTCGCGTGAAGCCAAAATTGCCGAATAATCCGCGTCGTACAGCACCGGACGGGCGTTGTCGCTCATCCCGCCGTCCACCGACACATAGCGCCGCGGATACGTAACGTTCTTGTCCTCCGTTTCGCTCTCCGGGACGTCTACGCGGACCGTTTTGAGCGTGCCAACCTCGTAGAGGGTGAAGGTGCTGCTCCCCACGATCGCGCGGCCTGGCTCGATGGAGATCCGGGGGGCGGTGATGCCCAGTGCGGCACAGGTGGAACGAACGACGTCGGCCATGGCCTGCGCGATCTCGGCGGGCGGCCGGGGAGTGTCCACCGGCGTGTAGGCGATGCCGTAACCACCGCCGAGGTCCAGCTCGGGAAGAGTGATGGAGTATTTCGCCTGCATGGCGGCAAGGAATCCGAGGAGTTTCTCCGCTGCCAAGGCAAAGCCGTCAGGCTCGAAAATCTGTGACCCGATATGGCAGTGCAGGCCCAGCAGTTCGATGCTGTCGTAGGCGGTGGCAGCAGCCACGGCCTCCTCTGCTGCCGAGAGCCCAGCTTCGTCGGTTGAATCGCCTGCCATCGAGAGGCCGAACTTCTGGTCCTCGTGGGCCGTGGCGATGAATTCGTGGGTGTGGGCGTGCACGCCAGGGGTCAGCCGCAACATGACTTTGGCTGTTTCGCCCCGGCTGGAGGCGATCTTTGCCACCCGTTCCAGTTCGTCGAGGCTGTCCACCACGATCCGGCCAAGGGACATATCCAAGGCACGGTTGATTTCCGCGTCGGATTTGTTGTTGCCGTGCAGGCCAAGGTTGGCACCCGGGATCCCCGCACGTGCAGCGACCGCAAGTTCACCGCCGGAGCACGTGTCCAGGCGGAGGCCCTCGTCGGCCACCCAGCTGGCCACTGCGGTGCACAGGAAGGACTTACCTGCGTAGTAGACGTCCACTCCCCCGCAGATGTCCGCGAAGGCTTCGTCGAACGCGTCCTTGAACGCCCGGGCGCGGGACCGGAAGTCCGACTCGCTCATGACGAAAAGCGGGGTTCCGTATTGTTCCTTCAGCTCACTGACAGTAATGCCGTCAATGGCGACCTCACCGGCGTCGTTCTTCTCCACGCCGGCAGCCCACATCGGCGACTGCAGGGCATTGAGGTTCTCGGGAACTGCCAGCCAATCCGGAGCGAGCGGAGAAGCATGTGCTGCGTTGGTGTTCATGGCTTACATCCGTTCCGGCGCTGACACGCCCAGCAGTTCGAGTCCGTTGGCGAGCACCTGGCTGGTGGCGTCGTTCAGCCACAGGCGGGTGCGGTTAACGTCCTGGACGGGTTCCTCGCCCTGGGGCGAGACCCGGCACGCGTCGTACCAACGGTGGTAAGCACCGGCGATGACCTCGAGGTGGCGGGCCACCCGGTGGGGCTCCCGCAGCTCGGCAGCCTTGGCAACGATGGACGGGTAGCTGCCCAAATAGGAGAGCAACTCGTTTTCCGTGGGGTGATCCAGCAGCGAGGCATCGAAGACTGAACGGTCCACGCCGGCCTCTTCGGCGTTCCGTGCAGTGCCGCGGGAACGGGCATGCGCGTACTGCACGTAGAACACGGGGTTCTCGTTGCTGTGCTTTTTCAACAGTTCCGGGTCCAGTGTCAGGGGGGAATCTGCGGGGAAGCGGGCCAATGAGTAACGGACAGCGTCCTTGCCGAGCCAGGAGATAAGGTCCTTGAGCTCGATGATGTTGCCCGCACGCTTGGACAGCTTGGCACCGTTGACCGACACCAGCTGACCGATCAGGACCTCAATGTTGACCTCGGGATCGTCACCGGCACACGCGGCAATGGCCTTCAGGCGGTTGATGTAGCCGTGGTGGTCCGCGCCGAGGAGGTAGATCTTCTCAGTGAATCCGCGGTCCTTCTTGGACAAGTAATAGGCGGCATCCGCTGCAAAGTAGGTCGGTTCGCCGTTTGCACGGATCATGACGCGATCTTTATCGTCGCCGAAGTCGGTAGTGCGCAACCAGACGGCACCGCCGTCGTCGAACACGTGGCCCTGCTCGCGGAGGCGGGCGACGGCCGATTCGATCGCACCGGCGTCGTGCAGTTCCTTCTCGGAGAAGAAGACATCAAACTCCACGCCAAATCCGGCCAGCGTGGCCTTGATGTCAGCCATCTGGGCTTCGTAGGCTGCCGCACGAATGACCGGCAGCGCTGCCTCGTCCGTCAGTTCACGGACATCCGGGTGGGCCTTCAGGACTTCGTCGCCGAGTTCCCGGATGTACTCGCCCGGGTAGCCGCCTTCGGGGACTCCACGTCCATGCAGCCGCGACAACACTGAGTTGGCGAAGACGTTCATCTGCGAACCGGCGTCGTTGATGTAGTACTCAGCAGTGACGTCGGCGCCCGAAGCACGCAGGACGCGGGCAATCGAATCACCCAGGGCAGCCCAGCGCGTGTGCCCGATGTGCAGCGGACCGGTGGGGTTGGCGGAAACGAATTCCATGTTGACCACGCGGCCAGCGAGGGCCTGGTTTGTACCGTAGCTGGAACCGGCTTCGACAATGGCCTTGGCCAGGGCGCCGGCTGCAGCAGCATCGACTGTGATGTTCAGGAAGCCGGGACCCGCGATATCCACGCCCGTGACACCGGGAATGGCCTGCAGCCGGTTACTGAGGATTCCGGCGAATTCGCGGGGATTCATGCCTGCTTGCTTGGACAACTGCAATGCAATATTGGTGGCCCAGTCTCCGTGGTCCCGGTTCTTGGGTCGCTCCACGCGCACGGCGTCTGGCACGGACGTTTCCGTCAACGCGATTTCGCCGGCAGAGACGGCGTCCTTGAGGCAGGCGGATATGGCAGCAGAGAGTTCTTCGGGAGTCACGGATCTAGCCTACCGGGGGCCCGCAAAGTCGCGGAATTGAGGCTGCCGTATGTGGATACTTTTGACACAGCCCCGGCACAGGTCTGGCTGGCGCCCGGCACAGCCTGAACCATTAGGCTCATTTCAACGTTATGAACACGTAAGGGGACGGCATGAGCGGCCTCCCCGGACAGGCAATGACTTGCAGTCATTGCCCCTTAGCAAACCGGTCCAGTCGAACGCCCAGTTGAAACGAGCAGAACCATGACTACGCCACTCCGCAAGAGCCTCTACGTTGGATTTGCCGGCCTCTCCATCATCGGGACGGCTGCTGCCTGCGCCCCCAAGGCCGAATCGCCGGCCGTGGAGACTCCCGCTTCCCAGAACGGTGGCAAGGTCTCCACCACCGCTCCCTCGCCACAGGGATCCTCAGCCAACGGGGCATCCGGTTATAAGGACGGCACATACAGCGCTGACGGCACTTACACCTCGCCCAACGGCCAGGAAACGGTAGGCGTAGAGCTGACGTTGGCTGCGGATAAGGTCACTGCGGTCAACATCACAACCCATCCCTCCAATCCGAACACCAAGAAGTTCCAAGGCGAATTTGCCAGTGGCATCGCAGCCCAGATTGTCGGCAAGGACATCGATGAGCTGAACGTCTCGAAAGTGGCTGGCTCCTCGCTGACGTCCGGCGGTTTCAATGATGCCGTGCAACAGATCAAGTCCCAGGCCAAGTAGCAGCCATGCCGCACCCTGGCTGGAGCCTGTTCGACTTCGAGGGGATCGGTACACGGTGGGAAATTTCGACGCCGGACACCCTGGGCGCTGAGCTCCGGGGCCAACTGCTGGACACCGTTTCCGCGTACGACAAGGCGTGGTCGCGGTTCCGGCCGGACTCATTGGTGGCCACCGTGTCACGGGGCCCCGGCCGCATCACCCTTCCGGACCACGCACCTGCCCTGCAAAAGATCTATGCGGCCCTGTACCGGCTCAGCGGTGGAAGGATGACGCCACTGATCGGCAGCAGCCTCGAGCATCTCGGCTACGACGCAAACTACGCCCTGGCCAGCCCGGGCAGCCCGGAGGCGCCACCCCCGTGGGAAGGCACCCTTGAGTGGACAGGCACGGAGCTGATGGTTACCAAAGCGGTGGTCCTGGATATCGGCGCCGCCGGGAAAGGCCAGTTGGTTGACCTTCTGGGCGACGTCCTGCGGGCTGCCGGACACGCCGATTTCCTGGTGGACGGCAGCGGCGACATGCTGCATTCCGGTACGCATCCGGTCGTCGTCGCGTTGGAACACCCGTACAACCCGAAGCAGGCCATTGGCACCGTGGAACTGGCCAACTCCGCGCTGTGTGCCTCGGCATCCAACCGGCGAGCCTGGGGCGATGGGCTGCACCATGTACTCGATGGCGCCACCGGCCAGCCCATCGAAACCACTGTTGCGACCTGGACCATGGCTGCGAGCGCCTTGGAGGCCGATGCGCTGGCCACGGCATTGTTCATGGTGGATCCGGGGCCGTTGGAGGATGAGTTCGAGTTCTCGTGGCTCAAGGTGTCATCGGCAGGTGGTGCCACGTATTCCGCGGCATTTGAGGGGAGACTGTTTTCATGATTGCCGTTAAGTCCCGTCTGGATACCTGGCTGGGCCGCTTCACGATGTACCGCCTGATTCTCTGGGTCCTTGCCATCCTGGTGGCCTACAGCATGGTTCTCGACGTGCTGGGTTGGCTGACGTTCGGTATCCCGGAGATGCTGGTGCACCTGGCGCTCTGCGTTGGCTTGACGTACTTGTCGAGCCGCTTGCTGGCCCTGGTGTTCCGGGTCAGGCCGCACTCGGAGTCTTCGCTCATTACGGGGCTGCTGCTCTACTTCCTGTTCTGGCCGGCGTTCGGGGCGGCTGACATGGCCGGCGTGGCACTGGCCTGCGTGTTGGCGAGCGTTTCCAAGTACGCGCTGGCGTTCCGTGGCCGGCACATCTTCAACCCGGCCGCGGCCGGGGCTTTCCTGACTGGCCTGACGGGCCTGAACATTGCGACCTGGTGGGCTGCGACACCGGCGATGCTGTGGCTGCTGGTGCCCGGGGTGCTGGTTGTCCTTTACCGCACCCGGAAGATGCTCATGGCAGCGGTGTTCATGGTAACCGCCACCGGCATCATCACCACCGAACTCCTGAACCGGGGCATGACGTTCGGACAGGCCCTGTGGCAGCCCCTGGCCCAGCGTCCTTTGCTCTTTTTTGTCGGCTTCATGCTTTCCGAGCCGCTCACCCTGCCTCCCCGGCGCTGGCAGCAGTTGGCCCTTGCCGCCGTCGTCGGTGTTGTCTTCGCTGTCCCCTACAACCTCGGTTTCGTCGCGAATTCCCCGGAACTGGCGCTGCTGCTTGGCAACCTGATTGCGTTCTTCCTTGGCCAACGGGGTGGTGTCGAGCTGGTCTTCAAGGGCTCCCGGCCTTTGACACCTGGAAGCACGGAGTTCAGGTTCGAACCACAGCGTCCTGTCAGGTTCGCGGCCGGCCAGTTCATGGAATTGAACCTGCCGCATTCCGGCTCCGATGGGAAGGGCCGCCGTCGTGTCTTCAGCATGACCAACCCGCCCGGTGCGGCGGAGGTGACGTTCGGAGTCGGCACGGCAGAGCCGCTGTCCACTGCCAAGAGGGCATTGTTGGCGCTCCACCCCGGGGATACCGTCTCGGCCACCGCGGTGGGCGGTGATTTCCTGCTCCCGCACGACGCCGGCAAACCCGTCCTGCTGATAGCGGCAGGAATCGGGATCACGCCTTTCCTGTCGCAGCTTGCGTCCGACTCCCGCGGGAGTCGGGACACGGTGGTGCTGTACCTCGCCAAAAGCCGCACCGAGCTGGCCGGAACCAGCCAGTTGGAAGCCTCAGGGGCGAAAGTGATTGCCCGGCTCGCGGACGGTTCCGCTCCCCCGGAGTTCATGCACGACGCCGGAACGTCGCGGATCGATGCAGGGCGCCTGAAGGAGTTGGTGCCGGATATTGCCGAACGTGAGGTGTTTGTCTCCGGTTCACCCTCCAGCGTGGACTCCTTGCGGGCGGCAGCCCGAGGCGCAGGTGCACGACGGGTTCATGTGGACTCTTTCGCGGGGTACTGAGCAACCTGCCGAACAACCTGCTGAAGGAAGTGTGTTGCAGTTTTCCTTTGCGGCTCAGTGGCTGCTAAGCTCTAGGACGTCCCACCGGCAACGGAGGGATCCCTGGATGCCCTCGTAGCTCAGGGGATAGAGCGTCTGCCTCCGGAGCAGAAGGCCGTAGGTTCGAATCCTATCGAGGGCACAATGAAAATACCCCGCCAGCCTTGCTGGCGGGGTATTTTTGTCTCCCGGTCAGCCGCTATCACTTCGGGGCTTGCCGGGCCTCCAACACTATTTTGTCCGCCCCTGCTCCTAGGCTGATCCCAAAGGGTCCTCGTCCGTAGCCAAAGGGGTTTGCCGTGATTTGCTCAATCGTCCCGCCGTACATGCTCCGCAGGATTGCTGCCCAGAATGAACCGCGCCTGCGGGCAGTTGCCAGGGCGGCCAAGGAATCCTTGCTGCACGTCAAAGGCCTGCAGGCCCTTCGGACGGCACCCCTTCCAGCAGCACCGCCCAGCGCGCGGCAGGCCAAGCCGGGCCCTCCGAAGCGGACCATCTACGATGCCGGGAGCCTGGAGACACTGCCGGGCCGTCTCGTCCGGAAAGAAGGCGCCCCCGCCATCGGGGATGCCGCAGCGGATGAGGCCTATGACGGCTTGGGGAACACCCACCGGCTGTACGGCGAGATCTTCGGCCGGGACTCCATCGATGGCGCCGGTCTCCCCCTCGACGCGTCCGTTCATTACGGCAAGCTGTATGACAACGCCTTCTGGGATGGAAGCCAAATGGTCTTCGGCGACGGAGACGGCCAGATCTTCCAGCGCTTCACCAAGTCCGTGAGCGTCATCGGCCACGAACTGGCCCACGGCGTGACCCAATACACCGCCAATCTCGCCTACCGCAACCAAGCGGGGGCCCTCAATGAGTCGATGTCGGACGTCTTCGGAGTCCTCGTGGAGCAGTACGCGAAACAGGAATCGGTTCAGCAGGCGAGCTGGCTTATTGGCGAAGGACTCTTCACCGATCAGGTCCAGGGCGCCGCTCTTCGCTCCATGAAAGCCCCCGGAACCGCCTACGACGACGACGTCCTGGGTAAAGACCCCCAGCCTGATTCCATGGACACCTACGTCAGGACCAGTGCCGACAACGGCGGTGTGCACATCAACTCGGGTATCCCCAACAGGGCCTTCTACCTGGTCAGCGCCACCCTGGGCGGCAATGCCTGGGAGGCTCCGGGACAGATCTGGTACGGCACCCTGACCAGTGGGGCCTTGCCCGCGGCCTGCACCTTTGGGAAGTTCGCCAGGACCACGGTTGCTACGGCCGAAGAACTGTACGGTGCGGGCTCCGCGGAGCATGACGCCGTCCTGAAGGCGTGGGACACTGTGAAGGTCAAGGTTTAGTCAGTTGGCGGGACCCACGGCCGTGTTCGGACCCGCCGGGTGACTGGCATCCGAGGGTGGAACGAGAAACAGCCGGGTCATGAAGATCACCGTCCAACGCAGTGGAGGAATCGCAGCGATGACGCGCGTCTGGATCGTCGAAGCCATCTCTTCCGAGGAGAAGGAACGGTGGGTTCCCATCGTTGAGGCCTGCCCATGGGACGAGGCACAGGGCATGGACCGTACGCTGAACGAACCGGATCGCTTCATGTACTCAATCCGGGCCGGCCAACGCCGCGCAACACTTCCCGAGCGGGCCATAACGGGCCCGTGGCAGGAACTGGTGGAGTGCGCCAAGGCGGAGGGCTCGGAGTTGCGGGGAAAATCGGGCAGTCGGCGCTGACGCCTAGATTGCCTCGGCCAGCTGTCCGCGGAACGCCCGGCGATAGCTCTGTGGGCTGGTAGAGAGGACCTTGGTGAAGTGGTGCCGGAGGAGCACTGAATGCCCAAAACCTGCCTCGCGGGCAATTTCGTCGATGTTCAGTTCCGTACTCTCCAAGAGTTCCTGGGCCCTTATTACCCGCTGCGAGTTCAGCCATGCGGCGGGTGTTGTTCCGGTTTCAGCACGGAATCGGCGCGCGAACGTCCGGGGGGACATGTGCAGCCGGGCCGCCAGCTCGTTGACGCTGTGCTCCTGGTCAAGGTGCTGCACCATCCAGCGGAGGAGTTCCTCCATGGGCGCTGATCCGCATTGCGGCATGGGGCGGTCGATGAACTGGGCCTGTCCGCCGTCACGGTGCGGCGGCACCACCATGTCGCGGGCTATGGCCGTTGCGACGTTGGCTCCCAGTTCGACGCGGACCAAATGCAGGCACGCGTCGATTCCTGCGGCCGTGCCTGCACTGGTGATGATGGTTCCGTCCTGGACGTAAAGGACGTTCTCGTCCACGATGATCTCCGGGTAGCGCGCTGCAAGGTCATGCGAGTAGTGCCAGTGGGTGGTGCAGCGGCGCCCGTCCAACAATCCGGCGCGGGCCAGCGCGTAGGCCCCTGAACAGATGGACATGACCCATGCTCCCCGCTCGTGTGCCGCGCGCAGGGCCTCCAGGACGGACTCGGGCAGCTCCTGGTCCCTGCCGAAGGGGGTCATGATCACAAGGTCCGCGTCCGCGGTTGCCTCAAGTCCGTTCTCCACGTGCAGGGAGAGCCCCGACTTCATCCGGATATCACCCGGTTCCGGGGCGCAGACCCGGAAGTCGAAACCCGGAACTCCGCCGTCCCTGTCAGTCCTGTCAATGCCGAAGACTTCGAAAGCCGTGCCGAATTCGAAGATCGAGAAGTTGGGAACAACGATCACCGCCACTGATTTCAACATACATCCAGTGTGGCAGAAAATTATCTAAATGGGGCATTTCTGCCACTGTTTCTTGACCTGCCACAGGAGCAGGCTGGAGGCATGGAAATCTTCGGAATCATCCTCTTCATCGTCCTCATCACCGCCGTTGCCGCTACCGTTTCAGCCCTCTTGAAGGATGGCCGCGGCCACAACCCGCCCATCAACTCCAAGGAACCGTGGAGCGCTTTCGATGCTCCGAGCAGCCCCTACTGGAATCCGCGCATCTACTGAGGAATCGCCCGGCCATGGACTAGATTCGCTTGCATGATCCAAACCTCGGCCCGGCTCCTTCAACTCTTGTCGCTGTTGCAGGTTCGCCGGGAATGGACCGGACCAGACCTGGCTGACCGCATGGGCGTCACCGAACGGACGGTGCGCCGCGACATCGACAAGCTTCGCAACCTTGGCTACCCCATTCACGCCACCCCCGGGATCGCCGGCGGCTACCAACTTGGCGCTGGCGCGCAGCTTCCGCCCCTCCTCCTTGACGATAACGAAGCTTTGGCCGTCGCCCTGGGCCTGAATTCCGTCGCGGCGGGCCCGGTGGCGGGAATCGGGGAGGCCTCCGTGCGGGCGTTGGCAAAGCTGGAACAGGTCCTGCCTTCCCGGCTTCGCCCTAAGTTCGCCATGTTGAAAGCTGCCGTGACCACCCTTCCCACCAATGCAGCAAGCGTTGATCCGCAACAGTTAACGGTGGTTTCGGCGGCGATATCCGACAGGCGGCAGATCTCCTTCGAGTACGTCAGGTCCGACGGCGACTCCGCTCGCCGGCTGGTGGAACCCTACAGGCTGGTGGACACCGGCCGGCGCTGGTACTTGGTGGCGTGGGACCTGGAGCGGGAAGGCTGGCGGACGTTCCGGGCCGACCGCTTTGCTTCCCTGCCTTCGGAACGCAGGAAGTACACTCCACGGCCGTTGCCGGCAGAGGACCTTGCGGCGTACGTACAGCAATCAATTACGCGTTCGCCCTACAGGTTCGACGTCGTCGTGCGGCTCCGCGCGCCCCTCGCCGAGGTAGCCGCCGTCGTAAGTTCCCAGTACGCCACCCTAACGGCCGACGGCGACCAGGCCACGATCCTGCGGTCCGGATGGGACAGCCTGGCCTCAGCGGGGGCCTATCTGGCCTCGCTGGACATGAATTTCGAGATCATCGAGCCGGAGGAATTCAGGACCTTCGCCTTGGACCTTTCCCATCGCCTCCGTGCAGCGGCCGGGACTGTGTCGGAGGTCGCGGACGCCGGAACCAAGCCACAGTAGACTGGCAGCAGCCATGACACTTCTTATTTCCTACCCCGCAGAGCTGCCCGTATCCGAGCGCCGCGAGGATCTGATGGCGGCCATCGCGGCCAACCAGGTAACCATCATTGCCGGCGAAACCGGCTCTGGTAAGACCACCCAGATCCCCAAGATGTGCCTCGAGTTAGGCCTTGGAGACAAGGGCCTGATCGGCCACACCCAGCCGCGCCGCCTTGCGGCGCGCACTGTTGCCGAACGCATAGCCTCCGAACTTGGCGTCGAAATCGGCCAGGAAGTAGGTTTCCAGGTCCGTTTCACCGGCGAGGTGGGCGCGTCCACCAAAATCAAGCTGATGACCGACGGCATCCTGCTTGCGGAGATCCAGCGGGACAAACTCCTGCGGAAATACAGCACGATCATCATCGATGAGGCGCACGAACGAAGCCTCAACATCGACTTCATCCTGGGCTATCTCAAGCGGATCCTTCCCCAGCGCCCGGACCTCAAGGTCATCATCACCTCCGCCACCATCGACCCCCAGCGCTTCGCCAAGCACTTCGGTACCGATGAAGATCCGGCACCGATCATTGAAGTCTCCGGGCGGACCTACCCGGTGGAAATCCGGTACCGCCCACTGTCTCAGCCGGCGGGCGGGGACGAGGACGATTCGGACGACGAGCTCGAAGAGGACCGCGATCCCCTCGATGCCGTGTGCGACGCCGTTGACGAGCTCGCCAAGGAAGCCCCGGGCGACATCCTCATCTTCTTCTCCGGCGAGCGCGAAATCCGTGACGCTGCAGAGGCCATCAATGGCCGTATCCAAACGAACCGCCGCCTTGCCGGGACGGAAGTGCTTCCCCTCTTCGCCCGCCTCAGCCTCCAGGAACAACACAAGGTCTTCAACCCGGGCGGCAAACGGCGCATCATCCTGGCTACCAACGTGGCCGAAACATCGTTGACCGTACCGGGAATCAAGTATGTGATCGACACCGGCACGGCCCGCATCTCCCGGTACTCGCACCGGACCAAGGTCCAGCGCCTTCCCATCGAACGCGTCTCCCAGGCCTCGGCCAACCAGCGCTCAGGACGTTGTGGCCGTGTGTCCGAAGGCATAGCCATCCGTCTTTATTCAGAAGAGGACTTCGAGTCTCGTCCGCAGTTCACGGACCCCGAGATCCTGCGTACCAACCTCGCGGCCGTCATCCTCCAGATGACAGCAATGGGGGTTGCGCGCGGTCCAAAGGACGTCGAGAACTTCCCCTTCGTGGAGCCCCCGGAGTCACGGGCCATCAACGACGGCGTCACTCTCCTCCGCGAACTCGGCGCCTTGCGTGCCTCCAAGCCTGCCGACGCCGGCGGCAACGGCCGAAACGGTGGTGGCCTGACCGCCGTCGGCCATCAACTTGCCCAATTGCCGGTTGATCCCAGGCTGGGCCGCATGATTGTGGAGGCCGGCAAGCGCGGCTGCGTCCGGGAAGTCATGATCCTCGCCGCGGCTTTGACCATCCAGGACCCTCGGGAGAGGCCTACGGACAAGCAGCAGCTCGCCGCGGAGAAACACGCACGTTTCCGCGATGAGATCTCGGACTTCACAGGCTTCCTCAATCTCTGGAATTACATCCAGGAAAAACAGCGTGAGCTCTCCTCCACCCAATTCCGCAGGCTATGCCGCAATGAGTTCATCAACTACCTGCGCGTCCGCGAGTGGCAGGATCTCTTCACACAGCTCCGGCAAATGGCCAAGCCTTTGGGCATCACCCTGGACAACAAGCGCGAAGCGGACCCCGTGGGCAACTATGAGGGCATCCACATCAGCCTGCTGTCAGGGTTGCTCAGCCACATCGGCCTCCTGGATGAGCGCAAGCGCGAATACGCCGGCGCGCGGGGCACCCGTTTCGCGATCTTCCCCGGGTCGGCGCTGTTCAAGAAGTCGCCGGCGTTTGTCATGGCTGCCGAATTGGTGGAAACCAGCCGGCTCTGGGCCCGCGTTGCCGCGAAGTTCGACCCCCTGTGGGCCGAACAGGTGGCACCGGACCTGGTGAAGCGCTCCTATAGCGAACCGCACTGGTCCTCGCGCCAGGGCGCCGTGCTGGCCCACGAAAAAGTCACCTTGTATGGTGTGCCGATCATTCCCAACCGCAGGGTCAATTACGGGCGCATCGACCCCGAACTGTCCCGGGAACTGTTCATTCGGCACGCCCTGGTGGAGGGTGAGTGGAAGACCCACCACAAATTCTTCCACCGTAACCGTGCCCTGCTGCAGGAAATCGAAGAACTCGAAACGCGCATGCGTCGGCGCGACATCCTGGTGGATGACCAGACGCTCTTTGAGTTCTACGACGCCCGCGTAGGCAAGGACGTGGTTTCCGAACGGCACTTTGATAAGTGGTGGAAAGACGCCCGCCAATCGGACCCCGCCCTTCTGGACTTCGACCAGTCCCTGCTGATGAGTGAAGAAGCCGAGTCCTTGGATGACTCCGCGTACCCAAAGACGTGGATGCACAAGGGCTTTGAACTCCCCCTGAGCTACGAGTTCCACCCCGTGGCGCCGGGATCGGCTCCCAACCCGTCCGACGGCGTGACCGCTGAGGTTCCGGTGTTGTTCCTTAACCAGTTGGACGACGCCCCGTTCCGTTGGCAAATACCCGGCCAACGCGCGGAGCTCGTCACGGCCCTCATCAAATCCCTGCCCAAGCAGGTACGCAAGAACTTCGTTCCGGCACCGGATGTCGCCAGGCAGGCAACCGCAGCCCTTGAAGCTGACTTCGATCCCGCAACCGACGAGCTCGAGCCTTCCCTGGAGCTCGTACTGCGCCGGCTGCGAGGGCATGTCATACCTCCGGGCTCATGGAACTGGGATGCCGTGCCGGCACACCTGCGCGTGAGCTTCAAGGTAGTGGACAGCAAAGGCAAGGTACTGGACGAGGGCAAGGACCTCGCTGAGCTCCAGGAGAAGCTGGCACCGGCCACCCGTCGCGCCATTGCCGAGTCGCTCGGAGCTACCCCGGCCACGACGTCCCGCGCCAAGAACGGAGTGGGAGCCGGCACACCTGGCACGACTACCGGCCAGCACACAGCCCCCGGCACTTCAGCGGCGGGTGATGGTGCGGTGGCAGAGAAGAGCGGCATCACGGAATGGGACTTTGGCACCGTGGAACGCCAGGTCACGCGCACCGTCAAGGGCCACGCCGTCACCGGTTTCCCCGCCCTGGTGGATGAGGGCAAGTCCGTGGCGCTCCGGGTGTTCCAGACCCGGGCGGAACAGGAGGCCGCCATGCGAGGTGGAGTCATCCGGCTCCTGGCATTGCGTATTCCACCCCCCGACCGTTACGTGCTGGAGCACCTGAGCAACATGGAAAAGCTCACGTTCAGCCAGAACCCGCACGGATCCGTCAGCGCCCTGATTGCGGACTGCGCCCTTGCTGCGATCGATAAGTTGACGCCGCAGGAACTTCCGTGGGACCGACAGTCCTTTGATGCACTGTATGAAGTAGTACGGGCAGAACTGATCGATACCGTGTTCACGGTGACCGCCGTCGTCGAGCGGATCTTGTCGAGCACCCGCCGCATCCAGAAGGAACTGAAGTCCAACGCGAGCCTGCCCTTGATCAGTGCGCTCAATGACATGAAGAGCCAGTTGGAGCAGTTGGTCTTTCCGGGCTTTGTGGCACGTACGGGCTACGCCCAATTGAGCCAAGTGCCGCGGTACCTGCAGGCCATTGAGAAGCGCTTGGAGAAGTTGCCTGGGAACGTCCAACGCGACAGCCTCAACATGGCAGTCGTGCAAGGCCTCGAGGACGACTACGACGACGCCGTTTCGGCCCTCCTGCCGGGACGTCGGGCAGGCACCGAGTTAACCCGGGTGCGCTGGATGATCGAAGAGCTGCGGGTCAGCCTGTTCGCCGTGGAGCTCGGAACCGCCTACTCCGTGTCGGAGAAGCGCATCCGTACCGTCCTCAACCAGGCGCTTGCCCCGGCATAACCGCCAACAAGAAACCCGGCGGCGCTGATTCAGCACCGCCGGGTTAACTCTTGGAAGGGTCTCAGTCTGCCGGAACGGCGTCCCCGTGCCCTGCAGACCGCAGGGCTGCACGGAGTTTCACCGCAGTAGCGTCCATGACCGCCGGATCCGGGTTGTGGTCCACGTTGTGCACTTCGAAGTCCGCAGTGGAGTAGGCCGGCCACACGTGCACGTGCAGGTGCTCCACTTCGAAGCCTTCCATCAGGACGCCCACGCGCTTGGCGTCAAAGAGCTCCTCCTGTACTTTCCCGATGCTCTGGGCGACGTCCATGACCTTGGCCAGCAGTTCCGGGCTTGCATGCGTCCACGAGTCAACCTCTTCACGCGGCACCACCAACGTGTGGCCCTGTGTAAGCGGGGCGATGGTCAGGAAGGCGACCACTTCATCGTCCTTCCAGACGAAGCGGCCGGGAATCTCCCCGTCAATGATCCTGGTGAACAGCGTGCTCATGCGTCTGCCCTTTCCGATGGTTCCTGGAGTGTTGCGGTATCCAGAACGAAACGGTACTTCACGTCGCCGGCCACCATGCGGTCGTACGCTTCGTTCAGCTGTTCAGCTCCCACAATCTCGATGTCGCTGGCGACACCATGTTCGGCACAGAAGTCCAGCATTTCCTGTGTTTCCGCGATGCCTCCGATCAGCGAACCCGCGTAGGCGAGCCGTCGCCGGATCAACAGGGCGGGGCTGACCGGCGGCATGTCGTCGGCAGGAAGGCCCAACTGGAAGAGGGCACCGTCCAGGCGGAGTGTCCGGAAATAGGGGTTGAGGTCGTGGGGTGCAGCGACCGTGTCGATGATGACGTCGATGCTGCGGTTGGCTGCTTCCATGGCCTCGGAGTCCTTGGAAAGAACCACGTGGTCGGCTCCGAGTTCACGGGCTGCGTCGAACTTGGACTCGGAGGTGGTGAACACAGTGACTTCCGCGCCCATGGCCTTGGCGATCTTGACGGCCATGTGACCCAGTCCGCCCAAGCCCACAACACCTACGGTGTCGCCCTCTTCGACGTCGAAGTACCGCAGCGGGGAATACGTAGTGATACCGGCACACAACAGCGGTGCTGCCGCTGCGGGATCCAGGGCATCGGGGATCCTCAGCACGAACCGGCGGTCAACCACCACCGACGTCGAGTATCCGCCTTGGGTGACAGCGTCACCGTGCCGGGGGTCCGGGGCACCATAGGTGCCGATGTTGCCCCGCTCGCAGTATTGTTCCAGGCCGTCGAGGCAGCTTTCGCATTCGCGGCACGAATCCACCATGCAACCAACGCCTACGTGGTCGCCCGGCGCGAAATCCTGCACGGCGGAGCCCACACGGGTCACCCGGCCCACGATTTCGTGCCCGGGTACCAGCGGATACGGCGGAACGCGCCATTCCCCACGCGTGGCATGAACGTCCGAATGGCAGAGCCCACAGAATTCGATCGCGATCTCCACGTCGTCTTCCGTGGGGATCCGGCGTGCCACCGTCAGGGGCACCAGCCCGCTGTCAGGCGCCGTTGCGCCGTAGGCTGCGGCCAGCGTACTGGAGCCGGCTCCGGTCCAGTCCGGATCAGGGGTGATGGTCTTGGCAAGTGGCGGGGGCACAGGGCGTCCGGGTGTCATCCTTCGACGCTACTCCCGGCAGTGGCGCTGGTGCCACTCCGACCATCGTGACGGCCTTCACTCCCAGCCCCGGCCTCGAACGGTTCAGCTCCTACCGCCACGGGATTACCGGGGTTGTTGGACCACTGCGAGAAAGATCCAGGAAAAAGCGATGCCGTGAACCCAGCGATATGAAGCGCGGCAATTTCGTGCGACGCCGTCACTCCGGAACCGCAATAGACGGCGACGTCGCTGGAATCTTCCAGGCCCAGGTCTTCGAAGCGTCGGCGGAGCTGTTCCGCCGGCAGGAACGTACCGTCAGGTGCCAGGTTTTCCGTGGTAGGAGCATTCACGGCCCCCGGGATATGTCCCGCCCTGGGATCGACGGGCTCCACTTCACCCCGGTAACGCTCCCTTGCCCGGGCATCGAGTAACGTCCCGTGCTGCGGCCACTCTGCGGCTTCCGCTTCGGTAACGACCGGCATGACGCCGTCGCCCAAAGTGACGTTTCCGACGGCGGGCCGCACCTCCCCCTCTTCCACCGGATACCCTTTTGCACGCCAAACGGAAAGGCCGCCGTCGAGAAGGTAGACCGAGCCGAAACCGGCGTTCCGCAGCATCCACCACACGCGGGCCGCTGCCATGCTGCCGCTGTTGTCGTACGCCACCACCGTGTCGCCGTCGTTAATCCCCCAGCTGCGCGCGGCCGCCTGGAAGCGTTCCGGGGAAGGCAACGGGTGGCGGCCCCGCTCGGGCAGCGCGTGGTCTGCGAGTTCCGAGGGGAGGTCCACAAAAACAGCACCCGGCAGATGGGCGGCCAGGTACTCGCTGTGCCCATCGCTTCGCCCCAGGACCCAACGTACGTCCAGGAGCACAGTCCGCTCGCCCGATTCCTGGCGCTTGCGAAGCCCTGCAGCGCTGATCAGAGTGTCCATGGGTTCTCCTTCGGTCCGACGGCACGGGCACCGTTGCTGTCGGCGCCCGGATTCCAGCCTAGGCTTATCCAGTGAGCAATTCGTGTATTCAGGACAGGGCCTGGGCCAGCGAGGCCATCCGCAAAATCGAGGCGGAGAACAACCGTTCGGCTGACACCCACCTTTACGCAGTGCCGTTACCGGAGCACTGGGGCGTGCAGCTGTATTTGAAGGACGAGTCGACGCACCGATCGGGCAGCCTCAAACACCGTCTGGCACGCTCACTGTTCCTCTACGGCCTGGTCAACGGGTGGATCACTGAAGGCACCACCATCGTCGAAGCTTCCAGCGGCAGCACGGCGGTTTCCGAGGCGTACTTTGCGCGCCTGATCGGCCTGCCGTTCATCGCGGTCATGACCAGGACAACCAGCCCCGAAAAGATCGCGTTGATCGAAGACTTCGGCGGCACGTGCCTGTTCGTGGACCACGCGTCCGAGGTTTACGCGGTAGCTGAAGAGACCGCGAAGACGTGCGGCGGCTACTACATGGACCAGTTCACCCACGCAGAACGGGCCACCGACTGGAGGGGCAACAACAACATTGCCGAATCAATCTTTGAGCAGCTCGCCCTGGAAGAGCACCCGGTGCCCGAATGGATCGTAGTGGGAGCCGGCACCGGGGGCACCAGTGCCACAATCGGCCGCTACCTCCGCTACAACCGGTACAGCACCCGCCTTGCGGTCGTTGATCCCGAAAACTCGGCCTTCTACCCGGCCTGGCGGGACGGCGACGCATCCACAGCCACAGGATTGCCCTCCCGCATTGAAGGCATCGGCCGTCCGCGCTCCGAGCCGAGTTTCATTCCGGCGGTGATAGACCACATGATCCAGGTCCCCGATGCCGCGTCCGTAGCCGCCATGCGGCATCTCCGCGAACTCACCGGCCTGCACGCGGGACCCTCCACCGGCACCAATCTCTGGGGCGTTTGGCAACTGGTGGCTGCCATGATCTCCGAAGGACGGCAAGGCAGCATCGTTTCGCTCATGTGCGACGGCGGCGACCGCTACGCAGGCAGCTACAACGACGCCGGGTGGCTTGCCTCGCACGGCCTGGATCCCGCGCCGCATGAAGCGGTGTTGAAGCACTTCCACGACACGGGAACCTGGACCGGCTAGACCTCCACGGAGTCCCGTGGCGCCAGCGACTGGTACGTGGTGCCGTAGCGGGAACCAATCCGTGTGACATGGCCTTCAACGAGGCCCCGTCCCATATCGTTGAGCAGCGCATCATGGACCGGAAACGCCTTGGGAGCACGCACGGAGATCACGAAGTCCAGCACCTCGCCCACTTTGGACCACGGTGCATGGATGGGTACCAGGAGTGTCTTGACGTCCAGTCCGTCCGGGACCACGAAGGAATCCCCCGGGTGAAACACGTTCCCGTCCACCAGGTAACCGATGTTCGCCACGACCGGAATCTGGTGATGGATCACGGCGTGTTGGCCGCCGAAGGTTTTAATGCCAAAGCCGGCAGCCTGGAAGTCAGAGCCGGGCTCGGCGACGTGCACACGGGCAGCGATGTCGCTGTTTTCCTTGAGTGCGGTGGCGACACCGGCCGGGGCGTGGACTACCAGCGACTCGTTGCTCCGCAGGGCTGCCAGAACGGCGGGTGAGTCGATATGGTCGTTATGCTCATGCGTGATGAGTACTGCTTGCGCCCCCTTCAACGCTTCTTCGGCCTCAGAGAAGGCCCCGGGGTCGATGACAAGGACGTTTCCGTCCTTCTCCAAGCGGACACATGCGTGGGTGTACTTGGTGAGCTTCATGGGGACAGCCTAGGGGCGGCCCCTGAGAGTTTCCAAGGTTCCCCTGCTGGTAAAATTGGGGTTCGCCAGGATCCCCACGGAAGTGAGTCAGTCAATGCCACACGGCACCGGTTCCACCACGACAGGCCCGGCCACGCCGGCCTCCGGCGGTGTGAAGGAGCAACGTGTCACCAAGCAACGTTTGGCTGTCAGCGCCGCCCTGGACGAGTTGGACGACTTTGTCAGCACCCAGGAGCTGTACCGGCTGATGCAAAACAAGGGCATCTCGGTGTCCCTTGCCACCGCCTACCGCATCCTGCAGTCCCTGGCGGATGACGGACTGATTGATGTCCTGCGCAACGGCGAAGGCGAGGCCGTCTACCGTCGATGCGCAGTCACCGGCCACCACCACCATCTGCTGTGCCGCAACTGCGGAAAAGCGGTCGAGGTGGAGGCCCCCGCCGTCGAGACCTGGGCTGCCCGCACGGCTGCGGAACATGGCTTCACCGAGGTCGCGCACACGGTTGAGATCTTCGGGCTCTGCCCTGAGTGCACCGCGAAGAAAGCCGCGGGAAAGCTCTAGAGCGCTCCCGCAGGCTGTTCCCGCGACACCCGCCCGTTGAGGCCCCTCTTGGCGCGGACGCGTCCGATCACCCGGCACACCACGTAGATCAGGAACGACAACGTGGTGACGTAGGGGCTGATGGGGATCCTGCTTCCAAGGGCAAGGAGGATGCCGCCCACGGTGGCGGTCATGGCAAAGGCCACGCTGAGCACCACCACCAACTTGGGCGAGGTAGTCACTTTCAAAGCAGCCGCAGCGGGGGTGATCAGCAAGGCAAGCACCAGAAGTGCGCCAACGATCTGGATGGACAGCGCCACGCTGACGCCCAGCAGAACCATGAAGCCTATCGCCAGTCCACGCACAGGCACACCGCGCGCCTCCGCCATCTCGGGGTCCACGCTCGCGAAGCTCAACGGCCGCCAAATAGCCACCAACGCAAGCATCACCACGACGGCAGTCCCCGCGAGAACCTGCAGCTGAACGGTGTCAACGGACACGATCTGCCCCGTCAACAGCCCGAACTTGTTCGCAGCCCTGCCCTCATACAGCGCCAGGAACAGGATTCCCAGGCCCAGGCCGAAGGGCATGATGACGCCGATGATCGAGTTCTTATCCCGGGCCCTGACGCCCATGAAGCCCAACAGCACTGCCGCGGCCACCGAGCCGATCAAGGACCCGAGGATGATGTCCGCGCCAATCAGCAACGCAAAAGCAGCGCCGGCAAAGGACAATTCCGAGATTCCGTGAACAGCGAACGCGAGATCGCGTTTCATCACGAATGTGCCAACCAGGCCGCCCAACAGCCCCAGAACCGCCCCGGCCCAGATGGAGTTCTGGACCAGGACCAGCAGCTCGGAGTAGTTCTCAAAATTGAAGATGGTCTGAAAAACAGAAGCGAGATCCATTTAGAGCTCCTCCCCGACGCTGGCGTGGGCATCGTCATGGAAGTGCGTGGTCGCGTCCGGAAGACCGACGACGACGATCCTTCCGTTGGTATGGATGACTTCCACGTGGCTGTTGTACAGCTCCGAAAGAACTTCCGTGGTCATCACTTCCTGTGGCGTCCCCACACGGAATTGCCCACCTGCCAGATAGAGCACCCGGTCCACATAGTCGATCACAGGATTGATCTCGTGGGTCACGAAAACCACGGCGCTGTTCCTCTCGTGGCACTGTTTGTTGATCAGCGCACTGACACCTTGCTGGTGATGCAGGTCCAACGAAAGCAGCGGCTCATCGCACAGCAGGACCTGCGGTTCCGAGGCCAGCGCCTGGGCCACCCTGAGCCGTTGTTGCTCACCGCCGGACAGCTGGCCCACGGGGACCTTGGCGTAATCGGAGGCCCCTACCTGCTCCAACAAGTCGTCGATCCGTTGGTTGACCTTGCCCGACGAAACTCTGATGCCCCAGCGGTGGCCGTCGATCCCCAGCCCCACCAGGTCGCGGGCACGCAAAGGGGTATCTGGCGCGAACGCCTTCTGCTGTGGAATGTAGCCGATCCGTTTGCTGCCACGTTCCACAGGGTGGCCGCCCAGGGAAACGGTTCCGGACTGGAGTTCCTGCAACCCGAGGAGCACCTTCAGGAAGCTCGTCTTACCGCTGCCGTTGGGCCCCAGGACGGCAAAGAACTCTCCCGGGTTGATGTCGAGATCCAGGTCCCGCCAGAGCGTCCTCTTGCCGAACTGCAGGCTGGCGCCGCGGAGGCTCACTACCGGTGTCAAAAGTTGTCCTCGATCCAAGCGCTGCTGGGAACGCAATAGTTCTGGTGGTGTTATGCAGGGGGCAGGAAAGGCCCCGTAGCCATCCTGAACATCTTAGGACGGCAACGGGACCCTTCACCCCAGTCAGGGCCTTGGGTAAAGCTACTTCTTCAAGGCCGAGGCGATGGACTCCACGTTGTCGGCCATCCACTGGACGTAGTCTTTCCCCTCGGGCAGCGTCTCGGTGAAGTTCAGTACCGGCACCCCGGAGGCTTCTGCCGCGCGCTTGACCGCTTCGGTCTGCGGGCCCTCGGTCTGCTCGTTGTAGGCAAGGAAGCGCACCGACTTGGAACCGAGGAGGTCGGTGGTCTCTTTCAGTACCGATGCCGGCACGTCGGTCCCCTCTTCGACGGCAGCGCTGTAAGCCTCGGGTGTCTTGTTCTCCAGGCCGGCCGCTTCAAGGAGGTACAGGGGAACCGGCTCTGTAATGGCCACGGGCTGGTGTTCGTTGGCGGCCTTAACGTTATTCAACGTGGTGGTCAGCCCATTGAGTTTCGCTTTGAAGGCATCCGCGTTACCGGTGAAGGTCGCAGCGGACCCGGCGTCGAGGCTGCCGAGCTTGGCCGCCACCGCATCAGCGAGCTTGCCCATGGTGTCCAGGCTGTACCAGACGTGCTCATTGAAGCTGCCGTGGTCGTGTGCGTGGGGCTCGTCGCTGTGGGCGTCTGCGCTGTGGGATTCCTCCTCGGGAGCGAGCCCCGAAACCTCGACGGCACTGATCATGTTCTCGTGGCCGATCTTGGTCTCGTCCGCGATTTTGTGCAGGAACTCGTCGTACCCGCCGCCGTTCTCCACCACCAGCTTGGCTTTGGAAATGACCAGCTTGTCCTGGGCGCTGGCCTCGTAGGAGTGCGGGTCCTGGCTGGTCTTGGTAATGATTGCCTTGACGTCCACCTTGTCCCCGCCGATGGCCTTGACGATGTCGCCGTAAACGTTCGTCGAGGTAACTACCTCGATGGCACCTGACTGGGACTTGTTGCCCGCCCCGGCCGGGCCAGCACAGGAGGACAGCAGGAGCGCGGCAAGGCCTGCAGAAGCGGCCAGGGACAGGCGGACGGCGGAACGACGCACGAAGACCTCGGATCTACTCAAAATGAGAATCAAACACAATTACTGACGGGCTTCAGTGTAGCTCTAAATAGGAATGATTCCTATTTAGACAGTTCTGGCGTCGATCGAAACGACCGACGCCAGAACTGGCTTACTGTGCCTTATTGGGCTTGCTGGCCACCATAACGGCGGATCCCCGTCGCCTGGGTGGCGTCCCGGATCTCTCCAACCAACTGCTCGATGACGTCCTCGAGGAACAACACGCCCTGGGTGTCGCCACCGGCACCAACGACTCGCGCCAAATGTGATCCCGTGCGCTGCATGACAGACATGGCCTGCTCGATTTCGTCATCCGGTGCAAGGTTTGCCAACGAACGGATGCGCCCCTCGGCAATAGGGTGTTTCCGGCCCTCCTCCGGGATGGACAGGATGTCCTTCACGTGGAGGTAACCGGCGAGTTCGCCGTCGTCGTCCACCATCGGGAAACGTGAGAAACCCGTCCGGCTGACGGCCTTTTCAAGGTCCACGGGGGTGGAAGCCGTCTTGAGCACCATGAGCTTGTCCAGCGGGACCATGATGTGGGCCGCCGTGTGCTCGGAGAACTCCAGGGCTCCACTCAACAGGCCCGCGTCATCGTCCACCAATCCGTGGCGCGTGGACTCCTGGACAATCGATTGGACCTCTTCCAGGGTGAAGGAGGAAGAGACCTCGTCCTTGGGCTCGATTTTCATCAACCGCAGGATGTGATTGGCCAGCCAGTTGAGGGTCCAAATGACTGGGTTGACCATGCGGGCAATGAACATCAGCGGCGGAGCCAACAGCAGCGCCGCCTTGTCGGCCACGGACACCGAGATGTTCTTCGGAACCATTTCGCCAAAGGTGACGTGCAGGAATGTTACGAACAGCAAGGCGATCGCGAAGGCGATGATGTCCGCCAACTCAACCGGAACACCTACAAGCTCGAGGGGTTCAGCGAGCAAATGGTGGATAGCGGGCTCGGCCACCTGGAGAATAAGGAGCGAGCAAACGGTGATGCCCAATTGGGCGCAAGCCAGCATGAGCGAGACGTTTTCCATGGCACGCAATGTTGTCTGCGCACGTTTGGAGCCCGCCTCAGCCAGTGGTTCTATCTGGCTGCGCCGTGCCGACATGACCGCGAATTCCGCACCCACGAAGAACGCGTTTCCGATCAGGAGCACGACCAGCCAGACGATTCCTACCCAGTCGCTCATAGGGCACCTGCTTCGTGATGGGCGCCTTCAGCGTCTTCGGGTGACGATTCATCCGTCTCCACGTGGTGGAAGCAGATCCTGTCAATCCTGCGGCCGTCCATCCTGGTCACCGTCAACGTGCCGCCGACCGCGTCCACGACGTCGCCTGTCTTGGCGATACGTCCCAGCTGGCTCATGACATACCCGCCCACGGTTTCATAGGCAGATTCGTCGGGGACAACCAAGTTGGGGATCTGCTCGGTTACTTCGTCGGGCCGGAGAAGGCCCGGGAAATACCAGTCCCCTGATGCGCTCTGCAGAACGCCGGGGCGGACCTTGTCGTGCTCGTCCGCCACTTCGCCTACGATCTCTTCCACGAGGTCCTCGAGGGTGGCGATGCCGGCCGTGCCACCGTATTCGTCCAGGACAACTGCCAGCTGCAGATTCCCTTCACGCAGTTCGGACAGGAGCGCATCCAAGTGGATGGTCTCCGGAACCTGAAGGACGTCGGTCATGATCGCACCGGCCTGGAGCTTCGAACGGCGCTCAGCCGGTACGGCCACAGCTTTCTTGACATGGACCACCCCGCGGATATCATCCGTGGAATCGCCGATGACGGGGAACCGCGAGTAACCGGTTCGACGTGCGGCGTCGAGGATACCGGCCACCGACTGGTCGGCGTCGATTGTTTCCATCCGGATTCGCGGCGTCATGACGTCCGCCGCCGTGCGTCCGGAAAAGTTCAGGGTTCTCGCCACGAAGTTGGCCGTGCCGGCATCCAGCGTCCCGAGTTCAGCGGAGCGCCGGACCAACGAAGCGAGTTCCGCGGGAGTCCGTGCCCCCGAGATCTCTTCCTTGGCCTCAAGGCCAAAAAGGTTCAGCACCTTGTTCGAGAAACCATTGAGAACCACAATCGCCGGTTTGAACACTGCAGTGAACATCAGCTGCGGACGGGCGAGCCGCTTGCCCAACGGAAAAGCGAGGGCGATGGCCATGTTCTTGGGAACCAACTCACCGATCAGCATGGACAGGAGCGTCGCGAAGACCATCGCAACGATCAACGCCACCGAATGCACCACCTCGGAGGGAAGGCCCAACAAGCCCAAAGGACCCAACAGCAACTGACCAACGGAGGGCTCCATCACGAAACCGGTCAGCAGCGTGGTCAGCGTGATGCCGAGCTGGCAGCTGGAGAGCTGCGTTGAGAGCGATTTGAGGCATTTCAACAAGGGGGCCGCTGCTTGGTCTCCGTTGTCGACCGCACGCTGGACACTGGATTGGTCCAGAGCCACCAAGGAAAACTCAACTGCTACGAAAAAGCCGGTGCCAAGAATCAGGGCAAAGCCGGCAAGGAGAAGAATCCATTCCACTTAGCGCATCACCCCAAGGGTGGGCGCGTGCAATGGGGATAACGCCATCGGCCAGGGAATTCGGCCCGGCGGAGGCTGGTCGGGCGCCGCGGACGCATGGTCTGCGGCACCACCGGCAGAAAACGCCGGCGCGTGATGGGCATGTGAACGGGTGTTGCCGGCTCGACGGGCACGCTGTGCGGAGTTGCCAGTTTGGCTCCCCCGACAGTTCCCAGGCCGGCACCTAGATTTACTGTCCATAAGACTTTCAGTCTACAGTCCGCCGGCAGGGCACCCACACTCGGGTTACCGCACATTAATGGACGCCTTGGTCCACTAAGTCAGCTCCAACATGATTTAGGTCACCACTATTGGCAGTTAACCAACGATCCTAACTAGACTGTCAGGGGTCTGAGTTCGCGGGACCCGGACCCTGTCCCATCGTTGCGGAAAAGCAACCTTGGCCAGCGGGAAAACAACACTCATGGAAGAGGCGTATTTCAAGTGCCAGAGCAGCCCAGCCACCGTCTACCAGAGGAATTTGGCGGAAACGAGTGGCTCGTTGACGAACTGTACGAGCGGTACCAACAGGACAAGAATTCGGTCGACGCCAAGTGGTGGCCGCTCTTCGAATCCTTTGCCTCCGCTGACGGCACTTCTTCCAACGGAACCTCCGCAGCTCCAGCAGCTGCCAATCCCCCAACCCAAGTACTTCCCGTAGTGGCTCCGGCCGCAGCGGCCCCGGCACCGGCGCCGGCCGCTCCCGCAGCTGCCACGGAGACTGCCCCTGCAGCACCAGCTCCGGCCAAGAAAGAACCGGCCACGATTGCCCGGGACGGAGCAAAGAAGCCCGCCGGCGGCAACGCAACGCAGCCCATTCCGGCCCAGCTGCCCAAGAACACCAAGGCACCCACCGCGCCGGAAGAAGACGTCGTCTCCGTCCTGCGGGGCCCGGCCAAGGCCATCGCCACCAACATGGTCACCAGCCTGGAAGTACCCACAGCCACCAGCGTCCGGGCAGTACCCGCCAAGCTGCTGATCGACAACCGCGTGGTGATCAACTCCAACCTTGCCCGCGCACGTGGCGGCAAGGTGTCCTTCACGCACCTCATCGGGTACGCCGTTGTCCGTGCGCTTTCCCAGTTCCCCTCGATGAACGTCTACTACGACGAGATCGACGGCAAGCCGAGCGCCGTGCAGCCCGCGCACGTCAACTTCGGCATTGCCATTGACATGCCCAAGCCCGATGGCACGCGCCTCCTGATGGTTCCGAACATCAAGAAGGCCGAGACCATGGACTTCGCTGAGTTCTGGCACACCTACGAGGACCTGATCAAGCGCGCCCGCAATGGCAAGCTCACGGCTGATGACCACGCAGGCACCACGGTTTCGCTGACCAACCCCGGCGGCATCGGCACTGTCCACTCCGTGCCGCGCCTTTCCAAGGGCCAGGCCGCCATCATCGGCGTCGGTGCCCTCGACTACCCGGCGGAGTTCCAGGGTGCCAGCGAGAAGATCATCGCCCAGAACGCCATCAGCAAGATCCTGACGCTGACCTCCACCTACGATCACCGCGTGATCCAGGGCGCAGGCAGTGGCGAGTTCCTCAAGCTGGTCCACCAGCTCCTCCTCGGCGCGCAGAACTTCTACGACGAGATCTTCGAAGCCCTGCGCATCCCGTACGAGCCCGTGCGCTGGAGCCCGGACCTGCAGGTTGATCCGGCCGACGAGATCAACAAGGTCGCCCGCATCCAGCAGCTGATCCACTCCTACCGCGTGCGCGGCCACCTCATGGCCGACACCGACCCCCTGGAGTACGTCCAGCGCAAGCACCCGGACCTCGATGTCCTGACCTACGGCCTGACGCTGTGGGACCTTGACCGTGAATGGCCCACGGGTGGTTTTGGCGGCAAGCCGATGCTGAAGTTCCGTGACATCCTTGGCGTGCTGCGCGATGCGTACTGCCGCACCACCGGTATCGAGTACATGCACATCCAGGAACCTGCAGAACGCAAGTGGTTCCAGGACCAGCTCGAGCACCCGTACTCCAAGCCGAGCCGTGAAGAGCAGCTCCGCATTGTCTCCAAGCTCAACGCGGCAGAGGCTTTCGAGACCTTCCTGCAGACCAAGTTCGTCGGCCAGAAGCGCTTCTCCCTGGAAGGTGGCGAGTCGCTGATTCCGCTGCTCGACGCCGTCATCTCTGATGCAGCCGACGACGGCCTGGATGAGGTTGCCATCGGCATGGCCCACCGTGGCCGCCTCAACGTGCTGACCAACATCGCAGGCAAGACCTACGCCCAGGTCTTCCGCGAATTCGAAGGTACCCAGGACCCACGCTCGGTCCAGGGCTCCGGTGACGTCAAGTACCACCTCGGCACCGAAGGTACCTTCACCTCGGACAACGGCAAGCAGACCAAGGTCTACCTCGCCGCGAACCCGTCGCACCTCGAGGCAGTGGACTCCGTTCTCGAAGGCATCGTCCGCGCCAAGCAGGACCGCCTGGACCAGGGTGAGTCCTTCCCTGTCCTGCCCATCATGGTCCACGGTGACGCAGCTTTCGCGGGTCAGGGGGTTGTGGCTGAAACCCTCAACCTCTCGCAGCTGCGCGGCTACCGCACCGGTGGCACCATCCACGTGATCGTCAACAACCAGGTTGGCTTCACCACGGCCCCGTCCTCGTCGCGTTCGTCCACGTACTCCACGGATGTCGCCAAGATGATCCAGGCTCCGGTCTTCCACGTGAACGGCGACGATCCTGAAGCCGTGGTCCGCGTTGCGCAGCTCGCCTACGAGTTCCGTCAGCGTTTCCACAAGGATGTCGTCATCGACATGGTCTGCTACCGCCGTCGCGGCCACAACGAGGGCGACGACCCCTCGATGACCCAGCCGCTCATGTACAACCTGATCGAAGCCAAGCGCTCCGTCCGCAAGCTGTACACCGAGTCGCTGATCGGCCGTGGCGACATCACCGAGGAAGAAGCAGAGCAACTGCTCCGCGACTACCAGGAACGCCTCGAGCGCGTCTTCGCTGAAACCCACGCTGCCCAGACGTCGCCGATTCCGATCATCACTGCGGACTCCGCAGCTGTCTCGGACATCGAGCGGCCGATCGCACAGCAGGCCGATTTCGGGACCAACTCCCCTGCATCCACGGCAATTTCCGCTGAGACCCTTGCCCGCATCGGCAAGGCCCACCTGGAAATTCCAGAAGGCTTCACCGTCCACTCCAAGCTCAAGCAGCTGTTGGAGAAGCGTGAGCAGATGTCCCGTGAAGGCGGCATCGACTGGGGCTTCGGCGAGATCGCAGCCTTCGGCTCATTGATCATGGAGGGGGTGCCTGTTCGTTTGGCAGGCCAAGACTCCCGCCGCGGTACGTTCGTCCAGCGCCACGCCGTCTTCCATGACCGCGCCAATGGCAACGAATGGCTCCCGCTGGGTAACCTTTCGGACGACCAGGCCAAGCTGTGGATCTACGATTCCCTGTTGTCCGAATACGCCGCAATGGGCTTCGAATACGGCTACTCGGTAGAGCGTCCCGACGCCCTGGTCCTGTGGGAAGCCCAGTTCGGTGACTTCGTCAACGGTGCGCAGACCATCATTGACGAATTCATCTCCTCGGCTGAGCAGAAGTGGGGCCAGCGTTCCTCGTTGGTACTCATGCTGCCGCACGGCTACGAAGGCCAGGGCCCGGACCACTCTTCGGCACGCATTGAGCGCTTCCTGCAGATGTGCGCCGAGGACAACATGATCGTCGCGAACCCCACCACGGCCGCTTCGCACTTCCACCTGCTCCGCCGCCAGGCTTACAGCCGTCCGCGCAAGCCGTTGATCATCTTCACGCCCAAGCAGCTCCTGCGCCTCAAGGGCGCCGCTTCCGCCGTCGAGGACTTCACGAACGGCGGCTTCAGGCCGGTCATCAGCGATCCAGAGATGCAGCCCGCGAACGTTGACCGCGTCATCCTGGTTTCGGGCCGTTTGTACTACGACCTCCTGTCCAACCGGCAGAAGTCCGGCGATACCTCCACAGCGATCATCCGCGTTGAGCAGCTGTACCCGCTGCCCAAGGCTGAGATCGAAGCGGAGCTCGCCAAGTACCCGAACGCTGACGTCGTCTGGGCACAGGACGAACCTGCCAACCAGGGTCCTTGGCCGTTCATGGGCTTGAACCTGGCACCGGAGCTCGATCGTAAGCTCCGCCTGGTGTCGCGTCCGGCCTCTGCGTCCACGGCTGCAGGTTCCATGAAGCGCCACGCTGCTGAGCAGGATGCCCTGATCAAGCAGGCGTTCGAACGCAAGTAAAACCGAAACTGCCCGGCCCGAGGAGCGATAAGCGCGCCTCAGGCCGGGCAGTTCTGTTTAATGGGACAGGTACCGGTTCCCGAACCGGCTGTTGAGCCTGGACCGTGCAAGGACCGTAACGAGTGTGAAGAGGTAACCGTGGAAGACAGGAAGCTGCGCATCGCAGCTGTAGGAGATGAACTGCTGGCGGGCCTGGGGGATCCCCGCGCATTGGGTTGGCTCGGACGAGTGCTGGCCCGTACACCCCAGGACTCCGTCGTAGTGGAGAGTTTCCCGCTGCCCTGTCCCATGGAGGGTACTGAGGGGCTGGCCGCCCGTTGGCAGGATGAAGCGGGCAGGCGTTTCAGCGACACGCACGAGAACCGCCTGGTCATCGGCCTGTCGGGGCGCGACCTGGAGTTCGGCTTGTCCACGGCACGGAGCAGGTTGAACCTTGCCAACATCCTGGACGGCGCCTCGCACAGCAGCGTTGAGGTATTTGTGGTCGGCCCGCCGCCCACACTTGACCCAGCACGGAACAAGCGGCTCGCCGAACTCAACACAGCGTTTGCCGATGTCACCACCCGGCGGAACCACCACTACGTGGACACGTTTTCGCCCTTGCTCAACCACGAGCAGTGGAGGACTGACCTGGCCGCCAATGGAGGAACCCCCGGGCAGGCCGGCTACGGCTTGATCGCGTGGCTCGTCCTGCACCGCGGCTGGTTCCAGTGGTTGAACATCGCACAGCCCGAGTAGTTGCGAGGCAGCCTTGCCGGCCCTCTGATCAGGCTAACCATTGCGCCCCTCCAAATCGCGATATATCGTGAAATTATTCAACGCGATATATCGCAATCTGGAGGGGACATGTCAGAGGAGCTATGGACCGTCACCGGTCCGCAAACCATCGAAGTGGACCAGGTCCGATCGCTGAAGCTGGGAATCGTCAAGGGCCGCTTCGACGTGGTGTCCCACGACGAGGACTTTGTCCGGATCGAAATCAGCGAAATCACCGGCGACCCGCTGACCGTCACCTTGGTGGATGGCCGCTTGGAAGTCCGCCATCAATTACAGGGTCCGCAGGGCTGGTTCCGCAACCTGATGGGCACGGTCAACAACACCAGCACCAACTCCGTGGTAGTGGGAATCGCCCTCCCCCATGGCGTCGACGTCGAAACCGGAACGGTGAGCGGGGACGGCATGGTGTCCGGCACCGGCGGCCGCACCCGGCTGAACACCGTCTCCGGCTCCGTCATGGCGGACGGAACCAGCGGCGAACTCCATGTCAACACGGTGAGCGGCGAGGTCATCGCCAGAAACCACGACGGCGTCCTGACCGCCAAAAGCGTCTCCGGCGAAGTTACCGCGTCCGGCACGTTCAAGAACGTCCGGGCCAACACGGTCAGCGGCGACCTCAGCTTCGACCTCCAGGGCTACACGAACGATCTCGGAGCCAACTCCGTTTCCGGTGACCTGACCATCCGGCTGCCCCATGACGTCGGCCTGGACATCGTGGCGAAGTCCGCCAGCGGATCGGTGGTGATCGACGATCAGCTGTACGCCCAGCCAGGAAACAACGTGCACACCATCGTAGGACCCGACGAGCGGCTGATGCTGGTCCGCACCAACACCGTGTCCGGCAAGACGTACATCATGCATGCCTCAGCGCCCACAACCGACCACGAGAACCCCGCCGGCGGGGAAGCGGGCCTCTGATGCCCCCGGTCTTCGCCCACGGGGCCCTGCGCCTCTACCTGCTTGCCTTGCTCGAGGCAGGCCCGAAACACGGCTATGAGCTGATCAAGGCCCTGGGCGACCGTTTTGGCGGTACCTACTCCCCCAGCGCCGGCACCATCTACCCCCGCCTGGGCAAGCTGGAAGAAGAAGGACTTGTTGCCACCGAAACCGAGGGCAGGCGCACCAAGTACTTCATCACCGACGCCGGCCGCGCCGAACTGGACGGCCGAAGAGCGGAACTGGCCGATGTGGAAAACACCATCTCTGCCTCGGTCAGGCGGCTGGCCGACAACCTGCGGGAGGACATCAGGACCAACATGCGCGGCCTGCGGGCGGACCTCGCGGCAACCGCGGAGGCCGCACGCAGCAGCGCTTCGTCGGCCACGTTCCGAAGCCACACCGGCGGCTACACACCCGAGAGCCAGCGGATCCTGAAGGAAGCTGAGCTGATGGTTCAGTCGTTCAGGGATGACATCCGGGTTGAATTGCGCCAGCACGGCGCTTCGCATCCCTTGACGCCTGTGGCCCTGGAAACTGTCCGTGCCGTGCTGGACCAAGCACGCATTTCGATCCGTAATTCGCTGCGAAACTGAGCGCCTTTTCCCTTCCCGGTCCCGCCGGTTCGCGACCCAGCACCCGGGTGTGCGAAACTGGAGGGCAGCTTTATTGAGTATCAATCCTTGAAGGAGGCCAGCTATGAGCAAGCGTGCACGTAAGCGTCGTGACCGTAAGCGTGGCGGCGCGAACCACGGCAAGCGTCCCAACACCTAAGCCAGCGGCTTAGTGTCACATGCCTAAAAGCGAGGGCCCCGGAAACCATTCGGTTTCCGGGGCCCTCGACGCTTAATACCTTTTGCCGGGACGGATCAGGCGTCCACGGGCTTGATGGAGTGAATCCTGTCAAGAATGGAATTCTTGAGGTTCTCCGGTGCTGACTCAGTACACGAACGCTTAACCATGGTGCGGATGAGGCACTCGAGGTCATACTGCTCAGCGCATTCCCCGCACGTATCCAGGTGCTGCTTGATTTCACTGAGGTCATCACGGGTCAACGCACCGTCGAGATACTCATAAATCCGTTGCATTCGCGTATCGTCGCAATCGCCCAATCCCTGGCAGTCGCTCATTTCTCTTTCTCCTGATTGTTGCTTCCGGCCGCGGCCTGATCTTCGGTATGGGCCCTGAAGCCCCGTTCGGCGGCATAATCCGCCAGCATGTCCCGCAGCATTTTCCTGCCGCGGTGCAACCGCGACATCACCGTGCCGATGGGGGTGTTCATAATTTCTGAGATCTGCTTGTACGCATATCCCTCGACGTCCGCGAAGTAGACCGCCAACCGGAATTCCTCCGGGATGGCCTGCAACGCGTTCTTGACGTCGGAGTCCGGCAGATGGTCCAACGCCTCGGCTTCCGCGGACCGCAGCCCCGCGGAGGTGTGGGACTCGGCCTTGGCCAACTGCCAATCCTCAATCGTGTCCGAATTGGACTGCAGGGGTTCCCGCTGACGCTTTCGGTAGAGATTGATATAGGTGTTGGTCAGGATGCGGTACAACCATGCCTTGAGGTTGGTCCCGGGCTTGTATTGGTGGAAGGCGGAAAAGGCCTTGGTGTAGGCCTCCTGGACCAGGTCTTCCGCGTCCGAAGGGTTCCGCGCCATCCTCATCGCTGCCGAGTACAGCTGGTCCACATACTGCATGGCGTCGCGCTCGAATCGGGCACGCCGCTGCTCGGACGTCTCAGAGGAGACGTCGACGGCGGCCGTCGCCTCCGCAGTGCCCTCTGCGGACGATTCGGCTGCTTCATACATGGCCGCTGCGGCCGGTTCAATGGTGCTCATCGTTGCCAAGTCTACTGTCAGCTTGGGTGAAACCAGCTGTGAACCGTACCCCGGCTCTGACAGGACCGCCCGGTCCTTAACCAAAGTCAAAAAACCAACTCCGTTCAGCGAAGCGGCAACACCATGCCGCGGTCCGGTCTCCACCGCACCTGTTGTTCACAACGGCCGCCGCTGGGTAAATATTCCGCAAAGGTGCAAGACTAGAGCAGACTGCACCCCGTGAACACAACACTCATCCAATAGTGTGGCAAGCCATCCAGGAGGCAAGACATGTCTGTTATCCGTTTTCTCGCGCGTCCCATGCTCGCGTCCAGCTTCGTCGTCGCAGGTCTGGGAAAGCTACGGAACGCGGACGACACCGCGAAGCAACTCTCGCCTGTACTGCGCCGCGCATCGGAGTCCCTGCCCTTCAAGGCAGACGAGAAGACCCTTGCCCGTGTTATCGGCGGCGCCCAGCTGGGCGCCGGGACATTGCTCGGCCTGGGCAAGCTCTCCCGTTTCGCCGCAACCGTTCTGGTTGTGACGTCCGCCCTTAACTCCTATGTGGAGTGGCGCTCAGCCGATATCAGCACCAAGGAAGGCCGGATTGCCCGCAAGGCACGGCTCCTCAAGAACATTTCCCTCACGGGAGGCGTCCTGCTTGCTTCCGTTGACACCGAGGGCCGGCCAAGCATCGCATGGCGGGCCGAGCACCTCGCGGCCGACGCCAGGAAGGTCACCGGCAAGCAGATCAAGCGCGCCGACAAAGCAGTTCGCAAGGCCGTAGACAACGCAGTTGGAGCATAAGGAAGCATGACAGGCACCACCCCCGCCAACACCGACCCAGCAGCTACCGAAACCTCGCTTCCGCTATGGTCCGCCCCGTACGCCCAAGGCCCTGTGGATGCGACGGTGACGGTCCCGGGTTCGAAGTCGTTGACCAACCGGTACCTGGTGCTTGCAGCTTTGGCGGATGGGCCGTCTCGCCTGCGGGCTCCCCTGCATTCCCGCGACTCTGCCCTCATGATCCAGGCCCTTCGGCAGCTCGGCGCCACGGTCACTGAAGAACCCGGCGACGGCGACTACGGACCCGACCTCCTGATCACGCCGCTGGATCCCCTGGCTACAAGCGCAGAAACCGCCATCGATTGCGGGCTGGCTGGAACTGTGATGCGTTTTGTTCCGCCGCTCGCGGCGTTGCGCCGCGGGGCTACCGTGTTCGACGGCGATCCGCATGCGCGCAACCGACCCATGGGCACCATCATCGAGGCCTTGGTGGCGCTGGGGGTTCCTGTCGCCGCTGAAGGAGGCAGGACGCCGTCGGCCCTTCCGTTCACGGTGGAAGGCACCGGGGAGGTGCGCGGGGGGCACCTGGTGATCGATGCCAGCGCTTCGTCGCAGTTCGTCTCTGCCTTGCTGCTGGTGGGTGCGCGTTTCACCGAGGGCCTGCACCTGGAGCATGTAGGCAAGCCCGTTCCGAGCCTTGACCACATCTCGATGACGGTGGCGACCCTCCGCAGCGTCGGGGTCTCTGTGGACGATTCGGTGCCGAACCACTGGCGGGTATCCCCCGGTCCCATCAGCGCCTTTGACCAACGGATTGAGCAGGACCTCTCCAACGCCGGCCCCTTCCTGGCAGCTGCGCTGGCTACCAAAGGAACCGTCCGCATCCCCAACTGGCCATCCGGCACCACGCAGGTGGGCGACATGTGGCGGAGCATCCTCGCCACCATGGGAGCGGAAGTCACTCTTCAGGACGGGACGCTGACCGTTACCGGTGGTCAGGAGATCAAGGGCGCGGACTTCGACGAAACCAGCGAACTCGCACCCACCGTTGCCGCGCTCTGCGCACTTGCAGCCGGCCCTTCGCGTCTCACGGGCATTGCCCACCTACGTGGCCACGAAACTGATCGGCTCGCGGCCCTGGTGGCCGAGATCAACAGGCTGGGTGGTGACGCTGAGGAAACGGCTGACGGCTTGGTTATCCGGCCAGCTGCCCTGCATTCCGGGATCGTGCACAGCTACGCGGACCACCGCATGGCCACAGCGGGTGCCATCCTTGGCCTCGCCGTCGAAGGGGTCAAGGTCGAAGACATCGCCACGACGTCTAAGACCATGCCGGAGTTCCCGGACATGTGGGTTCGGATGCTCGGGACTGCCGGCGCGGAAGAGGCCGGCAACTGACCATGGCCCGCGACGCACGCTCCTGGGACGAGTCCGATGTCCGTATCCGTCCCAACAAAAAAGGGTCACGCCCCAGGACCAAGGACCGCCCAAGCCACGATGACGCCGTCATTGGGCGCGTCATCACCGTAGACCGGGGACGGTACCGGGCAATTGTCGGGGAAGACACCGACAACGAGCGCCTGGTCATCGCAGCACGGGCCCGTGAACTGCGGCGTAACCCCGTGGTCCCGGGTGACTTCGTCGCCCTGGTCGGAGATGTCTCCGGAGACCCGGATACCCTCGCCCGCCTGGTCCGGGTGGAGGAGCGCAGGACGCTCCTGCGCCGCAGTGCTGACGACACCGATCCGATCGAACGTGTCGTCGTGGCCAATGCCGATCAACTCGTGGTGGTGGTGGCGGCCGCGAACCCCGAGCCCCGGACCGGATTCATCGACCGCGCCCTGGTGGCCGCGTATGACGCCGGCATCGAGCCGCTGCTGCTCATCACCAAGGCGGACGTCAAGGACCCGGCGGAACTGCTGGCGAACTACCTCAGCCTGGACTTCCCCGTAATCATCAGCCGGACCGCCGATTCAGGGGCCGGCGGCATTGACGCGCGTTCCGACGACGGCCTGTCCGCCCGCCTCGACCGGGATGCCGTCGCGCAGCTCCGCTCCCACCTCGGCGGAAAAGTAACTGTCATGCTCGGCCACTCCGGTGTGGGCAAGTCCACCATGGTCAACGCCCTGACGGGAGCCGAACGCGCCACTGGCGGCGTAAACGCGGTGACGGGCCGCGGCAGGCACACTTCCTCGTCGGCCCTGGCCCTTAAACTCGATGACGCCCCCACGGGAAGCTGGATCATCGATACTCCCGGCATCCGCTCCTTCGGTTTGGCCCATGTGGACCCGGACCGGATCCTGCGTTCCTTCCCCGACTTGGAGCCCGGCACGGATGGCTGCGAACGCGGCTGCAAACACGACGCAACCGCCATCAATTGCGGACTGGATGCGTGGGTCAACGAAGGCCATGCCGGACCGTCAGGCGTCGCCCGCCTTGCCTCACTGCGTCGCTTGCTTGGGGCTGATCCCCGGCTCGAAGCGAAAGAGGCCAAGGAATTGGGCACGGTCAACTGATCGTGGCGGCTTCACGTCCCCACTGCGGCCAGTGATTCAGGATAGTTTGGTGGCATGACCCATCCCGTTTCCACCTACAACGATGACTTGCGTCTCGCCCACGTCCTCGCAGACTCAGTAGATGCCCAGACCATGGATCGCTTCAAAGCGCTGGACCTGCAGATCGAAACCAAGCCGGACCTCACACCCGTCACAGATGCGGACAAGGCCGCGGAGGAAGCGATTCGCGGCCAGCTGTCCCGTTCCCGCCCCCGCGACGCCGTCCTGGGCGAGGAATTCGGCAGCAGCGGACACGGCTCGCGTCGTTGGATCATCGATCCCATCGATGGCACCAAGAATTTTGTTCGCGGTGTTCCGGTATGGGCAACGTTGATTGCGCTGGTCGATGAAGGCGAACCGGTTGTTGGCGTAGTGAGCGCCCCGGCTCTGGGCAAGCGGTGGTGGGCAGCCAAGGACATGGGCGCTTACATGGGCCGTTCGCTCGCCTCCGCCACACGCCTGAAGGTTTCCAACGTCTCCCGGTTGGCGGACGCGTCGATGTCGTACTCGAGCCTTTCCGGCTGGAAGGAACGCGGCAACCTCGACGAATTCATGGGACTCACAGAGGACATCTGGCGTACTCGCGCCTACGGGGATTTCTGGTCCTATTGCCTGGTCGCCGAAGGCGCCGTGGATATCGCCTGCGAACCTGAGCTGAATCTCTACGACATGGCTGCCTTGGTGCCCATCGTCACGGAAGCCGGCGGACGCTTCACGTCGCTGGAGGGCGAAGACGGACCGTTCGGCGGTAACGCGTTGGCCACCAACTCGATATTGCATTCGGAGGTCCTCAAGCGCCTCAACCCTGGGCTGGACGACCTCCTCTAGCTCCGGTTGCGGCACGGCCCGCATCGAACCATCACGAAATTTTCGACGGCGGACGACCCCTTTTGGGGCCGTCCGCCGTTTTATCTTCGCCCAATGACGACTTTTTCGTTCCACGTAACAATGCGCTTAACAATGTCCACCGGCTTTGGAGTGGCTGATGGGTATGCCCTAACCTTTTTTACAGGTCACGAGTGCCAGCGCTAAACCCCGGTTTGCTGGCCGGCAACCCTCCATTCGCGGTGGGGTGCCCCGGGTGACGACCCGGCCGGTCCGGAACGGATACGGCAAGCGCGGATCCCCCATGCGGGGGTCCCTCTTAAGTGAGGTCCCATGAGCACCGTTACGTTCAACGCCAACACCATTCCGTCGTTTGCTGAGGCAAGCGCAGTGCCGGTTGCTGCTGCACGTCCGCTGGCCGCTGTCACGGGCGCGGAGTTGCAGGCGCCCCTGATCCAAGGCGGCCATGTCCGTTATGCCAACCTCGACTACGGCGCATCGGCACCTGCCCTGACCATCGTCTCGGCGCACCTCAACGAGGTTTTGCCTTACTACGCCAGCGTTCACCGCGGTGCGGGTTTTGCTTCGCAGATCAGCACCTCTGTCTACGAAAATTCCCGGAACATCGTGCGTGAATTCGTGGGCGGCCGGGCTGATGACTCCGTGATTTTCACCCGCAACACCACTGACTCCCTGAACTTGCTGGCCGGATGCCTCCCCGTGGTTGATGGCCAGGTCGCTGGCGAGGTCCTGTACCTGGACATCGAACACCACGCCAACCTGCTGCCTTGGCAGGGTGTGCCCCACCGAAGCGTCGTTGCAGCACCAACCCTGGCCGCAACGTTGGATAAACTCCGCGATGAACTCGCCCAAGGCGGCGTGAGCCTGCTGGCGGTCACGGGCGCTTCGAACGTCACCGGTGAAATCCTCCCCATCGCCGAACTGGCTTCCCTTGCCCACGGGTTCGGCGCACGGATCGTGGTGGACGCCGCCCAACTTGCACCCCACCGCCGCATCAACATCGCAGAAGCGGACATCGACTACCTGGTCTTCTCCGGCCACAAGCTCTACGCTCCGTTCGGCGCTGGAGTGGTGGTGGGGCGCCCTGACTGGCTCGACGCCGGTGTCCCCCACCTGGCTGGCGGCGGAGCCGTCCGTGAAGCCCGGTTGGATTCGGTCAGCTGGGCTACCGGCCCGGCCCGCCATGAGGGCGGTTCTCCCAACGTTCTGGGAGCGGCAACCCTGGCCCGCGCCACCCAGGTGTTGGCCGGCCTGGATGAGCAGGAATGGCATGACCATGAAGCGGCCATACGTTCCTACCTTGTTGAAGGCCTGGAAGCGATTGAGGGCGTCTCTGTCCACAAGATCTTCAGCGATTCCGTAGACACCATTGGTGTGGTCAACTTCTCCGTGGAAGGCTTCGACGCCGGTTTGGTCGCCGCCTACCTCGCGGCGGAACACGGTGTCGGCCTTCGGGATGGCCGGTTCTGCGCCCACCCGCTGCTCAAGCGCCTGGGACTGCCGTCAGGTTCGCTGCGGGCAAGCTTCGGCGTCGGCTCCCGGTTGGAGGACGCCACCAGGTTGCTGGCAGGCATCGAGGAACTCAAGCGCAACGGACTTGGCTGGGACTACGTAGTGGACGAAGGCCGCTGGGTACCCGCGAACGACCACCGCAGCTACCCTGAATGGGCACCCAATACTCCGGGCACGGCAGGCGCAGCGCCCTGCACTGTGGACTAGGAATCCGCGCACCAAAGGGTTCCACGGCTGCGGTAAATTCGTAGGGTACCTTTTGGCAACCCTGTGAAGGAGCTCCGCGTGTCCACGCCGTCCCCCGGAGCCGCGAGTCATCCGGCGGTCATTCCCGGACCAGCAGGACCACGCGGTCCCAAGCTCCACGCCACCCGCAGGCACGAACTGGGCCAAAGCTTCCAGGACGGCGGGGAACATTATGACCGCGTGCGCCCCGGATACCCCATGGACTCCCTGGAATGGATCCTGCCCCAAGGGGCCCGGACAGCGGCCGACATCGGGGCGGGCACCGGCAAGTTCACGTCGCTTCTCCTCCAGCGGGACCTGGAGGTTGCCGCCGTCGATCCTTCACCGGACATGCTGGAACAACTGCGCAAAAGCTATCCGCAGGTCAACGCACTGGTGGGAACAGCCGAGGCAACAGGGCTGACGGACTCAGCATTCGACGTCGTCAGCGTTGCGCAGGCATGGCACTGGTGCGACCCCCTCCCCGCCAGCACGGAGATCGCCAGGATCCTCAGGCCCGGCGGAACGATGGGCCTAGTGTGGAACCAGCTGGACACGTCCATTCCCTGGGTCCACAGGCTGTCCCGGATCATGCACGCGGGAGATGTCCACAAGCCGGGATTCCGGCCAGTTATCGGTCCGGAGTTCCATGGCCTGGAACGCCACCTGACCACATGGGAGGATCCCCTGACTCCGGAGGACATCATGGAGTTGGCGAAGTCGCGCAGTTACTACCTCCGTGCCGGCGAGACCACCCGTGCGAAAGTCATGGATAACCTCAAGTGGTACCTCCACGAACATCTTGGACATGCTGCGGGCGAAACAGTGCCCGTGCCCTACGTGACGCAAACGTGGCGTGCACTCAAGGTCCAGGGTGCGCCGCCACGGTAGGCTTGGTGTGTGAAGACCAGTACGCCCTCCTCCTCGATCGAGGACTACGTCAAGGTCATCTACTCCTATACGGAGTGGCAGGACAAGCCGATCACGTCCTCCCAGCTCGCCCAAAGGCTGGGCGTGGCCAACTCCTCCGTCTCGGAAATGGTCCGCAAGCTCAAAGACCAGGGCTTGGTTGACCACCAGCCCTACAGCGCCATTCGACTGACCTCTGAAGGCATGCGGCTGGCCTTGTCCATGGTGCGTCGGCACCGGCTCATCGAAACCTACCTTGTGGAGGAACTGGGCTACAGCTGGGACGAGGTCCACGACGAAGCCGAGATGCTTGAGCATGCGGTGTCCGACACCTTCATCGAACGCATGTCAGCCAAGCTTGGACACCCCGTCCGGGATCCGCACGGCGATCCCATTCCGTCGGCAGACGGAATGGTGGACTTGCCGCACGCGTACCAAATGATCGAACTGGACCAAGGCCATGCCGGGAAGATCACCCGCATCAGCGACGAAAACCCCGATCTCCTCCGTTACCTGGCTGCCCAGGACATCGCGCTGGACGCGCCTGTTGAAGTCATGGGGCGCAAGCCGTTCGGTGGGGCACTCGTTGTGAGGATCGGCAGCGGACCGGATCGCCGTGAGTTTGACCTGGCCGACGAAGTCGCATCGGCTCTCTGGGTGCAAAGCGCAGGAGTCCATCCTGGGTGCGTGCTCCCCGGGCACTGAAGCAGCCGCACGTCCGGCTAGCTGCGCTGGCTGGCGGGACCGCCGTCGTCGGACGCCGTGTCAGTAACGCTTCCAGCAGAGGCAGCCGCTTCGCGCGGCGGGTTCCGGATCCCGACGGCGGACGCCAGGCCCCCGATGACGAAAAGGGCCGCGGTGACCAGCAAGGCATTATCCAGGCCCTGCCGCGTGAACACCGGTCCAACGATCACCCCGGCGAAGGCAATGGTAATCAAGCCGGCAATGCGAGCCACTGCGTTATTGACCGCCGAGCCTATACCGGCCTCCTCCGTGGGCACTGCACCCAGTATCGCCGCTGTCAGGGGAGCCACCAGAGTAGCCAAACCCACGCCGAAGACAATCTGGCCGGGAAGCACCTGCGTCCAATAGTTGAGGGGCTCCTGGACCGTCAATGACATCAGGAAGCCCACGCCGCACAACAACGGACCCGCCGTCATGAACCAACGAGGGCCATACTTGCCGGCAAGGCCGCCAAAATACGACGCACACAGCATCAGGATGACCGTACCCGGAAGCAGTGCGATGCCGGCCAATGTCGCACCCATACCGCCCACCTGCTGAAGGTAGATGCCCAGGACGAAGAACCCCAGCGAAATCCCGCCGTAAATAGCCAAGGTTGCAACATTGCCCCACGCAAAATTGCGGATGCCGAAGAGCCTTAGCGGCAGCATCGGTTGGGCAGTCCGCGCCTCGTGGACCAGGAAAAGCACCAAAGCTACGGCTCCAACCACCAGCGGCGCCCACACCAGCGGGCTCTCCCAGCCCATCCTGCCCTGCTCGATGAAGGCATATACGGGACCACCCAGGCCGACCATCGCCAGGAACGCACCGAGATAGTCGATCTTCTTGCTCTTGTCCCGTGCGGCGTCACTTGCTCGCAAGCCCGACAGCATAGGCCAGATCAGGGCTGCAGGGACAACGTTGATGAAGAAAATGACCCGCCAGGAAAGCAAATCCACAGAGACACCGCCGATAAGCGGCGCCACAATGGCAGCCGCGCTGGTCCACCCGGACCACTGGCCAATGGCTTTGGACTGGGCAGGGCCGGAGAACGAGGTAACGATCATGGCCAACGAACTCGGGACCAGGAGCGCACCGGCAATTCCCTGCAGGGCACGTGAGACTACAAGGACTTCGCCGGTCCAGGCAAGCCCGCACATCACCGAGGTCACCGCGAACCCGGCCAGGCCCCATTCCAGGATCCTGGCCCTGCCAAAATGGTCGGACAATGAGCCGGCCACCAGGATGAGGGCACCCAACGTCAGCAAGTACGCATCCACCACCCACTGCTGGATGACCAGGCCACCGCCCAGTTCCCGCCCAATGGCCGGAAGTGCGAGATTCACCACAAAACCGTCAAGGATCGCAATGAACGAAGCCACGATTGCCACCACCAGCACGCGTTTTTGGAGCGGGGTGCTCGGTTCCACAGCGGCTGCGTCAGTCATGAGCACAGCCTACGCCGAAGGAGTCCCGTATCGTTGAATGGTGATTAGCAGACGTGACGCCGCCCTGGCCCTGGATATTTCGATGGAAATGGCCCAACGCCACGGCATTCCGTCCCGCCTTAGCGAGGCCGAGCTTCGCGACATGCAGGACAATCCCCCGGCCTGGCTCGTGCAGTCCCGTGCCAACCGCACCGGAAAGCGCCCAGTCTGGGTCCACCTCACATGCGCTGTGTGCGGCTACTCTGAGGCTGTCCGGCCCAAGAAGTGGTGGCCGGACTTCTCGTTCGTCTATTGCGGCACGCACCGGAACTCCGAGCTGCCCAAGCTGTTCCTCGGCGAAGTCCGCAGCGAATACGAAGGCGTTGGCAGCCGCTTCGTCGGCGTCGTGGACGTTCCGGAGAACCAGGCCTAGCCGGCTAACCCGCCTGCTGGCTCATCTCCGAAGGTACCGCGAGAAGCTGGAAGGTCCGGCCCTCCCGTAGCACGGTCAGCGGGAACGGTTCGCCGATCGCCTCCTCAAAGAGCAGCTTCTGGAGGCTTTCCGCGCTGGACACCGCCCTCCCCTGGGCACGCAGCACCAGATCACCTGGCTGGAGTCCGGACCGCTCAGCAGGTGAGCCCGCGATCACCTCGACAACGCGCAAGCCTTCCTTCTGACCTGTCCGCACCACGGCACTGGCGTCAAGGGGTATCGGGGTGCTGACCAGGCCCAGGTAGGCTCGACGCACCCGGCCATCCCGCAGCAACGAGGCAATGATCCTCTGCGTCGTCCTGTTGATGGGAACAGCCAACCCCAGCCCAAGTCCGGCGACAGCAGTGTTGATGCCGACGATGCGGCCCCTCGTATCAGCCAAAGCCCCACCGGAATTTCCTGGATTCAGCGCAGCATCGGTCTGGATGACATCTTCAATCACCCGCCGGTGTTCTCCTGCCCGGACAGGGATGGAGCGACCCAGGCCACTGACCACGCCGGCAGTCACGGACCCGGCCAGGCCGAGGGGGTTCCCCACGGCGATGACCAACTGCCCTACACGCAAAGAGTCCGCGTTACCCAGCAGCGCCGGAGGCGGCGTGGATCTCAACCCACGGACCACAGCAAGATCGGACAGAGGATCCGCACCCACCAACTCCACATCGGTGTGCTTACCGTCCGCGAAGACGGCCCGGCCGGACTGAATGCCCGCCACGACGTGGGCGTTCGTCAGCAAGTACCCGTCGCCCGTAAACACGACGGCGGATCCGCTTCCCACACGCACTTGGCCACGGCGCCCTGTGCTTGTCATTTCAATGGCAGCAACATGGGGTGTTACGGACTCCGCCACCCTGATGACGAGCTGCGAATACGCGTCCAGGGCCTCGTCTTCGTCCGGGTGTTGTTGTTCAAACTCAGGCTCGGTACTCATCACTTGCCTCCTGCCAAACGTCGGACCGCGATCCGCACGCCCCGTCCGGCTTCGCGCTTACCCAGTACAACGACCGGGGTTGGGGGGCTAGTCCGGTTTACGGTACGCCGTGGGTGAACGTGGCTTACGGGCAGGTAGTTTTCGGCACGAAGAAAGCCCCCGGATCGCGAGGATCCGAGGGCTTTCCGGGGTGGAGATGGGGGGAATTGAACCCCCGTCCGATGTCGTGTTGTCAGGGCTTCTCCGGGCGCAGTTTGCGTCGGATTTTCTCGGCCCCAGCCGTCCTGCAAACAGGCGGCTGATCCGGGCCCAGTCATCTAAGAGTCCCGTTTACCTCAATGACGAAGGCAAACAGCAGTGGCTATCTAAATGACGCCAGGAACCGGGGCGATAGCAACCCCGGGCTGACGGACTGTCTTACTGCTTAGGCAGCGAGAGCGAAGTCAGTGCGCTTAGATTCGGCACTTATTGGTTTGCAGACAGCGTTTACGAGATAATTCTGCATCCTCGGCCCGCTTCACCTGTCGCGACTAACATCGTCGAAACCGATCATCCCCGTATTTTGTTACCAAACCGGCGGACTGTGGAAGCTCCGCCGGACTACTTAGCATAGCGCATTAATCGGAAGTTTCATTCCCGGACACGCGCCTTGGCCGGCTAGCGTCGGTTGCGTTCACGCAGTTCACGCAGGGACTCACGCTTATCCTGCTGCTCGCGGAGGGTCTGCCGCTTGTCGTAATCCTTCTTACCGCGGGCAAGGGCGATTTCCACCTTGGCACGTCCGTCGAGGAAATACAGCTGGAGCGGGACCACGGTGAAGCCGGACTCGCGGATCTTCTGCGAAATCTTGTCCAGTTCCTCGCGATGCAACAAGAGCTTACGACGCCGGCGCGCGGCATGGTTGGTCCAGCTCCCCTGGTTGTACTCAGGGATGTGGATACCCTCCATCCACAGCTCGTCGTTGTAGAAGGTGCAGAAGCCATCCACCATGGACGCATGGCCCTCGCGGAGGGACTTCACCTCGGTTCCCATGAGGGCAATGCCTGCCTCATAGGTATCAAGAATGAGGTAGTTGTGCCGGGCCTTCCGATTGGTGGCCACTACCTTACGGCCACTTTCCTTGGGCACAGTAGAACTCCTTGTTAGATGCGGATTTCAACTAGTGTACGCCAGCCCCGGCGGGCCCCCGCACCTTAGAGAAGGGTCATGGGGTCCACTGCCGAGCCGTTGAGCCAGGTTTCGAAGTGCGCATGGCAACCAGTGGAGTTACCTGTGCTGCCCGAGTAGGCAATGAGCTGCCCTGCCGAGACCTGCTGACCATTGGCAACCACAATGCTGCTGTTGTGATAGTAGATGGTGGTCAGCGAGTTGCCTTGGACAACGCCGTGGGAAATCTTGACCCGCCAGCCACCTCCGTCTGCTGAGTTCCAGCCGGAGTTGAACACCTGGCCCGCGGCGGCCGCGTAGACGGGGGTACCGCAGGCCGCACCGAAGTCGATGCCGGTGTGCATGTAACCACCCGTGCCGTAGAAGTCGATGGTGCCCGGCGGGGTTGCACGCCAACCGAACCCCGACGTGATGGGCACAGCGCTGGCGAACGGGTGCCGCAAACCGAATGCCGAAGGCGATCCCGCAGCGGGCGGAACATAAGGCTGCTCCGGGGGTGCCGGCCTACCCTGTGCTGCAGCAGCCGCGGCTGCGGCAGCAGCAGCCTCCGCAGCGATACGCCGTTGCTCCGCTTCCCACGCTTCCCGTAGCTTGCGGTCGCGCTCCACGATTTCAGCTGCAACGCTGTCCTGTTCGGACTTCACCCGAGCGAGGTTGGCTTCGATCCCGGGTTTGGCCGCTTGCAATTGTCCGTTCAAGCGGGTGGTGTCTTCGATCAGTTTGTCGACTTCGGCTTTCTTGCTCGCAGCCTCATCCCGGGCCGCTTTCTCCCGCTCCAGCGCGGCATCAGCCTTGGCCTTCAGGTCCTGGATTTCCTCCTCGACCGCAACCAGCCGCGCCTGTGAGTTCACGTTCGTGGCGTTTTGCTGCGTCAATTTGGTCATCGCTGCGTTTTGGCTGCGCATCGCCTGGTCAGCCAAATCCATGGACTCGGTCAGGCTTCCTGTTTCGCTGGAGCCGAACAAGAGGGCGATGTTGGTAGGCACGCCGCCCGATTTGTACGCCTGGGACGCAATCTGCCCGATCAGCTTTTTGGTGTCAGTGATTTTTTGTTTATCACTTTCCAGCTGTTCGGTAATCTTCGCTTTGTTCTGCTGGGCAAGCTCCACCCGGGCAGCCAACGCTTCGACTTCCTTGACTGCGCCGGCAACCCGGCCCTGAGCTTCAAGCAGCGCCTGCTGGGCTCCCGGAAGACGGCCTTGGTAGATCACCAGGTCACCGGCAGCCTTCGCGATATTCGCGTCCACGAATTCCAGGGAGGCCTGCACCCTGGCCGACTCTGCTTCCAGGGCGGCCTGCTGGTCATCCAGGTTGTCTGCCTGCGCGGTTGGGGCACCTGACAGGAGGCTGACAGCCAGACCCACGGCAAGGGCAGCACCCAGAATCCGAACGTGGCCGGACGCAAGGCGCCGACGCAGGGAGGTCGGGTCCAACGTGGTCATCAGGAGTCCTTTTCGCTTGTCAGCACGGTTGTTCGGTGAAACGGGAGGGTCACGGCTAAACCTTCAGGTAGCGCCGCAAGGTCAATAGTGACGATATACCAGCGAGCCCCGCACCCAGCGCAATGAGGACCGGGGCGATCACCAGAACCTGCGCCGATGAAATGAACGGCGTATTAAGGAACTGTCTGGAGAGGTCGCCATTGAGCCAGAAATGAGCCATCAGCCACAGGGTGACCGAGGCCAACAAGGCTCCAACGACGGCGGCTATGACGCCTTCGAGGATGAACGGCAGTTGGATGACCATCTTGGAGGCGCCCACGAGCCGCATAATGCCGGTTTCGCGACGCCGGCTGAAGGCTGAAAGGCGGATGGTTGTCGTAATCAGCAGCACCGCACAGAAAATCATCACCGCAGCAACGCCAATAGCAGCCACGGAGGCGCCGTTCATCCACGAGAAGATGCGTTCAAGGACCTGTCTTTGGTCACTCACGGTCTCGACGCCCGGCTGGGAGGAGAACGTTTCGCTGATGATCTGGTACTTCTCGGGGTTCTTCATGTTGATGCGGAACGAGGCCGGCAGCTGGTCCTCGGACACGGAGTCCACGATCGGTGAGTTGGAGAACTGTTCCTTGAAGTGCGTGTAGGCCTCGGCCTGGGATTCGAACTGGAAGTCGTTGATGTACTGCTTGACGGCAGGGGACTCCAGCATCGCCTTCAGGTTGTCCTGCTGCTCCTGCGTGGCCGGACCGGATGCGCAGCCAACCGCCGTCGAACCGTCGTTGCAGAGGAAGACCGCCACCTGGACTTTGTCGTACCAGTAGCCCTTCATCTGGTTGATCTGCATCTGCAGCATCCCCGCAGCGCCGACGAACGTCAGGGAAACAAAAGTCACCAATACTACGGAAATCACCATCGACAGGTTGCGGCGCAAGCCACTGCCGATTTCCCCGAGGATAAACAGGAGCCTCACAGCTGTGCCCCCTGGGCCCGGTCGAGTTCCTCGCCGCTGGCATCGCGCAGACGGCGCGACTCCCCCACCACAGGAATCATCGATGTGTACAGGGCCTTGGCTTCGTCGCGGATGACCTTACCGTTCTTAAGTTCCACCACGCGCCGGCGCATCTCGTTGACGATGTCGTCGTCGTGGGTGGCCATGACCACCGTGGTGCCGTTCTGGTTGATTTTGTCCAGGACTCCCATGATTCCCATCGAAGTGATGGGGTCCAGGTTTCCGGTCGGCTCGTCTGCCAGCAGGATGCCGGGGCGATTGACGACGGCGCGGGCGATCGCCACGCGCTGCTGCTCACCACCGGAGAGCTCATGCGGCATTCGCCGTTCCTTGCCTTCCAGACCCACTGTTTTCAGGACCTCCGGCACTGTCTCGCGGATAATAGAACGGCTCTTGCCGATGACCTGCATCGCGAAGGCCACATTGGCAAAGACGTTTTTCTGGGGCAGAAGGCGGAAATCCTGGAAGACCACGCCAATTCCGCGCCTGAGCTTGGGGACCCGCCAGCTAGAAATGTTGGCGACGTTCTGGCCCGCGACGTAAACGGACCCGGAGGACGCTTTGTCTTCCTTCAGGATCAGCCGCAGGAACGTGGACTTGCCTGAGCCCGAGGCACCGACGAGGAACGTGAATTCGCCGCGGTTGATCTCAAGGCTGACAGAGTCGAGCGCCGGTCGGGCATTCTGCTCGTAGACCTTGGTGACATTCTCAAATCTGATCATGGCCCTTTAGAACCCCGCCGGACATGACGTAGTCGCCCAGTCCAACAGCCGGAGCGCGGGCTTTCGATGGGGGAAGTGAGAGCACCGGCCACTCGACTATACGCACGGATAGGGAGCTAAACCGGACCTTTAAGGGGCGTGTCGCCGAATCCGGACCGACTCCTCACAGCCTTTGACAGCCTGCGGGATCTGCTGACTGCTGTACGGCCTAGCTGGCAGCGGCGTTGCGGTTGCCCGTGCGCCAACGGATGCCAGCGTCAATGAAGTCGTCAATATCGCCGTCCAGCACTGCCGATGTGTTGCCCACTTCATGTTCCGTGCGCAGGTCCTTGACCATCTGGTACGGATTGAGCACATAGGAACGCATCTGGTCGCCCCACGACGCTTTGACGTCACCGGCCAGTGCTTTCTTCTCCGCGTCTTCTTGTTCTTTCTTGACCAACAAGAGGCGGGACTGAAGGACCCGCATGGCCGCTGCGCGGTTTTGGAGCTGTGATTTTTCGTTCTGCATGGAGACGACAATTCCAGTGGGAATGTGCGTCAACCGTACTGCGGAGTCGGTGGTGTTGACCGACTGGCCACCCGGTCCCGAGGACCGGAAGACGTCCACCCTGATTTCGTTGTCGGGAATCTCGATCGAGTCCGTCTGTTCAATCAGGGGGATGACCTCCACGGCCGCAAAGGAGGTCTGCCGCCGGCCCTGGTTATCGAAGGGGCTGATGCGGACCAGGCGGTGGGTGCCCGCCTCCACGCTCAGTGTGCCGAACGCATATGGCGCCTTGACCTCGAAAGTGGCGGACTTCAAACCCGCTTCTTCCGCATAGGAGGTGTCCATGACAGTGGTCGGATAACCATGGCGTTCGGCCCAGCGCAAGTACATCCTCATCAGCATCTCGGCGAAATCGGCGGCATCAACGCCCCCTGCCCCCGCCCTGATCGTGACAACTGCTTCCCGCTCGTCGTACTCACCCGAGAGCAGGGTAACGACTTCGAGTTCCTCCAGTGCCTTGCGGATGGAGGCCAATTCCTTCGCGGCTTCGGCCATGGAAGCTTCGTCGCCTTCGTCCTGGCCCAACTCCACCAGCACCTCGAGGTCATCGATGCGGGAAGCAAGCTTCGACAGTCGCTCAACTTCCGACTGCCGATGCGACAGCCGGGACGTGATCACCTGGGCTGCTGCGGGGTCGTCCCAAAGGTCCGGCGCACCGGCTTGCTCGCTCAGTTCAGCGATCTCAGCTTTGAGGGCATCAACATCCGTGACGTTCTCGATGGAGCTGTAAGTTGCGCGAAGGGCGCGGATTTCTGCGGGAAAATCAATGTCAGCCATGGTTATCCCAGCGTACGCTATTCATCGGACTCCCCCGTCGGGGCCGGATACTTTGGCCCGGATCATTACTGCGTTAGCCTCGACCGTGCAGTGGATTTGGCCTCAACAGCGATACCGTCGGGAAGCAGGAAACTGATCAATGGCGGATGGGCGATGGACGCCAGGACCACAACAGCGGTATCCCCCGGGCCACGCCCTGTTTCAGCTTGCACGGTCAAATGGTCATGGCTAACGAAAGCATGGCTTTTGTCCAAGTACGAGCCTGCCGCCGCAAGCACCCTGCTGTCCGCCAACGTGGTCGATGGCGAGCTTCCCCCGCCTATCTCCCCCGCAACGTACGCATCCGCGGCAGCGAGCGCTGCTCCGTCAGCCAGGGAGAGCAGCTTCTTGTGTTCCAGGTACACAGCGGATGCGGCCATCACCGCTGTTGCCAGCAGGAGGGACAACGCCACAAACCCGATGATAAGAACTGTCATTTGGCCGTCCTCCGAGGCTGTCCTGCTGCATCTGCAACCCGTCATCTGTATCGCCCCACAACCTGTGTTGCTGTCGCACTCACCCTGCTTGCCGTCAGTTGTCCGGCGTCCGCAAACGGCATCATGGGCAAGGGAACATCCAAGTGCACAACGACGGAAACCGTGGCACCCGCCGATGAGCAGTCTGGTCTGTCGCACGAGACCTCAAAGCTGGCTTGCTCGGGAGTGTAGCCATAATCCTTCAGTGCAACGAGGACAGTTTGCTCCGCCGCCCGTTGGGCGCCCGCCGGGTTTGATTGGGCAACGTAGACCTTCGCGGCTTGGTCCGCCGCCCCCACCACGGCGAAGGAACCGCCCTGCAGTTGGCCGACAGTCACGACGAAATAGAACACCGGGACCATTAAAAGCAAGGCCAGGAAGATGAACTCGACCACCGCGCTTCCTTCCTGCGCCCCGCTGGGAATCACATGAGGTACCCGGCCCGCCCCGACTTCTGTCCGCACGCCCAGGGCATCAGCTGGCCTTTGCCGCATAGCCGTCCTGAGCCGACCCCCAAGGTCAGCCCGAAAGAACCGCATGTCCTTTCACCTCCATCAGTCCGACGGGCCCGATCAACCCCACCATCGGAAAAGGCGCCCTGACAGTCACCTCCAAGGTGCGAAGGCCGTCGATCGTAGCCTCGGCTGCGGTAACGTCACGTGGGAAGTCGGCACTCAGGGCAGAGCCGATCAGCTCAGAAGCACGCTCTTTGGCGTCGGTCGGTGTCCTGTCCGCCAATGATCCGTAGCGTGCACCGGAGGCCGCAGCATCGATGAGCGTATTCCGGACATGCAAGACCAAGGTGAACTGGATGATTGACAGGAACAACAGGGTCAGCAATGTCCCGACCAGAACGAAATCGACGACCGCTGACCCCTGCTCGTCGGGAGCTGCCGAGGCCGCCGATCGACGCCAATGACCCAAGGTACGGACCCTTCCGCGCCGGGGCCTACTTGGCAACCTGATGGATTGCCTGGTTAAAGAGGTCCTTTAGGGCCGGCGCAGCGAGGGCCAACAGCCCCGCAACCAGGACGGCTGACATCAGTGTGATTGCGTCCTAATCTCACCTGTGTCGAGATGAAACCTAAAACCCGAATGTACTCCCGAAGTGATGGGAATTTTCCCCATTCTCTAGGGGCCATCCGGTATGCGTAGTGGTTGACAACAGACCAGCCGTCAGTACGCTTTCCACATCCCACTCCCGCTTGAGGCCCGACCCCTCGTTGAATCCACCCATCTTGCTGAATGAGCGGGCCAGCTCGTCTAAGCCCGGGTCCTGCATGGCAAGGTAGGAGTACAACGCCGTTAGAAATACTGCTATTGCAAGTGCGGGATCTTCTCGTTGTGACCCGACATGAACCGTGTGTAGCCGAGCCTTGCCGATTTCGGCGATAGTGGCATCACGAAGTTCCGGCTCCATGTCCGCGAAGTAGTCCGGCGGAAAATGCATACCGTGGCTATAGGAAGTTTGCTTGCACCATGCGCCAACGTCTGGGACACAGACCAGCTCAAGGGACTCTTTTGGATGCCTCGACAGTTGGTTGTCCCGCCGGTAAAGCTCCGAGGAAATGTTGTCGGCGGGTTTCGAGCCTGGCTTCTTCCACATGTGGGAATGCGCTAGGAGTCCGTACGGGAACGGCCTTACGAGTTCGCGCCGCATGGTCGCTTCCCGGTCGGATAGCGTTCGCTGGATTTTGGCGCAGGAATCAACGGCTTCGGCGATGCCCTCTGCCCTGAGTGTGGTCTTCACTGAGAAGGCGGCTGCCACTCCTGCTGCGAGAACTTGTGTCTTAGTCCGAAGCGCTTTCGGATAGGACGGCCGGTAGATAATGATGTCGGTCTCGAAGGGAGGGGCCCCCGTGTCCACTTCGCCGATGATGTACTTCCTGGTTGCGACCTCATATGTCGGGGGTAGCCAATTCGTCAGGAACTCTGCCCAGGCAGTTTCGGCCTCATGGCCCCCTTCTTGTGTCCGGCTCTTGTCACCGGAAGTTCTGGCGTAGATCCGCTCCCAGTCGTCGGCCATCTCCCTGGCGGTCTTCCTAAGCCACTCCAGGTGGACGTGGTCAATCGAGGGCGTCTCGCCGATGATACCCATAGCCCACTTTTCGGGTTCCTGCGTGCTTTCGGTCATTGTCAGCCTTTCGGTGAGTTCCTGGTGACCGTTGTCACCAGCGCGGATGGACAGTAACCCGGGATCGTGGGCGCATCGGTTCAACCTCCACATGATGAATAAGGCGCGACAACAGATCACGCTTAGTATCCAGTGGAAGTATCGCCCAGTTCTCCAAGAGGTCTGGTATCAATGACGCCGGCGGCCGCGACGCCACCACTAGCGCGTCCCTGATGGACACCTCTAGGTCGTCGCGCTGGGCCTGCAGTTCGTCTCGAAGGCGCCGGTAGGTGTCGTCCGGGATTGTGCCGTCGAGCATCTTGTTGGTGAGCTGGTCCATTCGGGTGCTCAGCTTGGCCAGTTGCTTTCGGAGATGCCCCACTGCGTCGATTGCTTTGGCTGTTTGCTCCTCAGCCCGGGCAGCGAGATCGGCCTCAGCTTCAACGTTGGCCGCTACGCTCTCAAGCCATGCCAGAACGTCCGTCTCGACCGTGCTGGTCATGACGTACCCGCCCGTGTGCTTTCGCTTGTTGCCAACGGCACCGCATTTGTACTTTGGTGAGCGATTGTTGCCGTAGAGCCCAGCGTGCATGGTCGCCCCGCAGGCGCACCGGATCATTCCCGAAAAGAGGTACTGTGATCGTTCGCTGCGCCGGTGAACGCGCCGGGTCGCCCTGCGTGCCTGGTACTCGATCCATTCAGCCTCCGTGATGACAGGTTCGTGAATACCGGGGATGCGCTCGCCATGATAGGTGATGTAGCCGGCCCCGAAGCCTTGGTCCATGATCCTTCTGACTGTCCGATCCGACCAGAGGCCGTCGCTGGAGACGCCGTAGCCGGAGACGGGCCTTGTTGGTCCGTCGTTGAGCCATTTCACGAGCGAGTAGACCGATTGTCCGGAGAGGTACCGCCGGTAGAGGTCAGCTAAGACCGGCCCTGTGACGGGATCTGGGCTGAAGCCTTCCTCTTTGGAGTACTGGTAGCCGAACCGTGGTTTCCCGTTCGCGGGGATGCCGGCCTTTACGCGCCTGGCGTGGGATTCTTTCCACTGCTCCCCCATGCGTTCTGACTCGAACGCGGCCAGCTCGGCTAGCATGCCCCGGGCGAACCTGCCCGACGACGTCGTGGTGTCCATTGGTTCGGTGGCGGATTCCATGCGTCCGCCGATGCCTTCGACGCGGTCAACGGCGATGGCCCAGTCTTTTCGGTTCCTGGATACGCGGCTGATCTTCCAGACAACTAGGACGTCAGCTGCGCCGGCCTCGATCATGCCAATGGCACGCTCAACTTGCCGGCGTTTCCAGAAGCGGCCCGTCATGTCGAGATCAGTGATGGTTTCTACGATCTCGTATCCGCTGCGCTCGCAGTGCTGCTCTATGGAGGTCAGCTGCAGCTCCGGGCTGATCATTCCGTCGCGTTCTTTGGACACTCGGATGTAGGCGACCGCCCTTTGGGGCGCGTTTTGGACAGCCCTAAGGTGGGCCTTTTGTGTGTTCACGGTGGAAGGCTCTCTTGGAGTAAGGCTTAGGCGGCGAGGCGTGCGCGGAGGAGTTCCGCCAGGGATTCGCGCTCAGCTTTCGTGAGGGCGGTGATGTAGTGCTCCACGACGTCGGGAAGAACCCCGAGCCGGTGTGCGATGCCTACCGCATCTTGGCGTTCGAGATAGGCGTCGATGAAGTCTTGCTTTGAGATCAGCCGCAGGGCCGCCCAGGTATCGGCTTCGCGCTCTTGCCGGCGACCGCGGCCCCGGTGACGATGCGCGGCGTGCCCCAGCTCGTGCATGAGCGTGCATAGCAGCTGCAGAGGACCAAGGCCCACGCGAAGCGTGATCAGGTGGTGATCCGCGTCGTAGCTCCCCCACGCCCCATCCGGTACCCAACCGAATCGGATCTGGACGCCCAACTCTCTTGCGTAAGAGTCAGGTGTCCTCGGGATTCTGATCATGTGCAATGCCCCCTGGTGCTTTCTTGGCCGCCAACGTTTCCCACTGCTCTTTGTGCAGACGGTCTATCGCATCATCGCTTAGGGGCACGACAGTTTTACTTTTCAAGTCAGAGTCGGTCTTCTGTCCAGGGCGAGCGTTACGGCGCTCGCTGGCACGACGGATGTCGATTGGCTGTTCCTGGTCACTGCTGAGTTCTGCATCTGCTTGGCCCTGATTCATGTCCACAAGGACTCGCAGCATGTCGATGGCAGCCTTTCGCGCTTTCGGCGGAAGATTGTCGACACCTGCTGGCAGTTCCTCGGCAAACGGCGGACCGGGGACAGGTTGCCCCGCGGCCGTGAACGCGAGTTGCTCACTGACGCCGGCCAACCAAGCAATGGCCTTGATGGTCACTTCGGAGGGGGCGGATTTGTATGTTCCGCTCCTCACTTGGTTGAGCGTTGTGTGAGTAACCCTGTAGCCCTGCTTCTGCGCAAGAATGCTTAGCTGCCGGACAGAGGTCTGGTGACGCTCCACGGCAGTCTCCACGAGGTTGCGGAGGCTTGGGTTCATGTTCACGGCGGTAACTCTTCCCGGCTACGTCTCGCTATTGGAAGCGGCGACACGCCATGCTCTGACAAGTGACAAGTCCATCTTTGCAGGTGACGCAAGGAAATTGCCGCTTATCAGTTTGACAAGTAGTGGAATATGGAACATGATCAACTTGTCATCTTGAAAAGAGGAGAGTAGAAATGAACTCAGCAACGATCCGTCGCCGCCCACCGCAAGCCAAGAAGGAGGTCTGGATGGAAATCCGGGACCCGGAGTTGATCCGCCGCCGACGCCTCGCCAAGCGATACACGCAGCGCGATGTCGCCCATCTGGCGCGCCGCTCGCAAGCCGCCGTTCAGCAGGTGGAGACGGGCAAGATGAAAACGATCTCCGAAGCATTCGCCATGGGCATCGCATTCGCCCTGGACTGCGACTGGGAGGACCTCTTCATTGACCACGAACAAAAAGCCGCGCCCAACGTGGAAGGTGGAACACGAAACGCTTCTCATCGCACAGGCGCCCGCTCCGTAAGTCAGCATCCCCGCCGGCTCCACGTATGAGCACCCGCCCACACTCCGGAGCGGCAGCACCTTCCCCCGCTGCTGCCGCTCCGGTCCCCACTTCCCCAGTGGAAAACCACTGAGGGCAGAAAGAAGGCGGTCCAGTTTCATTCCGCCAAGAACCAACTGGACCGCCCGTAGATAACCCAAGAGCCAGGCACCTGATCTGAACAAGGCCTGGCTCTCGAATCAGAAATGAGTCTAACAAATGGTCATCAGAAGACTCCGGCAGCTACCGCCGGAAGCCCGCCCCCACATAGCAGCCGCCGGCCGCGTCCTTGCCGAAGCTACAGCCCGGATGAACAGCATGAGCCCACGCGAGATCGCTGAGGCCGCCTACACGCCCGGAGGCCCATCTCTGGAACAGTTGGAGAAGCTTGCCGAGGCCCGCCTCATGGGTCGGCCCATCCGCAACGCACCAGCAGTTGCAGAGGTGGCTTGATGAGCAGCTGGAGCAACGGTGGCCGCGACGAGGACGGCTACATGACTGACGCCTACTTCGAGTGCGAGGACTGCGGGCTCTCTCTTCAGTGGCCCGTTACTGAGGGCATGGCTCCAAACGAGGACCCGAAGCAGACAGAGATGCGCGCCATGGTCCGCGCCCACGATGCCGGGGGCTGCCAGATCGAACGCCACGAGCAGGTCCAGACTGTGCTGACAAGATTCAGCACGCGGCTTCCCAAGGGCTTCTACTTCAGCATCAACCCAGCCGCAAAGCACGTTAATCCGGCAGTTTCCCGGCGCCTCAGCGACCTCCAGTCCACAATCACGGACGCCGAGAACCTTATCGGCGCTCTCAAAACAGCCAGGCACTTCGACCGCCTGGGAAACATCGATCACGCTCTCCCACAAATCACAGCAGCGCTCGCCGAGGTTGTTCAGAACGCCATGCTGTTCGTGACGACTGTCGAAACGACCGCAAATGAATTCCGTCGAGGTAACGATGGTTCTCAACAGGCTGCCGGGGGGCAGCCCTCTGATCCGGCAGCTGCCGTCGAATCCCCCGACGTGCCGGCGGCGGCCGCCTCCACCCCCGAAGGGGATGCGAATATCGCCCACTTCGAGTGGAGAGATCCAACCTCGACGCCGATGCCGAAGCCGGGGCCGCACTTGGCCACGGTGACGGTATTCGATCCAAACGTGTCGCAAAGAGACCAGTTGGCAGCTTTGGATGCCAAGGTCGCTGAGCGTTGGGGAGGCAGCAGAAGATGAAGACCAGGAAGCGGCTCTTCGCCGTTGTGCAGCCGATCGGGCACCGCCCGTATAAGGATCGGGCGAACCTTCACTTCCGTGACAACACGGAGCTGACGGCACAGCTGACAACTTACGCCCGTACCAAATGGCCGGTGCCACAGAAGGTCGCGGTCGATATCCATGCCAAGCAGATCATCGTGGACGGGACTCCCCGAGCTAACTTCTCTCTGCATGAGTACCGGGGCCATGACGAGCAGTCGGCGGCTTTGCCGGGGGTTGGCGCGTGATGCGCCCTACGGCGCGGGTCGGCCTGTATCGCCGCCGCGCCTACCTTTACGGGCCTCTGGTGATTCTCGGCGCTGCCCTGGTCCTCATGTCCTCGGGCACCGTCAACGGCGCTTACCTCGCTGGGCTGCTGATCATCCTTGCGGGTGCCGGCGGCTTCGTTCTCGAGTCGGGCCCGCAGCCCGGGCGCAGAAGATGATGACCGGCGGTTGGGGGCGCCGATGACAGATAGACCACCAGGCGCCCGCCCCGGCGCCACCCCATTTCCCCAGACAGCGGACGCTGTCCCGGTCCTTACTCAGAAGGACCAGGAGAACGTCCACCGCCAGAGGCAGGAACCAGCCACCGAACAAGAGTGGCTTGGCAACCCAGTAGTCCGTGATGACGCTGCGTTGCGCCTTCTCCGCATCGAACGCACGACCACCCGCGCCCTTTCGGCGTTGCAGGATGGCGAACTCGATGCAGCTATCAGCCGGCTACAGGCCGCGCTGACTCTTGCCCTGGCGGAGCAAGCATTCACCCACACTTGCGAAGGACAGTCATGACCACTATCGAAACAAGAAGAATCGCTGTCGATGCCCTTATCGACAACCCCGACAACCCCCGTTCTGACCTCGGTTCCGATCAGGATCTTGTGGAGCTGGCGAACAGTCTTGCCAAGGACGGCAATACCGACGACTGCCACGTGGTACCGATGACCGAGGGAGCGGACGCCGGCAAATTCATGTTGCTGGAGGGCCACAGAAGAAAAGCCGCTGCCCGGCTCGGGAACGTTGCAGACCTTGCCTGCAAGATTCGGCACGACCTGGATACGAAGGCGAAGCAGATCGCCTTCATGATTGTGGCGAACACCCACCGTGAGAACTTCACGGAGATGGACGCGGCCCGCGGTGTGCAGTCCCTGCTGGACTGCGAGGGAATGAACGTCAAAGCCGTCGCTAAGTCCCTGAGCCGTGGTGAGAAGTACGTCCGCTCAAGGTCGAAAATCACGAAGCTGTCCCAGGCTGCTCAGACCAAGATCGAAGACGCGACCCTCAACATCGATCAGGCGCTCGAGCTGCTCGCTTTCGCTGACGACGAGAAGGCCGAGGAGCGCCTGTTGCAGGTTGCGGACAAGCCTAACGACTGGGAGGTACGGCTGGCGGCCGAGAAGGAGGTCCGTGCTTGGCGGGAGAACCTCCCTCGCCTGACGGCTGAGTTGCAAGGAGCCGGTGTTGAAGTTGTGGACCGTCCGGAGGGCCCGCAATGGGAATGGAAGGACATCTCGCCCACATACACCGAGCACTCGGTTACTGAGGCCGTAGAGAAGGACCTCATTGCCGTCGTACATCCCGACTTCCCGAAGATCACCTGGGCACGCAAGCGGGAGGCGCACAAACCTTGGACCCCGCCCGAGAAGACCCCCGAGGAAATCGCCGCTGATGTGCGCCGTGGTGAAATCATCCGCGGCTTGGAATTGGCTGCCCCTGTCCGGGAGAGCTTCCTCAAAGGCATTTTGAAGAAGCCGGCAGCCGACGTCGTGCACCAGCTTGCGCTGGACATGGCCGAGCAGCTCGACCTTGGTTCCGTCGGGTTCTGGCTCGGCATTGAGGAGCACGAGGAGATCGACGACCAGGAGATTGTTGACGGCATCGCGAAGCTCTCCACTGACCAGCTCATTGTCCTGAATCACCTGGTGCGTCACGGCGGGAACAAAGAGGAGCTGCTCACGGACCTCGCCTCTTGGGGCCGAGATACCGGCTATATGTCCACCGGTCCTTGGCGTGAATCGCTGGAGCACTCCTACGGATACCAGTGGACCGAAGCCGAGCTGGAAGCAATTCAGCACTTCGCCGCCCAGAAGGCCGCCCTCGCGGAAGGTGACGACAATGACGACATCTAGGCACTTCCTTAAGCGGAACGCGGACAACGAGCCGGTCTGCGGGTGCGGCTTCCGGCCGGAAATCCTTGACGACCCGGCGCCCGTGGGCCTTCAGTGGAAAGCCAAACGAGACGTCCTTGACCATGTGGACGCCATGGAAGGTTACCGGCCGTCGGCACCGTTCGAAGTCAACCATGACCGCCGATTCCCACGTGCCGGCGTCCGACCAGGCGCAAGCGGACGTTGGAAGCTCACCCTCTGGGACGAACCCGACGTCACACACCCGATCTCGAAAGAGAACCAGTGGCACGACACGGCCCGGGAAGCGTTCGACTACGGCCAGCTCATCATCAGCAGCCACCGCAAGGCCGGAACACGCCTGAACGGCATGGCCCGCTGATGCCCTGCGTAACCCACGACAAGAACTGGCAGGACCAGAAGGCCCGCGTCTACCGCAGCCGCCACGACGAAGCACTCAGGATCACCTCGGCGCTGAACATCCGCCGGCAGAACCTCCTCACGGAAATCCTTGCCGACGACCTGGACGGGATCGACACCGTCAGCAAATCCCGACGACTCCGCCAAACAGACGACGAGCTGGACCGCGCACGAATCGACCTCACATCAGCCAGGGCAGCACTCGAAGCCGAAGAAGCCCAGCACTACACCCACGAACCACGAGAGGCCAGAAGATGACCGCCACCATCACCGAAACCACCACAACCACAGAACCAGCGCTCGCCGATCTGAAAGTGACTGCCACGGGTACGGAGTGGCTGCGGAAGCTTGCCGCCGTAGGCGTTGCCATTTCGTCCCGGCCTGCTCTGCCGATCCTGTCTTTCATGGTCATCGACTGCAATCGGGGCAAGGCCACTCTGTTGGGGTATGACTACTCCACGACGGCGTCCGCCAGGCTCAATCACGAGCCGGTGAATGCTCTGCGCAACGCCAAGGCTTTGGTTCCCTTCCAGTGGCTTGTGCGGACGATCCGTGTACTGACTGCCCGTAAGCGGGATGTGCCGGTGACTGTGGAGTCCAAGGATCTGCTGGGGCAGCGGCTGACCACTGTGACAGCTGCGGGGTACACGATCCCTTGCCTGCATTCTCTCGCCTTCTCTGATTACCCGACGATTCCTGAGCATGGTGTTTTGGACGTCTTCAATGTGGACCGTGAAGAGTTGGCCTGCGCTTTGGATCGCGCCACCGTTGCGGCGAGCATCGATGACACCCTGCCGATCCTCACAGCGTTGCAGCTGCGATGCACCGGGAAGAAACTGACCATCCATGCCACGGACCGGTACCGGCTCTCGGCAGAGACGCTGACGCTGTCGTCCCGGACGGTACAGGAGTTCGAATTCCTTCTGAGGGCGGCGACGTGGAAGGCCATGGCAAAGCACCTGGTGGACGAGAAGATCACTGTAGGCGTGCTTGCCGCGGCTGACATAGCGGACAGGATGGGTGGCTGCGAGACGCTGAACATCGGTTCCGGTGACGTGGCGTTCACTCTCTCGCCTACCAGTGGGGACTACCCGAAGCTGGATTCCATTTTCTCGGCCGAGTACGGCATGACCGTGGACGTCAACCGCAGGGATGTGCTGGATCAGGTGATGGTGGCCAAGGAAGTGAACGAGCGCAACATTCCAGCCCTCGTGAAAATGGCGCCGGGTTCAATCTCCGTCTCTCCGAGCTTCCACGAAGGCGCAGACCAGGCAGCCACTCCCGTCCTTTTGGCAGACACGGTCAATATTGACGGATCCGCAACTGTGGCCTTCAACCCGCACTACCTTCTCGACGGAATCAAAGCCACAAAGGCGGATGTCGTGAGGTTCGGGTTTCACACGCTGACCAAGCCACTCTGCCTGACTCCTGCACCGGAGAAGGGCAAGAAGGCCAGCACTTACAGATATCTGCTGATGCCTGTCAGGCTGCCCAACGACATCCTGGGAGGCGAGTAGACCATGACCGAGGCAAACGAAGACGCGATGATCGCTCAGCTACTCTCCCGCCCGCCGAAGCTCAAAACATGCAAGGCCTGTGACAAGGTGCAGAACGCCCAAGGCGAGTGTGATTGCTCGTGAACGGCTCTGAAGTCCCAGCGCTGACGGCAGTCACCGTGAAGAACCCGTGGGCTTGGTCCATCCTGCATGCGGGCAAGGACGTCGAGAACCGTTCCCAGTCCATCGAGCACCGCGGCACCCTGTACATCCACGCAGCTAAGCGCGACGACGAGGCCGGGTACGAGTTCGAAGCATACAAGCGCGCCCGTGCCGAGGCACCGCAGGCTGTCCGGAATCACCTGCACTTGCAGGGGTACGTCCTGGGGACCGTGGAAGTCGTTGGCTGCCACTACTCAACGGAATGCCGCACTAAGGACGGGTACTGCTCAGAGTGGGCCCGCCCGGGCTTCTACCACTGGGAACTGGCCAACCCCCGCCCACTGGCCTGCCCCTTCCCCGAGGTCGGGCAGCTCGGCCTCTGGAACTTGGCGGCCACGAAATGAGCCGCCCCTTGGAGCTGACCATTCACCCACCGGTACCGAGCTTCCCGCCCGCTGTGGAGCCCGGTGGTAGCCCGTTCACTCAGGCTATGCGCGGCTTCCAAGCGTCGATGCAGTGGCAGGCGGACCGAATCAAGGAAGCCACTATGTCTCAGCGCAAGCGCCTCACCGACGTCGAACTCGCTGCCGAGTTCTGGCGTTCAGCTCAGGTTGCGACTTACGCCCGTGGGCGTCTCGACTGGGGGCTGCCCGGGTACTCCGCCATCACAGCAGACCGGGCCGAAGACATCGAGCACACCCTCAGCCGCTTTGCTGAACTTCCGCACTACGACCACGAGGAAGAGCCATGAGGGAGGAATGCGCGCACCCCGGCGAGCACTGCCTACCTCTGCACTGCCCAGACTGCGGAAGATACAGCCGCCACTCATGGGACACCGGAGGCTTCGCCAAGCAGAACGGCTGGAACCAGCACTGGGGCGGCATCTGCATCAAACACGGCCCCTGGTCAGACTCAGCAGCATGACCACGAACACTGCGCAGGAACCCAAACCTGATCCAGTCCCCGTTCTGACGGCCAAGCTCGCCCAACTCCTGCAAGAACACCCCGACTTCTACGCCCAGATCTTCCCGACAAAAAAGGACCAACCATGAGCCAACTCATCCGCAAAGAAGGCAAGGCCCGCTGGGTCTACAGATGCGACCTGTGCGCCGTCACACTGACCGCCGTTGACCGGCTGCGCATCCTGGAAGCACGCAACCGCCATGTGCGCGGCAACCTTCCCCACCTCGGCAAGGCCCTCGCAGAGGCCATGGAACCTGTCGTGGAATTCGTTAACGGCATCGCGCTCGCAGCTGAGTCGTTCGGCAAGCTCTTGTTCGACCCGCCGAAAAACCTTCCCCATGATCCAATCCTGCTGAAGGACCGAAGGAAGTGGGGCGGCCGATGAGCAGCGTTATCGAGGAGCTGCACAACTCGCACTCAGCGAACGGAATCAAGCGGCCTGGCTGCAAGCTCTGCGAAAAGACGGCAGTCCACTACGTCGAACTGACAGCCGCAGAACCCACGTGCGACGGATGGCGAGACAAGCCAACCCTGAAATTTGAATGTCGCGGCAATTCAGCAGCGGAATGCCATCAATATCCTGACTCCTGCGGGTGTGAGAGCTTCCCGTGCGGGCACCCGTACGTCTCTCACGAAGAGTGCTGGATGCAGGACTGGTTTGACAGCAATAGCGCCAACTACGAGGGAGAAGATGGCGACTGTATGGCAGAAGGCGGACTCCCCAAGGACATGACCAGGTCAGGCCCGATCTCAACGAGCTGGGAAGAGGAATACGTGGCTTGGGAGTGGATCGCGTGAGTGAATCTCCAACTCACCCCGACGGCATGTTCGAGTGGTCCGCGTTCGGTGCACCATACATGGACACCTACTGCCATGAGGGCATGCTTTTCGACGCAGACAGTGAGACCGGAGGCGAGATCCCCTGTCCGTTTTGCGATCCGACCAGCCATTGGGAGTACGAGTTCGAGGGCGGATATGTCGCTCCGACGTGCGCCCTGTGTCAGCAGATACTGCCAGACGGGACCGCATTGAGGTTCCACGACGGCAAAGGGCTTAGGTGCAGTGCAGACTGCCCCCGCTGCGGACACCAGCCGATGCTCTACCGCGATTACTACATCGAAGGCGAAAGCCCAGAACCCGAGGCATGGAAGGCCCGAACATGAACAAACACCGCATTGGAGCAGGAGAGCAAAGCATCAGTCGGGAGGAAGCCGCCGCGAAGGCACTGGTCAACACCTCCGTCGCATGGCAGACCACAGACGCAGGAGAACTCGCCACCGCCGCCCTTGCTGCGTCTGATGCTCATGATGCCGCCAACGGTGTGCACCGGGTAACCCTGGACGACGAAAGCATGAAGCGTGCCCTTGAAGCTGTGGACACCTTCACCGAACTGGTCTACGACTCCTTTGCCGGCAAGGAACGGGACGATCTAGTCCGCGCCATCATCCGGGCTACCGCCGTCAAGGAGGGGCAATGAGGCGATGGCTTCGAGTCCTTCACTGCCAGCTCCGCATGACTCACGAAGCCCAGTGCCCATACTGCGGGGACCTTGTCTTCTATCTCACCGATGAAGAAATCTCACGGCGACGAAGGGCCGGCGTGCGTAACCCATTCATCCTGATTACCGCACCAACCGCCGTATCCCACGACTGCCGGAAGTTCACCACGGGGCAGCTACTCGACAATGGCCGGAAGCCTCACCGGTGATCCGCTGCCCAACCTGCGGGCATTACCACGGCACACAGAACAACCAATGGCCGTCCTGCAACGGCATCTACTACTCAGAAACAGGCGGCGCTCGCCGATGCAGTTGCACCGGGCCGGGCGCCGAAGACAGGAATGAAAGATGAGCGATCAATTCAATCGCCGCTCGATGCCACTGATCCAAGTGACCAGGGACGCGGAGAACCCGAGGACGGGTGCCACATTGGCGGAGCTGGGCCAGTTCATCCAGGAAGCCGAGCGGGCCGGCATCGACCCGCGCACCCCAGTTCTGGTCCGTGCAGGGTTGGGCCTGCAGATCAAACAGATCAAGACCGGCGTCCGCACCCAATGACGAAGCCGCAACGGCGGGCCGACGACATCGTCAACTACGCGGAGACCGTATTAGGCCTAGAGCTGAGCCCATGTGAGTGCACATTCCTGCGCGCTGCCATGGCCGGCCGGCCCTTGGTCCTCGCGTACCGACGGAGATTCTCTTACTCACTCGCGCCGAGAACGGCGCCAACCACGAAAGCAGGTCCATCCAGTGCCATGGCTGAAGCAGGGCGACGCGGCGGCGAATCACCCCATCGTCCTCTCGGCCGTGGAAATGGACGACGCCGATGACCGGATCCTCAACGAGTGCTTCGGTTTCGTCGCGCGCTGCGCGACCCAGGCCGCAGCGTACGAGCAGGATTACATCATCAGCGTCGGTACAGCGAAACTCATGGCCGGGTCTCTCGGCAGATATCACGAGCTGATCAAAGCGGCGAAGTTCTGCGGCTACCTCACGGAAACCAGAATCACGGTGGACGGCGAAGAGCGGAAGGCATTCAAGCTGGTGGAGGACAACGACCTCTTCCATATGATCCTGAAGGCGGAGCGTGAGTGGAACAACCAGAGAAAGAAGGACACCCGGAACAATGAGCTGACGTGGCGAGTAAGAGCCCGCGACGGAGACGCTTGCAGATACTGTGGCAAGTCAGTCGCCTGGGGCGACACTAAGTCCGGACGCGGCGCCACCTATGACCACACCAACCCCGGCAAGGCCGGCACCGTAGACACACTCGTTGTCTGCTGCCGCGAATGCAACGGACGCCGGCAAGACGATCCCGAGAGCACCTGGAAGACCCTTCAAGTTCCGGCAGAGCCGATCATCGGCCCAGCAACGGCAGCTTTCATCGCCAAACACGGCACTCCGATCGAACCCACCTACACCCGAACAGGTGCAACACCGGCCACCAGCACCACGGCAACGGACAACACGCACCCCGTAGAGCCGCCCACGCAGGCCGCTCCGGGAACAGACGAGGCAACGGCTCATTCCGGCCCGTCCAGCGAGTCACCGGCCCATACAGCTCAGGCGAAGCATCAACCGGCTGCAACGGGATCCAGAACCAACACGAGACCAAATCCTGACCCAGGACATAGGTCTCCCGGATCTGGATTCGTCGGGACGGGTAGGGACGGGACGGGTCTGGAAGGTAAGGGCAGTGAAGGGCAGGAAGCCCCGCACTCAACCCAAGGCAAACCCAAGAACCAAACCAAGAGAAGAAGACGCCCCCGCAACCGAGGACGGAACTGAACATGCCTACCAAACGACTTTCATCACACAACTCACCATCAGAAGATCAGCTCCAAGAATCTGTCCTGGAACTCGCCCAGTTCCTCGGATATGAGCTGCGCTATCACAACCCAGATAGCCGGCGTTCGCAGGCTGGCTTTCCGGATCTCGTCCTTGGCAGCTTGTCCAGGAGGCGTGTCCTGTTCCGGGAGCTGAAGACGGCCACGGGCCGGGTGCGTCCAGCCCAGGTCATTTGCCTGAAGATTCTCAAAATGGCCGGCCTCGATGCGGACGTGTGGCGTCCCGAGGATCTCAAGAGTGGCCGAATCCAACGAGAGCTGAGAGGTGACAAATGACGACCTGCACAGCCGAAGACTGCAACCGCCCGACGACGTTGTACCTTTGCACCGACTGCATCTTGGGGCTCGACTCACTCCTTGCCGACGTCGGCCCGATCCTGAGCCTGATTGATGGGGCAATCGAGCAGACGAGCGTCACCCGAAGTCCGGGCGCCAGTGGCGGAGGTGGTGGTCATGCGAAGTCCAAGCCAGCCATGAACGTCGATGCCTGGTTGCTGCGGGCATGGTTGCATCAACTCCCGGACCGGGCTCACGCCACAGCAATGGACAACCCGAAGGCGGGCGAGATCCTGTACATGGCCCGCCTCTGGGTACAGCAGGGACGAGACCTTGTGTGGGGGCCTGAGGACAAACGCGTCTATGGGCAGTGCGAAGAGCCGCTCGACGGTGGAGATGAAGACGACGATCCGGTCCCGTGCGATGGCCGGCTGGTCGCCCACCCAGACGATGCCACTGTGAAGTGCCCAGCATGCAACACCGTGCACAACGTCAGCGATGTGCTGGACAAGCTGAGGCGCAAGGCCAGAGGGGAACCGATGCCACCGAGAGCGGTACGTCAGTATCTTCAACGGAAAGCAAGAGTGATCGTCACGAAGTTCGACTTCGAGAACTGGGTGAAGCTGGGCAGGCTGCACTACGTTCTGGATCGAGTCACGACCACAACCAAAGCCCAGCGGATCTACTACCCAGGCGATGTACTGGAGGTGTCAGAGCGCATGCGGGCGAGGCGTCGAACAACTGTCTAGAAATGCAGTACAGTAATTCCGAGGGGACAGCTGTCCCTACAGCTTTGAATGAAGGCCTCGACGGATCACCGTCGGGGCCTTTGTCATGTCCAGCCAAGGCGGTGAGACTGATGTGAACGGACTGAGCATCCCCTCGTGGTCAGGCAGGCGTGCAGGTGAAGCGCTGGCCAAAGTCAAAGCCGAAGGACGAAGGCGCGACGAGGTCTGTTGCATCTGCAAGCAGAGCATCGACTACTCCCTCACCTATCCGCACAAGCAGTCGTGCAGCGTCCAGCATGTGAAGTCCCGCAAGCTGTACCCACACTTGACGTGGGACCCGAGCAACTGGAAGCCCGCCCATCTGGACTGCAACAAAGCAGCTGGTACGGGCGTGGATCTCGGCATGGGTGTCATGTCCGAAGACTGGTAGCGGTCCGGACCTCAATAAAATCCAGCAAGGCGAACCGCCGGACGCTCCCCGCCTGCTCCGTCCTCTCCCCCCGGAAGTCCCTCGAGGGATTTTTGGGGCGAGAACGTTGAGTTGGCGGGGAAAACGGACCCATATCTTACCCGAAAGGCCGGTTCAGTGATGACAGAAACCTGCTGGCCAGCATTTACTTCTGATGCATGACCGCCAAGCGTTCCGGGATGCCCATCAAGGCGGCGATTCAATCCGTCGTATCAGTCGCAGCAAGGGAGCATCCCGGAACGCTGTCCGCCGCGGACTGCGTCCCGGGGCGCGGGATAGCTACTACCGCCCCTCGGCGTCCGAGGAAGCCGAACCGGCTGTTACGGACACGCTCGCTGACTACCCGCACATGAGCGTCGCAGACATTGCCCTACTAATCGACTGGCGAATGTCACGGAGGCAGTTGTCCGACCTGGTCGCACGCCTGCGTCCGCAAAGGGCCGCGGAGTGGCCCACCATCGAAGCCCGCCCGTTGAACTCCATCACCATCGGCAACCTGTCCACCAAGCCGCTCCGCGCCGGCAAGATGAAGATCGGGGAGTTGATCCTGTGACCAAGAGCAAAACACCTGACACTCTCGCTCCAGTGGAAGCACCCGATCACCTGCCCAACGCAGTAGCAGAGGTGTGGCGTGAAATCGTCGAAAGCAACGACCTGGTGGGGAAAGTAGACCGGGTTGCGTTAGAGACCTACTGCACCCTCACCGCACGTCTCAGGGAAGCCCGGGGCCGGATCGAAGACGAGGGAATGGTAGTCACCGACACCCGGGGAAAGGTAATCCCCCACCCCGCGCTCGCTGTTGAGAGGGCCACAGCCGAGCAGATCCGCATCTGGGGCGACCGCTTTGCCCCGCTGGTCAAGCCAACTCGGAAGAGCGGCTACATCGCTGACGCAACGGCCAGGACCATCACGGAGGCCAAGCACCTCCACGGAGCCCGCTTCGCTGGTCCGGTAGCCGCCCTGAAGACGCTGGCGTGGATGATCGATGAAGCCCAGCGGGACAGCATGGAGGCCTTGCAGAAGGCCATGACCACAACTGTGCCGCAGTACCTCAAAGCCTGCGCCGAGCTGCAAATAACACCCGCCTCGTTGCCAACGGGCGTCGGAGTGCCAGCCCTTGCAGCTTCAGAGGGTGAGAAGCCGGCCGAGGATGCCAAGTCGGAGGGTGCGAGTGTCACAGACTTCCAAGCTCGCGCCAGGGCACGCCGATCCGGTTAGTGGCCCGAACGCGGTAGACCCGGGCGATTACTACCGCCAGATCTGCCACGTCCCGATTCCGGATCAAACCGGGGCCAAGCGGCCCAAGATCTACGGGTACGCAGAACCGCGTATTTGCACCCCTCCGCTGCGGGCACTGACGCCGGACACCACTCTTGGCTATGACGTCATCGAATTCGCCCGCGAGGCCTTGGGCGTAGATCTCTACCCCTGGCAGAAGGTACTGCTGTGCCGGATGCTGGAGCTGCTCCCCGACGGCTCACTGAGGTTCCGGACAGCAGTGGTGCTGATCGCCCGCCAGAACGGCAAAAGCACGCTGTCACAAGTACTGGCTCTGTGGTTCATGATCGTCTGGGGCTGGCCCCTGGTCATGGGCACGGCGCAAGACCTCGAAACTGCTGAGGAAGTATGGCAGGGCGCCGTTGACCTCGTGGAAGAGGACGAGGAGCTGTCCAAGCTCCTCAAGCGCGTCGTGAAGGTCAACGGCAAAAAGGCCCTGGAGCTAAATCCCCAAGAGTCTCAGGGCAAGGCCGGAAAGAAGACCGGCCCGCGGTACAAGGTCAAGGCCGCCAACCGACGTGCAGGCCGTGGTTTTACCGGCAACCTGATCATGCTTGACGAGCTGCGCGAGCATCAGAACTGGGAAGCTTGGGGCGCGATCACCAAGACGACCATGGCGCAGGCCGAGGCGTTGATTCTCGCGCTGTCCAACGCCGGCGATATGACGTCGATTGTTTTGCAGTATCTCCGGAAGATGGCTCATGACGGTGTAGGAGACCCGGACGGCATTTGTGAGGAGATCGGAGCGGCCGGGCCGACAGCATTGGACGTCGCTGACCTCGTTGAGGGCGACGATGACGAGCTGGATGATGACGAGCTGGCCGAATTCGAGCAAGACGAGGACACGCTTGGCCTCTGGGAGTGGTCAGCCACGCCGGGCTGCGATAAGCGTGACCGTCAGGGCTGGGCCCAAGCGAATCCATCGCTGAATTGGAACTCGGGTTTCACCGAGCGAACCATTGCTGCGGCCTGCCGGACAGATCCTGAGTGGGTCTTCCGCACTGAGGTGCTTTGCCAGTGGTCTGAGGGCACATTGCTGGGCCCTTTCCCGCCCGGCTCGTGGGACAAGGGTAAGAATCCGGTGATTGTCCTGGGGGACGGGTCCAAGGGAGTGGCAGAAGAGCATCGCATCGTGCCGGGCTCGCCCGTCTGGGCTGGTATTGACCAGTCGCACGACCGGTCAATGACCTATGTGGCATTCGGCGGTTACAGGCCCGATGGCAAGGCCCAGGTTGAAATTGTTGCGGGACGAAACGGGTCAGATTGGGTCAAGGACTGGCTGATGGATGAGACTCCGAAGCCCGGGCAGCCTAGCCGTCGGAGCAGGATCAAAGCCATTGCTGGCCAATCTAAGGGCGCTCCTATTTCCCCGCTGATGGAGAGCCTGGCAGAGGACGAGAAGTTCACGATTCCGGTCACTGAGTGGTCGGGAAGTGACCTCACCAGCGGCTGGGCTGACGTTTTTGACTCCGTAAGGGACGTGACAGTTTTCCACAATCCCCAGCCTCCTTTGGACACAGCTGCAGCTACCGCCGTGGTCAAGGTATTCAGTGGCGGCGCGTCAATCCCGGACCACCGGGCCTCCCCTGCGGAGATAGCACCGTTGATGGCTTTCACGGCCGCCAAGTGGCTTATGGGGCGCCGCGTGAAAGCGCCACCACCGCCACCACCGCCCCCGGAGGCCGTGAAAACGTCCGACACCGACTATTCCGCCGATGACATTGCCCGCCAGGGCTTCTAGATGAGAGGGGCAGCACATGGCAGTTCCTGAATCGGCCAAAGGCTACGCAGTAAACACCTCTCAATGGTGGGCCGCACCAGAAGAGGAGGAGACGCCAGAGCTTCAGTGGCCTAAAAACGTCCGGGTTTTTGACCAGATGCGCCGCCAGGATGCTCAGGTTGTTTCAACACTGCGGGCCATCACGCTGCCCATCAGGCGCACCACCTACCGGATCGACCCCAACGGCGCACGCGATGAGATTACGCAGCATGTAGCCGACAACTTGGGGTTGAACATCGTTGGAGACTCCGGGCGGCCAGTGCTGCGGACCCGCAACAGGTTCTCGTGGACTGAGCACCTGCGTCTGGTGTTGACCATGCTGCCTTTCGGTCACTCCTTCTTCGAGCCGGTGTATCGCGTCGAAAACGGCAAGGCACATCTGCGGAAGCTGGAGTGGCGGCCGCCTCGGACTATCAGCAAGATCGATGTTGCTCCTGACGGAGGTTTGATCGCCATTGAGCAGTTCTCTGCCAAGCCCGGCGAAAAGGACCCGCGCATCGAGGTGAAGAACCTTGTTGCGTATGTCAATGATCGGGAAGGCGGCAACTGGCTGGGGCAGTCCGCAATTCGGCCGGCCTATAAGTACTGGCTACTCAAGGACCGGGCGTTGCGCGTCCAGGCCCAAACACTGGACCGGAACGGGATGGGCGTGCCGGTGTACACCGCATCGCAGCTGCCTGACAATCTCGACTCCACCGAGTACGTGAAGCGGCAGAACGAAGAGATTGCAGCTGGGTTGAAGATCGCCAAGGGACTGCGGTCCGGGGACAACTCCGGGGCATCCATTGCGTACGGCGCGAAGATCGACATGAAAGGCGTTGAGGGCGACTTGCCTGACGCCGACAAGCCGATCCGCTACTACGACGAGCAGATGGCCCGGGCTGTTCTGGCTCACTTCCTCAACTTGGGCACGGAGACGGGCTCCTGGGCGCTGGGCTCAACTTTTGCGGACTTCTTCACCCTGTCGTTGCAGACCGTGGCCATGCAGATCGCAGACGTCACCAACCAGCACGTCATTGAGGATCTCGTTGATTACAACTGGGGACCGGAAGAGCCAGCCCCCAAACTCGTGTTTGACGAGATCGGCTCCCGCCACCCGGCAACAGCCGAGTCGATCGCACGGCTGGCTGATGCCGGCGCCATCACCTTGGATGACCCACTGGAAGCTCACCTGAGGAATCAGTACAGCCTCCCGGCCGCGGACCCGTCCTCGGCCCGTGAGCGGACTACCAAGACCCAGACCGGCCAAACACCCACGCCAGCCCGCAGCGAGCCGGAGCAACGCCCCCAGGGCAGCTGGCCCGGTTCATGACAAGGAGCACTCAGATGAGCAGACCACTGAAAATGGCGACTGAAGGCAAACAGTGGTACCGGATGGAAGCGGCTTCCGGGGACACCGCAGACGTCTACATTTACGACGTCATCGACAGCTACTGGGGCGTGAATGCCTCCGAGTTCGTCCGCGAGCTGGCCGCCCTCGACGTCGAAAACATCAACCTCTTCGTGAACTCCCCCGGCGGGTCAGTCTTTGACGGCACTGCCATCATGAACGCGCTGCGCCGGCACAAAGCCCACATCACCGCAACGGTGGACGGACTGGCTGCATCCGCGGCGTCGTTCATTGTGCAGGCCGCCGACGAAGTGGTCATGGGCTTCGGCTCAGAAATGATGATCCACGACGCCTCAGCCGTGTGCTGGGGTAACGCCGCGGACATGGAAGAAACCGCCAAGATCCTCAACCAGCTATCGGAGACCATCGCCAGCGTCTACGCCGAACGCGCAGGAGGCACCAGCGAAGACTGGCGCACCGCAATGCACGCGGAAACCTGGTACACAGCCGAAGAGGCCGTGGCAGCTGGCTTGGCTGATCGTGTCGTCACCCGCAAGGGCAAAGACGCAGAGGGCGAGAACAACGCGTCCAACGCAAAGTTTGACCTCTCGATCTTCGCCCACGCCGGCCGACAGGACGCACCACGTCCGATGGTCCCCACGAACCACGCCCGAAAGGAGAGCCTGAGCCTCGCAACCGGCCACGCACTCCAGCAACTCACCCACCTGGTCGATAAGACCTCCAACATGCCTCCGGCCGAGCCGAAGGACACCACCCAACCCCAAGAGGAAGGAACCGACACCATGTCGGATGCACTGAAAAAGGGGCTCCGTGAGCGGCTCGGCATCTCCGCCGAAGCAAACCTGGACGACGACGCCTTGCTGGCCGCCGTTGACGAGGTACTCGCAGAGCAGGACCCCGCAGCACCCACCGCAGCCGCCGGCACCGTCGTACTGGACGAAGCCCAGTATGCAGACCTCCAGGCCGCAGCGGCCGAAGGACGCGAAGCCCGCAATCAGCAGCTCGTCGCCGAACGCGCCGCAATTGTCGACTCCGCGGTCAACGACGGCCGCATTGCGCCCGCCCGCCGCGACCACTGGATCAATGCGCTCGCCGCAGATCCGGGAATGGCCGAGACCTTGGCTGGCCTCGCACCGGGCCTGGTCAACCTGAAGCCGTCGGGCTACACCGGAGGCGTCGATGAGGCCACCGACGAGGACCACGTCTACTCCAAGTTCTACCCCGGAAAGGAAGGCTGATCATGGGACAGCACGTACGCCTCTTCGACGACGGCGCCCCGGTCACTTTCACAGCGGCCGCAGACGTAACTGGTGGCCAGCTCCTTGTAGTCACCGCTCCGCGCAGCGTCTCACCCACCTCCGCATCCACCCCCTCGTGGGTGGGAACCGCAGCCTTCGACGCGAAGGCCGGCGAAAAGGTCACCGTCCTGCCCGGCGGTGTACAGCGGCTGCTTGCCTCCGGCGCGATCGCCGTCGGCGCTCGCGTCATTCCAGCTGCTGCCGGGAAAGTCATCACCATTGGTGCCGGCGACGCCGCCCACGCAGTAGGCACTGCATTGACGGCAGGCACAGACGTGCCCGTCGAAGTTCTGATGGATCACTAGGAGCCCAGATGTACACATACCCCGCTCCGCCCGTCACAGTCTCGGGCGGCACCACTGAGGAAGTTCATTACCTCCTCAAAACCCCGAAGTTGATCGCCCGGCGTCTGCGCGACCTACTGGAAAAGCGCTACATCTCCGACCGCATGCTGGTCGGCCGCTTCGAAGCCGTGGGCGGCGCCATCCTGTACGAGACGGGCGAGCCCATCTTCACCAACGACGAACCGGAAGCAGTCGCGCCTGGCGGTTCGTACCCCAAAACCACGGCCTCCGGCGGTGAACTGGCCGCCGCGAAGACCAACAAATGGGGCCAGGACGTCCCAGTCTTTGATGAAGCCATTGCGCGGCTCGGCATCAGCCCCGTAGAGCGAGCCTTCACGAAGCTGGTCAACCAGTCCGTGAAGTTCGTTGACTCCGCAGCGCTCGGTGTGATCGCATCCAAGATCACCCAGACCTACAGCGTCACCGGGGCCGGAGCGCCTGGTGCCTGGACAACTGGCGACGCCATTGTCGAAGGCGTGCTCCTCGCCAAGGCGAAGGTCACGGGCCTGGATGAAGGCTATGACCCGGACGTGATCGTGCTCAGGGACGAACAGTGGGCCAAGGCCATTGCTCGCCTCAACGCCGATGGCCTGCTCCCACGCGAAGCAGGAAACCCACTCGTTACCGGACTGTGGCCGCAGGCGCTGGGCCTCACGTGGCTCAGCAGCAACCACACCCCTTCCGCGAATCCGCTCCTCGTGGACACCACGCAACTCGGTGGAATGGCTGACGAGAAGCTGGGCGGCCCCGGTTACACCAGCGCCGGCGGCGTTGGTGTCGAGACCAAGGCCATCCGCGACGACGAGAACGACGGATACCTGCTGCGCGCTCGCCGCGTGACGGTTCCTGTGGTTCTGGAGCCGAACGCCGGAATCATCATCACGAATACGGGGGTCTGATATGGGACACATTGTCACCGCCACGTTGATCGTGGCCAAGACCGGCGATACCGAACGCTACTTCGACAAGGGCGCGGTCCTGCCGGATAGCGTCACTGCCGAGGAACGAAAGCGGCTCGTTGCCATTGGTGTCGTCAAGGTCGAACGCTCAGCACCATCTCCGACTGATGCCGCTGCCGCAAAGGCTGCGGCGGATGCGAAGGCGGCAGCTGATGCCAAGGAAGCGGCTGATGCAGCCGCTGCGGCCGCGGCAAAGTCGACGCCTGCCAAGGCAACCCCGGCGAAGTAAGAGGAGGTGGACGCCATGGCTGCTGATCTGGCAGAAATCGCGACGATCGAAAAGGCGTGGCGTCCACTCAGCTCCGTGGAGAAGCCTCGGGCCGAGTACTACCTCGGCTCGGCTTCTCGCGCCATTCGGCGGCGCTGGCCGGACGTGGACCAGCGGGTCAGCAACCCTGATGACTATCTGACGACTGATGACGTTGCCGACGTCGTGGTGCAGATGGTCCTCAGCGCGGTGGACGTCCCGCCTGTGAGGGGGGCGAAGTCCTTCTCCGAAGGTGTCGGGCCAATGTCAAGGTCAGCCACGCTGCTGGCTGGAAGCACCAACCCCACCGAGATTCAAGGCTGGATGGTGGAAGTGTTCGAAGGTCGCAGCGCGGCCCTTCCTGTCTTCCACTCGCCACCCTCAGGACGCTACGAGGGTCTGTTCATTTGGCCGGAAGGGCGGTGCTGATGTTTCCCCTGGCGAACGGCGAAACGGTGGTGCGCGAACGGGCGCAGCTCGTGGAGGATGGTTACTCGGGTCAAGCCACGGAGCGGGCCTGGTCGGCCCCGGACACGTTGGACATCGAGGGTGTGGCCATTGCTCCGTCCAGCAGCACCGAAGTCAACACCGAGAACCGGAGTTCGGTAACCACGAGCATGAGCCTCTACGGCGCTCCGGGTATTGATGTGCTCCCTCAGGACCGGATCCGGGCCCGTTCCGGGCTCTGGGAGGTAGAGGGCGAAGTCGCCGACTGGAGGAGCCCGTTCACGGGTTGGAATCCGGGCGTGGAATTCAGGGTCAAGAAGGTTGCGGGGTGAGCTGATGAAGTGGAACGAATCCTTCTTTTCGAAGCTTGGGCATTCCGGACCGGTCACCTCGTTGGTGAAGCAAAAGGCAGAGGAAGTGCAGGCTGCGGCCCAGGCCTCCGCTCCGGTTGATACCGGAGAATACAGGGACAACATCACTGTCCGGATTAAGTCCTCTGGCAACAGGAACGTCGCATTGGTAGTTGCCGAGGACCCCAAGAGCATGATCATCGAGTCCCGGACCGGTAATCTTGTCCGCGCTTTGAATTCGGTGAAACGTGGCTAGCCAAGTCATTCACTCGGACCTCGAAAAGTTCCTGACTGGTCACATCCGCGCGGAGCTACTGGCACGTGGGCGCACTGGCGGGTTCATCTCGAACGAATTCTCTCCTCCGGATAAGCCTCGTCCAGCATTCCAAGTCATCGTCCGCGACGATAGTGGAGCCAGGACCGGCATATCGACGCGGTCGGCTTCAGTAGGTGTGACCATTCTGGGATCCGACTCGGTGAAGAAGGAAGCAGCCACAGAATTGGCGCTTCTCGTGTGCGCAATCGTCGAGGCGTGCCCGAGCACGGACCCAGCAAACCCGGTTGCAGCAGTCACCGACAGCAACGGGCCTTACAAGGTCCCTGATGACACCGGTTTCCCCCGGCGGTACTCAACCTTCACCCTGTCCGTTGTGGGCAAGGCCTTCAGCTAGACCACCCAACCACAAATCAACTCAGCCATTCGCTTCTGCGGGTGGCCTCTTCTATTTGGAGGAATAATGCCCGCAGACAGCCAAGGCAATGACGTCACAGCAGTTGGCGTACCGGTCACCGGACACATGGGTGTCGGTCCGTTCGGCACGCCTATTCCTACCCCTACTGAAGGTGCTGACGAAGCCTTTGTGCTTCCTGCCGCGTTCAAGCTCCCCGGTCTCCTGACCGAGGACGGCGGTTTCGAATGGTCCATGGAGTCGGACGGTGACCCCATCGTGTTCTGGCAGGACGGCTTCTCGATCCCGTCCGGCCTGGCGAAGGTCACGCTGAAGGTCAAGTACGCCCAGACCGACGAAACGGTGCGCGCGATCATCCGTGGCAAGACCGCGGACGCCAATGGCTTCATCACCATTGACGGCGGCGGCACGAGCGCCAAGTACGTGGTGTTCACGGAGGAGATCTTCAAGTCCGGCCTGATCCGCCGGCGTGTGGCCGCGAACGTCAGCATCGAGTCGGTGGCGGAGGACAAGTCCGAACGCGGCTCCGTCCTGGGCTACGAGGTCACCTACAAGATCGATCGGTCCCCGGAGCTGAACAACGACCACCTTGGCGAGTGGCTTATCCCCGCAGAGGACTAGGCCCAGCGCCTACCTATACCTGCTGCGGCGCGGCTCTTGATGGGTGACCGCGCCGCAGCAGCACCAACCCATCAGCTCACCCTCAGAAATGAGTACTCCCATGACAGCACGCAAGACCCCTGCCAAGGCCACCGAATCGAAGGCTCCCGAGCCCGGGCCGAAGCCCCGCAGCTTCGTCGTGGAAAACACGCTGAAGTGCCAGACGGCCGCGGACGGCGAGATCAGCCTGTCCGTGCTGCTCCCCTACGCAAAGATGAAGCAGCTCCTCACCATCGAGGACCAGGAACTGCCCGAGATGGAAATGGTTGATTACGTCCTGGACGAGATCATGCCAGCAGCCGACTCGGCAACCCTCAAAGGCCTCCAGGACGGTGCTGACACCATCCTCTTCACCATGGAATGGCTCCAGGCCGTGGGAGAGCGGCTGGGTGGGCAGCAGGGAAAATTTGGGCCTTCCTCAAACTAGCAGCTGATCACTGGCCGGCGGTCCGGTACGACTTCCGGGCCCGGTTCGGACTCAGCGCCGATGAGATCGGCGTCAGCTGCAGTTACGAGGAAGCCGCTGACCTCATCGAGGGCCTGACCCTTGAACTCGACTCGCATCTAAGCATGTCGATGCTCGAGTGGCGCTACCCGATGAGCAGGCGCGAAATCTACGCCGCCGGCACGTTCGCGCGAGTGTTCGGCGCCACCCGGGGCAAGGACGAGAAGCAACTGGTCCTCGACCTTCCGTGGGACACCGAAGAAACAGCGGAAACCGTCACCCCCGAAGAACGCCAGGCCCTCACCGCGCGGCTGCGTTCCAAGAGCGCCTTCGGGCAGATACGGACGGAGGCCACTGATGGCTGATGAGGTTGGTTCCGGCCAGGTAGCGATCACCCCGGTATTCCCCGGGTTCCGCACCAAGGTCACCAGCGAGGTCGAAGCCTCAGGATCCGAAGGCGGACGGCGGTTCTCTACCGCCTTCGGATCCGCAGTCAAGGGAATCGGCAGTATCGTCGGTAAGTCCCTGCTCGCTGGCGGAGCCATCGTTGGCGCTATCGGAGCCATCAGCATCAAGGGCGGCATCAGCAAAGCCCTGCAAATCGAAGACGCCACCGCCAAGATGAAGGGCCTCGGCAACAACACCGAGACCGTCTCCGAGGTCATGTCCAACGCACTTGCCTCGGTCAAGGGCACAGCCTTCGGCATGGGCGACGCCGCCAACGTCGCCTCAACCGCGCTCGCCTCTGGTATCAAGCCCGGCGAAGAGATGTCCAAGTACCTGACTCTCGTCGCCGATGCTGCCTCCACCGCCCAGGTTCCCCTGGGCGAAATGGGCACCATCATGGGCAAAGTCACCAACTCGGGCAAGGTCACCAACGACGTCCTGAACCAGTTCGGGGACCGCGGCGTCGGCGTCCTGCAAATGCTGGCCAAGCACTACGGCGTTACAGCCTCTGAGATGACCGCCATGGTCGCCAAGGGCAAAGTTGACGCGGCTACCTTCAACAAGGTCCTGACCGAGAACATCGGTGGGGCAGCCAAGAAATCGGGCGACACCACCCGCGGCGCGTTCGCCAATATGAAGTCCGCGATGGCGAACTTCGGCATGGCGCTGGTCGGCGGGTTCCTGCCCTTGGTGAAGCCGGTCTTCAACCAGGTCCAGCTGATCTTCGAAGGCCTCACCACTCGACTGAAACCCTTCGCCGCGGCTTGGGCTGACACCTTCCAAACCAAAGTCGGACCGATCATCTCCAACTTCGCCGCGAACTTCTTCGTGGCCATGGACAAAGCGATCGGTTCCATCAACGCCTTCGTGCTGGCCTTCCGCTCAGGCGGAGACCAGATCACCGCCTCCGGATTCACCGGCTTCCTTCAGAGGGTGGGTGCGATCTCCGGGGACGTTTTCCGGGAGATGCGCGGCGGTATCCGGGCCTTCCGGGAAGCATGGATCGCGAACGACGGAGACATAACAAGCTCGGGCTTCCCTGGCTTCATGGAGCAGGCAGCTTTCGTCATCCACCAGCTTGCCGATGCTTTCAAGCAACTGGACTTCAGCAGCGTCAGCAACTTCTTCGCCTCCATCGGACCAGCCGCAGGCCAAGCCGGCGGAGCGTTCTCCAGTATCGGCAGCTCCCTGAGCACCCTCGGGCCAGCTTTCGTTGCCTTCGGCGAGCAACTGCCCAAGGTCACGGACGCTGCGACCAAGCTCGCAAGCGTTGGTCTCAACGTAGTCGTGGGTGCCCTGGGTTTCCTCGCGGACCATGTGGACACCATCATCGCGTGGATGCCGGCGATCGTGGCTGGCTTCGTCGCGTGGAGGATCGCCACGACCGCGATGGGCGCGTCGATGTTCTCCCTACAGGCGGCTCAAGTCGCGATGGCACCGGTGAACCTCGCCAACAACATCCTGCGTGTCCAAGCCATCCGCTTGGAAATGCAGCACGCCGCGGCGACCGGGGCGAATACGGCTGCCCAGTCCACGGGCATGTTCGCCACCATTCGGGCAACAGCGGCGCTCGTTGCTCAACGAGTCGCTACCGCCGCCGGCGTGGTAGCCATGGGTGTTGCGACAGCCGCGCAGTGGGCATGGAACGCAGCACTGAACGCTAACCCGATCAGCCTGATCATCATCGCAATAGCTGCGCTGGTGGCAGGCCTGGTCTGGTTCTTCACCCAGACGGAGCTGGGGCGCGAGATCTTCTCGAACGTCTTCAACTTCATCCAGTCCGTGGTGCAAAACGTCGTGAACTGGTTCACGGGAACCTTCCTCCCCGGATTCCAAGCCGTGTGGGCCCTGTTCCTGGCCGGAACGCTTGCGGTCGGTCAGTTCTTCATCGACGCCTGGAACAACGTCGGCAACGGGATAGCTGCCTTCGTTGCGTGGGCTGTTGGAATGTTCCTTCAGTTCAACCCCGTCTACCTGATCATCAACAACTGGCAGGCAATTCTCGGATTTTTCGCGGGGCTGTGGTCCGCCGTCACAACGGGGATCGGGGATTTCGTCTCGGGCGCGGTCGGCTACTTCACCAGCCTCCCAGCACGGATTCTGGAATCCCTCGGAAATCTACGCACGCTGCTCCTCGATTCCGGGAAAGCGCTGATTCAAGGCTTCATCGACGGGATCACCGGGGCCGCCGGTGCCATCGGTGACGCCATCGGAGGGGTCCTCGAAGGAGCACGTCAGTTCTTCCCGTTCTCACCAGCCAAGAAGGGCCCGTTCTCCGGTAGGGGCTACACGTCATACTCGGGTAAGGCCCTGGCTGGCGACTTCGCCAAGGGCATCACGAGCGAGCAGCAGAAGGTGCAGGCAGCAGCAAACACCATCATGGGTGCCGCGAGCCTGACAGGAACCACCAGCAACACAAGTGCACCTGCTGGAGCTGCTGCTGCCGGATGGCAGGGAACCGGGGCAACCGTCCACGTGACCATGCCGATCCGGGACCAGATGACACCGGAATCCGTTGCGCGTGCCTTTGACAACCAACTCAACTACAAGCTGAGGAGGGAACGTGTCTGATGACCTCCTGATCGTCATTGGCGGGCTCCAGCTGTTCGGTCGCCCTGGCCTGGGGCCGTTGACCGTGGTGAAGGACGGGCTGGACGGATGGGATGACCGGGTGCCTCTGCGGGGCGAGCAAAAAGCTCACCCCCAGGGCCCCGGCTCCTACGTCCTTCCCCGTTACCCGGAGTCGCGATCCGTGAACATCACAGGGAAGGTCCTGGCGCAGAGCATCCCCGAGAGGGAACGCGAAGGCCTGCAACTGACAGGGCTGGGCGCTGACGGTTCGCTGCAGCGCATCGAGGTCACCAAGGGCGGGCTCACGCAGTGGGCAGAAGCCCACGTTGACGACGTCGACGTGGACCCCATCCACGGGACCTCGAACTCCGATTACCAGCTGACGCTCTGGTGTCCTGACCCGCTGAAGTACGGAAACACCGAGCAGTATGTCACCACCCAGGCCGCCGAGATCGGCGGGATCATCAACCGCGGGAACTACCCGGCAACCCCGACGCTGAAAGTCCAGGGCACCAGCGCGCTCGGGTACACGGTGTACGTCATGGGGCAGCCGTTCCAGGTGACGCAGCCGCTGTGGTTCGCGTCTCCGCACGAGATCGACTACGCGGATGGCCGGCTCCGGATCAACGGCGTTGTCATTCATCACGGGCTCGGGCTCACGTACACGCCGACCATCCCGCCGAACACGGAGAGCCTGTTGTCCGTTGCCCCTGCCAGCGCAGGCGGCACAGCAACCGTAGCGCTCACCCTGACCGACACTTACATCTGAGGAGGCCCTGTGGCGTGGAAGGTCTTCTCCGTCAGCACGTCCGCCTGGGGTGACCGTATCGAGGTCCCGGCGGATACCTTCTCCGGCGGCCGTCAGCTGAATGCCACATCCCCGGGCGCAGCAACGTTTCTAACCAAAAACGCGAAGGTGCGGGAAGTCGTCACCCCTGTGACCATGGCTAAGCTTCGGCGGGCTTTGGTAGTCGAATGGAACCGGACCCCTGTTTACGCTGGCCTGATCGTTGACACCGACCGAGACGTTTTCACGGGCGTGCTGGAAGTTCAGCTGGCGGATCTTTGGTGGATCTGGAAATCACGGCACGTGCTTCCTATGCACGGCGCCGGCGTGGAGAAGCTCCCGCCGCTGGTCTTTACCGGGCATCTGGCGACCATCGCCAAGAAGGCCATTCAGGAAGGCATGGACGCGGCACCCTTGGCGCGGTATGACCTCCCCATCGTCTGGGAGGACGACCTGCCGGGGCCGTACACACGCGAGTACTACGGGTACAAGTTCCCCAGCGTCGCTGATGCCCTTGACGAGCTGATCAAGACGGATGGCGGTCCGGACATCGATTTCCCACCGCAATGGACTCCTGACTACAAACTCCAGTGGGCCATGCGTTCCGGGAACCTGGTCAGCGGTTACTGGGAGTGGGACGCCACCACGAAGAAGACGGACATTATCGGCATCAAGGAAAAAGGGTCCGGCGCGAACGTGGCCAACAAGGTCATCGGCACGGGCGAGGGAAGCGGAGAAGACATCCTGGTGAAAGCCGAGGAATCCTTCGCGACATCCGACTTCCCCGCGCTGGAACGGGTGGTGTCCTATTCCGGGATCAGCAACCGTGACCAGCTCGCGGCCCGTGCGCGGGCTGATGTGGAAGCGCAGAACGAGCCTACCCAGCAGCTGAGCCTCAGTATCCGCCCGGACGGCGTTGTGGCACCCTCTGAGCTGCTGCTTGGTGGGACCGTGCGCGTGAACCTCAAAGATGCCTTCTACGTGCCGAACGGCTGGAGCGACTGGCGGCTGCTCGGCTTCACCTTCAGTGAGGACTCCGTGGACCTCCAACTTCAACAGCAGGGAGGCTGACATGACACAGATCCAGAACCTGGAGAACGACCCTGTCATTCAGCGGCTCGTGCAGCGTGTCCGGCAGCTCGAGTACGCCTCGAACCAGAACAACATGGCCATCGGCCGCAGCGGGCTTCGGGTTCACAGCGGCGGCGTGATCACCATCGAAAACGGCGGCCTTGTGGTTACAGGAACCGCTGAAATCATCGGCCGGCTAATAGCTTCCGGCCTGGTCACCTTCATTGGGGATGTCGTGATCTCGGGGCCATTGGACGTATCCGGAAATGTCGACGTCTCCGGGGTTATGACGGTCCTCAACAACTTGGAAATTGCATCTGGCGGGCTGTTCAAAGCGGGAGACATCGAACTCCGGCCAGACGGGTCAGCGAAATTTGGCACCATGGAGATCGACCCGACAGGGAAAATCACCAGCGGTTCCGCGAAGATCAACCCGGACGGATCTGCGGAATTTGGATCTTTCAGGATCGCGGCGAACGGCAACCTGACATCTGAGGGCACTTTGGACATCAAGGGTGCTACCACCTTGAACAACGATCTGACCGTGGCCGAGGGCAAGAAGATCAAGCTTGGCGGACTGACGCTGGAGAACACTGGCGCGGGCGGGACCACGATAAACATGCCTAACGCATCTGTTTCGTCCGGAGCTCTGGGGATGCTCCTTGTCAGCTCTGTAGCGCTGCAGCTCGGAGCGCCGAAGGTAGTCATCTCTGGGTTGCCCACGACGACGCAGCCAGCAAACATCCGCGTGGATCCCTCCACGGGCGAACTCTTCCGTGTGACTTCGTAAGGCGAGGACACCTAAACGACCAAGCACCCTAAGGGGTGCTTTTTTATGCCCAGGAGGCCCCTATGGCAGTAGTGAGCGGAAACATCAAGGACGTCGTGGGCGCAAGCTTCACTGGCAAGTTCCCCCAGCTCCTCTTCACGCTCAACGCCCCGCAAACCAAAGAAGGCGGGGTCATCTTCCCGCGGGAGCCAGTCAAGGTCACGCCGGCGGCTAACGGCTCTTGGTCCGTCGACCTCGCGCCCACCGTTGAAATGCTCGATGACGCTTGGTACACGGTCCAGATCGTCTGGGTGAAGTCCATCGTTCCGCGCACTTTTGGTGGCTACAACTTCCCGGACTGGCAACTGCAGGTGCCGCTCACTGGTGGCGCGTTCTCTGACCTGTTCGGGAAGCCGCCGAAGAACACCCGCATGGTCTACGTGTCCCTTGCTCCACCGACTGACCCGCGGCCGTTCACGCTCTGGCTCAAAGACGACCCCAGCGACCCGGCCAACCCGCTCAACACGGGGAACGTCTACGAATGGAGTAAGTCCTGATGGCTACTTGGAAGTGGGCGTTCCTCGCCAACGTTCGCGGGTCCCAAGGCATCCAGGGCCCCCCGGGTGATGCGTCTTCGTGGAAGCCAAACACGCCGTACTTAGCGAATCAAACGGTCATCTCCCCGAACGGTGACGTTGTCAGCGCCAAGGTGGGTTTTACGTCCGGCGCGGCGTACGACGCTGCCAACTGGAACATCGTCAACAAGCCCCTAACGGTTCCGAACGGCACGGACTGGAACACTGTCGTTGACATGCGCCAGTACCGGGTGGACAGCTTCACCAACGCCCTGACGATGACCAACCTGCCTCCCGTTCCGGGCGGGTTCGCTGGTCCAATTGATGTGTTGCCGGTCGCCCCTGGGCGGGTGGCCCAGATGGCTATCGAGTATGCGACGTCAAACCCTGGCCGGCTCTGGTCGCGCATGCAGAACGTCAACGGATCGTTCACTACGTGGGAGACGGTGGCGTCACAGAGCTCCTTGGTTGTGTCTGGTCAGGACCTCAACACCTTGCCTCCTGGCCGCCACCGCACCGAGACCTCGACGATCGCCACGAGCACACTGAATAACCCCGGGGTTGTGAATCCGTTCGAGATCGACGTCAAGCGCGTCTCGGTCGCGAACGGCGTCACCATGCAGGTCCTCACTGAGTGGAGCCCTACCGGGCCCATCATTTCCCGCCGCACGAGCCTCAGCAACGTCTTCCAAGCGTGGGCCACAGACGCACCAGTGAACCCGTCCCGGACCGTCTTCGACGCATGGGGAGACTCCCTCACTGAGGGCGGCGGCACCGGTCAGACTTGGCTGGCGTCCGAGGCGTGGCCGGCACGAGCGGCGACACTGCTGCCCGGCACCACGGTGAACAACCGTGGACGCTCCGGCGATACCACGGATGAGGTTCTGATTCGTATGGGCGTCCACCAGCTCTACTTCACAGTCACCGGCGGGTCTATCCCGGCATCTGGCGCTGTGGCTGTGGTGACAAAGTTCAAGTCCTTCATCCCGAGAGATCGTGCCTACGCGGGCTCATTGGCAGGCATTCCTGGCACTCTCGCGTTCACGTTCGCAACGAATACCTGGACGTTCACCCGGACCAACAGCGGCGCCGCACTCACCGTCACAGGATCCACCCTGTTCGTCAGTGGGCAGAACCTCGTGAAGACCACACCGTTTGTGTTCTGGGCCGCCCGTAACGACTGGGACTTTGTCGTCAACGGCCTCGAAGGCGTGATGGCAGATCACATCTTGGCGAACCACCGCAAGGTGCTGGACTTCCTGCCCGCTGGCGAGAAGCGCGTCCTGTTCTTCGGACCAACGCTTCGCTCAACCGAGACCGCTGGAACCGCTGGCCACACGCGTGTGTGGGCACTCATCAACCAGATGAAGTACCTCTACCCTGGCACGTTCTACAGCGTCATGGATTACCTCATCGGACCGGCTCTTGCCGATGCGGGCATCACGCCGACCGCTGCTGACACTGCTGCCATCGCGAACAAGGAAGCGCCACCGTCCATCTTCATCCCCGGTGACACCACGCACTTCCGCAAGGAGATTGCTGACGCCATCGGCCGTTTCTTCGCTGCCCCGCTCATCACCGCCAAAGGGTTCGTGAACTAGCAATGACAGGACGGATACGCGTGTGGAGCCAGCGCTCATCACCGCCATCGTCGCAGGTCTCGCAACCTGCGGCGGTGGCGCCTGGAAGCTCATCGACCGGGCAGACAAGAAACGCGAACGCAGGGAGATTGCGGTGGAGGAACTACTGAAAGCCAGAGTCGCCTCCCTCGAAGCTCAGCTCCAGAAGCAAGCCAGCGATTTCGAGAAAGAACGCCGGCGGAACAAGCGGTACACATCCCGTGTGAAGGCGACGGCCGGCAAGTGGCGGGACCAGTTGCTCGTTCATGATCTCCAACCCGATCCCGCCGAATGGCCAACGGAGGATGAGCATGACGACACTGAATGATCCAGAGCTTCAGGCGGCCGCATCAGCGGCGGCCAGATCGCGACAGGCTAGCAAGAGGACACAGCTTCTCCTTGCTGGTCTTTCGTTGCTGCTCCTTGCGGCTGTCGCCGTTGCTGGGTGGCTGGCTTTCGACAATCACCGGCTGGCTGAGGTCAATGCCCAGTACGGGGCGACGCAGGCGCAGGAGAAACAGAACCTCGCACAAGCGGCCACGGACGCTCTCTGCCAGACCACAGACCAAACTGCAGCCGCTTCTGAGACCTGCCGGAACCTCGAACGCGCCGCTACGGAACCGACACAGGGTCCTCAGGGCGTCCAAGGCATCCAAGGCGTCCCCGGCCCCCAGGGCATCCCCGGTGAGAAGGGCGGCAAAGGGGACACCGGAGCTGCGGGAGCCGCTGGCGTTGCCGGAACCAATGGCACAGATGGAAGTGACGGCGTGAAGGGCGCTGACTCCACCGTGCCCGGACCACCCGGCCCACAGGGCGAGCAAGGCCCGATAGGTCCGGTCGGCCCGGCGGGACCTGCGGGCGCTGCAGGGGCGAATGGTGCCAACGGAACTGACGGGCAACCAGGCGCATCTCCTTCGTCAATCACATTCTCGTCAGGCCCGATGGCCGGGTACACCTGCACAGCGGACCCGCCCGGCTCCAGCACCTACACCTGCGCTGCCCCGGCCGCGCCAAAAACATAGGAGTGCCAATGGGCAAATACGCATACCCACTCGAATCCAAATGGCCGATTTCCTTCGTTGCTGGGATCGTCCGTTCGTTCGGCTCTGCCCCCGGCGGCGTGAACCCTGACGGCGGGCATACTGGCGAGGACCGGGCCGCGCCCAGCGGAACACCGGTCTACGCACCTGCTGACGGCTACATCGAGTTCGAACAGTTCTGGCTGACCCTGGACGGCTCTGATAACCCCTGGCTCATGACGGCGGGCGGCGGGCTCACTGTCGGGCTCCAGGCTGACGACGGCGGGCCACTTTTCATAATGGCGCACCTCTCAGCAACGCTGATCAACCGAGGCCAGCGAGTACGCAAGGGCCAACTCATCGCACTCACAGGCAACTCCGGAATCTGGACCACTGGAGCCCACCTCCACTTCGAGGTAATCCCGGCCCGCCCGAACTACAACAACGGCACCTATGGCCGCGTAAAACCGGCCCTGTACTGCACCGAGTACCCAGACCAGATCCGCGGCGCCTCCATCGGCCCCGCTGGCACAATCACCACAACTCCCCAGGAGGACGACATGCCCGATATGCACACGTTCCTGAACACCGCGGCCTTCACCGGCGGCCCGACCATCTCCGAGCTGTTCGTTGACGTCAAGGCTGCCTGCAAGAAGGTGGATGCCATCCACGAAGCAATCTTCAACAACGAGGGCACCAACAAGTCCATCATCGGCGGCGAGTCCCTGCCGAGCCTCACCAACAAGAACGACCTCAAGATCCTGGACCGCCTGGACGACCTTGAAGAAGTCATCCAGAACGCGGTCAACGCACAGGGAAAGGCATAATCCAATGGCTGATCACATTTTGTCCACGCAGGAGCGCAACCCGCGCTCCGCTGTCCTGCGAACGGTGTTCGCTGTCGTCGCACTGGTACCGCTGCTCAATGGCGTCCTGCTGGCGACAGTCGAGGCATTGAAGCCGTATGAGGTGTACCTGCCAGCCTGGGTTTTCCCGGCGCTCAACGGGATCCTCGTGGCAATCGCGGCTCTCACTGCGCTTGTCACCCGTGTCCTGGCCGTGCCTGGCGTCAATGACTGGCTCCGGAAGTACCTGCCGATCCTTGCTCCGGAAGACAACCAATAAGCAAAAGACCCCCACTCTCATTGCGAGGGTGGGGGTCTTGTTGGCTTTGTTTGATCAATTGATCCCGCCGGGGTATTCGTGCACTTTGAGTTCGTCCTGATCGAACGGGCCTACGAGGCGTTCAGCTTCCGCTTCCACGTCCGTGTGTTCCTGATCGATGGACTGATGCAAAGTAGTCATAGGGCTAGGTTACCATTCTCACCGTGGAACGGCGTGTTCCCACCGTAGTAGTGGCCAAGTGCCAGCATGCCCCCTACTCGTTGGTAGCATTGGCCACCGAATAGACCCTTCAAACATAGGCAACAAGTATGTCGAACAAGATCGCGGCCGCCATGGACGCAACTCTTACACTTTCTGATGTTTCACGTGACCCTGAGTTCTCTTCGAGAGATCGAGTTATCACGTCTGAGACGACGCGTGGTCTTGGCATAGAGGCGTTCGGCAATTTTGCGGCGGAACCGAAGAAACTGCTTTGTTTCCTGCCGTCAGCCCAGCGGAAAGATGCCCCTCCGCAGGCGCCCTTTTACCCGCGTTGGTCCTGGGCCTCAGGCTTCCCCGAATGGGACGTTCTCTCATTGAGCGACCCGATGTTGAACTCGTCTCCAGATCTAGCCGCCTCATGGTTCGCCAGTTCGGAGGAAGACATAGTTTCCGAACTAGCGGCATTCATCAAAGAGTTCTGCGAGCGACGCGGGATCAACATCGCAGATGTTGTCCTCTACGGCAGCTCAATGGGCGGGTACGGCGCGCTGATGATTGCAGCGGAGCTCAAGGTTGCGCGGGCAGTTGCGGAAGTACCGCAACTGGACCTCCTGCAGTACCCGGACAAGGACTCCTTGGCGGATGTAGAGAAAATGGCCCTCCAAGGGCGATCTCTGGCCAGCCTAACGGAAGAACACCCGGAAAGAACCAATGTCTACGAGCGACTGTTGTCAACGCGGTCGGTGCCGCCTATGACGATCATTACAAACCGAGGGGATAGCGCCTTCCAGGAAACGTTGGAGTTCGTGGATCGAGTGCAGTCCCTTGCGGACCAGTCTGATTCTGTTGGCTCCGTTTCGCTCCATCTGACGTCGCGGAATGAAGGTCATAGTGTTCAGCCGACTCCTTTCATGCTTCAGTTTCTGAAATCTACTGCAGAGATCCCGGCGCCAACGACGACCTACTTTCCTCCCGTCGAGGGCGAAGCCCGTCGATTGGCATTTCCACTATGGCACGTCGAAGATGGCGATTCCTGGGGCGAACGTGATTTGAATGAGTCGGTTACATGGGTCAAGTGGACCGGCGAAAATGAACTCCGAATAGCATTTGATGTTGAGAACTCTGCCGCCGCGAGCACAAAGGGCATGGTATTCAGCGTCGCGGCCAAGGGATCAACTCACGAATCCCTCACTCAGCAGGGCTTCCACTTCTCGACTTACCGCGGTGTCGGATACTTCAAGTACGTTGAGTTGCCCGCAGGTAGCTCTACGCAAAACATCAGTGTCCGGCTGGAATCGGGAGCATCGATTGAGGCTATCGGACTTGCTGCATGGGATGTGAAGAGTCCTTTGGTCCGGGATCTCCGGCTTTCTTAGGGACGGATTTCCCAGCCAAGGGAACCATTCTGTAGTTGATGTGACGCACTGCGAGGACAGACACCAAAGGGACTTGTCAATTTTGTCCAAGGCTGTTTGCGATCTTGTGTTGGTTATGAAGATCCCCGTCAAGTCCTTGAGTTTGGGTTCCCTGCGCGTCATTCTTTTGCCATAGGTCCAAGGTCTCACCCTACGAGCCCGAGGATCCATCGTGGAAAAATTCAGGACCAAGTCGTCCTCTACGAGTCCCATCAACGTTCGGCATTTCGCCACTTCTCTCTTCGCCGCCTTCGTGTTGCTCATCGGCTGCATTCAAGGGCCCGGCGCCCAAGCGGCCCCAACCCCTGTGTACCCCATTAGCGGATACTTCATCTTCGGCAGCACGAATGACGCCGCAAACACCGCCAAACTAACCGACATCAAATCCGTCGGCGGGGATACCGTCATCACCTTCGGGGCATACCTGAAACCCTCAACGCTCGCAGCAGTTCCACCGGAGTGCTCAATATCGGGCGTCAACTGTGCAACCGCAGCGGCTTCCGGGGTCAAGGTAAACCGATATTTCAGCTACACCGATGGGAACTCATGGGGTGCGCCTGCACTTTCATGCCCCAGGGACAAGACTGTAACCAGTGGCACGACCGTTTACACAGTCATGGTCATTCCTACTCAGGGAACGGGCTGCAACTCGTCCGATGGCACCTATGACGTTGTCGTCATCACCAGCGGAACCACTTCCACATCTGTTTCCGTAGCCAAGGCGGCTACAGCCCTTGGGATGAAGGTGTACGTCGGCATGCCCTCACCCGTGAAGCGGACGGACCTAACCTACCTAGTGGACCTTTCTTACCAATCAACCTTCAGCGCGTTCACCAACCGCTTCCTGCAATTCCAGGGAAAAGTGAACAACGTGCCAGGCCTCGCCGGCTACTATCTCTACACGGAAATGCCCGTCGCAGACGGGGGCTTTTGGGACTCAACACTTGCCCTCTACAGCCTTCAGAACGCCGCGATTGCCAAGTACCAGCCGGGCCGCGCCGCACTGGTGAGCCCCTACATCGCTGCCCGCAATGACACTCCGGGCCGCCTCACCCCGGACAACGCCCGCGAAGCAGTGCGAAAAATCGCCGGGACGGCTAATGGCGTGCGTCTGGCCATCGCGCCTCAGGACGGCATGGGGACAGGAAACGGCGGGTCGTTCTTCGGCCACGAAGCCGGTGCCAGCGTAGACCCATACACAGCCTCAATCGTCGGCAACGGTACCTGGGGCGAAAAGTACACAGCATCGAATCGCGACTTCTTCCTCGCCATGGCCGACGGCGTTGAAGGCACCGGCGCTGAACTATGGGCCAACATGGAAGGCATGGCGCCAGGCACCAGCCAGAACACCTGTGACGGCAACTACCGTGGCCAGAGCACTAAAGCACGGCATGACCGCCAACTGCAGCAGATCGGCAACTACCCCGTGAAAGTGATCTCCTACATGTGGGACCCCTTCTTCACTTGTCGGGGAACGTGGGCTCCGATGCTGGACCAGATGAGGGCGGGCAGTATGACACCAGTTATCACTGACTCCATCTTCCCCTCCTCAAGTGGAGATGTATTGGTCACTGGCCAAAACTTGAGTGGCGGGACCATACAGGTGAAATGGACCGACCGTTCCGGCCGAACGTTCGACAAGACCGTCGCGGCAGTGAACTACAACCCGAACTACGGCAAGCAACTTGGCATCAATCCCCGACTGGAATCTGTAACCGCCAAACTGGGAAGCACATCCCTAGGCTCGGGCAAGTACGTCTACATCAATGTGGTCAACGGATCCGGCGTCAGAAACGACGCGCCGTACTCTGATCGGGGCTAGCGCAGAAGAAGGGAAGCTCGCCACAAGACTAAGGCCCCCACACTCTCTCGCGAGGGTTGGGGGCCTTTTTGACGTTATGTTGACGTTATGTTCTTGGTGGACCGTGCCAGTAGGAGTCTTTGCAGGATGGGCAAAACCACATACCTATCTCGTGCTTCCAGTCCTTCCCGTCACCGTTCACTGCTGCGTTGCAGTGATCACATGTCCGGTCCACCGGCGGTTCATCTTTTGTTGTGCTTTCAAGCCCCATGAAATGAACATAACCGGACATCCATCGGTTCGCGTAATTTGACTTGCGCTGTGACTGGAACTGTCGTACACGCGACAGTCAGGCCCCTGACCATTCTCGGTTGGCCAGGGGCTGGAACGACTATTTGCGCAGGTCAGAGGGTGACTTCTTTAGGTACTCAGATACCTCACCGAGGCTGGTTCCAAGTTCCCGTTCTAGGCGTTTCAGTTCTTCCAATGCGCCCCGCCGTGCGGTGTCGGCCGCGCGGTCCTCCTCGATGGTGGCCTCGCCGTTACTCCAGCGGAGGTGCACCTTCTCCCAAGCAAGCTGCAATTCCTCGTACGTCCTGGACGCTGCCAGGAGGGTTTGGATAGTTTCTTCGGGGATCTCTTTGTCAGTCATTCGAGCATCATGCCAGATCAGTCCGGATGACGATGGCTTTGAATCCCTCGGGCACCAGCTCCCGGGCCGCGGCTAGAGCGGACTCGTAATCTGGCTGCACAGCGGACACCTGTCCGGTCTCGCCCTGTTCGTTTTGAATTGTCAAGGTCACTTCCACGTACGTCAGGAACCCTTTCTGATCTGTCTAGGCTTACGCCGGAGTGATGGCTTGTGGTCACGAATTTTGCTCGTAGCCAGGTCGACCGGATCCTGCTTCGGGAAATCGCCCTGGTCCCCAGTTGTGATGTCCCGAAGCCCCTCAGCATATTCCTCGAACTTTCTCAGGAACTTCTCTGCTTTGTCCCTGAGGCCCACGTCGCCGCATGCCATGAGTGCATAAGCGGAGGACACAACCGTCCGGTACCTTGCACTTAGGTCGGCATTCTGTTCCTTGGACAGATGCCGCAGATCATTTCTCGCCCGGTTCTTGTTCTCTGCGTACTCAACGTTCCGGACGTAAAGCAGGTACTGCGAAACGGACGCAGCGAACAGCACTTGGCGTTCCCTGATCTTATCTATTGCGTCAGACCGGCTCTTTTGCTTGGCGATGGCCCATTGAATTCCGCCGCCGACACAAGCGCCGGCCAGCCCGATAGCGGCACCGATTATTTCTTCCATGGAAGAACGCTACCGGGTCACCTCACGCCAGCCATTTTGGCATGATGGTGTGATGACTGGATACGACGCCGAGACGTTCGAAGCCGAGGCTCTGGCCGGGGACTGGAAGGCGGCCGTGTCGGTCCTCGCCAGGTCCAGCGTCCGCCCAGAAGTACTGGAAGCGCTAATGACACCTGACGCTCACTTGGAGGTCGTCCTGGGCGTGCTTGGCCGTCCCAGCGTGACTGCGGAGCATCTAGCGTGGGCTGCAACGTTCGATAACGCGCAGATCCTCGGACGCGTGGTGTCCAACCCAAAAACGCCGCTTCCACTCATCCGGGAGATCAGGGACCGAGTAGCTGACAGGGATGCCGCCATTTGGGTGCGCCTGAGGGAGTACGCCGACAGGATCCTGGACCGGGCCCAGCGCGAAACGGGCCTGCACGGTGGTGGCCGCTAAGGTCAACGAACTTGAGTGAGCCTGCTGCCGGTTCGTTTCGGCGGCCGGCGGCGATTGCTGAGCAGCGCCACGGTCTGCGGACAATATGCGACGGCAGACTCTGTCCGGATAAGGTGGTTCATTTCCTGCCAGTACCTAGTGGGTGTCATCCCGAAGCGTTCCATGGCTGCCGTGTCGAGCGAGCCCGCATGTTTGAAGTGTTCCCCGGCGAGGTCGAGCATGGCTTTTTGTTGGTCAGTGAGCATCCCGGACAGCCTACGGCTGAGGCACGACAGAATTGCGTCACGAAGATAGGGGCGACTCGCCGGGGTTTTTATGGAATTAATGGCTTGGACACGCGACTTGCCGACGACGCGTTGCGGAAATTCCAGTGTGCGGTCTTAGCTTAAGTACGTGGGGCCGAGCACTCCAGAGTTTTGCGGACTGTGAAGGAGTGCCCGGCCAGAGCAACTAAACCTAGGTTGGGTTGCTGGCTACATCGTAATAATGTCGACGTGTCATAAGCAACGACATATTGAAAGTGTTGCCAGTCTCCCCTCCTGGAGAAGGACGGGTGATCGTTATGCCTGGTCGGCATGCGAAAGAATGGCGTGGCATTTATCGATGGACGCCGCTGGACTGGACGGTGGTCATGCTCAGCCTGGCCGCGGTCGTCATTGATCTGATGGGCCTGCTTACATAGCGGTGTCCTGGCTTGGGCCGCCCATGCTCATTCAATGCCCATGGGCGGCTTCAGGCTCAGCGTTTACTGGACGTGGTACTTCGCTTCGCCCGCAAGAGCATCTACGCGTTCCATCAGGGACCCACCCTCTGTCGGTGGGAAGGCGGTGCCTGCCACTTCAGGTTCACCCGGTGGGAGAGCCTGGACTGTGCGGTTGTGATAGCGCATTCGGTTGATGTCGATGTTTCCGAACTTCGACAGCGCCTCGTGCAAGGAGGGCAGCTTCCAGTCGGGGAAGGAGTGCCCCAGGAACACGCACGTCAAGGCGTCGCTGATGTCGATGTACTCCGGAAGCGTGGACTGGTTCATGAGAGCGAAACGGTACTCGTATTCCGCGCTCCAGTCGGCATGCTTAGACAAGAAGATTTGCTTTTTGAATACTTCCGCGTAGTGCCTGGCTACGGCGTCCGTGCCGTACCGGATCAGGTGGCTGGTGTCGATTGAATCCAGGAACGGCGCACGGGGCCCTCGCCAGTAGGAGATAGGGCCGGAGACTCGAAGGTCGTCTGAACCTCCGACCTTTTCGAACGCCTCGTGGAGCTTTTCAAGGTCGAATCCCATGCAGACGCCAGCGTGGCCACCGCCGTAATGTGCCCAGGACGAGAGGTGACGCCATCCGCGGCGTTCGCCTTCGAATCGCGGAAGGCCCTGGCCCCAATCTCTGGTGAGGCAGAGCACTTTGGAACGGAGCCTTATGTGGTGGTCGATCTCCTTGGTGGCGGCCCTGAATCTATCCCCGTCGAATTGCTTCTCATCCTCTGGATCTACCAGAGAGAAGCCAGTGTAGATGGGCTCGCTCTCCCAAGGGTCATTGGTCGAATGCATCGGAGAAAGTCGCAGGGTGCCCGTGGCCAGGATGTTGGAGATTGCTACATCTGCGGAGGTGTAGTGGAAGACCTCTCCGGTTGCCGGTTCTTCCTCGATCTGTGTTGGCAAGAATGTCATGGCATCAAATCTATCCAGCATCGCCAAGCTCCCCCGTACAACCGCACTTCGAAGCCCCGTCTGTTACTGCGTGGTGTGTCGTGGCCGTGCAGCGTTCGTTCCCGTGGTGGTGGCCGCAGGTGGTGCACCATGGCCGGCGGTTCACCGTCTACCCTGGCCGAGGTCAAAGAGGTCCAATCTGGAGGAAGCCCCGGTCTTCCGGAGCGCATTGGAGATGTGGTTCTCGACGGTACGGACACTGAGGTGTAGGCGATTTGCGATCTCCAAATTTGTGCAGTGTCTCGCAAGAGCACAAACCTCAGTTTCACGCGGGGTGAGCTCATACTGCGGTGGCGGCAGACGGACTTTGCGGGTGGGCACCACCGCTGCTGCTGGGAGGCTTATCAGTGTCTCGCTGCGGGTACTCGTAACTGCGAGGTGGTCCGATGTCAGCTCAAGATCATCTGGTGCCGTGGTGATCAATGGGCAGTTTGAGCGGCGGAGAGCGTCTTCAATCACGGCTAGCGAGTATGGGTCGACGTGGTGGATATCGTCTATGGCTAGCAGGGTGCGTGGTTTGACGGTCAGTTGGGCGGTTAGGTCGTCTGCGAGCCGTAAAACGGGGTGACCTGGTTCGGCGCGTAGGTCCAGGCGTGCGATTGCGGAGTACGGGATGTTTCGGTGAGTGCGGAGGGCTCGAACGACGAATGCTGTGTGACCTGTTCGCTCTAGCCGGTTGACGATGCTGTTGAGGGCTGCAGATCTGCCACCGCCCGGCGACGAGATGATGCGGAGGCTCCGGCCCGGTCCGATTTGCTCGACGGCTTCGTCGGCTTCTGTTTCGAACCTCGATCCAGTTTCTCTGTGTACCATGTGATGCCCCCAGTGTCGCGTGACTTTGACCGCCGTTGTCCGGACAGAGGCCAGCAGCGGCCCGTGCCGGTGCAATTGTTTAGTGGCTGTAGTCCGGCTTTCGTGACACGGAAGACCTGCCCTCATTGCCCCTCCTTGACGGCGGCAGGCAGAACAACCCGGGCACGATGAATGAGTGATGGCCAGTACTCGTCCTACGGTGGGATGTACACCCAGCTAACAGGGTTGTTCCCAAGTGCGCCGAAGAGTTCCGTGCCGCCCGTTCAAACGTCTCTTCCAGGGTTCCCCGGTGCACTCCGTTGGCAGCGTCATGAGCATCAGTAGCAGCCAGTAGAGGCCGAGGGGTGAGATTAGACCACTGTTACCAATGTGAGTGGTGTGTGTTCTCCCCCAGCCAACTCGCCGATGTTCCTGCCGGTGAGATTAGGGCGCGTTCACTAGTGTGATCATGACCCAACCCGGTACGTCCCCCCGTTCATGGTCGTCCGTGGCCGGCATTGTCTCCCCCAGTCCGGCCGTGAACCAAGAGCCGCAACCAAGTACCAGGACCCAGGCTGCAATTGTGCTTTGAGCTTTTTCCTTCATGATTTCCCCACTATGTGTCGAGCTGGTGTTGAAGCAGCTTGTTGGTGAACAGGATGATGAGATGGACCTGGCCAGCCTCCTAGAGGCTGATTTCCAGGGCTGCAATGGCTGGGAAGGCGGCAAAAACCACCGTGAGTGGAAGTACACCGAAAACGAGCGGCACCATCATGGCGATCTCTTTCCGGCCGGCTGATTCCATCAGCTCGCGTTTGGCGGCGTCACGGACGTCGGCAGCCTGCGCCCTGAGTACGCCGGCCAGTGGAGTGCCGCGTTCCACAGCAACCACCAGCCCGTCGAAGAACCTGACGAGGGGTGGCAGCTCCGCCCTGGAGGAAAAGCCTCGCAGGGCCTCTGGCAGCGGCTTTCCGGAGCGGGCATCCGCGATGACCCTGGCGAATTCGGCGGAAAGCTCGCCGCTGGAGCTGCGGGTCACCCTGTCCATGGCGCCCATCGCGCTCTCCCCTGCAGCAACGGCCAAGGCCATGAGCTCGGCAAGGCCTGGAAATTCGGACAGCATCCTGGACTCGCGCCGCTTGATGTGTTGGCCAAGAACGTAGTCACGCAGCAGATAACCCGCCAATGCACTTCCGATGACCGCGACCACCAGTAGTGCCGGGCTGAACTGTCCAGTCGCTGCCCGGACAGCAACCACCAGAACAGCAAGCACGAAGCCAGCGCCGGCCCACAGCAATTGCTCGGCCCTGTAATCAAGAGTCGACTTCTGCGAACCCGCCCGCGCCAACCGCTTGGCCAGAGCGGTCGAACCGACATTGAACCGGGAAAGTTGCCGCATTGCGTCACGAATCACTGGACGGAGTATCCGTTCCAGGGGTCCGAATGGCGTCAGGTTCTGCGTGGGAGGGCGCAGAAGGCGCGATTCGAGGTTCCTGGACTTCAGCTGCGGTTCGATTCGTTCGGCCAGAGTGATGCCGCGCAGGAAAGGCAGGCGAACCATCGTCAGCCACACCCCTGCCCCAAGCAGGAGTCCACACAGGACCGCGAGCGCTGTTGTTGAACTCATGCAAGGATCCGTTCGTCCTCAGGCAACGCGCCTATTCGCAGCATGACCGCGTAGCAGATCACGGAGACCAGGAGGCCTCCCAGCAGCACCATGGCGCCAAGGGGTGAGCTGTAGGCCCGCATCGCCTCCGGCCGGCTTGCCATCACCACCAGGATGATCCACGGGGCCGCGACGGCGAGGCGGGCGGCGTTAATCGTCCAGGATTGCCGGGCCTCAAGCTCGCTGCGTGTCCGGGCACTATCCCGCAGGAACTCAGCGAGGGTGCCAAGCATCCGGCCAAGGTCGGATCCGCCCACCTCCCGGGTCATCCGAAGTGCTTCGATAATCCGGTCTGCCACTGGATCAGCCAGTCGCTCCTTCAGCCTGTTCAAAGCAGCATCGAATTGTCCACCCGACCTGTAATCGGCCCCGAAGTCGAGGAACAGGGCACGCAATTCATCCGGCCCGTTGTGACCCAACTGAATCAGTGCCTCCGGCAACGCCAGGCCCGCCCGGATGGCGGAGCGCAGATGATCCACTACGTCCGGCCAAAGGACGCGGAGCGCCGCGCGGCGCTTCTTCGCCCTCCAGCGAACCACGCCGAAGGGCACCCAGGAACCGAAAATTGCGAAGCACACAGCGATGGGAAGCGAGGCCGTCAGCACAAAGAAGACGAGAAGGGCGAGAAGGCCACATCCAGCGCAGGTCGCGATGAGCCCGCCAGCCGTTACCTTTTCTATCCCCGCCGATACCAGCAAGAGGTCCAGTCGCCGCGGCTTGGCTTTCTTCTTTCCGGCGGGCTGCTCCCACGTGGACCACCACACCAGAAATACGCCAAGGCCACAGAGAATCCCGAGAAGTGGTGCCATCAGTTCAACTCCAGGAGGGCGGCAACATCGAAACCTGCCCGGGCAAACTTCTCGACCGCGGGCATGGAATTGGCTCTGGGCTGCAACTGGCCGCCAACCATGCCAAAGACTTGGGATGACTCGATGATCCCGTTCTCCACGCGGCGCCCCAGGGAGAGCACCTCGGTAACCTGCCTGCGCCCGGTGGAGTGGCGACCGCAGTGCACCACGAGGTCTACGCATGAAGCGACCGTGGGTAGGACGAAGGCACTGGAAATGTTGGCCCCTGCCAGCAGTGGCAGGGTACAGATCTTCGTTACAGCGTCATGAGCGGAGTTGGCGTGCACCGTACACATACCGGGAAGGCCCGAATTAAGGGCGATCAGCATGTCCAGGCTCTCGGCTTCACGGACTTCGCCGACGATGAGGCGGTCGGGCCGCATACGCAGTGCTTCCTTGACCAACCGACGCAGCGGGATTTCGCCCTCACCCTCCAGGTTGGGCTGCCTGCACTGCAGGCCCACGACATCGCGGAGAGGCAGTTGAAGCTCGAAGATTTCTTCTACCGTGATTACCCTTTCGCGGGAACCGACATTCGCCGCCAGGCAGTTCAGCATGGTGGTTTTTCCCGCTTGGGTGGCCCCGGACACCAAAATGTTGAGGCCACTGGCCACGGCAGCGCCCAGGAATCTGGCTGCTTGGGGTGTCAGGCTTCCCAGCTCGACGAGGTGCTCCAGGCGGCTTGCCTTGGCAATGAATTTCCGGATATTCACTGCCCAATGCTTCCGGGTGATATCGGGGATGGCTACGTGCAGCCTTGAGCCGTCCGGCAGCGCAGCATCCACGAACGGTGATGACAGGTCCAGCCGCCGGCCCGAGCTCTTAAGCATCCTTTCAACGAGGTCCCGGACCTGCTGCTCGGTGAGGCTCAGGGCAGTCAGTTCAGATTCCCCTTTCCGGGCCACGTAAATTTCATGGGGAGCATTGATCCAGACCTCCTCGATGGAGGGGTCATCCAGAAGTGGCTGCAAGGGACCGAAACCGGCGACGGCATCAAAGACGTGGCGGCGCGCCGCCTCGAGATGTCCCAAAGGTGGAAGGGGCCCGAGGAGCGCCCGCTCGTCATAGTCGCTGACCGCGGCCTCAACAAGTCGACGCACGTCGGCCGTTTGCTCCAAGGGATCCAAACCCCTGCGGCGGATAAGTTCGCGGACCTCGCCCTCGACTATTTTTACAGCGTCCACATCTCCCCCAATGGTCACGGATTGGTCAACCGAGCGCATCTCGAGTGACTCACGCTAGGCGAGCGCCAAAAGCCCCTCAAGTCACTCGGAGGCACATGTGGATAAGTCAGAATCAGGAGTCACTGCAGTATCCTCAACCCCACTAGTCACTCCAGTTCCAGAATGTTAGGGTAAGGCCGTTAGGAGCTGGCCTTTGGTCCCATGCGCAGGCGCCCGCCCCGGAGCTTGTCCGCAAGCCACACCATGCGCCGCTGAGCCGCGGCACAGGGCCGGAATGCAAATGAAAAAACCATCCCTCAACGTGCCCCGACGGTTGACGTGGACCAACGCAGGCCTTGCCCTTGCGACCGCCCTCGTGGCTGGCAGTTGCCTCGGAGCTCCTGCGCAAGCCGTGTCAACGGGACCCCAGCCGGCTCCGTCTGCCACGTCGCAACCGACGCCATCGCAGGGCCCACGTCCCGCTCCGACGGGCACAGACGCTGTGGCTCCCCAGAAGGATGCCCAACCGTATGTCCCTCCGACCGCACCCGCGGAACCCAAGCCGGGAACCGCCGTCGGACCTTCCTCCCCGCCGACGCAGCCGCCCGGCCAACCGTTGAACGAGGCGGCGCAGGCGCCGGATCCAAAGGCGTTGCCGGGCAGCGGGCAAGACGCGGTGGCAAAGAACGTGGCGATGAGATCAGCTATCCCGGCCGGCGGAGCCGAGATGGGACAGCGCTCCCCACGGGTCACTGCCGCCGCCCAAGGAAAGGGTTCCCCGGCACCTGCGGACGCCCAAACGCTTGAGCAAGCCCCGGTCCAGCCCTTGGGGGCTGACACTGGACACTGGCGGCCCAGCATCGGGATTGCGGGCCAGGACGTCAGTGCCCATCAGGGCAACGTCGACTGGCAGAGCCAATGGAACCAGGGCTCGAGGTGGGCATACGTCAAGGCAACTGAAGGCAATTACTACCTCAACGAAAACTACGCCCAGCAATACGACGGCTCACGAAACGCAGGCATGGTGCGTGGGGCCTACCACTTTGCCATCCCCAACTGGTCCTCAGGCGCTGACCAGGCCAGGTATTTTGTGGCCAATGGCGGAGGCTGGACCGCGGACGGTTACACCCTTCCGCCCGTCCTCGACATTGAGTACAACCCCTATGCCGGACGCACCATCAACGGCTTCTACTTCGGGAACACGTGCTACGACATGTCCAAGGCGCAACTTGGCCAGTGGGCGGCAGACTTCGGCAACACCGTCATGGCGCTGACGGGCCGGTTCCCAGTCATCTACAGCACCACGGACTGGTGGAACACGTGCGTGGGGAACTCCACTTTCGGCAGCTATCCCTTGTGGATCGCTTCCTACTGGAACAACCCCACCAAGACGCCCGGAACCTTGCCCGTGAGCTGGGGCAACTACTCCATGTGGCAATACAGCAGCACCGGACCGTTCGAGGGTGACTCCAACATCTTCAACGGCAGCTACGACCAGCTGCGGACCTTCGCCCGGGGTGTTTCTTCCCCACCCAATCCGTCCATCGCATCAGGAGCCGACATCCTCGCTACCAACTCCGGGGGAGGTTTGGATGCCTTCCCGGCCAGCGGTACTGGCCGGATTACGGGGCCTGTAGCGATTGGCTCAGGCTGGTCGGGGGCATCAGCACTTTACGTAGTGGACTGGAACCAGGACGGCGTCCAGGACATCCTCTCGCAATGGTCAGATGGAACTCTGAAAGTGTTCAGGGGCGCCCCCGGAGGCGGTTTCTACGCTCCCATCCAGGTAGGTTCCGGGTGGAAAGAAATGTCGCTGACTGTTGGGTGGTGGAATCTCAAAGATGGATACCCGGGTGTCGTAGGCCAGGACTATAAGGGCAACCTATACAGCTACCCGAACAACGGTGGTGGAGGTCTCGGAAACGGGGTCCTGATAGGGACCGGTTTCAGTGGACACCAACTCAACCAGATCGACTTCGACGGTGACGGCAACCAAGACATGGTCACCCGTACTGGGGATGGAACCCTCAGGCTGTACAGGTCCGACGGCGGGGGCAACTTCCTTGGCGAACCAGCCTCAGTCATCGGTTCGGGCTGGGATGGAATGACTGCGGTCAGCTCTTCGACGAATTTCTCCGGAGCCGACTCCCAAGGACTGAATGCCCGTGCCTCCAATGGAGACCTCTACTACTACCCCGCAAATTCCGGGACGTGGGGAACCCGGACCCTCATTGGCTTGGGCTGGAACGACGCAACCCTGATCAGCGGAACGCCTGTGGATGTCGATTCGACCTTGGGAATCGATCAGGAAGACGTGCTGGCCGTGCGGCCGGATGTGAATCTCTACCGGTACCCAGGCACCGGCACCACTGCCCTACTGCCACAAGACTTGATCGGGACAGGGTGGGCCGGTCTGACCGCCGGTTTTGTCACTGACTGGAACGGCGACGGCGCACTGGACATCGTTGCGCAATGGAACGACGGAAGGCTGAACGTCTATCCCGGAAAGAGCGGCAAGGGATTTGGGGCACCACTTCCCCTTGGAAGCAACTGGAAGGGCTGGACTTTGAGCGTCGGCACTTGGAAAAAGTCGGATGCCCACCCGGGAATTGTCGGCTACGACTCAAACGGCCGCTTGTACTATTTCAACAACCCCACCGGAAAGACAGTCTCCACCGGGGTTGCGATCGGGACTGGTTGGACCGGTCTGGATATTGTTCAAATGGACTTCGACAAAGACTCCAATGCCGACCTGCTGGCTAAAACCAACACCGGAGACCTCAAACTGTACCGCTCCAACGGCACGGGAAATTTTGTTCCTGAGGCCGCCTCCGTGGTTGGAAAGGGGTGGAACATCATTTCGAGTTTCGATGCCGTCAGTGGCTTCGCTGGTCCGGGTTCCAGCGGAATTATTGCCCGGACCACCATCGGGGAACTCAGATACTACCCAGTGGGACCGGGCAAATCCTGGGGAACGGCGACCCAGATCGGCTCCGGCTGGAACGGTCTGACAATACTGGCACCTGCAGCAAGATAAGCTATTTGCCGCCCCTCTCCGGCACTGTTACAGGAACGGTGCCGGAGACGGAGCTGGTGGGAAACTCCAGGATGTTGGCGTGATTACGCGAGCAGTGTATTCATGGCATTTATCAAGGTTGTCTCCACTCCGTTGGTACCGGCCTTGAAATGTGCCAAATGTCCGTAGACGGTCATCGAACCCCCTGCAATGCCCGGAAAGTCCGGTTCCCACCCTCCTTCATAACTTCCCAGGGGCATGGAGGGCGGGAAAAACTCGTTGCTGGGAATGTAGCAGCACGACTCATTGGCATATCCCCCAACAATGATCCCGTTCGTACCTCCATTGCGGCTCCGGAAATAGGCGGCGTATCCACTGACCAGTTCTCCCCCGATCATTGCGATCTTCAACTGAGGGCTTCCATTGAACTTCCACACCTGAAAGGGCGACGGAACGGCTGTTTCAAAACTGTTGCTGTCGATGCGTCCGATCATGACCTGTGCATGGCGCTGATACCACTGCGGTTGGCCGTTGGGGTTTCCGAGCCGGGCCACATAGGCAGCACGCACTGCGGCCAGGTTGGCGGGCGTCGGAGTAATATCCAACGGCAATTGGACTTCCTGGTACCTGGTGAGCAGTGGCCCGCTGAGGGCGCGGCCCGCGGACTGCATACTTGAATTCACGGTAGCTCCGAGGGCATCCCCGTGCTGGTCCCTGAGTTCCCAGCTTCGCACGCCACCAGGGTCCTGGTCTCCGGCGGGTCCCTGGACAAACATCGCAAAGCAATCCGGGTTGCGATTCTCGATGTAGTTGCAGGCACCTGCAGCAAAATCCCCATCGAAGAGCGTACGCAGGCCTGCGCTAATCGGGTGGCAGCCATAGCTGAAGATAACAGCCGCTGGCGTACCATTCCCACGCCGGGCAACAAGAATGGGGACTGCTGTTTCGGTATAGGGAAGGCCCACCCTGTTCGCAGAAAAGTTCTGAGTCGAAACTTTGTAGTCAAAGGTCACGGATGTTTCATTCGCGTTCAGGGCCTCCTGGGCGAGGTTGACAATAGTGTCCTCAAGGTCCGCACTGTAGGAGCGCACCAGGCCAAGATCCACCAAGCCATACGCCATGTACGGATGGAGGGTGTCTATCAGCACCGGACCATTGTGTGTATGTGTGGCCTGAATCAGAATGTCACTGTCCGCCCAGTCAGCAAGTCCGAGGATCCTGTCCCTGATCCGCTGATGCATGGCACGCGGCAAGGCCAGGACATCCAAGCTGATGATGATGTGAGGACTCGCGTCCTCCCAAATCAGGATGGCGCGGGCGTACAGGGGCTCAAATGGCGAACTGCTCGTGGCCTCGCGACCACCATCAGTGGAACCATACCCCGCCATATACGGGTTGGTACTCAGAGACGGCGTTATATCAGCGCTTGCCGTTCCAATTCGAAACGCCATAAAGATCACTCCCTTGATTGTGCGCAACGGGTGATCTTCGTTTGCCCCCAAACAAAGTCCGTTTCCCGATAACGATGAACAGCCAATACGTGAGACCACCTTCATTAGACCATGTGGCCACACAAATCAGTACGGTTGTATGCGACGAATCCGTCGCTTCGAATTGCTGTCAATAAAGATCACAGCACCATGAGAAATAACACCTGCGACTTACTGGTTAGCGTGCTACCGCGGTCTTGAGCCAACGGGTAAGCAGGGCTGCTTGCGGAGCCAGTGGCGCGAGAGTCAAGGCTCCCTTCACCACCGGAACGCCATAAGCCGCAAGCGCCTCCGGGAGACCTCGCAGGTCTGTGCGGGTGCAGGCCCTGACGATGCGGAGGCAGAGGTCCGTGGCCTGCCCTGCGGGAGCACCGGCGGCTACGGCAGCGTTGACCGCAGCCGTCTCCTCGGAGGTCAGCACAAAGGGTCCACTGCCGACATACGTAACCTGGCAGTCCGTGATTTGCATGTACCTTGTCGACGCCCACACCTCCTCAAGACTCGAGAACTTGCCGATGGGGCTGCCGTCGGCAGCTGTGCAAGTAAATTGATATCGAATCTTGGGCTCTGGCCGCTCAGTGGCAACTTTGTTGTCCTTTTCGGCAACACGGGCCACATCAAGAGCGGAAGGTTGGGACGTATTTACTTTGATTCCTGAGCAACCGGCCAAGGCGAAAGTCGCCACACCGAGCTGAAGAACACTGCGCCTGCGCATGTCCACCGAGGGATCCCCACTTCATTCGGATGCTCCCCAGCTCCGCATGCATTGGTTATTCGCCCCAAGCCGTTTCCGGCTGCGTCTTAGTACATCTTCCCCCAAATTCCGCATTTGTCACTAGTAAAGTTCTGCCCGTCCTCAAGAACCACCTGTTTGGCCGCTTCAGCCAGCCCGCCACGGGCCACAACCGAACCGTCCGATCCGGTGACTGTCCACGCACAGTCCTCGGCATAGGCGCCTGGCTTGAGCAACTGGAAAGTGCCCGCTGCCACGCCATCGGCCACTGCGTGGGAGCCATCTCCAAACCTCTCACCCCGCGCCCAAGCGGCAATGATTTTCCCTTGCGGCCCCTTAGGGCAGTATGCCGAAGAAGCAAGTAGGGTCCCTCGGCTTGCCTCGTCGAAGCCGCCAGGTCCGGCCTCGTCGCTGATCCGGGTGCACAAGCGGAGGACGTCCAACAGGGTATCGAGACCATTGCCCGAGCTCCCGCCCGGCATCGCCGCTGTGGAAATTGCTTCAGCTTCCCGGGCCGTCGGTTCGAACGGCCCGGATCCCGCATACGTCACCTCGCAGGAGGCGATCCGCGTATAGTTGCTGGCCGCCCAAACCTCAGCCAGGCTCGACAACTGAACTACCGGGGACGCATCAAGGCTTGAGCATAGGAATGAAAACCGTCCGGGTTCATCCTCTCCCGGGGCACCGTCTCCCTCGGCTACGCCGTTGAGCGTCCCAGAAGGTGCCGGCCCGCCTGGAACCAAGGTTGCTGACGCGGATGGATTGCTGCCTGGCGACGCATCCGGGCCCAGTTGTGGCGTAGCGGATGTTGGTTGAGGCGAAGGGGCCGTGCAGGCGACCAGGAGCATCAGCACCGGCAGGGCAGTGGGAAATAGTCTGCGCATTGTTACCTCCACCCCCATCGTGAATTGCTCCAGTTACGCGGTCAAGACGTCCCGCGCCCCCATGACAATCCTTCCCGGAATCGGTCTGGGAACCCGTGCCGGGTGACTGGGGAAGGAACAATCCGCGCAATAGTAGTGACAAATCGTGGGATTGGTGGAAGATATACATAGACGCAGCCGGAGACGGCGTGGGGCGAATAACCAATGCATGCGGAGCTGGGGAGCATCCGAATGAAGTGGGGATCCCTCGGTGGACACGCGCAATCGCAGTGTTCTTCAGCTTGGTTTGGCATGTCTTGCCTTCGCCGGTCGCTCAAGAACCTCTCATCCAACAACGCTTTCTTCTTCCCGCAGTGCGGGCGGTCCGGAGCATCGCCGTCATACGTTGACCGCACTCCTGGCCACTGCAAGCTTGGCCTCAGCAGCCCTTACAGGTGTGCTGAGCGCCGGGCCCGCAGCTGCAGATCAAGCCCGCCAAACCTTGACTACCGGCTTGACCAAGGCAGCGGGAACGGTAGTGGACCCACAAGGCAGACTATGGGTATCAGATGCCCGGGCCGGTTTCTGCCGTGTAACAGAGGCGTCAGGCTCGACGCCTGGAGGCCTGGAAGTGTCCACGTGCCTCGGCGGAACCCTTCCGGGGCACGACAACGGCCCGGCGTTAGCCGGTACCCCGGCCATGATCGATCCGACACCTGCCGCCGTGGGCTCCGGGGACGAGATCGCCTTCATTCCTGACGCCGCCGTCGGAAGTTCCGATGTCGTTCGCGCCCGCTGGAATTCCGGAAGCAGTACGTTCGAATACGATAGCGAGCTGACCATCTTCGATGGGGACTTGCGGCCGAACGCCGTCAGCGATGGCCCCGACGGCAACATCTATCTCTCATTCGGGAACGCCCGGTCAATCGTGAAGATTGTTGACCCGACCGCCCTCCACCCGAGCATAGAGTCCATCGCCTCCGTCAACTCCCGCTCTCTTGGCTTGGCAGCAACGCACCGAAACAGTGCTGGAAACGTGGTGGTGTATGTTGCGGAGACCTCGGGACTGACCGTCTTCACGGCCCCGGACGACGGTGAGTTGACGAATTTCGTTCCTTCGCCGCTCTATAACGTCGGAAAGCCGACAGCAATCTATTACGACTGGCAGTCGCCCTTGGTTCTCTACACAGGCACCGCAGGCGGAACCTCCAGTGCCGACGCCGGAAAGGACACCATCTCACGCATCGACTTGAGCACGGATTCCGTCGACAACAAGTGGGCTTTGGGCTTCAGTATGATCGGAGGCCTCGGCATTCGGGACGGGAAGTTGCTGGTCATGGAAGACCCAGGTCAGCTTGACCCCGCGAAGCCAAGCGAGCGCGGCAGGCTCCTGTCCTTGGGCGGCGTCGTTCCATCAATCACCAGTGGCCCAACGGCTGCCGATGGCACGCAAGCCCCCAATCCGGCTTTCACCAACGACTCCACGCCGACTTTCGTGGTGGCATCCACGCCTTCCGGCGGAGCACTTGAATGCAGCCTCCAGTTGAGTACCGCGACGCCGGTATGGCAAGTATGCACCGGGGGCACCTTTACCCCGGCTGCTGCCCTGCCGAACGGCGCCTATACGTTCTCCGTCCGGGCCGCGCCTTCGGGACTTCCGGTGTCCCGGGCGTTCACCATCGACCTGACAGCTCCCGCAGCCCCCATCATCACTTCTCCTGCGGCGGGATCGACGGTCAACGGTTCACCGGTCCTTGGTGCAACCTCCGACTCGGATTCGACCCTGTCGTGCTCAGTCGACTCCACCACAACGTTCACGGCATGCGCCACCGGCTACGTGTTCAAGCTCGCGACAGCGGGACAACACGTGCTCGGAGTCAGAGCCACGGACAGAGCAGGAAACATCAGCCCCGTAAGCACGGTGACGGTCACTGCTGATCTGACTGCCCCGCAGGTTGCCATCAGTGATCCGGCGGAGGGCGCGACCGTAGGCATCTCACCATCCTTCACCTTCTCCTCGTCGTCACCGGACGCAGCCGGTTTCAGGTGCAAGCTTGGCTCCAATGCCTTTACGGACTGCACATCTCCCAAGGTGTACTCAAACGTCCCAAGCGGTCCCGCAACATTCACCGTGGAGGCCAGGGACAACGCAGGAAACACGGCGACGGCCTCGCGGAATGTGACAGTTTTTGCTGCCGACACGACTGCGCCGGTAGTCACCGTGGATCCCGTGGGAGGAACATACGGGCCCAACAAGTCCGTTGCTCTTTCTGTGAATGAAGCCGCCACTATCTTCATCACAACCGACGGTTCAACGCCCACAACCAGCAGCCCTGTCTACAGCGGGCCAATCCCTTTGACGTCCATGACACTGAAATATTTTGCCCGGGACACGGCCGGTAATACCTCCCCCGTGACGAGCCAAACCTATGTCGTGGACAACGTGGCCCCTACCCTCACGGTGTCCCCCGCAGCCGGGGGTTACGCCTCCGGGCAGCAGGTCACCATGTCGTCGAATGAGGCAGGTAGCATCTTCTACACCACCGACGGCACCACGCCGGCGACGTCCGCTACAGGTTCTACCAAGGCCTACACCGCCGCTTTCGCCCTGACAGCAAACACCACGGTCAAGGCTGTGGCTGTGGATGCCGTCGGCAATGCCTCGGCAGTGGTGTCCCGTGACTACACGGTGCTGGACACCACCCCGCCGATTGTGACAGCGACTCCACCAGGTGGCAGCTACCCAGCGAATCAACAGATCACCCTGGCGTCCAATGAGCCGGGATCCAGCATCTACTTCACGACCAACGGTGCAAATCCAACGGCTACAGCCGGCAACAAGTACACGGCAGCGATCACCCTGACAGCAGCCATGACCCTGAAGTACTTCGCGGTGGACACCTCCAACAACAGTTCCGCCGTCGTGACGCAGAACTACACCGTGGCTTCCCCTCCGGCCAGCACTTGGAAGGACTACACCGGTGACGCCAAGAACGACGTGGTGGCACGGGACAATAGCGGCACGTTGTGGCTCTACCCGGGCAATGGAACCGGTGGATGGCTCACCCAGCGGTCCTTGGGGACCGGCTGGAACTCGTTGAATGCCATAATTCCCACAAAAGACTTCAACGGAGACGGCCGCAGCGATGTCCTGGCACGCGACACCAGCGGGGTCCTCTGGCTCTATCCGGGCAACGGAAACGGTGGACTGCAGCCCAAGGTCCAGGCAGGAACGGCTTGGCAGGGCATGACACTCATCCTCGCCCCGGGTGACTTCGATGGTGACGGCAAGGCCGACATCCTTGCCAGGGACTCTGCCGGCGCCCTATGGCTCTACCGCGGCAACGGAACCGGCGGATTCACTTCCAGCGTGCAGGTGGGCGCCGGGTGGAATGCCATGAATGCGATCCTCAGCACCGGTGACTTCAATGGCGACCGCAAGACCGATGTCCTTGCCCGCGACACATCGGGCATCCTCTGGCTGTACCCCGGCAATGGTACCGGCGGGTGGCTCAGCAGGGTCCAGGTGGGAAGTGGTTGGAGTGGAATGACCGCCATCCTGGGCCCGGGTGATTTCAACGGAGACGGCAAGAACGATCTCCTCGCCAGGGACTCGGGTGGCAACCTCTTCCTCTACCCGGGCAACGGAACCTCCGGCTGGCTGTCCCGCAGCCAGGTGGGTTGGGGCTGGGGAGGATTCACCTCCCTCCCATAGCTGAAGGGGATTCATAATGGGGAGAGCCCGGACGCATGATGCGTCCGGGCTCTCCCTTTGTCTCTGAGTTGGCAGTCTAGGTGCGTTCCTTCATGGGGTGCATGGACGGCCTGTTGGGACTGGCTTGAATATCCAGTTGCAACGAGACCAACAGCATCTGCACACCCAGCACAAACGGCACCACAGCAAGCATCACCGACCCCGCCGTGGGTGAACCCACACTGGCTGCCAGAACCCAGATCCCGGCAACCAGGCCCATAACGATCAATGCGATCCCGGCAATGAGCAGGAGTGCCACTGCGGAGAAGGACCACACCATGTACTTCCACCACACCCGGCGCCAAAAACCGCCGAAGAGCATTGCCAGCAGTTCCGGGATGACCTTCCGGAGCTTGATGCTGGACACCTCATTGCCGTACACGGCCGGGATGGGCACGTCCACGATCGGAACGTCCAGGATGTTCAAGTGGATGAGAAGGTCGTTCTCAAAGCTGTACCGGGCCGCTACCTTATTCATTGGCAGACGGCGCAGCACCTCCGTCCGGATGGCGGTGTAGCCATTCTGGGGATCGAAGATGTGCCAGTAACCTGAAGCCAGCTTTGTCATGAAGGACAAAACAATGTTGCCGAAGATACGGTACCCGGGCATGCCGGCAAACGATTCACCGGAGAAGAATCTGTTGGCCTTGGCGAAACCGTAGCCGTCAACCACAGGGTCCAGCAGCTGCGGAAGGTAATCGGGATCCATCTGCGCATCGCCGGCCATGACAACGTTGATGTCTGAGCCCAGTTCCATTGCAGCCTTGTGGGCCGTCAGGACAGCGCCACCCACACCTTGGTTGACCTCGTGGCGGATCAAGGTGACCCGGCCGTCGTCGGCCCGGCGGGCAGCGCCAGAGGTGTCGTCCGGACTGCAGTCATCAACAATGACAATGTCATCGACAAAGTCGGGCATCGTTTCGATGACCCGTGCGATGTGGTTTTCTTCTTTATAGGCCGGTACTACCGCGGCTATTCGAACGCCTCGATACATCGATTATCCTTCGCTGCTGTTAGGTGTGAGTTTTTGGGCCGGCAAGCCGGAGTCAGGCTCGCCATTTACAGGTTCAGTGGCGTTCTTCACTTGCTTTTGCTGCGGGAAGATCCAGTGCTTGTAGATGAAGTAGTTCCACCCCATGGTGACAATCGTCGCAACTACTTTACCCACTACATAACCAGCACCCAGGAACTGGAACAGCTCCACTATGCCCATGACGGCCACGGTGTTGAATGCCAGAAGGACCGAGTACCTGAGAACGCCGCCCAAAGCAGTACCCCCACCGTTGAAGGCGAAATGGCGCTGCAGGAAGTAGTTGAAGAAGAAGCTGCCCCAGAAACCGGCTCCTGTTGCGAGCCACAGGGGCCAGCCGAAGACCTGGAAACACAGAGCAAGCAGGCCAAGGTCGACCAGGAAGCTCAGGCCGCCCACCACGAGGAACTTGAACAGGCTCGAGGCCATGAACTTTCCGATGAAAGCCTTCATGATCAGCAGATCCTTCCTAGCGGGGCAATGCCATCAGGCTTGGTGTTCTCAAGGATGCCGGAGACACCGTCGAGCTGAAGACGGTCCTTGGACGCGGCGTCGAAGGCTTGTTTACCACCGGGGAGCTGGCTCCAGTCGATCTGGTACAGAGCCGCGTTGCCTTCTCGCACCACGAGCTTAAGGTACGGGATGGAATCCGGCTGTGTCAGGCCCGGCTTGGGCTCATCCCACGCGCGGATCCGTCCATCGGCGATGTACACCCATTCGATGCCGAGCTCGGAAGCAGCGGCACGGGCGGCGTCGTCGGAGGCGAGGTCACCCAACTTCTGGAGGACCAGCAACTGCCGGTTGGTGGGAAGGATCTCAAAGTGGCGGATCATGGGCATACGGTTCCCGAGCGCATACATCCACACCGAACCGTCGCAGGAATCGTTCAGCACGGTGGCATCCTGCGGAACATAGCGGTCCATGCTGCTGAGCAGGTCCACCTCGGATTTGCTGAGCGTTGCACCGTCCACCTTGGTGTTGATGTTGATCCGCTCAGCGTTCTGTTTGAAGTATGGGATCGCAGCAATGCCACTGACCAAGAGCACAGCGGCCGCCACGGCAGCTGTCAGCACCATGCTGCCGCGGTGCGACGAGCCCACCTCCCGATTGGTGGAACGGGACGCACGAAGCCTTCCAATAAGCCAAGCCACTGCCTCCGCCACCTGGGCAACACCCAGGCCCGCAAGGGGTATGAGGAGCATGACGAGAATGCCGAAAATCCGCCACTGATCATCATAGAAAGGCGCCGTCAAGGACATGAAGCGCGGGTTGTTCGAACCCATGGTGTATACCGACAGGAAGGCAAATGCCAGAACGGGGCCGAAGTACCACCACATACGGATCCTGAAGACCAACGCAAGGCAGCCCAAGGCCACCATGGCCGTGAGGATGGGCATGGCCATGGAGCCATGATTCAGGAAAATGATGTTCTGGATGGCACCGTTGCGGTCCGTGTCGGCTGCCCAGACCTGCTTGGAAACCCTTTCGGATTCCTTCAACATCTGGGCGATGATGGGCAGTCCGAGGATGACGGCCAGCACACCCGAGACAGCCAAGTAGACGGTAATCCCAAGGATTCTTCCCTTGCGGCGTATCAGCGCCGAGAGCATCCAGAAAACCAGTACCGGCAAGACCACAAAGGCCAGGGAAGGGTGAACAGCAATCAGGCCCACTGCGCCGAAGGCGATTCCCGGAATCCAGAATTTCCGGCGGTCCACAGCACCTTTGACAGCAAGGTAAACAAAAGGGCCCACCAGCAACATCCCGGCAAAGAATGGAATCAGCGGACCACGCCAGAGCAAGTCGTAGGGGTACACCGTGAACCAACCCGACACGGCACCCGCGGCTGCCACTGCGAGGGGACGGCGGGTGACCACCATTGTCAGCGCCATGGTGCTCAGGGGCAACTGGACGCCCATCATCACCATGACAAAGACGTTCAGGAACACGGGGATACTGACACCGCTCATCGGCCAGAACAGCGACAGCACGGCGTGGAAGGCGATCGGATAACTCCGGATCGGGGCTTCGGCAATGTTGGTGTCGTAGTAGGCAAAGTTGCCTGCGATGCTGGGATCCCACTCGTGGTTGACCGAGATCAACCGGATCATGTTGGCGTGCCAGGGAATATCCCAGTCCTGGTTAATTCCCAGGAGGCCCTCAGTACCAACGGTCCAAGAGACCGCGGCGACGGCGCCACCTGCTACGAGACCGGCGGCAATGACCAACCACGTCCCCTTGAAGTGGTGCTTCCCAAAAATGCTCTTTGCGGGAGGACTATCGAACTTGTCCGGGAAACGCCGCTGGAGAGCCAGTCGGGCTACGAAAAGGAACGCGGACAGCAGTACTAGAACCAACACGACAGGCAGCAACTGCCAGCTCAAGCCTAAAGCGTTGCCCATGACCCCGATGACAGTCAGCACGCCCATTCCCAGCAACGGGGCCACGACGGGCAGCAAAATACGACGCACGCCCAGTGCCTCGCCCAGGAGCCAGCCTGGCCCCCACCACAAAACAACGATCAGGAGTACACACAACAGTAGCGGGCCGATACCCATCCCTACGATCGCCTTTCTAAGATGCTTTTACCAGCCATCCGTTGACAGACGACTCTTACAATTGATGTCGGTTAGTTGCGTTCCCGGAGCCAGGCCACAGCCTGGTCAGCAGGTCCCTCAAACTGCACCGTTCCCGAGGAAAGAACGACACCCCGGTCACAGATACGCGAGATCATATCGAGGTCATGGCTGACCACCACCAAGGTCCTCCCCTCATCGGAAAGTTGCTTGATCTTGGCCAAACACTTCTGCTGGAAGGGTTCGTCGCCCACGGCCAGGATCTCATCCACCAGGAAGATATCCGGCTGGGTATGGACCGCCACCGCGAAGGCAAGGCGAAGGAACATACCCGAGGAGTAAAACTTCACTTCGGTGTCGATGAACTGCTCAATCTCGGAGAAAGCTACGATGTCATCGAACTTGTCCTGGATCTCCTGCTCCGACATTCCCAGGATGGCAGCGTTGAGGTACACATTTTCCCGTCCCGACAAGTCTGGATGGAAGCCCGCGCCGACTTCGATCAGGCCTGCCACACGCCCTTTGGTGCGAACGGTCCCCTGGTCCGGCAGGATCACGCCGGATATCAATTTCAGCAGAGTCGATTTACCGGAGCCATTGAAGCCCAGAAGAGCGACGGTCTCCCCCGGCTGAATCTCGAAGCTGACGTCGTGCAGGGCATCGAACTTCCTGGTCAGGTCGCCCTTCCGGCCTTTAACGAGCCAGACCAGCGTCTCTTTCAGCGAGTGCGAGTGCCGTAGGTTGAAGGTTTTCTTCAACCCTTTGACGATTACTGCGGCGCCCATCTAAACCTCCTGCGCAAAGTGGCCCTCGAGCCTACGGAACACGAGCTGGCCGACGACCAGGAACAAGGCCGCCATACCCAAACCAACGAATCCCGTGATCAAAAGGTGGGGTGGTAGCTCCACGGGACGGTCCACGGTGGGATACCAGAACGCCCAGTGGAACAGTTCCACGGCGACCGTAATGGGGTTGAGTTGATACACGAAGAGGACCCACGGTGCCGCCAGACGGCGGATCATGGTCCAGTCATAAAGCACCGGCGAGGTCCAGGTAATGACCATCATCAGCATGTCAACGATGTTCTCGGCATCGCGGAAGAACACGTTGATCGCCCCAGCCAGCAGCCCCAGTCCAGTGGCCGTGACTGCAACGATAACGAAGCCCAAGAGGGCCCCGAAAAGCTGCATGACGTCAGGGTGCCAACCGCCCAGCAGGGCAGCGGCAAGCAGCACCACCAGTTGTGGCAGGAAGTGGACTGCGGCCACCCACACCGAAGCTACCGGGAAGAGCTCGCGGGGAAGATAAATCTTCTTGACCAATGCCGCGTTCGAGACAATCGAACGCGTGGCGTTGGAGAAGGCCTCCGTGAAGAAGTTGATGACAATAACGCCCGAGAACATGTAGAGCGCATAGTTGGGAATCTGGTCCCCGACACGCAGGACAATACCCAAAGCGAAGAACAAAACGACGTACTGGACCAATGGCTTCACGTAGGACCACGCCAAGCCAAGCACGGACCCCCGGTAGCGGACCCTAAGTTCCTTGCGGACGATCAACTTCAGGAGGTAACGGCGGCGGTAGACATCCAGAAGTCCGGCGCCTACCCCCGGAACAGCATAAGTATCTGTGGAGGTTGCCATCGCTACTTGCTGGTCTCCGACGCTTCAAAGGTTTCCCGCCAGGATTCCACCGACGTAATCTCCGGCAGGGCCTCACGGTACTGGGCCCTCAGAGTCTCCCAGTTTGAGAACAACTGTGCGTGAAGCTTGGCGGACTCAACCAACATCTGACGCGCCAGTTGGGGGTCACGCAGGTGCCACGAGGCGCCGGTTCCATCGGCATTGGAAACCACTGCGCTGTCCAAATGTGCCAGGCTCCACCACTTGCCGTCCTGATGCGCCACGTGCGCTTCAGGATTAACCTTGGCGGAATCGCGGACCGGGGCCAATGTCTGCTTGAGGACCGTTTTCACTGCCCAGGGAAGCAGGCCAAGAGCACCCGGCTGCTTGTAGGACTGGGGCTTCTTCGGGGGCCGCTTACGGAACACCTCCGGGAAGGCCGAAGGATCCGTCTTGATTTGTGAATCCTGGAACTCGTCGCGCATGGCGCGGAGCTTCGGCATAGTGGTCGCCAACTGCTGGTGCAGATTGCCGGGACCGGCCAGGACGTCGCGAAGCGCCATGATGCGGGCTTGCTCCGGGTAGTACTGCATGGACACCAAGTGCTTGACGTCAGCGTTCAGGCTTTCGCGCAGGATACGTCCGCCCTTGGGGAAGGGCGAATGCAGCAATGTGGCAATGAGCCTGTTGCGTTCGTGGTAGTAGGCCTGCCAGTCAACGGAGTCGTCCTTGTCAGCCCAGGAAACGTGCCACACTGCGGCACCCGGAAGCGTGACGGTCGGGAAGCCTGCCGCGCGGGCACGCAGGGAATACTCGGCGTCATCCCACTTGATGAAGACTGGAAGGGACAAACCGATGGTTTCCACCACGGTCTTGGGGATCAGGCACATCCACCACCCGTTGTAGTCCGCGTCCCAACGCCTGTGAAGCTGCGGGGTTGAACGGAGGCCGGCTGCGGAGAAGTCGTGGTTTCCGAGTCCCTCCACCGGGCCCCAGAGGAAACGGTAGAAGTTCACTACCTCTGAGTAGGCGTGGAGCACCGACTTGTTGTACATGTCAAACATGTGGCCGCCCACGATGGTGGGCTTCCGGCAGAGGTCAGCGAACGCAACTGCGCGCATGACGCCTTCTGTTTCGAGCTCGATATCGTCATCCAGCAGCATGACGTAATCGCTCTTGTCCGACACGAGCATCTCGTACATGTTGCGGGCGAACCCACCGGATCCGCCCAGGTTGCCCTGGTTGATGACGCGCAATTGATCGCCCATGGACTCGGCCACAGTATCAAAACCTGCTTCGTCGGCAACCTTCTTGTTGCCTTGGTCCACAATGATGAGCTCGGCAAGGATCTCTCGGAGACCTGCATCGGCATCAATGGATTTGATGGTCTCAAGGCAGTAGTCGGCGCGGTTGAACGTGGTGACGCCAAGCGTCACCTTGCCCTGCGGGCGGCCCTCATCGGGAACAGCCCAGTGGGCACTCTTCAAAGTCATGCCGTCACCGCCGGCGATCAGGTCAAACCAGTACCAGCCACCATCACCGAAGGGAGCAAGCGGCAACTCAAAATCGTTGCTCGACTCGCCTTCCACAAGGATCGAGTCCACCCGCTGCGCCGCCCCACGGGCATTGGAACGGTAGACAATGACGGTTCCCTCGCCCTCGGTGTCGAGGTGGAGGACGGTCTTGGTTGCAACCGTCCATTTGCGCCAGTAGCTGGCAGGGAAGGCGTTGAAATACGAGCCGAAAGACAGACGCTCGCCACGGCGAACCTGCACCGAGCCACGGTCCAGGATATCTTCCGGGTGCAGCTTGCGGGTCATGCCAACTGCCTGCACGACGGCGCTGCTGCCGCCGTCGTCCTTCTGCACCTTGCTGGTGTCCGGGTCGACATAGAGCGGAAGCGTATCCAAGTCCCGGTTCGCGGGGAACACAACGCGCTGGACGATACGCAGGCTCTCCTGCGTTGAGGCTTCCGAGGCATTTTCAGCCGTCATGGCAGTCTCCTGGCTTTCGTTGGTAGTAGCGGTCATGCGTCCACTCCTCCGCTTTCAAGCTTTGCGCCGCCCGTGAAGTGCGGCTTGATCTTGTTATCGAACATGGACAGTGCTGAGCCGATGGCCATATGCATGTCGAGGTACTTGTAGGTTCCGAGCCGGCCACCAAACAGGACCGACTTCTCGCCCCGGGCCAGGTCGCGGTAGGCCAGGAGCTTCTGGCGGTCGTCGGAGGTGTTCACCGGGTAGTACGGCTCGTCGCCCTTTTCCGCAAAGCGGGAGAATTCGCGCATGATGACGGTGGCATCCTTGGTGTAGTCCCGCTCCGGGTGGAAGTGCCGGAACTCATGGATGCGGGTGAAGGCGGCATCGGCGTCAGGGTAGTTCATGACAGCGCAACCCTGGAAGTCCTCGATCGGGAGCACTTCTTCTTCAAGGTCGATGGTGCGCCACGACAAGTCGCCTTCTGCGTAGTCAAAGTAGCGGTCAACAGGCCCGGTGTAGATAACCGGAACCTGGCCCAGGACCGAAGACCGGCCGTACTCGCCGTCGTCGAAGAAGTCCGCGTTCAGGATGACTTCAATGTTGGGGTGGTCCGCCATGCGTTCGATCCAGGCGGTGTAGCCGTCAACCGGGAGGCCCTCATACGTGTCGTTGAAGTACCGGTTGTCGTAGTTGTAGCGCACGGGAAGCCGGGAGATGATCTCGGCCGGCAGGTCCTTGGGATCCGTCTGCCACTGCTTGCCGGTGTAGTGCTTGATGAAAGCTTCATACAGGGGGCGGCCGATCAGCTGGATGCCCTTATCGTTCAGGTTCTGGGGATCCGTGCCCGCGAGTTCACCGGCCTGCTCTGCGATCAGCGCCTTCGCCTCCGAGGGGCTCAGCGCGGAACGGAAGAACTGGTTGATGGTGCCCAGGTTGATGGGCATCGGGTACACCTCACCCTTGTGGTTGGTGTAAACCTTGTGCTGGTAGCTGGTGAACTTCGTAAAGCGGTTCACGTACTCCCAGACGCGTTCGTTCGAAGTGTGGAAGAGGTGCGCGCCGTAGCGGTGAACCTCGATTCCAGTCTTCTCTTCGTTTTCGCTGTAGGCGTTTCCTCCAATATGGTGGCGGCGATCAAGAACCGCGACCTTCAGCCCCAACTCGGTAGCGGCGCGTTCTGCAATGGTCAGGCCAAAGAAACCCGAGCCGACGACGACGAGATCAGCGTTCACAAACTCTCCTGTGTATTGGCGTGCGGGCACAGAAATGCCCACGTCTACTGGTCAAGGCTACCCGACGTTCCGATTGTTCCCCGATTCGGGGGCCTGCCACGGAAGCCTTTCCCATGAGTCGAAAAAGCAAACGGGAGGCCTGGCACTGGGGCCAGCCTCCCGTCGATCCTTGCGTGAAGCTTGGTACTAGAGCGCGATCACGGAGCCTGAATCGGCCGATTCAAGTACAGCCTCAGCAACCCGGAGCGTCTCAAGGCCTTCGGCCATTGTGACAATGTTCATCGACTTTCCGAGGACGGCGTCCCGGAAAGCTTCGTGCTCCATCTTCAACGGCTCCCGCTTGGCCAACGCGAAACGCGTGGATGAACCCTCCGAGACACCACGGAACGCCGCGACAGAGTCCCAGTCCGTCTGGAACGTTCCGTTCTCGATGAATGTCAGGTCAGCAGAAATGGTATCGGCGATGTAAGCACCACGCTCACCCAGGACAACTGTGGTCCGCTCCTTCATGGGAGACAGCCAGTTCACGATGTGGTTGGTGACAACCCCACTCTTCAGATGGCCAATGGCGGTGACCATGTCCTCGTGCTCCCGTCCGCTCCTGGACGTGGTGTGCGCCATGACGTTGACGAAGTTGCTTTGCGCAAGCCATGCCGTGAGGTCGATGTCATGCGTGGCCAAATCCTTGACCACTCCGACATCGGCGATCCTTGCAGGGAACGGGCCCTGTCGGCGGGTACTGATCTGGTACACGTCTCCCAAATCGCCGTTCTCCAGTCGCTCCCGCAAGCTCTGCAGCGAAGGGTTGAAGCGCTCGATGTGCCCCACGGCGCCAATGAGTCCCTTGGCCTCAAACGCCTTGGCGATGCGTCGGCCAGACTCGGAATCGTTCGCGATGGGCTTTTCGACAAGGCAGTGCACACCGGCCTCGGCGAGCTTCAGTGCCACTTCCTCGTGAAGAACCGTTGGCACAGCAGCGACAGCCATGTCAATGCCCTGCTCAATGAGTTCATCCACGGAGCCACAGACGGTCAAGCCATCGGCAACATTGTGCGGGTCCCCGAAGGAATCCGCTACGGCCACCAGGTCCACGCCTTCGAGTTCACGGATGACGCGGGCGTGGTGGCGCCCCATCATTCCCAATCCGATGAGGCCTGCGCGGAGATTCGCCACTAGCTGCCTGCCTTTGCAACGGCGTTGACCGCGGCAACGATCCGGTCAAGGTCGTCCTGGCTCAACGACGGGTGAACCGGGAGCGAAAGCACGCTTGCCGCCGCTTCCTCGGTTACCGGCAGGTCATCGGAGGTCTGGAACGGAGCGAGCCGGTGGTTGGGGATGGGGTAATAGACGCCACAGCCCACGTTGTACTCCTCGCGGAGTGCCTTCGCGAAGCCGTCGCGGTCCTCTGCGATGCGGATGGTGTACTGGTGGTAGACGTGCTCGTAGCCGTCCGCAACCTTGGGAGTGACGACGCCCTCAATGTTGGCGTCGAAGAAGGCTGCATTTTCCTGGCGTGTCTTCGTCCAGGCTTCGACCTTGGTCAACTGCACGCGACCAATTGCAGCGTGGATATTGGTCATCCGGCAGTTGAAGCCGACCAGTTCGTTCTCGTACTGCCGTTCCATGCCCTGGTTACGCAGCAGCCGAAGCCGGCGCTCGACGTCGGCCAGGCCCGTGCTCACCATGCCGCCTTCGCCGGACGTCATGTTCTTGGTGGGGTAAAGGCTGAACATTGCGAAGTCGCCGAACGTACCGACCTTGCGTCCGTTGACGGCCGCGCCGTGGGCCTGTGCAGCGTCCTCGAAGACCTTGACGCCGTGCTTTGCCGCGAGTGCGCCAATGCCGTCAACATCGAAAGGGTGTCCGTAGAGGTGGACAGGCATGATGGCAGCCGTACGATCCGTGATCTTCGACTCGACGGAAGCGGGGTCCAGCGTGTAGTAGTCCGGGTCGACGTCGGCGAAGACCGGCGTTGCGCCGGTCAATGCAACGGAGTTCGCGGTGGCAGCAAAAGTGAAGGATGGAACGATGACTTCGTCCCCGGCACCGATACCGGCAGCCAGGAGGCCAAGGTGCAAACCGGAGGTGCCGGAGTTAACCGCCACCGCTGCCCTGCCGTCGAGGAGGACCTGCGAGAATTCCTGCTCGAAGGTTGCCACCTCCGACCCCTGGGCGAGCTGGCCGGAAGCCAGCACGGCGTCTACGGCCTTCCGCTCGTCTTCGCCAATGATGGGCTTTGCGGGGGGAATGAATTCGGGGCTCATGCCTCTACCTCTCGAAGAATCTCGTTCTGTTCAACATACGTTGCGCCGGTTTCGGGGCACACCCAGTTCTCTCCGCTGCGCTTCAGCGGGAATCCGGCCTTGCCAACCCAACCATGGCGCTTGGCCGGAACTCCGACCATCAACGCAAAGTCCGGGACGTCTTTGGCGACTACTGCTCCGGCAGCCACGGTGGCCCATCGTCCAATGGTCACCGGGGCGACGCACACGGCGCGGGCGCCAATGGACGCACCTTCGCGAATCGTGACGCCCACAGGTTCCCAGTCATGGGCACTCTTCTGGCTCCCATCCGGGCCAACGGCACGGGGGTAGGTGTCGTTCGTCAACACCACGGCCGGGCCGATGAAAACTCCGGCTTCCAGTTCCGCGGGCTCATAGACAAGTGCATAGTTTTGAACTTTGCAGTTGTCCCCCATCTTGACCCCGGTGCCAATGTAAGCACCCCGTCCTACGATGCAATTGACGCCAAGTTCGGCCTGCTCGCGGACTTGGGCCAGATGCCAAATCTTTGATCCATCACCAATTACAGCCTTGTCTGAAACATCGGCGCTCTCCGCAACCACTATCACCGGTGAAGGTCCTTCCTCATTGAGCACACGCGACAACGAAACTCATCTTAGCTGAGACACCATGCCACGGCGTCAAGTCACCGGCATGGGGAACAGGCTTGGCCCTGTTGTCCACATAGGCCATGAGGGGTCCTGAACTCCCATCGCCGAATCCCTATCGTCGGTGGTGAAGCAGTTTATTGCGAAAGGAAACACGATGCCCCTGGAGTGCACACTGGTCCGCAGCCCCGGTGCGGAGCGGAATGTCGAGCCCACTGAATTGTCCATCGCAGTGCCTGCCGGAACGTCCGGCGTCGACGTTCAATCCCTCATTGCTGAAACCCATGGCACTGCCCTTCTTACTGTTCAGGGACTGGAATTAACTGCTCTCACCGTGGGAATTCCCCCGTTGGTTTCCGGCGCCATCCTGGTGGACGGCCCTCCGCTGCAGCCCCAGACTCAGGAGGGCGGATCGGTCCCGTTGGTGCTTCTGGCCCACTCCGGCCCGGCCGCCGGCTCGGTTTTCCGGCTCCGGCGCGGGCGGTTCATGATCGGACGCGGCCAGGTCGATATCCAGATACCGGATTCGGCGATGTCACGGGAGCACGCTGTACTGGAGGTTAGCGGCACGGCAGTAGTGGTGAGCCAGATGGAAGGAGCTGCACCCCTGTACGTCTGCGGGAAGGCAACGCGGCGAAGCCCCATCAACTCGGAATCCTCGATCCGCTGCGGCAACTCGACTTTCAGCATCTCCCCTGACATAGGAGGAGCCTTATCGCAGTTATCTGCACTCGCTGGATGCTCGGTTGAAGAGCCCCTGGACGTGGTGCACGCATCACCCACAACCCGCCGCCTGCCCTTGGCGCTGGCAGCAGGACTGCCGCTGATAGCCGGCGTAGCACTGGTCGCTGTCACTGGCACATGGATGTATCTCGGATTTACTGCACTTTCCGCAGTCAGCCTGCTGGTCCCGCTACTCACTGGCCGAAAAGAGCGGAAGGACCGGGTTCAGGCCCTTTCCCGGGCAGTGCAGGAAGATATTGCCCGACGCCGGCGGTGCTCTCCCTCGGCCGCCGATATCGTCATGGCAAAGTACCGTCCACTCCTGGCCATGGGAGCGGACAGCCAGGAACTTCAGTACCCGGCTGGGCCTTGCCAGCCAGAGAAGAGTCCGACGACGGACGGGGAGCCGACGTCGGGCGACGGCACGTGGGTGCGGCTCGGCACCATTATGAATTCCGTGGCGAATGTTCGCATGGTGCCTCACGATCCCCGTTTCCAGCCGCCTGCCATCGGGACAGCCGCTGTGACCTTGGATCCGAAGATCCCCCTGGTGAGGCTTCGTGGACACCAGGACCATGTGGACGCCCTGCTCCGATTTGTGCTGATGCAGTTAGGCAGTTTCCAAGGCTCGTCCCAGACACCCATCATCCTGCTGGGACCGATCAGAAGACTGCCCTTGCCCGCCCGTTTCCTCAGCACCGTGACCCTGGCAGCCAATAACCTGACAGCCATCACTGCCCTTAACCGCCATGGCATTCCGCCTGGCAGGCTCTTTATCATCGATGATCCCGGCGGAAGCGGTACTGAATCCATAACATCGGTGCTGACAGCCGCACGCCGGGTTGGCTGGCAGGTCATCGACTGCTCCGGCTGGGCGCCGCAACTGCTGCCAACTGTTGAATTGGGGTCATCCGGGACCGCTGGCGTCCTTCGGGTGGAAGGCTCCCACCAGGACTTCATCCCCGACCTCATCCCCGTGGACGTCTTTGACGCTTTTTGCCGGTTCTTGGCGTCGGAGACATGGAACAAGAGGACCGGTGACGGCGACGACATTCCCGACAGCTGCTCGTTCACTGATCTGCATCAGGGCGGACCGCGCAGGCTGCTGCGACGCTGGGCCGACCCCCTAAGCCGAACCGGTCTTATTGCGGTGCTGGGCCAGGGCGGCGTTGGCCCCATGACCTTCGATTTCAAGATCGACGGCCCACACCTTCTGGTTGCCGGGACCACGGGCTCCGGGAAGTCGGAACTGCTGCGAACCTTGGTAGCGTCCATAGCCCTAAACCACTCCCCGGACTACGCAACGTTCTTGTTCATCGATTTCAAGGGTGGTTCGGGTTTGGCTCCGCTGGCGAGCCTCCCGCATTGCGTAGGGATGCTGACCGACCTCACCAAGCATCATCTCGACCGCGCACTCGTCTCACTCCGTGCCGAAATCAGCCGCCGGGAAGAGGCGCTTGCAGAGGCGCGCGTGTCAGACCTGAGTCAGTACCACCGTTCGGATCGGCAGTCCTCCCCCATACCGCACCTGCTTCTGGTCATTGATGAGTTCCGCATGCTCGTGGACCAAGCGCCCGGCGCTCTTCAAGAACTCATGCGCATTGCAGCCATCGGGCGTTCCTTGGGAATTCATTTGGTGATGGCAACGCAAAGACCCCAAGGAGCCCTCACCGCCGACATCCGGGCCAACGTCACCTCCAGCATTGCGCTGAGGGTGCAATCCGACGCAGAGTCTTTGGACATCATTAACAACAAGGCTGCGGCTTCCATTCACGTCGGGAGTCCGGGACGCGCGTTTCTGGCCAGGGCCTCAGGTGACGCCGAAGAATTCCAGACAGCATCACTGGACGTGCCTTCCGCAACGGCGTCTTCCGGACCCGGGTCCGCCTACGGGCAGGTCCTTGTCAAGCCCGCTACCCAGGCCATATTGCAACGCGCTGTCGCCGACGCCGGGCCCAATGAGCGCGATGAACAGGCGAGCGCAGGGACGGCCACCATAGCGTCCACTCTCCCTGAACTCTGGCAGGCCATGGGCGGGCTGCATCCGCGCTCTCCAATAGCCGACCCGCTGCCCGATTCCATAGCCTGGAACCACAGTCTCCCGGCCCCCGGATCGGCCCAAGGCGAGGACTCTACAACAGCCTCATCATGGCGCGTTGGACCCTTTGCACTCGTGGATGCGCCAGCCCAGCAAGTCGTCGAACCCTTGACGTGGATTCCGGCCCAACATGGACATCTGGCCATGATCGGCAGCACATCCAGCGGCGTGATGACCTCCTTCAGGGCAGTGGCCGCCATGCTGGCCACAGCCCATCCACAACCTCACCTCTACGTCCTTGACGCCATCGGGCTGTTGGAAGACGCGGCTCAAGAGCAACTCCTCGGGGGCCGTGCGGGGCTGCACCAATTGCCCCTCGCGGCGCGAATCGTCAAGCGCCTTGCAGGGGAGTTGGATGTTCGACGCGACCCCCGGAATGCCGCACGATCCGGCACTCCACTGGTACTGATCGTGACGGGGTGGTGCTCGTGGTCCAACGCCCTGCGGAACGGGATTTTTGGATGGGTAGAGGCGGCATTGCACGACATCGTCCGCGACGGCACTCCCCTCGGCATCTCTGTGCTGATCTCAGGTGAGAGAGAGCTCGTCAGTTCGCGCTTCTTCGCCGCAGTCCCCAATCGGGCGTACTTTCCCAGCGGGTCCACGGAGGAAGCGCGTTTCCATTGGCCGCGGCTTCCCGAGATCGAAGACGTCGCTGGTCGGGCTGTGGTCACCGGTAATTTCATTGACGGCCACTCCAACGTTGCACAGTTCCGGGAAGCTCCAGGGTCGGGCGCATGGCCCTTCAAGGACTTGGAGAATTCTGAACCGCCTTTTCGGATCAGGCCACTTCCTGACATGCTCAGCGCCGAGGAGTTCTTCCGGTGCCTGGAAGAAGTGCGGCAAAGTGCTGTCGTGCCCGAAGCCTGCACCACGGCTCCGCTCCCCCAGGGCTCGGACCAGTTTTCCCCAGATGGAGATGCACGAGCCCCCCTGTGGTTGGGTGTTGGGGGCGATGAAGCCATTCCCGTTGCCCTCCCTCTTCCGGAACGGGGCGTCAGCGCCATTTTGGGTGGGCGCTGCTCCGGCAAAAGCTCCGCGCTGGCCGGCCTCCGGCACCTTAACCCACTGGTGCCGTGGGTATACCCTGACGGAGCCGACGGTACAGGTTCGTTTTGGGCTTCCATCGCCGACCAGGCAGAAGCCGGCGCCTTGGATCCCAACAGCATCCTGCTGGTGGACGACGCGGACGCCATGAATGCCGAGGGCCGCCATGCGCTCACCGCGCTGACAGGTAAAGTCCGGGGAATCGTGCTTACAGCCACGACGGGACCGGCACTCGTGCATCACATGCCTCTGGCCGGCGACGTGCGGTCCTTTGGCGCCGGAGTGGTCTTGGCCCCGTCAACACCGCATGACGGTGAACTCTTTGGAGCAAGGCTCGACGATGTTGGCCCCGCGCGCCCAGGCAGGGGTTTCGTTATCCAGGGAAAAGAGGTGACTCCATATCAAGGAGCCCTGGCAGCCCATTGACGTCTGATGACGAGGACGGAGCGGCCTATAGTGCCGCTGACGTGCCGCCGGTGCGTGATGCGTAAGCGATGACGTCCTTTTGGAACAAGAACACTATCGCCGCGAGTGCGGGAATGATCATCGCCAAACCCGGCAGCACCAAACCGCCGGTCATGGTGGGGAAGCCGATGGTGAGGACGAACAACTGTGCCACCAACGCGGCCGCACGGGTCCACCGGTAACCCCGGAACAGGAAGTGGCCTACGGCAAACAGCCACGCAGAAAAAGCCAAGAGCAACCCCAGGGTAAAAATCGCACCCCAGAACGTCAGCACAGGCGCTCCCGTGAGCAGCTCGAATGCATACCAGGCAGCGGCGCCCAGGAGAGCCAGTGCTTCCAGTACGACAACCAAGGAGATGACTGCGACGCCGAGCGGTCGCGGAGTGCGTCCGGGTGCCCCGATCGTGCCGGGCGTCGAGACGGCGGGCCCGTCTTTTCCGTCGGGTTCGGGCGTGGATTGGCTGGGGTTAACTGGAGGTCTTGACACACTGGCACACTACCGGACATAGTCATCTAGCAGTGAGGGCACCGGCCGCTGATGTGATGCATCGCTCACGGATTCCGGGCATTTGGTCCGCTAACACCCCTTGTTTACAAGGCGTTAACATGAAACGCTTGACTCAGACGACCAAGGGGGCCCATGCGGGCCCCTTTCCTTTGGAGCCTCTCGTGAATGTTTTCACAAAAGGGACCCTACTAGTTCTCACGAATGGAGTGACTGATCAGCATGGATTGGCGTAATCGCGCAGCCTGCCTCGACAAGGACCCGGAGCTCTTCTTCCCAGTCGGCAATACCGGACCAGCACTTCTCCAGATAGAAGAAGCCAAAAGCGTTTGCCGTCGTTGCCCGGTAGTTGATACCTGCCTGCAGTGGGCCTTGGAATCCGGACAGGACGCCGGCGTCTGGGGCGGCATGAGCGAAGACGAGCGCCGTGCCCTCAAGCGCCGGGCAGCTCGCGCACGTCGCGCTTCCTAGGCATAGAACCCATCAAGAAGGCCGCGGACCCGAGGGTCCGCGGCCTTCTGTTTTAACGCGCTGTGACGCTTTCAGCCCAGCTGGGTTGCTACGTCTCCCGCAGGCCCGGGTTACTCGAGCCCTGGTTTACCCGGGTTGGTGCCCTCCGGGCCCTAGGACCGGGCAAGGTTCAGGACGATTTCGACGGCGGTCCCGCCGCCTTCACGCGGCCTCCACTGGATCGATCCCCCGAGCTCACTGGTCACCAGCGTGCGGACAATCTGAAGGCCCAGGCCCTCCGTGTACTGCCCGTCCGGCAATCCAACGCCATCATCTGCGATGGTGACCGTCAGGAATTCGTCGTTCCCGTCCCCGTCGGCCCTGTCCGCCAACAACCATACGGTTCCAGTCCGCCCCTCGAGCCCGTGCTCCACTGCATTGGTGACGAGTTCGTTGATGACCAAAGCCAACGGAGTGGCGAAGTCGCTGGGCAATTCGCCGAACAGCCCGGAACGTTCTGTGCGTACCTGCTGGGAGGGAGAGGCAACCTCGGCCGACAACCGGAACTGCCGTCCGATGAGCTCATCGAAGTCGACGCTCTGCGTCAAACCCTGCGAAAGTGTCTCGTGAACCAGTGCAATGGTGGCTACGCGCCGCATGGCCTGTTCCAGACCCTGCTTGGCTTCGTCACTGACCATACGGCGGGACTGCATGCGCAGCAGCGCAGCCACAGTCTGCAGGTTGTTCTTCACCCGGTGGTGTATCTCCCGGATGGTGGCATCCTTGGTAACGAGTTCCATCTCCCGCCGACGAAGCTCGGAAACGTCACGGCAGAGAACGAGGGCCCCGAATCGATGCTGCTCGTCGCGCAAGGGAATGGCCCGAAGAGACAGGCTCACGCCCCGGGACTCGATTTCACTGCGCCAGGGCATCCTGCCCGTAACCACCAATGGCAGGGTTTCGTCCACCATGCGGCGATCTTTCAGCAGACCGGCAGTCACTTCGGCGAGCGAGCGTCCCTCCAGCGATTCGACTTCGCCGAGACGGCGGAAGGCGGACACTCCGTTGGGACTGGCATACTGCACGACTCCGTCGGCATCGAGACGGATAAGCCCGTCACCAACACGGGGCGCCCCTCGGCGGGATCCCGTCGGTGAGGCAAAGTCGGGCCATAACCCGAGCGTTCCCATCCGTAGGAGGTCGTACGCGCACTGGCGATAGGTCAGTTCCAGCCGGGACGGCATCCGCGAACTGGACAGGTCCATGTGCGAAGTGACAACGGCCAGTGTGCGGCCGTTGCGCACCATGGGAACTGCTTCCACGCGCAAAGCCATCTCGCTGCTCCAGCTGGTTTCACTGGATCGTTCGATCGATCGGCTGTTCCACGCCTTGTCCACCAATGGGCGGAGGTCGGAGCGGATGCCCTCACCCACGAAGTCCGCATGGAACACCGTATGCGATGTCGACGGACGTACGTGGGCGAGGGCGATATAGCCGAGCTCCGGGTGCGGGAACCACAACGCAAGGTCCGCGAAAGCCAGGTCGGCGACCATCTGCCAGTCACCGACGAGGAGGTGCAGCCATTCGGCATCTCCAGGCCCGAAATCAGCGTGTTCCCTGATGGGGTCTGTAAAGATTGCCACTGCACCTCCATTTGCGACGCCGGGACTTGCTCCTAGCGTCGAACGATTGACCTCAAGAGCCTTAATGCTACCGACAGTGACGCCATGTCGTCGGCTTCGAGTGCGTTGACCTCATCGAACATGGTCTTGGCCCGGCCGAGCTGCTCGGCATTCTGCCCCTCCCATGCCCTCAGGCGATCCTCCGCCGAGGTGCCGGACTCAGTCGACTCAAGTACCGACGTCGTCATGTCTGCCACCGTCGAATAAAGGTCATCCCTGAGTGCAGCGCGGGCCAACGCCTGCCAGCGGTCGTCACGTGGGAGCGAACTGATTCGCTCCAGCAGTGAATCGACGTGGAAGCGGTTGAACACCGTGTAGTAGACGTGGGCGACGTCCTCGACCGTGTCGTTTCCGGTCCGGGCGATCCGGGCAATATCCAGAAGGGCATAGCTCTCAAACAGCTCCGCCCACCTGTGTGCCAGATGATCCGGCAGTTCCCAACCGCGTGCCTTCTCCAACCAGCCGGTGATGCGGACCTTATCCTCGCCCCGCAAGTAGTCCAGCAGCTTTGCACGCAGCGGAGCCAGCATCGGCTTGAACGATTCCACGACCTCGGAAATCGGCTGGGACGCCATGCCTTGACCCAACACCCACCGCACTGCGCGGTCGAGCAACCTGCGGATGTCCAGGTGTACTTCGCTCCAGTGTTCTGTAGGGAAGGACGCCGGAAGCGCATTCAGTTCATCGACCATGGGGTCGAGGTCGTAGATTTCACGCAGGGCGACGAAAGCCTTGGCGACTGCGACTTCATTTGCCGACGTCTCTTCCATGGCCCGGAACGCGAAGGTGATGCCGCCCAGGTTGATGATGTCATTGGCGACCACAGTGGCGATGATTTCGCGCCGCAGCGGATGGGTGTCCAATTCGGCGTCGAACTTCTCGCGCAATTGCTTGGGGAAGTAGTTGCGGATGGTGTCCGCGAACCACGGATCATCGGCAAGGTTGCTGTCGCGGAGGGCTGCGCCGAGCTCGATCTTCGCGTAGGCCGCCAGGACAGCCAGTTCCGGAGACGTCAGGCCCTGGCCCTGTTCCAACCTCGCACGCAGGGTGTCGGTAGTCGGCAGCGCTTCAAGGTCCCGCTTGAGGTCTGCGGACTTCTCCAGCCAATCCATCAGGCGCTCGTAGCTCGGGCTCCAATCGGCAACCCGGGTCCTGTCGTTGAGGAGCAGGATGTTCTGGTCGATGTTGTCCTGCAGGACCAGCCGTCCCACTTCATCGGTCATATCGGCCAGGAACGATGCCCTGTCCGCGGCTTCCAGCTTGCCTGCCGCGACCATCCTGTCAACGAAGATTTTGATGTTGACCTCGTGGTCGGAGCAGTCCACGCCGGCCGAGTTGTCGATCGCATCCGTATTAAGGATGACCCCCTGCAGGGCAGCCTCGATGCGTCCACGCTGGGTCAGACCCAGGTTTCCACCCTCGCCCACCACCTTGACCCGCAGGTCGCGGCCATCGACGCGAATGGCATCGTTTGCCTTGTCCCCCACCGCGGCATGCGTCTCGGTACTGGCCTTGACGTAGGTACCGATGCCGCCATTGTAGAGAAGGTCGGCCGGCGCCAGCAGGATCGCGCGGAGGAGTTCCGGCGGGCTGAGCTGGGTTGTGCCGTCGGGCAGTCCCAGCGCCTTGCGGACCTGGTCCGAGACCGGAATGGTCTTTGCCTGGCGCGCGTACACGCCACCGCCTTCGCTGATGACGGAGCGGTCATAGTCATCCCAGGAAGACCTGGGCAATTCGAACAGCCGCTGCCTTTCGGCGAAGGACGCCGCCGCATCGGGAGTCGGATCCAGGAAGATGTGGCGGTGGTCAAAGGCTGCCAGCAGTCTGATGTGCCGGGAAAGCAGCATGCCATTGCCAAAGACATCGCCTGACATGTCGCCCACGCCGACAACCGTGAATTCTTCGGATTGGGTGTCGAGATCCAACTCGCTGAAGTGCCTCTTGACGGATTCCCAGGCTCCGCGTGCCGTGATGCCCATGGCCTTGTGGTCGTAGCCGACCGAACCGCCGGAGGCAAAGGCGTCGCCGAGCCAGAACCCGTATTCGGCAGCCAGCCCGTTGGCGGTATCCGAGAACGTTGCAGTGCCCTTGTCAGCTGCCACCACCAAGTAGGAGTCGTCGCCGTCATGCCGGACAACGTCCGACGGCGGCACCAGCCTCTCGCCGTCCGCTGAGGTGACGAGGTTGTCAGTGATGTCCAGCAATCCCCGGATAAAGGTCTTGTAGCTTTCGATTCCTTCGGCCATCCAGGCGGCCCGGTCGACGGCAGGGTTAGGAAGCTTTTTGGCAAAGAAGCCGCCCTTGGCTCCAGTGGGAACGATCACGGCGTTCTTTACCGTCTGGGCCTTAACAAGGCCCAGGATCTCAGTGCGGAAATCCTCCCGCCGATCCGACCAGCGAAGACCACCTCTGGCCACCTTTCCAAAGCGGAGGTGCACACCTTCCACCCTCGGGGAGTAAACCCAGATCTCGAACATGGGGCGCGGGAAAGGTAGCCCATCAATCGAGGTCGGATCCAGCTTGAAGCTGACGTAGTCCTTGTTTTGGAAGTAGTTGGTCCGCAGCGTCGACTCGATAAGGTTCACGAAAGTCCGCAGGACGCGGTCGGCATCCAAGGTGGCTACTTGCTCAATGGATTCCGCGAGTGCATCCCGGGCAGCAGCCTGTCGGTCAGCCCGGAGGTCCTCGGGAACCGCGGGATCGAAGCGCGCCGAGAACAGTTCGTTGAGGCCTCGGGCAACGTCCGGGTTCCCGAGGAGTGTGTCAGCTATGAAACCGAAGGAGTTGGTGTTGCCCATTTGCCGCATGTACTTGGCGTACGCGCGCAGCACCACAACCTGCCGCCAGTGCATACCTTCACGGAGGACCAATTTGTCGAAGTTGTCCGACTCCACAGCCCCGGTCACCGCTGCCCCAAACGAATCGCCCAGCAGGTCACCCGTGGTCAGGGGATCAACCCCGGCAGGGTACTTAAGACCAAGGTCGTAGAGGAAGAAGTCCCGGTTGTCTGCGGTTTCAATCTCAAAGGGGCGCTCGTCGAGGACTTCGAGGCCGAGGTTATGGAAGTAGGGAAGGATCTGGCTAAGGCTCTTGGGTTCCATCAGGTAGAGCTTGACGCGTGCGTCCTCTTCCAACACCTCACCCGCGCCCTCCGGAAGGTATACATGCACCCCCGGCTTGACCTGCTGGGTGGATGCCCCCGCCCTTTCCGCTTCGGCACCGTACTTCTCGAATCGCTCGATATCTTCCAGGGCATCTTCGACTTCGTAATCCACGCGGTAACCGGCCGGGAATGCCTCAGCCCACAGAGCCGACAGGACATCGGCTTCTGCTGTTGGACGGTTCTCCCGCAGGACTTCTGCGATACCTTCGCTCCACGACCTCGATGCCCGCATCAGGCGATGTTCGAGCTCTTCTACATTAACCTCGGCAAGCTCCGCGGCCCGGGGCAACCGGATCCTGAAGAAGACACGGGCCAAAGCCGACTCGGTAATCCGGGCCTCGTAGTCAATACTCTCGGCTTGGAAGGTCTCACGGAGTTCCTGCTCGATCCGGAGCCGGACGCTGGTGGTGTAGCGATCGCGGGGCAAGTAGACCACGGCTGACATGAATCGACCGTAAATGTCGGGCCTAAGGAACAGCTTGGTGCGCCGGCGTTCCTGCAGACGCTGGATACCCGTGGCCGTGGCAGCCAGGTCAGCTACCTCGATCTGGAACAGCTCATCGCGGGGATACGTCTCGAGGATGCCGAGCAGGTCCTTGCCCGAGTGGGAGTCGATCGGGAATCCGGCGTTACGCAGGACTGCATCCACTTTGTCCCGCACAATCGGTATGCTGCGCACGGATCCGGTGTAGGCACTGGTCGCGAAAAGCCCGATGAAGCGCCGTTCACCGTTGACATTGCCCAGCGCATCAAAGCTTTTGACACCGATGTAGTCGAGGTAAGCAGGCCGGTGCACGGTAGAGCGCGAGTTGGCCTTGGTAATGACCAGGGCGCGCTTCTCCCTGGCACGCTTTCGCCCGGCATCAGTCAGGTGCTGGACCTGGCGGGTGGAGTCTCCGGCACGGAGCAAGCCGAGGCCGCTGTCTTCCCGCAGTTGCAGGACGTCTTCGCCGTCTTCATTGACGAGGTCGTACTCCCGGTACCCCAGGAAAGTGAAGTTTCCGTTATCCAACCATCGCAGGAGGTCTTGGGCCTGCCGTAGTTCGGCAACCTGTTCCGGGTGGGAGACGCCTCCCAGCGCTTCAGCCAGTTCGAGTGCCTTGCTGCGCATTTTCGGCCAGTCTTCGACGGCTGCCCTGACGTCGCCCAGCACGCGTTGCAGGCCGGCGACGAGCTCTTCGCGGACTTCATCGCTCACGCGGTCGATCTCGACAGCAATCCACGATTCCATGTGTGACGCGTTGTCACCGTCACCGAGGAGATGAGCCACGCTTGGCAGTGCTGCTGTATCACCGCTGGAGATACCCACATTGGACGGCACCCTGGAGATCTTGGCCAGTTCCCCGGACGTCCGATCGCGCGACACCACGAACAGAGGGTGCATTACGAGTCGGATGGCGCAGTTCTGGCGAACGAGCTCAGCATTGACCGAGTCAACGAGGAAGGGCATGTCGTCGGTGACGATGTAGACGACGCTTCGGTCGGATTCGGCGGAGACTTCCACCACGGCATTGCCCGGTCGGCGGGACTGGGCAACAGTCCTGTGATGGGAAGCCCGCGACATCAACAGCTCAGGCGAGTATGCGCGGGAATCCTCCTCTGCGAGATGCTCATAGTAGTCACCGAAGAACCCTTCACGGACAACTGCTGCATCGGACCGATCCTCCACGCTGGATCCTGACGACATCGACAAACGCCTCCATCACAAGTTGATTGCTGCGACTCTGCAGCCCACATGGTGAGCCTATCGCTTATAAAAGCGAAGGGCTCTGGTTGATCGACCCAAAGAATTGCGTTTTTGCTGGCCAGGCGCACAAACGAGTTGGGCTAGGGCATGACGGAGTGGTGAGTCCGGGGCAGCTTCGAGCAAGACCGCACCAGTCAGCAGGGCCAACTCGCAGGCAGCAGGATCCGAGGGAAGGTACGCGTCGATGGCCCGGCCGGGTCCGAACCGTTCCCACGCCTCTTCCAGTTGCCGCCTGGGCGAATGGCCCACGGTGGATTGCTTGACCTTGTTCAGCACCACACGGGGCAGTGCCTGCGGAACGACTGATGCAAGATCAGCCAAGCCGCGAATCAGGCGCGGTATCCCAATGGGATCCGCCGCTCCAACAGCAAGCACCAGGTCAGCCATCTCCAGGCTGCGGAGGGTTGCCGCGTTGCGCCTCGGAGTCATGGTGTCAAAGGTGAGTTCCTCATCCGACTCAAGACAGAATCCCGTGTCCACGACCACAAATTCCGCCGCGTGACGGGCCAGCTCAAGAACCGTGGAAAGCGCCGCTGCCCTGAGCTCAGTCCAACGGTCCGCACGCGTGGTTCCGGTGAGAACGCGGAAAGCGCCTCCTTTGGTAAATACGAAGGAAGCCGCTGACTCCAAAGCCCTGTCATCGAGCAAGCCCTGATCAGCCAGCCTGCACGCCTGCGCCAGACCTGCCGACTCTTCCAGCAGGCCAAGAACCGCTGAAACGCTGGCACCATAGCTGTCAGCATCGACCAGGATCACTGATTTGCCGTCTGCGGCGAGTTCCGCCGCGATGTTGACCGCTACCAGGGTCCTGCCGGGTGCACCTGTCGGACCCCAGACGGCGATAATCTCACCTTTTCCGCGCGCCCCTTCCTCCACATCTGCCGGCGCCGGCACCCCGGTCAATTCAGCGGCCGGATCCGAGAATGCGCTGCCGTATCCGGAATGGGCTCCAGCAATTGACGCAACACGTCCTACTGCTTCAGAGATATGGTCGGCGAGGGCGGACGGATTGATGCCGGGTGCGGCGGCGACAACGCCGATTGACTGGAGTCGTCGGGATTCCTCGGGATCGTCAGTGAGGGCTACTACCGAGACCCCCACGGCACCAAGGCGGTCAACGAGGGTTGCGGTCAGCTCCCGGCAGCCTTCGGCAACGACGGCGGCCATAGCCAGCCCGCTTTGGCATGCGGCAATCAGTTCTGCAAGCTCGGAGCAACGCCGGACAACCGTTACCGGTCCGTGCAGGCGCTCAAGCCCACCCACGACGTCCTCTTCAGCTGTGCCAACGGTTACGACGGGAATACTCACCGGGCCAAGCCCGCCGGGTTCCACACAACGGACACCTTGGCATCATTGGCCTGCGCACCCAACAGCTTGGGCATTTGTTCATCGGTCACCAGCACCAGTACAACTTTTGTCTTCGAAGCCCCCAAGGTAGTGGCACCTTCCGACACCTGTGCGATTTCCGCGCCCGGCAACAACAATTCAGGTTCTTCGAATGACCTGTCGGTTCCGGGCATCGCAACCCACACATCCACCCGCGCCCCAGGTACGGCCTGCTCGGGCAGTTCTTCATCCACCGATATGGCAACCGGCTTACGATTCAGGAGGTCGGCCGTACCCAGGCTGCCCTGCGGAATCAATTGATTCTTCGCTACCCTCTGTACAGCGACCTTGTCGGAAGGTAAGCCGCTTTCGACGGTAACGTAGTTCGATTCGATGGCATCCAAACGCACGTTGACGATGGAAAAGTCTGCTTCGGTAATCCGCTGGCCAACTGCGATATCCTCCCGGGCGGCATATACCTGAGTCGTCTTGTCGGCCGCGCCCACGAGCGCGACAACGCCGGCAATGGACAGGAGTACCAGAAGAATCCCGACAAGCAGTCGAGGGTCCTTCCACGAGGGCTTCCTCAAGCGCGCGGCCGCCGCCACTGCATTTGGACCCATTTTCCAGCTCCCCCTACGAGTTTGGGCATGTCCTATGGACTTGCCTCCCATTCTTGCCCGGGGCGGGCGGCGGCCCCAAAGCGAACGACCCCAAATAGCCCGAAACTGTGGATAACTACCCCAAACAGCACCACCGATGGCAAAATGGAGCCATGCCCCGATTCCTGACTCTGGCGGATGTCGCCGAACAACTCCAAATAAACTCCCCCCAGGCTTACGCGTTAGTGCGCAGCGGGGAACTGAAGGCCATACAGGTGGGAGGGCGCGGACAATGGCGCATCGAGGAAGCGATGCTGGAGCAGTACATCCAGGACCGATATGCAGAAACCAGCCGAATGATCGAAGAGTCCAGGTCCAAAACCGCCCAGCGTTAGAACTCCTGGCCACCCGGAGAGCTGATGGCCGTGAACGCGACAAAGGGAACGGTCACAACCGCCGCAACGCTTCCGGCGCGCCTCTCCTCACCCTGCGGCACGACGGCCAAGTCAAAGTGGTCGCTCCCCACCCTGTCGATAACCCCATCGAGCTTATGGCCGCCGCCATTCCGGATAGCCAGGTAGACGACGAGGGGGATGCGGCCCCTGGACAGGGCCCGCAACGCCGAAGCGATTCCCAATGAACGTTGAACACGGGATGCCTCCTTGACTGCCAGCCTCCCAAGCCCCTGGTAGGACAGCACGGATCCATGAGGGATCAACCATTGCCGCGCTCCCTCAGTGAGCACAATCCACTCACTGCCGACGTGGCTTAGCCCACCTTGGAGCACGCTGCCATCCATCAGCATGACCTTGATGCCTGAGCCAACCACGCCGCGGAGCCGGTCGCTGAGTTCGATGCCACCGAGTTCAACCCTGGCCCGTTCCGTTATCTCCGACTCATCACGGAGCGCGCGTTCGGCCGAAAATTGTGCTTCCAAATCGCTGAAAAGAGAGTCCCATCTCATGTGGCCAGACTAGGCTGCACTAGGAAGGCAGGACAATTCACCGCTTTCTGGTGACAAGGATTGGACAATCGCCGACAAAACCCATCAGAATGGGTCAAAGACGATCAAACGACATCAAACTAGGCTTTGGGGGCTTGGCATGGCGCGAACACTACGCAAAGACCTGGTCCTTGCTGCTTCGTTACTCGGGCTTGGTTTGCTTTTGGCGTTCACCGGCACCGTCTTGATGGGCCAATGGTTGGCTGCCGAACATCATCATCAACAGTCCTCCCTTGACCACCTTTTGGGAACCTCCGCCAGCATCGTTGGCAGCTCCATTGCGACGTGGTGGACCGCCTCATGTTTCCTTGCCTTCCTGGCCACCGCGATGCAGCGCAGAGGCCGGACTAAGGCCGCCCGTACCATTTCCAAGTTCAGCCCCGGTTTTATGCTGCGCCTTGCTGCAGCCGTACTCGGCCTGAACCTGCTGGCCTCCGGCGCCGCGCAAGCAGCAACACAACCCGAACCTGGGTGGCACGCCACAGACACGGTGACCACCGATTCCACCGGAGCATCGTGGACCCCGACATCGCACAGCACGCCGAAGGTTGGCGCTCCAGCGCCTGTCGAAACAGGTTCGGCAAGGGTCGAGGCCATTAGTCCGGGATGGAAACCCGAACACCCCGTTGTTGATCCCGGGCTCCTCAGCCGGCCCGCGTCCCGGCAGGCCACGTCTCCCGGGAAAGCAGACGTCATCGTGCAACCCGGAGACTCGCTGTGGTCCATCGCGGCGTCACGGCTCGGGCCCTTCGCCACCGACGTAGACATCGCCCTGTCCTGGCCCAAATGGTACGACGCGAATCGCTCCACGATTGGTGCCGACCCGACCCTGCTGCAGCCAGGCCAGGTCCTCCAGCCTCCACCCCCCGGCTAGCCCGGAATCCGCGGTCCCGAAGGTCCGACTGCGAGCCCACTCAGGGGCTCCAACAGCATCCCGACTCCCATCCATCGTCATCCCAGCAGAAGCCACCCAGGCAACGGCGACCCCACGCCCGAGCCCATGTTGTGAATGCATGAGGTATGACCATGACCGTTACGACTCCGAGCAGGCCGGCAAGCCGTCAAGGCAGAAGTGGGACCGGCGTCGTCCGCAGCTCCAACAGCGCGGACGTCGACGTTCGACTCGTTGCGAGGAGCATTGCACAGGCAGCTTTGGAGGTTCTCGCAGGGACGCGGCCCCTCCAGCAACTCTCACGTTCCCTTGATGCCGAGTGTTACCTCTCCTTGCAGCACCGGGCGGCTCTCACCCGAAAACATGCCGCCAGGGTCCGCGGCAGCCAGCAGCCCCACAGCAGTCCGATGGTCCGATCCGTTCGGACATGCTCCATCTCCGAGTCCATCTGTGAGGCCAGCATCGTGGTGGCGGAAGAGCAACGCTGCCGCGCGGTAGCCATGAGGCTCGAACGCCTGGATGGTGTATGGCAGGTTACTGCGCTCGAAATTGGCTGACAGCGTACCCATCGCAAGGCGGGACCAATGAATAAAGGCGAACCCCGGACCTTAGGTCCGGGGTTCGCCCTTTAGACTCGCAGCTACCGAGGGTCAGCGGCGCTTCTTCTTCGCAGATTTGCGTGGCTCCTGGCCAGCCGCCTTGGCGGGATTGCCGGAACGGCCTGACGCGCGGCCCTCCACCCGGGTCTGGGTTGCTCCGTCCTCGCCAGGTGCGGTGTACTGCAACTGCGCCGGCTTCTCCGGTGCCTGCAGGCCTGCCGCCCGGATTTGCGGATCGTGGTGCTCTGTATGCGTGCCAGTGGCAGTATCGTCGGCGACCACTACGTCCTCGGCGGGCGTCACTTCGACTTCAAGGTTGTACAGGAACCCGATGCTCTCTTCGCGAATGGCTTCCATCATGCTTTGGAACATGACGAAACCTTCCCGTTGGTACTCGACCAGGGGATCGCGCTGGGCCATGGCCCGGAGCCCGATTCCTTCCTTGAGGTAATCCATCTCGTAGAGGTGTTCCTGCCACTTTCGTCCCAGGACTGACAGGACCACACGGCGTTCAAGCTCGCGCATGCTCTCCGATCCGATGGCTTCTTCGCGGGCCTGGTACACGAGCCGGGCGTCGGAGAGGATCTCATCCTTCAGGAACTCTGCCGTGACGCGTGACTTGCCGCCGGCCTCCTCGATGATGTCTTCGGGTGTAACCGTGGCCGGGTAGAGCGTCTTCAGGTTCGTCCACAACTGGTTGAAGTCCCAATCGTCGCCGGTTCCTTCGGCGGTTGCTGCCTCGATCAGTGCATTGATGGTGTCCTCGAGGAAGTACTGGACCTTTTCGTGAAGGTCGTCGCCTTCGAGGATCCTGCGACGGTCACCATAGATGGCTTCGCGCTGGCGGTTGAGGACATCATCGTATTTAAGGACGTTCTTGCGCTGTTCCGCGTTGCGAGCCTCCACCTGGCCCTGGGCCGAGGCAATTGCGCGGGACACCAGCTTGGACTCGAGCGCTACGTCATCAGGTACTGAACTGTTCATCAGCCGTTCGGCGGCGCCGGAGTTGAACAACCTCATGAGGTCATCAGTCAGCGAAAGGTAGAAACGGGATTCGCCGGGGTCGCCCTGACGGCCTGAACGTCCGCGCAGCTGGTTATCGATACGGCGTGATTCGTGGCGTTCGGTACCCAGGACGTACAAACCACCGAGGTTCAGGACTTCTTCATGCTCGTCCTTGACGGCCTGCTTGGCTGCGGCAAGCGCTTCGGGCCACGCGGCTTCGTATTCTTCGGAGTTCTCTTCGGGATCGAGACCACGCTTGGCCAGTTCGGCGATGGCGGTAAACTCTGCATTGCCGCCGAGCATGATGTCAGTACCACGGCCAGCCATGTTGGTGGCAACGGTTACCGCACCCTTACGGCCCGCTTGGGCCACGATGGAGGCTTCCCGTGCGTGGTTTTTCGCGTTGAGGACTTCGTGGCGGATGCCTTCCTTTGCCAGGAGCTTCGACAGGTATTCGCTCTTTTCAACGCTGGTGGTTCCAACGAGTACCGGCTGCCCGTTTTCGTGGCGCTCGGCAATGTCAGCTACCACTGCATCAAATTTGACGACCTCGTTCTTGTACACGAGGTCTGACTGGTCAATACGTTGCATATCCCGGTTGGTGGGAATGGGAACGACGCCAAGCTTGTAGGTGCTCATGAATTCCGCGGCCTCGGTTTCGGCCGTACCGGTCATGCCGGAGAGCTTGGAATACATGCGGAAGTAGTTCTGCAAGGTCACCGTGGCGAGAGTCTGGTTCTCGGCCTTGATCTCGACATTTTCCTTGGCTTCAATGGCCTGGTGCATGCCTTCGTTGTAGCGGCGTCCAGCCAGGATGCGCCCGGTGTGCTCGTCGACAATCAGGACCTCACCGTCGAGGATGACGTAGTCCTTATCCCGCTTGAACAATTCCTTCGCCTTGATGGCGTTGTTGAGGAAGCCGATGAGGGGCGTGTTGGCAGATTCGTACAGGTTTTGGATTCCGAGATAGTCCTCAACCTTTTCGATGCCGGCTTCCAGCACGCCGACGGTCCGCTTCTTCTCGTCCACTTCGTAGTCGACCTCAGGCTGAAGCCGCGTAACAACCTTCGCGAATTCGCTGTACCACCGGTTGGTGTCGCCCTGCGCCGGTCCCGAGATGATCAAGGGTGTCCTCGCCTCGTCGATGAGGATGGAGTCAACCTCATCGACGATCGCGAAGTTGTGGCCGCGCTGCACCAGTTCGCTGGCATCCCAGGCCATGTTGTCGCGCAGGTAGTCGAAGCCGAACTCGTTGTTGGTGCCGTAAGTAATGTCGGCAGCGTACTGTTCACGGCGCACCGCTGGGTCCTGGTTGGACAGGATGCAACCACTGGTGAGGCCAAGGAACCTGTAGACGCGTCCCATGAGTTCGGACTGGTATTCGGCAAGGTAATCGTTCACCGTGACAACGTGGACGCCTTTGCCGGTCAGGGCGTTGAGGTAAGCCGGTGCGGTGGCAACAAGGGTTTTACCTTCACCGGTTTTCATTTCGGCGATGTTGCCCAAATGCAAGGCGGCCCCGCCCATCAGCTGTACATCGAAGTGCCGCATTCCCAGGGTCCGTGATGACGCCTCGCGAACGCCGGCAAAGGCTTCGGGCAGCAGTGCCTCAAGGGTCTCGCCGTCTTGGTGGCGGGCGCGGAGGCGATCCGTTTCCTCACGGAGTTCAGCGTCCGTGAAGGACTTGAAAGAGTCTTCCAGGGCATTGATGGAATCGGCATAGTTCCGCAGTTGCTTGAGTGTCTTTTTGTCACCCGTGCGGAGAAGTTTTTCGATTAGTGATGCCACGTGAAATTGCTCCCAGTCTCATGCTGCCGAATTCTGGCTGTTTCAGTCTACGGGAGAGACCAACGCCACGTTGCCGGGTTCACCTGTGAGCGGACTGCTCGGCTGGGCGGGGCGGGCACTATCGACACTGAGGACTGCCACCTCACTGGCCAGGCTGGCTGCAAGGTCACCAACGGGCCAAACCACCACTTCGTCCAAGCCGAGCCATTGGGCCATCAGGCAGAGCTCTGCGGCAAGTTCGACGGCGGTATCCGCCGGTGCGTCGGCCTCACCGAACGCCGAGCGCACCAGCAACTGGCCGGAGGCCCTATCCGCCTTCAGGTCCACCCGCGCCACAATGCGTTCGCCCAGGAGGAACGGCAGAACGTAGTAGCCGAATCGTCGCTTGGCAGCCGGGGTGTAGATCTCAATCCGATAGTGGAAGCCGAAGAGCTCTTCCAGGCGTCGACGTTCAAAGACCAATGAGTCAAAAGGACTGAGCAAAGCACGCCCTTCCGCTTTTCGCGGCAATTTTGCCTCGACGTGCTTGAAGGTTTCCCGGTCCCAGCCGCGGACGGAGACAGGTTCCAGCCGCCCGGACTTCACCAAACGCCGGACCGATTCCGCTCCCGCCTTCACCGGTGTACGGAAATAGTCCGAGAAGCACCGCACCGTGCCAATGCCATGGGCTTGGGCGGCGGCCTCGATCAGTCGGTCCAAGGATGCTTCGGGATCAAGGACCGGCGGAGCCAGGTCCGGAACGACCCGGGTGGTGAGGGTGTATTTCCGCTCGAATTGCTGGGTCCTTGTAGCCGCGGAAACCCTTCCTTCTTCAAAGAGGTGCTCAAGCACGCGTTTGACCATGTTCCAGTTCCAACCCCATTGGTCTCGCGAAGCATCGTGGACATGCCCGAGCTTCGCAGTCAGTTCGGACGCGGTCATTGGACGCCCTGAGGCGAGGGCCGAGAGAATGCGGTCTTCCATACCCTGACGTTCCAAGGGATCCAGGGTGTGCGCGCCCACCCAAGCGCGCTTTTGCCACAGCAGGAGGTCGTGGAAGTGCTCCGGCCGGATAAAGCTTGCCTCGTGCGCCCAATACTCCATCATCTTGCGCGGCTTCCGGCCAGCCATGACATGCAGAATGTCGGGGTCGTAGTTACCCAACCGGGAAAAGAACGGAAGGTAGTGGCTGCGTGACACTACGTTCACGGAATCGATCTGGACCAACTGGAGCCGGGCAAAGGTCCGGCCCACCGCCCGTGCTGTGACGGGGCCGGTAGGCCGGACCTTTGCCAAACCCTGAGCTGCCAATGCGATCCGCCGTGCCTGTGAGAGGCTCAGCGAAGCGGTCATTGAAGTCCCTTCATGCAGGAGTTGACGACTTACTTTGCCGTAGCGGCCTGGTCATCGGAGCGATAGGCGTGGATCTTCTCTTCCACTGCCTCCTCACCCGGTTCGCACGTCGAATCAAGGGTAATCACACCATAAGTCCAGCCACTGCGCCGGTAAACGACCGAGGGCGCGTTGGTTTCCTTGTCCAGGAACAGATAGAAGTTGTGTCCCACCAGTTCCATGCTGTCCACGGCGTCGTCGAGTGTCAGCGACGCTGCGGGAAATACCTTGCGGCGGATCAGGACGGGTGAATCGCCCGCCGGGATGTCGTTCTCAATCTCGTAGGGAGAACGCTCATCGGTCTGTGGCTCGGAGTCCTGGTGATTGCTTGCCTCGACGTAGAGCGGCTCGCTGGTGCTGGCCGGCTCCAACGTTGCCGTGGCCTCCCGGACGGCCTTGGGCGTGTGGCGGCCGTGGTGGACCTTCTTGCGGTCCTTCGCACGGCGGAGCCGCTCCAGCAGCTTGTTGTACGCAAGATCGAAGGCAGCGAATTTGTCAGCGGCTGTGGCCTCGGCACGGATAACGGGGCCTCGGCCCAGGACTGTCACTTCGACGGTGAGCTGGCCCGGCGTCTGCCGGGGATTGGTTTCCTTGGAAACCTTGGCGTCTACTCGCTGGACCTTATCCCCCAGCGATTCAATCTTCGAGATTTTTTCGCCGGCGTATTCGCGAAAGCGGTCAGAAACTGTCAGATTTCGTCCGCTGATCATGAACTCCATGGTGCCCTCCAAATAACTCGGTGACACGACAACGACTCTGTTGGGGGCTGGTCTGACGGACAGTCGAGCCCCTTTCCGAGCCGCTATCGACAGGTACATCTGTTCTTGGTACCCACAACCGACGTTAGTTCATCGTCACGTGTTATTCATCCTTTGGCCGTTTATTTTTTGATTTTGTCTTATCAACTGCCATGGGGTCGTCTGCGATCACTACGGAGGCGTAGGCTGGTGGCCTCGTGGCCGCGAGAACAACAGCGCCGCAAACCACGCCTCCGGCCGCGGTGACGGCCCGCGCAGCCTCGGCCAGGGTGGCGCCCGTAGTGAGCACGTCGTCGATCAGTATGCATCGGGCACCATTGAGCTCCTTGCGCCAGCGGCTCCGCACACGCATGGAGCCGCGGACCCTGCTGACCCTCCCGCCCCGCCCCAGCCCCTTTTGCCCGCCCCGATCCTGGCCGGCGTCGCCACCCAGCACGGAGTTGGCAAGCCAAATGGCAAGATCGCGGGGTGCGAATTGGCCCAGCCCGTGGCGGAACGGACGGGCGGTCTTCACCAGCGCATCCAATGCACGGCCTTGCGGGTGTGTCCTCCGGAGCCGCATCCAGAAGAGCAGGAGGTGCACAGGGCTGAATCCGCGCTTCGCGAACGCCGTTGTACTGGTTGGTACCGGGACGAGGCGATAGCCTTCCAAGCCACCTGCGGCAGAGTCCACGGCCTTGCTCAGGCAGTTCGCCAGCACTCCGGCCAACTTCCATTGGCCATGGTGTTTAAACGAGAGCAGGCATTGCGCCAGTTCATCGCGGTACGGCCCCGCAGCCACCACACCGATCTTCGCCGTACCGTCGAACTCGACCAGGGCGGGCGCCTCCTGCTCCGCCCGAAAGGGCTGCCTGCAGAGTTGCCGGACCCGCTTGGCGCAAGTTCGACACAGGACGGTGTCTTCGGCATTGCAGCAGACACATTCAACAGGGATCAGCAGGGCCAACAATTCAGCCGCGGTTCTTTGGAGCGCGGAAAGGATCCTGCCCATGGGTTGCCTGTCCGGTCCGCGACGCCGTGCGGGACCGCTGGCTGTGGCTTCCAGGTCAGGGTCCTCGCGGCGACGGGGGCGGGCGGCTTTTGCGGCGGGAGGAAACGAAGTCATTCCATCAGCCTGTGCCAGTGCACTACTGCACGGAAGGACTTCGTAGCCCTATGTGGACAGAGGCCCCATGTGGACAAAGGGCCGTGATAGCGGCCTGACGAAGACGTCAGCCGGGAAACGCGGGTTCTGTAGGTCCTTTGAGCTGGAGTTCCCAGCCGTTGCCGACCCGCTGGAAGATCCCCGCCTCTGACTGACCATAGATCTGCTCGGATCCGTTGCCGGCACTGAGGCTGGTCAGTCCGTCCCAGGGTGCGAGCTGCTGGGGTTCCCCTGAGGCCAAACTGAGCAACTCCGGAACAACCGTGGACGTCGCGGAGCCGGACATCACGGCTACCGTTGACCCGTTAATCCACACACCCTGGTTTGCATTGCCGGTGCTAAGGAGGGTGACGGGAGTTGTGAGGTCCTTGGGCACGCCGTCAGGAGTACGGACTATTCCGGTGATCTGGACCGCGGATTTGCCGTTGGCCTCCGAAATGACCAGGGCCCGCGTCCCTTCCCTGGACACCCGGAAATCCTTCACGGTCCGGCCCGAGAGCCAGGACGGGGTGATCGTGACGGCAGGCACGGTGGTGCCCGGTGGAACTCCGGTGGGTTTGTACGCCACCACTTCGGCAGCGCCGTTGGCACCGGGCCCCGCGGTCCAAACCCAATCCTGTGGGCTGAACGATGGCCCGGTCAGTGTGCTCCTGGTGGTGAGTTGTCGCGCGGGCTGGCCTGGTTCGATGGAGTACAGGGTGGTCCTGTCACCGTTGAGGAAGGCGGCCGTCTGGGACACTGGCGACTCCGCGGGAGCATGCGGCCCCAAGCCCGCAACGGATTGGATGTCCGGGAGCGGGGAAACCCTGTTGTTCTCGTACCGCACCAGGTCACCATTGTTCACGGCGATCTGGTGTGCAGGAACATTTTTGTCCAGCACGGGCGGCAGCACCGTTCCGTTGTCCTCGACCCGGACCAGGTCCTGGTCTGCCCGAAGTTGGACGTTGATGACATCAGGCTGGCTCCTGAAGGTCAGGGCCAGTTGGTTTTGCATCCTCTGGCGATCCTCCGCGGAGGCATCAAACAGTTCCTTCGCCGACAGGTCCACCTGCGCAGCACCTGAGACCACGGGCACGGATTCGCGGGCAAGTTTCATCCCCGATGGGAAAGCACTGACCACAGCGCCCCGAAGGTAGGGTGCCGGGCCGGCCAACAAGGCGCTGGTCATCGATTTGACGGTGTTCTTCTTGATGAACCACCGATAGTCAGGGACCGCGTAGGTGAAGGTCGGGTCGTAGAAGTAGATGGGGTTTGCCCCATAAATGACCTTGAACGTTTCTTCCGGAATAGCCGTGCCGTCCGGGACCTTTGAAATGCGCCACTCCCCCTCTACCTGCTCCAAGGTCAGGGGGATGGTCTCCTTGGTTCCCGGTGGGAACTGGGTGGCAACGCCGTCAGCGTCCACGGAGTAGGCAAGATCAAGTTCGTAGACGTATTCGTTTTCCGCGGCAGCCTTGACCACGTGCGCCGCACGGAAAACGAGGGCCTTCTTGTCAGGCTTCCAGGTCACCGACTGCGCCTGTGTCAGGTACTGGCGGGCAACAGGGTAATCGTCCTCATAGCCGCTGCCGGCCATGTAGAAGTCCTCAATGATGGTTTCCGGGCTGGAACCGGACCGCGGAGCGGCAGGAAAGAATACCGGCGCATTCGGATTGCCTGCACCTTCATCCTTGCTCTTGCCAACTGGTCCTGATCGGGGAATTTGCGCGCAGGAGGTGAGCAGGAGCATCAGCACGGCCAGAATGACGGCTGCGGCCTTGGAGCGGGCAAAACGCGTTCTCGTCACGGGGCCTCTCCCGTTCCGCTGCCTGTTTGCGGATTCCGGTCAGCATCTGAAGCGGTCTGACCGGGATTGCCCGTGGATCCCGTACCAAGCACCAGCATGTGGCGTTCGTTTGCCGATCCGGGGAATTCGATGTCCGCAGGTTCCAGAAGCAACGGCGACTTTACGATGGTGCCGCCTTGGCGCAGCGGCAGCGTCAGGCGGAAATTGGATCCCGATCCCTTACGGCCCCAGGCCTGCAGCCATCCGTTGTGCAGTTTGGTGTCCTCGGCAGCGATTGACAGGCCAAGGCCGCTCCCTCCAGTGGTTCGGGCACGGGCCGGATCTGCCCGCCAAAAACGGTCGAATACCCTCGCTGCCTCTGCCTGGCTCATGCCGATGCCGTGATCCCTGACGGACACGGCCACAGCATCATGGTTTGCTGCCACCGAAACATGGATGGGCCTGCCTTCACCATGTTCGAGTGCATTGAGCAGCAAGTTGCGCAGGATCCGATCGATTCTCCGGGAGTCCATTTCCACCACAATGCTCTTCTGGCGGGCGCTCAGCCGGACTTCCGAGCCATACTCCTCGGCCACGGGCGCCGCACCGTCAATGACGTGGGAAATCACCTGGAAGATGTCCTGGGGCTCGGCGTCAAGGACGGCGGCGCCGGCGTCGAACCGGGAAATCTCAAGCAGGTCCGACAGCAACGACTGGAAACGCTCAACCTGGTGATAGAGCAGCTCCGCAGACCTTTTGTTCATGGGATCGAACTCGTCACGGGCATCGAAAAGGACCTCTGCGGCCATGCGCACGGTGGTCAGCGGGGTGCGGAGCTCGTGGGAGACATCGGAGACGAAGCGCTGCTGCATCTGGGACAGCGTCGCCAGCTGGGTGATCTGTTCCTGGAGGCTTGCAGCCATGTGGTTGAACGAGGCACCCAATCGTGCCACCTCGTCTTCGCCCTTGACTACCATGCGTTCCTGCAGCTGCCCGGCGGCTAGCTTCTCCGAGACCACTGCAGCGTGGCTCACGGGACTGACGACATTCCGGGTGACGTACCAGGCAATGGCACCAATCATGAGAACCAGTGCGGCGCCACCGGCCCAAAGGACGTTCTGGATCTCATTGAGGGTTTGCTGGGCCGTGTTGAGGTCATAGATCAGGTACAGCTCATAGGCCGTGCCGTTGAACGTCACCAGGTTTCCGACCGCGATGCCGGGCCGGTCCTCGTTGCCCACGGGGAACTGCGTGGAGGCCCAGAACTGCTGCTTCCCGCCTTCCTGTACGGCCTTGCGCAACTCCGGCGGTATGACCCGGACTGTCAATTGGTCCGAGGCCCTCGACTCTACCCAGCGGTTTCGCGGCTTGGTCTGTTCGGGTTTGGCTTCGAAGACGTATCGCCGTTGAATGACCGATCCACGGCCTTCCACAGCCGTGAGGGTGTCGTAAACCAAGGTGATGACGCTCGACTGGTCGGTGACCTGGGCGCCGTCGAACGTGTCCTGGACCTGTTTGACGTTGTAGCGTGACTCTGACTCCGCTTGGGCGAGTCGTTCCTGGAACAGGTTGTTGGCGATTTGGTTGGAAAGGTACGCACCCACGATGGCGAACGATGTCACGGCCAGGAGCAACGTGGTGAGGACCGTTCGGAATTCCAGTGAACGGCGCCAGCGGCGCAGCAAGGACTTCCACAGGAAGCGCAGGCCAGGCCGGATGTGCCTTATGCCGGTGACAACCAGCCGCGACACCCGCAGGACAAGGATCAGGGCCCGGCGTGTCCAGATCCGGGTACGGGTCAGGAACCACGAGAGGTCCCGTGCCGGAGGCGGGGACGATTCTGCCGGCTTTGGGGTGGCCGAAGTAGCCGGCGTCGGTTGTTCGACGCCGGCTGTTTCGGAAACCTCGGGGGCAGCATCCCCTTTTGCCGCGCCGGCCTCGCCGGCTGCGGACTCAGGAACCTGCTTTATATCCGACACCACGCACCGTCAAGACAACCTCTGGCGCTTCCGGGTCGCGTTCAATCTTTGAGCGCAAACGCTGGACGTGGACGTTGACCAACCGCGTGTCCGCGGCATGCCGATACCCCCACACCTGCTCGAGGAGGAGCTCGCGCGTAAAGACCTGCCACGGCTTCCGGGCGAGGGCCACAAGAAGGTCGAATTCGAGGGGCGTCAGCGAAATGCGCTCCCCGCCACGGGTCACCAGGTGCCCTGCGACGTCGATCGTGACGTCCGCAATACGCAGCGTTTCGGGGGCCTTCTGTTCGCCCGGACGCAGGCGCGCACGAACACGCGCCACCAGTTCGGCGGGCTTGAAGGGCTTGGGCACGTAGTCGTCGGCACCGGACTCGAGGCCACGGACCACATCGGACGTATCGGACTTCGCCGTGAGCATCACGATGGGAACATCTGACTCGCCACGGATTTGGCGGCACACTTCAATGCCGTCCGAGCCCGGGAGCATGAGGTCCAGCAGCACGAGGTCGGGCTTCGAGGAACGGAAGATTTCCAAGGCCTGTCCGCCATCCGCGCAGAAGACGGGCTCGAAGCCGTCATTGCGCAAGACGATACCAATCATCTCCGCGAGTGCTTCGTCGTCGTCCACTACCAGAATGCGTGCCTTCATAGTTATATATTCCCTTATCGCCAAGTCTTTGTCCCGTTGGGCACGGCGCACGGCATGGCGCCCCCAGGGCAATTCCACCGTAACGCACCACGGCGCGGCCATGCTTGTCGACGGCGGCACCGCGGCAGGCTAGGAGCGACGACGGCGGGACTATAGGCTGGGTGCGAGGGTCCGTATGGGGGACGTCGGACGTCGACGGAGCGGGCCTTATGGGGAGGATATCGTGTCACAACCACAGCACGGCCAGGATGGGTGGCCAGGCAACCAACCCGGGTGGGGCAACCAGCCACCGCCAGGCAACCAACCCGCGTGGGGCAACCAGCCACAGTGGGGCGGCCCTCCAGCGTGGGCAGTTCCGCCGGCCGGTAGCCAAGGCGTCCCGGGACAGCCTGCGCCAGGGTGGCCACCCGGAGCTCCCTACGGCCAGCCCCTCTACGTTGCGCCCCCAAAACCCGGCGTCATTCCATTGCGTCCGTTGCAGTTCGGCGAGATCCTCGACGGCTCCTTCCAAACCATCCGCCGCAACGCCGCGGCGATGTTTGGCTCGGCCCTGATCGTGCAGGCCATCGGGGCGATCCTGATCGGGGCAGTCACGGTGGGGATGGTTCAGATGACCTCATCCCTTGAAACCGTCAACTCCGAGGAGGAGTTCCTCCAAGCGATGGGCCCGGTCTTTGCCGTCATGGCAGGGGCCATGGGTATTTCGGTCTTGATCGGTTTCCTTGGCTCGGTCCTCCAGGGAGTGCTGGTGGTCCCGGTGGCGCGGTCGGTCCTTAACCGACGGACCGGCTTCAAGCAGATGTGGACGCTCGCCGGACGCAGGATCTGGCCTCTGCTTGGCGTAGCAGCCTTGCTGACGCTGGGCGGGTTGCTCGCTGTTGCTGCCGTAGCGGGGATCGCGGTATTGCTGTTTACGGCAATGGGGCCCATGGCCTTGTTTATTGTCTTCCCGGTGGGGCTGGGCTCAGTCGTCCTTATTGTGTGGATTGGCCTGAAGCTCATGCTCGCCCCGGCGGCCATCGTCGTGGAACGCACGGGCGTCTATGACGGCCTCCTTCGGTCCTGGCAGCTGACGAAGAACAACTGGTGGCGTATTTTCGGGATCACCCTCGTAGTGGCGATCATGGTGGGAATCATTGCCCAGATCGTGCAGATCCCGGCCTCTCTGGCTGCCACTGCCATCGGCGGAGTGGTCTCGCCCCATCCCGACCAGGACACAGTCGCTTCCACCATGGTGGTCAGTACGGTTATTTCCTCCGCCATCGGAGCTTTGGTGGGCTCGGTAACTTTTGCCTTCCAGGCGTCAGTTCTGGCGTTGCTCTACATGGACCTGCGCATGCGTCGTGATGGCCTTGATGTGGAGTTGATGCGGTTAATGGAAACCGGAGCGGACCCTGACGGCATCCCGGGCGCCCCTTCGGCCCTACCCGGCAACGGGCAGCCACCAGCCGGTGGACAGTTTCCACACATCCCGCCTGGTCAGCGTCCTCCCGCATGAGGTTTCCCGGCTGGAACGTGCTGGTGGGCACAGAGCCCCCAGTGACACCGGGTCGCGACGAGGCGCGCCAATGGGCTGCCGAAGAACTCGCAAAAGCCCAATACCCCGACGCACGTCCAGGCTGGGTTGACCAGCTGTGGCGGGATTTCCTGGACTGGCTCTCGTCCTTCGACGGTGAGCTGTCCGGTCCAGGACCCGACCTCGCCGTGCCCATCATCCTCGCTGTGGCCGTAGCGGTCGTTATCGTGGCCATCCTTGTGGTCCGGCCACGGTTGAACGCACGGCGAAAAGCAGGGGTCAGGGACATTTATGGTGACGAACGCATCATGGATGCGGACGGGTACCGTTCGCGTGCCGCAGCCGCGGCCGACGACGGCGACTGGCCGGCCGCCGTCGTCGACTTGTTCCGCGCCCTGGTCAGGTCCGCTGAAGAGCGGGACGTCATTGATGTCCGGGCCGGCAGGACCGCAGACGAAGCGGCAGCCCAACTGGGAAGTGCTTTTGGGGCCGCACAAAGCAGGCTCATTGCCGCTGCCCGCGTGTTCGACGCAATACGCTACGGCGAGGCGGGGGCTACGAAAGCCGATTACGATTCCCTGCGCCAGTTGGATACCGATGTCCTTGCCATGAAGCCCGACTATGCAGGGCAGGCAGCTGCCGGCTTCGCGGTGCCACGATGACGACAACTTTGCAGGAACACTCCCAAGGTTCGGATGAGGCGGCACCCACCAGCGGCTCCTCCCGGCGCGGCTTCCCTGACTGGTTCCGAAAGAACCTGGCGTGGATCGCGATCGGTGCGTTGCTCGCCGGCTTGGTGGCCTTTCTCGCTGTTTCCACTCTCACTGGCAACAGCGACAAGCGCCCCCTGTCCGCCCGGAATCCCGCCCCGGATGGCGCCATGGCCGCGGCAGAAATCCTGGGGCAGCACGGCGTTTCCGTCACTCCGACCGACACGTTGGAGGAGACCCGGGCCGCGTTGACTGAAAAGCCCCGAGCCACAGTGCTTGTCTATGATCCCCGTGGTTTCCTCAATCAGGACCAAGTACAGGATGTTGCGGCGATGGCCGACCGGTTGGTGCTGGTCAAGCCAAGGTTGCGGAGCCTCGGTGGACTGGGGCCGGACTTCCATCCCGGTGGCGTCGTTCCTGAAGCAACCACCGCGATAGAGCCGGGTTGCGAGCAGGAGGACGCCACGTCGGCCGGCAGAATTTCCGTGCAGGGACCTGTTTTCCAGGGTCCCGTAGTCTGCTACCCCATCCGGGACGGTGGACCGGGCGTCTACGCCGCATCAGCCGACGGGAGGTTGGTGGCCATCGGCAGCACCGAGGTGCTCGACAACGAACACCTCGCATCTGAGGGAAACGCCGCCCTGGCGCTGCGAACCCTTGGGAACAATGCCGAGCTTGTCTGGTACCTACCCGGCATCGAAGACGTTGCGGCATCGGATTCGACACCTACCCTGAACGAGCTGGCACCCCGATGGCTGGCATTCGCCGGCCCCTGGCTTGGCTTGGTGGCCGTCCTTGCCATTTCCTGGCGGGGCAGGCGCATGGGGCCGCTGGTCTTTGAACCGCTCCCCGTGGTTGTCAAGGCAGCAGAGACAGCAGAGGGAAGGGCCCGGCTGTACCAGGACTCCCGGGCCATAGACCGCGCAGCGGACAATCTTCGGGCAGGAACCCTCACCCGCTTGGCCCGTCATTTCAACCTCGGGGCCGACGCCACCGCCGAAGCCATCGTGGACGCCTGTTCCAACCGCTTGGGGAGGCCGGCACCGGAAGTACGGTCAGTCCTGATCGACGCCATACCCGCAACCGAAGGCCAACTGGTGCAGTGGGCCCAACAGATCGAACGAATCGAAGAGGAGGCAACCGCCCGATGAGCAGCCAGCCGAACAGCTACACGGACAGCAACAGCCAACACGCAGGCGGCGCCGCCCCACAGCAGGCACCGGAGCGGCCGGCCGGAGAAGACCCTGCACGACAGTCGCTGCTCAACGTCCGGGCGGAAGTGGGCAAGGCTGTCGTTGGCCAGGATGCCACCGTGACTGGAATGCTGATCGCCCTGCTGTGTGGCGGCCATGTGCTCCTGGAGGGTGTGCCCGGGGTGGCGAAGACACTCCTGGTACGGGCGTTGTCCACCGCTCTCAGCCTGGACACCAAGCGGGTGCAATTCACCCCCGACCTGATGCCAGGCGATGTGACGGGCTCCCTGGTGTACGACTCCCACTCGTCCGAATTCACTTTCCGCGAAGGCCCGGTCTTCACGAACATCATGCTCGCGGATGAAATCAACCGGACACCGCCGAAGACCCAGGCTTCACTGTTGGAAGCCATGGAGGAGCGCCAGGTCTCGGTCGATGGGCTGTCCCGTCCGTTGCCGGTTCCTTTTATCGTGGCGGCCACGCAGAATCCTGTGGAGTATGAAGGCACCTATCCTTTGCCTGAGGCCCAGCTCGACCGTTTCCTCCTCAAGCTGACCATGCCGTTGCCGGGAAGGGCCGTGGAAATTGAGGTCATCCGGCGCCATGCCGTCGGCTTTGATCCACGCAACCTCGCAGCCGCCGGCGTGCGGCCGGTCGCTGGCGCCGTCGAGCTGTCCTCCGCCCAGGCGGCAGTAGCGGATGTGACCGTTGCACCCGAAATTCTTGCGTACATCGTGGACGTGGTGCGGGCCACCAGGTCCGCACCTTCTTTCCAGCTCGGGGTCTCCCCCAGAGGTGCCACCGCATTGCTCAATACGTCCAAAGCGTGGGCGTGGTTGTCGGGCAGGACCTTCGTGACCCCGGACGATGTCAAAGCGTTGTCCTTGCCCTGCCTGAGGCACCGGGTGGGCCTTCGGCCGGAAGCCCAGATGGATGGCATCCAGGTGGACGATGTCCTGGGCAGTATCCTGGCGTCCGTCCCGGTGCCGCGATGATTCCAGGATTTCTCAAGGACCGGGCGGACTAAGTGGCAATTACCGGGCGTTTCGTGCTCCTGGCCGTGCTGGGCTTGGTTCCCTTGGTGGTGTTCCCCGCGTGGAGCACTGTTCTCTTTGTCGGCATCGGACTCCTGCTCCTGTTGGTCCTTGACCTTGTGGTGGCGGTGTCTCCGGCCAAACTGGGTTTGGAACGACGGCAACCCGGCAACGTCACGCTTGAAGGCCAAGCGGATTCGGTGGTGATGGTATCCAATCCCACCAGCCGTAAACTGCGGGCCCGTATCCGTGATGCATGGCAGCCTTCCGCGGGAGCCATCAGCCCTGTCCAAAGCCTCACGGTCCCGGCCGGTGAGAGGGGCCGCCTGACCGTGGCCCTGGTACCCCGGCGTCGCGGGGACCTGGAAAGCCCGCACCTGACTATCCGCTCAATGGGGCCCTTGGGCCTGGCCGCCCGCCAGCGTACGCGCGTGCTCCCCGGACGGCTGCGGGTGCTGCCACCCTTCCACTCCAAGCGGCATCTGCCCTCCAAGCTAAGGAAACTCAGGGAACTGGACGGAAAGGCGGCTGTGCAGATCCGCGGCGCCGGAACGGAGTTCGATTCCCTGCGGGACTACGTCCGCGGAGACGATGTCCGGTCCATCGATTGGCGCGCCACGGCACGCCGGACCTCCGTAGTGGTGCGGACGTGGCGCCCGGAGCGGGACCGCCGCGTCGTCATCGTCCTCGACACGTCCCGCACAGCCGCCGCGAGAATCAACGATGAACCCCGCCTCGATACAGGCATCGAAGCCGCCTTGTTGCTGGCTGTGCTCGCCGAGAGGGGTGGAGACCGGGTGGACTTCCTCGCTTACGACAGGAGGCTGCGCGCCCGGGTCGAATCGGCGTCGAAGGGCAATCTGCTCGGGCAGTTGGTCCAGGCCATGGCCCCGTTGGAAGCGGAACTGATCGAACTTGACTGGCAACAGATACCGGGCCAAATGCGGGCCGTCTCGGCGCACCGCTCGCTGGTGGTTTTGTTGACGGCGCTCGACGGCGGCGCCCCCGAAGAAGGGTTGCTCCCCACCGTCGCGCAGTTGTCGCGTCAACACGCGGTAGTGGTTGCCTCGGTCCGCGATCCCCTGCTCACCGGGATGAAGGAACAACGGACCACGGCCAGCCAGGTGTTCCGTGCAGCCGCCGCTGAACGCGCACTGTTGGAGCGGGCCGCTGTTACAGCCCAACTGCGACAACTCGGAGCCGAGGTGGTGGACGCTGACCCCCTCGACGTTCCGCCTCTGCTCGCAGACACCTATATACGGCTCAAAGCCGCCGGACGGCTCTAGGAAGGACGCCCATGAACAGCCCCATCTATGAACTCGCCCTCGGAGAGGACTTCAAGAGACTGACGCCGGAACTCCAGGAGTATTTTTCGCTTTCCGCTGGTTCAGGCACCTATGGCATAGGCGAGGGGATCTTTGATGTTGTGGGTTGCCGGCAGAAGTGGCTGCGGCCCCTCCTCGCATTGACCGGAAGCGAGGAGGCCTTCTTCCCCGAGTACGGTGAAGGCATACCGTTCCGCATAGAAAACCACGCCCATGTCGACCCCTTCGGGCGACCAGCGCTCACAGCCCGCCGCGAGATCTACTTCCCGTCCGGAACACGGCTTTTCCATGACACGACCAGTGCGATTCCGACGTCGGGCGGGCAACCGGCACCAGGGGTGGAAGCCCGACTGGTGGACCATGTGGGCCGGTACCGCCGGTTGGTCACGGACCTGGATGTCAGCGTCACCCCAGAGGGCCGGCTGCGTGGAGTGTCGAAAGCAAGCCGGCTCCTGCTGGGGCCGTTGCGGATTCCGTTGCCTGAAGCCCTGGACGCCCGCGCCTACGCCGAGCAGTGGTGGGACGGCGTCGAGGGCAAGCACCGGATCCAGGTCAAGGTCATCCAACCGCAGATCGGCCTGGTCCTGGTGTATGCCGGGCGGTTCCATTACCGCCTGGCACCCTACCTGCCGGGCACGGCACCCGGCACAACACTCCCACGGTACGCGGAACCGGACCGCTGGGAGGAACGGATTTAGCCCTGGATGAGTTGGTCCAGACCGTCAGCGACCTTCGTCAGCTTCGAAAGGACGGCTTTGGCGGACGACGGTGTGAAGTGTTCCAAACCAGTGGACGGGGTGACCCGCACCCCGGCAAGCTGCGATGCCGGCAAGCCGAGTTGGCGCCACGGTTTCCAGATGCACTCCACCACGTCGGCAGTCCGGGGCAGCAGGGACTGGGGATCTCCCGTCGGCAGGGCACCCGCCCACAAGCGTTTGCCGTTTTCCACGGCCTCTGCAAGCTGTTCCCATTGCCGGGTCGTCAGGGCCTTGAGAGGCACGGCGACACCGTCAGCCCCGGCAGCGATCACTCGGTCAATGGGTGCTTCTATTTCGGGAACCGAAACAACGGTTTCCACCACACCCGCAGCCTTGAGCGCCTTGATGACCAACTGCCAAGCGCCTGTCACTTCCTCCCCCGGGATGGACCTCAGCGTTCGGTAACCACTCGCCGTCGGGATGGTCCCTGCCATGATCGACGCGATATCCGGTTCGTCCACCTGGACCACGATCCCGGCGCCCGGCACCGCGGCTGAGATCCTGCGGACATAGTCGCCAACGCCCGCAGCAAGGGACTCCGCAACATCCCGCCTGGCGCCATAGTCCAGGAGGGCCCGCTCCCCGTTGTGCAGGTAAAGGCTGGCAGCGAGGCTCATCGGGCCCAGCAACTGGACTTTCAGGGCCGTGGCCGAACTATCCTCGGCGCCGGCGATGTCGGCCAGGATGTTGATGTCGGTAGACAGGGCTGAACGAGCGCGTTGGGCGTCCTTGCCGGGCCTGTCCACCAGACGCCAACCATGGGGCTGGACATCGATGGCCAGGTCCACCAGCAGGGAACCCGTTCGGCCAACGGGGTCCGATCCCACACCCCTGTCCGGCAACGACGGCAGGAACGGAAGATGCGGGTCGCCCAACTCGCCGCGGATAATCCGGTTTGCTTCTGCCGGGTCGCTGCCTGGCCACGGCCCCAGCGCCGTGGCACTGGCACGCAGGTCATTCAATGAGGACATGGATCAGGCCTGCTGGCTGGAGATCTGGTGATCCTCGGCAATAGCCTCATGGTGTCGGATCACTTCGCTGATGATGAAGTTCAGGAACTTCTCCGCGAAGGCGGGATCAAGGTGCGCGTCCTCAGCGAGTCTCCGCAGCCGCGCGATCTGGGCAGCTTCACGCCCCGGGTCACCAGCAGGAAGCTTGTGCGTGGCTTTGAGCACCCCTACTTTCTGGGTGGCCTTGAAGCGTTCCGCGAGGAGGAAAACCAGGGTCGCGTCAATGTTGTCGATACTGGACCGAATGGACAGCAGCTCATCCATGACGGCGCGGTCCACCTGGCCGGCCAGGGAACTCGCAGCCGGGTTGAAGGAATCGGCGTCATCGGGAAGGGCATTGTTGTACTCGGTCATGCACCCCAGTCTAGGGTGTGGGGACGTGACGGCGCCGTTGTTACCTGCCCTCCGCAAGCAGGGCATGCACCACGCCTGGCGAGCCGGTGTGGGCAGTGTTCCTGCCGCCGGAAACGGAGCAGAATGGCACCATCACCGCAGCCTAGGCAAAGGAGCTCCCATGAAAATCGCTGTGCTGGGTACGGGAATGGTAGGGCACGCGCTCGCCGGAAAACTCGTCACCCTGGGTCATGAAGTAACCATGGGTTCCCGCGAGGCCGGTAATCCCAAAGGCATGGAATGGGCCCGAAGCGCAGGCGCAGGGGCAAGCGCCGGCTCCTTCGCCGAGGCCTGTGCACGGTCCAGCCTGATCATCAACGCAACCCCCGGCACCGTGAGCCTGTCAGTCCTGGCCGAGGCAGGTGACGCCACCCTGGACGGCAAGATCCTGTTGGACGTCTCCAACCCGTTGGATTCATCGAAGGGATTCCCTCCCCCGCTCACGGTCTGCAATACGGACAGCATCGCCGAAACCATCCAAAGAGCCCATCCGGGAGCCAGGGTGGTGAAGTCGCTGAACACCGTCACCGCACCGGTCATGGTGGATCCCGGCCGGCTCCCGGCGCCGCATGACATCTTCATGGCCGGCAACGACGCTGACGCCAAGGCCGTAGTGTCGGGCCTGCTCCAGGAATTTGGGTGGACGCCCGCGCACATCCGGGATCTGGGCGGGCTGGACGCTGCGCGCGCAATGGAGATGTGGCTCCCCCTCTGGTTGCGGATTTTCATGCAACAGCCCCAAGGAAAGATGTTCAATATCGGCATCGTTTCCGAATAGAACCAACTACGGCAAAGGCACGCCCCCATGCAGGGGGCGTGCCTTTGCTGTGGCTCACGCGCCGGGATAAATGCCGGGCTAGCCGCCCAGCAGTGCCCGGTGCGCTTCCCGCCGTCGTGCTTGTTCGTCCGGGTCCGGCACCGGCAGCGAGGCAATAAGCCGCTTGGTGTAGTCATGCTGGGGCGAACCCATCACATGGTTGCCGATCCCCTGCTCCACCAGCTGGCCTTTGTAAAGCACGCCCACCCAATGCGACAACATGTCCACCACTGCGAGATCGTGGCTGATGAAGAGCGCCGCGAAGCCGAACTGCTCCTGGATGTCTTTGAAGAGGTCCAGTACCTTGGCCTGCACCGATACATCCAGGGCCGACGTGGGTTCGTCGGCGATCAGAAGCCGCGGGTTCAGCGCCAGCGCCCTCGCCAGGGAGGCCCTTTGCCGCTGCCCACCCGATAGCTCGTGGGGGTAGCGCTGAGCATACGACGCCGGTAACTGGACTGATTCGAGTAGCTCACCGACCTTTTTCCTCGCTTCGGCGGCGCTCGGTTTCGTGTGGATGACAAGCGGCTCCGCCACGCACTCACCAATGGTCAGGTGCGGGTTGAAGGACGCCGCCGGGTCCTGGAAGACAAACCCGATCTCTTTCCGCAGCGGACGGAACGTTCGTTCCTTGAAGTCCAGCATCTCGTAGCCGAGCACCTTCAAGCTGCCCCCGGTTGTCCGGTTCAGGCCTGCGATGGCGCGACCAATCGTGGACTTTCCGGAGCCGGATTCACCCACCAGGCCAAAGACCTCGTTCTCTGACACCGTGAAGCTGACGTTGTCCACTGCCTTGAACCCGTGCCGTCCGAACCGGCCCGGGTACTCGATGGTCAGGTTCTTGGCCTCAACCAGTACCTTGCCGTCCTGGTGGAGGCGGCTCCGGGCACCTTCAGAGGCCGAGTGCCGGCCCAGATGGGGAACCGCGGCGAGGAGGTTGCGGGTGTACTCCTGGCGGGGTTCGGCGAAGAGGACGCGGGACGGCGCCTCCTCCACCACGTCGCCCTGATACATGACAACCACGCGGTCAGCGAGGTCAGCCACAACGCCCATGTTGTGCGTGATGAGCACAATGGAGGTGCCGTAGTTGTCCCTGAGGTCGCGCAGCAGCTGCAGGATTTCGGCCTGGACGGTGACGTCCAACGCCGTGGTGGGTTCGTCGGCCACGATCAGCCCGGGGTTCAACGCGAGCGCCGCGGCGATGACGACACGTTGTTTTTGGCCTCCGGAGAACTGGTGCGGATAGTAATCGACCCTGGTTTCAGGGTCCGGGATACCTACTTTCCGCAGCGCCTCGGTGGCCCTCTTCTTGGCTTCCTTGGCGGAAACACGCTTGCCGTCCGTTGCGTGTGCCCGGATACCTTCGGCTATTTGCCATCCGACGGTAAAGACAGGATTCAGCGCCGTGGAGGGTTCCTGGAAGACCATGGCAACATCCCTGCCACGGATTTTCCTGAGCGTGGATTTGCTGACACTGATCACGTTGTTGCCATTGATCACCACGGCACCGGAGCTGATGGCCGTTTCGGGAAGCAAGCCCAGGATCGTTTTTGCGGTGACGGTCTTTCCCGATCCCGACTCGCCCACGATGGCCACTACTTCACCGGCCTTCACCTCCAGGCTGACGTCCTTGACGGCGTGAACGTCTCCGCCATCGGTGGCGAAAGTGACTTGGAGACGGTCAATGGTGAGCACGGGCTCACCAGCAACGGACTGGTCTGAGACATTTCCAAGGTTGGTGGTCATGGCTTTCCTGCCTCTGCCGGGGTTTCCGGCGTTCCTGTTTCCGGGGTTGCGGACAGTACCGGGGTCCTGCCGGCGCGCTTGCGTCCGCGGATGCGGGGGTCGTTGAGGTCGTTGATGCTCTCGCCGACCAACGTCAAGCCCAGCACTGTCAGGACGATCGCGATGCCCGGGAAGACACCTGTCCACCAAATTCCCGACGAGGTGTCAGCCAAGGCCTTGTTGAGGTCGAAACCCCACTCGGCTGCTGACGTTGGTTCGATGCCGAAACCCAGGAAGCCCAGGCCGGCCAGGGTGAGAATGGCCTCCGATGCGTTGAGGGTAAACATCAGCGGCAGGGTCCTGGTGGCGTTCTTGAAGATGTGCCGTCCGATGATGCGCAGGCTCGAGGCGCCCAGGACCTTGGCCGATTCGACGAATGGTTCGGCTTTGAGGCGGATGGTTTCGGCGCGTATCACGCGGAAATACTGTGGGACGAACACCACGGTGATCGAGAACGCGCAGGAGAAGATCCCGCCCCAGAAACTGGACTGGCCCCGGCTGATGACAATGGAGATGACGATTGCCAGGAGCAGCGTCGGGAAGGCGTAGATGGCGTCCGCGACCACCACGAGTATCCGGTCAAGCCAGCCCCCGAAGTACCCGCTGAGCAACCCCAGTGCGACACCGAGGAACAGGGACATTGCAACGGACACAATGATGACGGTTACGGCTGTCTGCGATCCCCAGATAACCCGCGACAGGACGTCGTAGCCGCCCACGGTGGTTCCCAACAGGTGATTTCCACCGGGAGCCTGCTGCGTGGGGAAGGAACCGGAGGCATCGCTGAGCTGGGAATATCCATAGGGTGCCAGCAGCGGTGCGAAAATGCTGGTCAGGATGAACAGCCCGCTCAGGACTACCCCCACGATGAGCATGCCGCGTTGGAGCCCTACGCTCTTCTTGAGGTGGGACACTACCGGAAGCCTCGAGAACAGGGGCTGCCGGGGCGGTGTGAGCGTTGGTGTGCTCATGGTCAGTACCTCACTCGGGGGTCGATGAGCGCGGCGATGATGTCCACGATGAAGTTGGTGACGGCCACGATGATGGCCAGCAGCACCACGATGCCTTGTACTGCCACGAAGTCGCGGGCATTGAGGTACTGAACCAGTTGGTACCCAAGGCCCTTCCACTCGAACGTGGTTTCCGTCAGGATGGCACCGCCCAGCATCAACGCGATCTGCAGGCCCATGACGGTAATGACCGGAATCAGTGCCGGTTTATAGGCGTGCTTGGTCACCAGCCTGTACTCGCTGACACCCCGGGACCGGCCGGCCTCGACGTAGTCCTTGCCGAGGGTGCCGATCACGTTGGTGCGCACCAGTCGCAGGAACACCCCGGCGGTCAACAAGCCCAACGCGATGGCAGGGAGAACCGCATGGGCTGCGACATCGCCCAGTGCCGTGAAGTTGCCGCTGCGAATCGCGTCCAGCCAATAGATGCCCGACGGCGCCGCCAGTCCGCCCATGGTCAGTTCCGTCCGGGTTGAAGCACGGCCCGCGACGGGAAACCAACCCAGCCAGACGGAGAAGGTGAGCTTCAGCAGCAGTCCCGAGAAGAAGACGGGTGTCGCGTAGCAAAGGATCGCAAAGAACCGCAGCACGGCGTCGGACGTCTTGTCCCGGTGTTGCGCGGCGATAAGTCCGAGCGGAATGCCCACTGCGAGCGCAACGATCAGTGCGTTGATGGACAACTCCAGGGTTGCCGCACCAAAGGTAGTGAGCACCTCGACGACGGGACGCCGGTCCGTGATAGTGGTACCGAAGTTCCCGGTCAGGAGTTGGCCGAGGTATTCGAAGTACTGGACGAGAACGGGCCGGTCGTAGCCGGCGTCATGGATGCGCTGCGCCAGGACGTCCGGAGGAAGCCGGCCACCTTGTGCCGCGGTGATGGGGTCGCCTATGACCCGCATCAGGAAGAAGACGAGTGTCACGAGGATAAAAACTGTGGGGATGATCAGGAAGAACCTGACCACGATGTATCTGCCAAGCCCTCCTCCGGACCTGGACTTGCTCTTTGGAGCAACGATCCCTGGCTCTGCCTCGGGGACCTCAATAAGTGTTGTCATTGTTACCTGTATTTCCTGCCCGTGGATTGCGCGGGATTTGGCTCATGCGTGCTGCCCACCTTGGTGTTCAGCAAGGAGGCGGGACGTCTGGTGGACGTCCCGCCTTCCTTCCATGGAGAGGCTCGGTTACTTGGAGACAGTTCCGAGGCGGAACTTGAAGGACGGATCCAGTGTCTTGTCGACACCGTTCACGCCACTGCCGACAACTGCCACCTGGGCACCCTGGAGCAGGGGCAAGGTGGAGATGTCCTTAGCCAGTGCGTTCTGGACATCCTTGATGTCAGATTCACGCTTGGTCTTGTCCGCTTCGGTGAGCTGCTTGGCGATGAGGTCGTTGACCGTGGCGTTGTTGTAGTGGTTCTTGAGGAAGCCGCCCTCCGGGAAGAACGGGGTGAGGTAGTTGTCCGCGTCGCTGAAGTCCGGGAACCAACCGAACTGGAACAGCGGGTACTCGTCGGCGCGGCTGGCCTTGCTGTAGGTCACCCACTCGGTGGATTGCAGGTTGACCTTGAACAGGCCGGACTTCTCCAGCTGTTCCTTCACCATGGCGTATTCGTCGCCGGAGGATCCACCGTAGTGGTCCGGGTTGTACTGCAGGTTCAGTGAGACGGGTTCAGTGATCCCGGCATCTGTCAGGACCTTCTTGGCCTTGTCCAGGCTCGGCTTGCCGGCGTCGCCATAGGCGTCCTTGAAGGACTCGTTGGCTCCCATGAATCCGTTGGGGACGTTCGAGTACAGGGGCAGGTAGGTGCCCTTGTAAACCTGGTCGGCGATGGCCTGGCGGTCAACAAGGTTGGCGATTGCCTGCCGCACGGCAAGTGCCTTGGCGGGATCAGCACCGGTGGCCTTGGTTCCGAACGGCATGGTGTCGAAGTTGAAAGTGATGTAGCGGATTTCGCCACCGGGGCCTGTGAGGACCTTGACTTTGGAATCCTTGCGGAGATCGTCGATGTCCGTCGCGCTAAGGCTGCGGAAGGCAACGTCAATGGCACCTTGCTGGATTTCCAGTTTCAGGTTGGTGGGGCTGGCGTAGTACTTGATGGTGGCGGCGTCGTTCGCCGGCTTGCCAAGGACACCCTTGTAATCGGCAAATGCCTTGAAACTGACCAGCTCGTTCTTTTTGTAGCTGTCGATGGTGTACTGGCCATAGAAGGCGTTGGCCTTGATGATTTCGTCGTCCGAGAGGATCTTGTCTGCCGGGAAGACTTCATCGTCCACGATCGGCGCGGCAGGGCTGCTGAGAATCTGGCTGAACGTTTGGTCATTGGCGTTCTTGAGCTTGAACACCACGGTGGTGGCATCCGGTGCGCTCACGCTTTGGATGTTGGTAAGCAACGAGGCCGGTCCAGCGGGGTCGTTGATGGCTACCTGGCGGTCGAACGAGAATTTGACGTCCTTGGAGTCCAAGGTGTGGCCATTGGCCCACTTGAGCCCCGACTTGAGCTTGACCGTGTACTCGGAAGGGGACGTGAACGACGCCGATTCGGCGAGGTCGGGTACGGGCTCTGCGCTGCCCGGCTTGGAATTGAGGAGGAAGGAGTAGACCTGGTTCATCACCATGAATGAACCGTTGTCGTAGGAGCCTGCCGGGTCAAGGGAGGTGACCTTGTCCGTGGTGCCGTAGGCGATGGGGCCGCCGGCAGCCGGAGCGGATGATGAACCGCCTCCGGAGGGCCCCGTGCATGCCGTCAAGGCGAATGCGGAGATGCCCGCCAGCGCGATAACGCCGTGCAGGGCCTTCTTGTTCAGTGCCATCTGGTGAACCTTCTGTTCGATGGATTGGGCGCGCCGCCGTGGAAAATTTGTGACGGCGGACACTCTTGATCCCACGATTCAACCAGACTTCCCGAGCGGAGAACCCCGGATTTTGTGATTCGAGACATAAAATTTACCTTCCAGTAGCTTTCTTCTTCGTCCGGCAGCCGTTGCCCAGCCGCGGAGGCGGGAATATGGTGGTCCCGGGTGATCAGTCAAGGGGCGACAGCTTGGACAAGCACATGGATAAGGCAGCACTCTGCGTAGGTATCAATCAGTTCGCTTCCCTGCCGCAGTCGAGCTGGCTACAGGGCTGCGTGAACGATGCCAAGGACCTGGCCGCTGTCCTGGCAGACTCCTACGGCTTCGAGGCTTCGGCCATCACCGTTCTCTGCGACGCCCAGGCCACGAAGAAGTCAGTCATGGCGGAGCTGAACAAACTGGTGGACGCGGCGGTCGCCGGCAAAGCCACACATCTCGTTTTCACCTTTTCCAGCCACGGCACCCAAATCCCTGATACCAACGGGGACGAGGACGACAGCCTGGATGAGGCTTTCGCCTGCCATGACATCAACAGCAGCGGGGACGCGTGGGACCCCGACACCGTGATCTCGGATGATGAACTCTCAGCCGTTTTTGCCCGCCTGCCCGCAGGTGTCCTCATGGACGTTGTCCTGGACACCTGCCACAGCGGCACGGGGCTCAAGTCCCTGGACTTGCTACCTGGCAGGCGGCCACGTTTCCTCCCCGCACCGACGCCGGAAGCTGCCATAGCGAACGAAGACAAGGAGCTCCGAAGCCTGCGCGACCTGGTCAAAACCGCCAAGCTGTCAGCTCCAGTGCTGATGGCGGCCTGCCGATCGGACCAAACGGCCGCCGACGCGTTGATAGAGGGCCGCTATAACGGCGCCTTCACCTACAACTTCCTGAAGACACTCCGATCCGACGGGGCGTTGGGGCGGGCCGAAATCCTCAAGCTGGTCAGCAAAGGCCTGAAGGCCGGAGGCTTTGACCAAGTGGCGCAACTGGAAGCCCCCAGAGCAGCCCGCAAGGCCGCATGGGGAACGTGACAGTTCGGGCATGAATCGCCTAGTCACCGGTGCCGTGAAACCTGTTTCGCACGCCCGCTGAGGCGGCCAGCTCGGCGTCGTGCTGTTGGTCGGAACCGAACAACTTCCCTTGCCGGTCCCGGTCCATCACGGGCTTCAGCGCGGCATACACGAGCCGCCCACCGGCGTCGAACCGCAAAAGTCCTCCACCCCGAATGTCCACGTAGTCCCTTGTGGTCCTCAACCCGAGGCGGACGTTCGCTTCCCGCCGGCTCATCCGCACCGTCTGGATGAAGGAAGCCCCAATTTCGGAAATGACGAACCCGTCCGGGGACACGCGCTCCGATGTCCGGACGCGCGTGGAGCTCAGTGGAGTCCGTCGTTCCAGCCGTGCCGCGTCCAGGAGCCTCGGGTTTTCCCAGACGAAGCGCTGCACTTCCTGGGGGTCCGAGCCCAGGGCCGATAGGCGGATGGGATAGCGGAGCCCCTGGTAGTTCTCAACGCCGCTGATGTTGTCCCTGGACACCCTCCGGATGCCGATTGCGGAGAATTCCGCTTGAAGCGCCTCGCGGTACCCGTGGATGTCCTCCGGGACCATGTCCAGGTCGGCTGCGATGATGCCCCGCAGGAGATCACGCCAGGACACATCAACCGGCGGCATGTAGGACAGTCCCCGGATAACCATCCGCAGGACCCGGGTTGCCACGATGGACCCGGATTCGGCTTTTTGCCGGAGGCTTTGCCCGTCTCCCAGCCTGGCATTCCTTTCGCCCCAGAGCCGCTGGACGGCACGGAGCACGGCGCCCACCACCACGGCACCGCGTGCATGAGGTTCGCACAGCTCCTGCCAGTGGTCGGGGACAACGCCCACGAACGGCTCACGCAGCGGACCCCGGGCGAACAGGTCGCGGGCGAAATCGAACAGCGATCGCATCATGACCACGTCATCGACCACCTGCCCGGCTCCGAAACCGGCTCGGGCTGCTTCAAGTTGACGGTAGACGACGTCCCGCGAAGAAAAGACCGAGAGGATAGCCACGAGGTCAGCCAGGGCCTCGTGCATCGCCAGCTGCTCCATGGTGGCCAGCTCATCGGCCCAGGCGGGACGGAATCCGTCCAGGATCGCGTGCGTCACCTCGTGGGCCACGATGTCCCTGTAGAGGGCCGTCGGAACCTTGTATCCCATCCGATCCACCGAGCCGAAGCGGATGATGTTGCTTCCACGCTGGTATCCGGTATCCGTGGCTGTGACCAGGTCGCGGGCTTTGAGGACCACGCGCCCCTCCGGGTTCCAAGGCATACGCCGTCCCAGGGTGCTTTCAAAGATGTCCAAAGTGCTCATCGCCACCCCGTACACATGTTGGGCCAGGAAGCGGGTGTCATCCAGCAGCTCCCGCAGACCGTGCGGCGGCGGCTCGTCGACCAACTGCCAGGGGTCTCCCTGCCTGGTAAGCGTCACCGGGGATACGTTGGTACCGCGCCACTTCCGGATGTGGATCGCGTAGCGGTGCCCGGTGGGTCCGCGCCTCAGCCGTTCCACAGGGATCCGTACCTGCGCCGTCTCCGGGGCAGTACCGTCCGCTCCGATTGGCCCCTCAGCCAGGACGGTCACCGTGACCATTTGCCCGGCTTTGACATCTCCCGGGCCCTTCTTTGGAAATGCCACAGTCATCGCCATCCCGGATGCGGACCCCACATACCGCAGCGGAAACGCTGCTTAGCCCAGTATGGAGGCCGGCCAATCCGGTGGCAATGGCCCTTTAGAGTGCCGCGCGCTGGAGGGAGCGGGCGGCGTCGATGGTTGCCTGGCCCAGTACCCTGCTCCCCTGGTAGAGCACGACTGTCTGGCCCGGCGCAACCCCACGCAAGGGATCCGTCAGGGTAACCACGAGCTCAGCCCGCTCAATGCCGGAGTCGTCGGTCACTGCTTCCACGCGTGCAACTGCCGGCACGGGATCACCGTGGGCGCGGACCTGGGCGTAGCAATCGAACTCCGCACCGGTAGCAACCTCGGAAATGGGCAGGCCCGCCCACGAAACCTTGATGCCGCGAATCTCATCGATGGCCAGGAGCGCTTCGGGACCAACCACCACTTTGTTTTCCTTGGGACGGATCTCCAGGACAAACCGGGGCTTGCCATCGGCAGCGGGAGTCCCGAGCTTCAGGCCACGACGCTGGCCCACCGTGAAGGCATTGGCACCGGGATGCTCCCCGACTTTGGCGCCGGTTTCATCGACGATATCGCCGGTGGTCATCTCGATCTTTTCGGCCAACCAGCCACGCGTGTCGCCGTCGGAAATGAAGCAGATGTCGTGGCTGTCCGGCTTGTTTGCCACGGACAGGCCCCGGCGTTCAGCTTCGGCGCGGACCTCCGCCTTGGACGGCGTATCAGCGAGCGGGAACATGGAGTGCTTGAGCTGCTCGTGGGTCAGGACACCCAGAACGTAGCTCTGGTCCTTTGCCCAGTCAGCGGCACGATGGAGTTCGCGGTTACCGTCGGCGTCTTCGATGACCTTGGCATAGTGGCCGGTGCACACAGCATCAAAACCCAGAGCAATGGCCTTCTCCAGCAATGCGGCGAACTTGATGCGCTCGTTGCAGCGCATGCACGGATTGGGCGTGCGCCCGGCGGCGTACTCATCGATGAAGTCCTGGACCACATCTTCCTTGAAACGCTCCGAGAAGTCCCACACGTAGTACGGGATGCCCAGGACGTCGCAAGCACGCCAAGCGTCACGGGAATCCTCGATGGTGCAGCAACCGCGGCTTCCGGTGCGGAGGGTCCCCGGCATGCGCGACAACGCGAGGTGGACCCCGACGACGTCGTGACCCGCTTCGACGGCGCGGGCGGCTGCCACGGCGGAGTCGACTCCGCCGCTCATTGCTGCAAGTACTCGCATGCTGGCTTTCTGTGTGTTTGGGGCTGCCCTGTGTCCGGCCCGGAACGGCCAGTGTGCCCGTCCATTCTAGCTCGCGGTAGCCGGAGTGTGCTAAATGCCTTGACCACTCCTACTCATAATTCTAAAATGAGAACAACTGATTTTAGAATCGAGCTGACATGGCTACAGGACGAATGGTCATATCCGGCGGCGGCCTTGCCGGTGCCACTGCCGCAAGGACCCTGCGGGACGAAGGTTTCGATGGTCCCATCACACTGCTCGGCGCCGAGAACCGTATCCCCTACCTCCGCCCTCCCCTCTCCAAGGAGTTCCTCCTCGGAAAGGCGGGCGAAGATTCCGTGCCCGTGGTTCCTGCCGGCTGGTACCAGGAGAACGGCGTCGAACTCCTGCTTGGCAACGCCGCGGTGGAGCTCGATCCGTCCAACCATCGGATAGTGCTGCAGGGTGGCCACCGTCTGGAATACGCCAAACTGCTCATCGCCACCGGCGCACGCCCCAGGACCATCCCCCTTCCCGGCTCGGACCTGGCGGGCGTCATGACCTTCCGGACCTTCGAGGACAGCCTGCGGCTGCAAAGCCTCCTCAAAGCCGGCGGCAGGAAAGTGGTCATGATCGGATCCGGCTGGATCGGCATGGAATTGGCGGCGGCAGCCCGCACGTACGGCAACGACGTCACTCTTCTCGGGCTGGAGGATATTCCGCTGAGTGCCGCCATTGGACCGGAATTGGGCCGCTACTTCCAACGCCTTCACCAGGATCACGGTGTGGCCTTCAGGCTTCCGGCGAGCGCTGCGGGAATCGAGGGACGCGCCGGAACAGTGGAAGCAGTGGTCACGGACAGCGGCGAAAGGCTCCCGGCCGACGTCGTTGTCGTTGCCGTCGGCGTCGTCCCGGATACCGCACTCGCCGAGACAGCGGGCCTGGCCGTCCGCAACGGGATCCTGGTGGACAGCGCCCTCCGCACCAGTGCCCCGGACGTCCTTGCCGCAGGAGATGTGGCCAACGCCCTCCATCCATTCACCGGCGAACACCACCGCAGCGAACACTGGTCCAATGCGCTCAACGGCGGCAAGACCGCGGCGAAGTCAATGCTTGGCCAGGACGCCACCTTTGATGCAGTGCCCTACTTCTATACCGACCAGTACGAGGCGAGCATGGAATACTCGGGCTTCCCTTCACTGGCGTCCGGCCTTTCGCCCGTCATTCGCGGCACCGTGGCTGACGGCAGCTTCATCGCTTTCTGGGTCAACGACGGCTGCGTGGTTGCAGGCATGAGCATCAACCAACGCCGTGTCCAGAAGGCGATCAAGGCCCTCATCACGGGCAGGGTTCGCGTCAGCCTGGATCGGCTGGCTGATCCGGCAGTCCCCCTCGAGGACCTTCTGCCCACCCCGTAACGGGCGGAACTGCCCACGCCCTGGCGGCGCGCAACAGCTCAGGCCTGGTGCTGCCTGGCCACCGTCGCCGCCGTTTGAATGCTGGACTCGTGGCCCGCCATCCCGGCCTGCCGGGCCCGTGCACAGGCCTCCGGCAATGCCTTGAGGAGAGCCTCGACGTCGGCATCCGTAGAGCTGTGGCCCAGGGTGAACCGCTGTGCCCCGCGGGCCGTGTCCTCATCCAAACCCATGGCAAGGAGGACATGCGAAGGGCGCGGCACTCCCGCGGTGCATGCCGATCCCGTGGACGACTCCACGCCGGCCAGGTCAAGGAGGAAGAGCAGCGAATCCCCTTCACATCCCGGGAACGTGAAGTGGGCGTTGCCGGGAAGGCGGCCAGCGCCCGGCGCTCCCCGCAGTACGGCATCGGGAACCGCCGCCAGAACGCCGTCGATCAGGCGGTCGCGCAGGCCAGCCAGCCGCTCCTGCTCTTGGGCCAAATGGGCGGTGACTGCTTCGGCGGCCGCAGCGAACGCAGCGATGGCCGGCGTGTCCAGGGTTCCCGAACGTACGTCCCGCTCCTGGCCGCCACCATGCTGAACCGGAGTCAAGGTCACGGCCCTGCCCAGGAACAACGCGCCCACGCCCACTGGTCCGCCGAGCTTGTGACCTGAGACGGACATTGCAGACAGGCCCGATCCCCGGAAGTCGACGGGAACAGAACCGAATGCCTGGACGGCGTCCGAATGCACCGGGATTCCGTGGGGCTTGGCCAGCCCCACCACCTCGGCTACCGGCTGGATGGTCCCGACCTCATTGTTGGCCCACATCACGGTAATCAAGGCGATCGAATCAGGGTCACGTTCGATCTCGCGCTGGAGTACATCCAACCGGACGGCGCCTTCACTGTCCACGGGAAGCCATACGACGTCAGCCGCCTCGTGGCGCTCGAGCCACTCAACGGTGTCCATGACGGCGTGATGTTCGACGGCGGAGCAGAGGATGCGGGTCCGGCGCGGATTTTCGTCACGGCGGGCCCAGAACAGGCCTTTGACAGCCAGGTTGTCCGCTTCAGTTCCACCCGAAGTGAAGATCACTTCCGATGGATGGGCGCCGGCTGCGGCAGCCAACGTCTCGCGGGCATCCTCCACCGCGCGGCGTGCACGACGGCCCGCGCCGTGAAGCGAGGACGGATTGCCTGTTCGCGCCAGCTCACGCGTCATGACGGCGAGCGCTTCAGCCGAAAGGGGCGTGGTGGCAGCGTGATCGAGGTATACAGGCACCTTGCAATTCTACCGGGCCGCGTCGTGGCCGGAGTCGTCAATGTGGCGGGTGATCCTGGCGCAGCAATGTCCGGGCCCTGTGTCTCCCACCACCGTTGACGGGTCGGCACCGGACGTCACCGCCACACCCCGCAGGAAGGCCCCGTTCATGGGGCAAACCACCTCTGAGTGGTCCCGGGAGAGTCGATGGAAGGGGCAGTTGAGCAGCCGGTACCCGCCGGCGTCGTCGGGCGTTGGCTGGTAGCCGCAGTCGGCGAGTGCGCCAATGAAGTCACCCGATCGACCGGCCTCCCTGCCGGAGGCATCGGCCACATCGAGAAGGGCATGTGAGACCGGAACTCCCTCCGCCGCGGAGTGGGCAATCGCGGAAGCCATGAGGTGGCCGGCAAGGTCGTAGCTCCGCTGCGGAACCGAGGCGCCGACTTCATCGAGTGTGGGCCTGTAGAGCTTGGCGGGCCGCCCGGACCCGGGACCGGTTTTACCTCCCGGCCTTTTGAACTCTGCGCGAAGAAGCCCGTCGTCCACCAGCCGGTCCAGATGGAAGGACGCCGTGCTTCGCGATAGTCCAAGGGCCGTGGCAGCCTGGTCCCGGCCAACGGCTTCACCCGATGCCAGCACGTACTGGTACAGCGCCCGGCGGTTCTCCTCCCCCAAGGAGGCTACGGCGGCGATTTTTCGGATCCAGGGGAAGTCGGTTGCGCCCATGGGAACAGCTTATCTCTAAAAGTAGATTCATTGATTTAAGAATCCGGCGGTTCTAAAATCAAGGTATCTATTTTTAGAAAGGATGAGTCATGGAAACCTCAACAACAGCAATGCCGCGGGCCACATTTCGCCGCAATCCCGACCGGCAGGCGTTCATCCTGCTACGGACCGTCTTTACGGTCGCACCCGTGGTTTTCGGCCTCGACAAGTTCACCAACCTCCTGACGGAGTGGACCCACTACCTCGCTCCCGTTGCCACGGCCGTGGTACCGGTGCCTGCGCAAGTCTTCATGTATGGGGTGGGCGTGGTGGAGGTAGTCGCCGGGTTCCTGGTCGCTGTGCGTCCGCGCGTAGGCTCTTTGGTGGTTGCCGCCTGGCTGCTCGGCATCATCGTCAACCTTTTGGTCCTTGGCGCGTTCTTCGATGTTGCGCTGAGGGATTTCGGCCTCCTCATAGGAGCATTGGCGCTGAACCGCCTCGCCACAGCCCGAGCACCGCAAGGCTAGGACCCAGCCGGGCAAGCCGCTCAGGAAGGGGGAACTACTGCCAGCTTGGAAACCATCTCCGCCCGCGCGCTCGCAAGCGCTCCAGGATTCGGGCAAGCGAGGGAGATGTACACCGAGGACGCCGGCGCACTGAATAGCCTTGCCAGCACCAGCGCCGCGGTCCCTCCGGGAGATGAGGAGTCCAGGGCGAGGAACTCCACACTGTGCTGCGGTTTGTCAGTGTCTCCTCCCCATCGAAGTGAGGCGGGCTTCAGAGTCTCGGCGGCGATCCCGGCATCCAGGTATTGGAACAATGCCCTGGTTGAAGCGTTGTCGTCGCCTGAGACCACCAGAGGGCCCTGGTTGACGCTGACCCGGATTGCCAACGCGCATCCATCGGCCCTTTTGTACCGGACTTCGCCCTGCAGGCCCGAATGAACCAGTGACCACCCGGGCACCTCCTCCATCCGGCTGGAGACCGTCACAGGATCCCCCGAAGCCAAGGTGCTTCCTGCAGTCATGGGAAGGTCCTTGGCAGCCACGGCCTCCGCATCGTGCCCGGGCGTAATGGTGGGGGTCGAAAGCGTGGACTCCGACGGCGAGGGCTTCGGCGCTTCCGGATCCGGGACGTTGACGCTGCAAGAGGCCAACAGGACACCTACGGCGGCGATGGCAGCCGACCCGGCCAACCGCCGTCGAACATTCCCTGACACTGTCGCTCAAGCCCCTTCCGGCTTTCCCGGCCCCGGCCCGCGGCCCTGACGCGATCGAGTCTATCCGGCTACCGCTCAGGCGAGGACGCGCAAGCCGCCAGGCACCACTTCCACATCGACAGGCAATTCGCCCAGCCTCTCGCCGTCGGCATAAGCAACGACACCAGCAGCCTCCAGCCGCACCTGCCTCACCCTACGGATCTGTACTGCCGGGTGGTCGGTATGGTTTCCCGCAAACACCTTGGGGAAGACAGCCAGGAAGCGCAGCCTGGAAAGCGGCCGCACCACGAACAGGTCCAACCATCCATCGTCAGGGGCGGCTTCCGGGGTGATCCTCATCCCGCCACCGATCGATTGCCCGTTGGCCACGGAGATCAACAACGCCCGCTGCCTCCACTGCCGGCCGTCTGCAGTCACCCGATATTCGATCGGACCGAAGGAGACAAGCTCACGCAGCATCGCCAGGTTGTATCGGTTCTTTCCCCGCGGCCAACGCCAGGAATTGGCCCGTTCATTGACTGCTGCATCGAAACCGGCTGAGAGCACCCCTGCAAAGCAGGTGGTGCGACCCTCCACGGTGACCCGCCCGACGTCGATCTTCCGCCCACCGAACGCCAGCGCGGCCAGCGCCTGCCTACACGCGGCGGTGGTGTCATGGAGGGGCAGGTTCAACAAACGCGCCACGTCATTGCCGGTACCGCTGGGGACGATGCCCAACGGAATGTGCTTGCCGGCAAGGGCATTGACGCCCAGGTGGACCACGCCATCGCCTCCCACCACCACCAACGCAGCCACACCCGTCCCGCCCAGCGCCCGGTCCACCATGTCAGCCAGGGCGCCATAATCTTCAGCTTCAAGCACGACGACGTCCCAGCCTGCGGCGCGGAAACACCCTGCGGCCTGGTGCCCGGCATGGCGGGTACGTCCAAAGGAAGCAGCAGGATTTATTGCCAGGACAATATTTCCCGACGCGCCGGAGGGCGGGACGGGAAGGGCGGGTGACGTCACAGCCTGCATTATGCCAGCCGGGAACCACGCACCCTCCTGCACTCGTTCACCACGTAGCTGGATAAACTTGCCAGTGCCGCGTCTGTCTTGCGCGGACCGTCATAAGAGAAGGGCCTGTGCTTGGCCGAGGGCAGCAGTTCGCACTATCAGGTTCTCCGCGTCGCCGTCACGGCAACGGACAAGGAGATCAAAGTGGCCTACCGCAAGGCTGCCCGTATGGCCCACCCGGATCACGGCGGCGAAGCGGAAACTTTCCGTCGGGTGACTTTGGCCTACGAGACACTGATCGACCCACAGCGCAGGGCAGAATATGACCGCCGCTATGCCAGCGGAGCGTCGGGTGTCAGCCAGCCGCGGCCAGGCGATTACTCCGGCGCGTCCGCTCCGGGTCCGACCACCAACATCAAACGACCCCAGGCCCAACGGAACACAGCGGGCGATCCACCGGTCTACGTGCCCGGCTTCGAGGACCCCAACGAGGTACCCCTTATCTCCGCGGCAGAAGCTGCCAGGCAAGTCCACGGGATACCCCGCAAACGTGGCATCTTCGGTGCCGAAGCGCGCATCCAGCGCGAGATGCGAACGGTCCAGCTCATCAGCAGGCAAGTCCTGACCGCTATCCCCGCGGCCCGCCTGATCAACGGTCTCCGCTCGCCGTCGGACAACAACCACATCGACCACGCTGTCCTGTCGGGCTACCGGCTTGCCCTGGTGGGCTCCATGCTGCTGCCCAAAGGCGCCTATGCGTGGGACGGACAGTCGCTGCGGCATGGCGGACGTTCCGTGGCTCCCCCGCAACTGGCTCACATCGTCCGCCATATGCAGGAGATCTTTCCTGAACTGAACGTCACCGGCTGGGTGGTCCTGCACAGTCCGGACGGAAACCTCCACGAACCGGTCATCGACCAGTACGGCAAGGGCCAGTCCACCCACAACCCGGTGGAAGTGGTCAACGGTGCAGGACTGGCCCGGGGCTTGAAGCAATTCCTCAGCTCCGGACCGGCACCCAACACGGTAGTGGTACCGGTTCTGGCACGCCTCCTCCGCGGGATGCATTAGGCCCAATCGGCAGCTCCCCGGGCCCCTGACTAAGATGGGACAGTGTTCCGCATCCTTTTCCACACTCCAGAAATCCCGGGCAATACGGGCAACGCTATCCGCCTGGCGGCCATCACCGGGGCTGAGCTCCATTTGGTGGAGCCCTTGGGTTTCGACTTCTCCGACGCCAAGCTGCGCCGCGCCGGCCTCGATTACCACGACCTGGCTGTCGTGACTGTCCACAAGGACATCGACGCCGCGTGGTCGGCCCTGCAGCCGGAGCGCGTCTTCGCCTACACCGCCGACGGCGAAACGTCCTACACGGACATCAGCTACCGCGAAGGGGACGTCCTGATGTTCGGCCCCGAGTCCGTGGGCTTGCCGGAATGGCTCAAGCAGGATCCCCACGTCACCGCACGTGTCCGCCTGCCCATGAAGCCTTCCCTCCGCTCACTGAACCTGGCCAACGCGGCCTCGATCGCAGTCTTCGAGGCCTGGCGGCAAAACGGATTCGCGGGCGCCAAACTCTAGCCCATCCAAGGACCCCACAGCACCGAATACCTTATGCAGGGACAACCCCTGGCCCGGATATTCATTGAGGGAGCCCACGTGAGCGTGCAGCAGACCAGCGCGATGGCAGCAAGGCACCGTCCCGCCGCGCCCACAACACCAGCGGCTCATGCTGCGCGATTCAAACGGGACAACATATGCTGGACGGTGATGGACATCCCCAACAAACCCTCCGTTCCGGTGGTCGAGCCGGCCGATACTGCGACAGACCTGAACTCGCAGCTCACCGGCCTGCTCAACCTTGTGGCCGCAGGAGACCAGCAGGCCTTCGCAGAGTTCTACCGTCTCACTTCGCGGAGGGTATTCGGCATGGCCAAGCGGGTCCTGATTGACCCGGACCTCAGCGAAGACGCCACCCAGGAAGTCTTCATCCAGGTATGGGAAGGCGCAGCAAAGTTTGACCGTGCCGCAGGAACTCCGCTGGCCTGGCTCATGACCATCGCGCATCGTCGCGCCATTGATCGGGTGCGTTCCGTGCAGTCCGCAACGGACCGTGAGGCCAAATACGGCGCAGCCAGCTTGGACCCGGACAGGGACGTGGTGGCAGAGGAAGCGGACAGCAACCTCGAAGCCGAGGCCGTCAGCCGATGCCTTGGCACCTTGACTGACACCCAGCGCGAGTCGGTCCGGCTCGCCTACTACGGCGGCCTGACCTACCGGGAAGTGGCCGAGCACCTTGGCGCCGCCGTTCCCACGATCAAGTCCCGCATCCGCGACGGACTGCTGCGCCTGAAGACCTGCCTGGGGGTGGGTTCCTTTGAGTGAGAACACTGGTGGAGGCTTTATCCGCAGAATGTTTGCCAACGACATTGCTACCGACCTCGCCGAGGGCCGGGTCCTCGAATTGGCTGAGATCTATGCCCTGGACGCCGTCAGTGACGATGAACGGGCCATGATCGATGAGTACGTCAAGGACGCCCCCGAAGCTCAGGAATTCCTGGAGCGGGTCCGTGAAGCCCGCGAGACCCTTGCGGTCAGCTTTGCGCCCGAGGAAGAGCCGCCTGCCGCACTTTTCGGAAACATCATGGACCGCATCACCAAGGACGCTGCAACGGAGCCGGCCTCCGCGCCCGCAGCGTCTACGGTGGCCGTGCCCGCCGTCGACGATCTCGCGGCAGCCAGGGTAAAGCGCGAAGAACGCCGCAATGGTGGCGCGCGCCGATGGATCGTAGGAGCGGCAGCCGCCGCGGCGCTTGCCCTGGGTGGGATTGGTGTGGGGTCGTATGTCTCCGCCCAGAATGATCCCGTCAACCAGGTCCTCCAGGCACAGGATGTCCAGAAGCAGTCTGCAGCGGTTCCCGGCGGCGGCACAGCCACCATCTCGGCGTCCTCGGCCAAGGACTCCTTTGTGGTCCTGATGAATGGCGTAGCACCTGCACCCGAGGGCAAGGTCTACCAGCTGTGGACGCTGCCAAAGGACGGATCCGCCCCCGTACCGCAGGGCACCATGGATGCGCAGACGCTCTCGAAGCCCGCGGTTGTGAAGGGCCTCTCTTCGGCGTCCTCCGTAGCCATCACGGTGGAACCAGCGGGCGGGTCGAAAGCGCCCACCACAGCCCCGGTGCTGGTGGTAGCTCTTTCCGCTTGAGCGCTGACCTGCTGACTTAACGCCCGACGGCGGCCACCCCACCTAAGAGGGGACGGCCGCCGTCGGGCGTCTTACTGCGTTTCGGAAGCTATAAGACCAGCGACAGCAGCATCACGAAGCCGAATCCAACCACGGAAATCAAGGTCTCCATGACCGACCACGTCTTGAACGTTTGCCCGACCGTGAGGCCGAACAGTTCCTTGACCAACCAGAATCCGGCGTCGTTGACATGAGAGAGGAACAGCGAGCCGGCGCCGATCGCCAACGCTAGCAGAGCTGCATGGGTTGGGCTCAGGCTGCTGGCGAGGGGCGCGACGATACCGGCTGCCGTGACCGTGGCGACCGTTGCCGAGCCGGTGGCCAGGCGGAGGGCCACTGCGACAATGAAGCCCAGGACCAGGACCGACATGTTGGCCCCTTCTGCCCACTTCTTGACGGCGTCTCCCACTCCGGCACCAATGAGCGTCTGCTTGAAACCGCCGCCGGCACCCACAATGAGGAGGATGGCTGCGATGGGGCCCAGGCTCTCCCCCAGTTTCGCCGTGATCCTGGTTCCTGTGAATCCCACGGCGTAGCCGAAGGTAACGATTGCCAGGAGCACTGCAAGGGTCATGGCTACCAGCGGCTGGCCGACGAAGTCGAAGAAGATCCTGATGCCGGGCGCAGTTGCGGCGTCCGGCCAAATGATGCCCCCCAAGGCCTTCAGGAGCATCAGGACAACCGGGAAAATGATGGTCAGCAGCGTCACGCCAAAGGAAGGCTGGCGCTTGACATCGCTCAGGTCCGCCGTGTGCTGGGTGTCAATGCCACCAGCAACGGCAGGAGCGTCTACGGGTACCCACCGGGCAGCAAGGCGTGAGAAAAGCGGGCCACAGATGATAACGGTGGGGATAGCCACCAAGATGCCCAGGCCCAGCGTTGTTCCCAGTTCCGCTTTCACTGCGCTGATGGCAATGAGCGGTCCGGGGTGCGGCGGCACGAGGCCGTGAAGCACCGACAGGCCAGCCAAAGCCGGGATGGCTATACGCATCAGCTTCATCTTGGATCGCTGGGTGACCAGCACGATGACCGGGAGCAGCAGGACGAGCCCGATCTCGAAGAACATGGGCAGGCCGATGATGACAGCAACCAGCGTGATCATCCAGACCAGCTTGTTGCCGCTGGCCTTGGCCAGCAAAGTATCGACAACCCGGTTGGCACCGCCGGAATCGGCGAGCAACTTTCCGAGCATGGCGCCAAGCGCAATCAGCAGGCCAACTTCCTTCAGGACACCGCCCACACCGTCCTCGAAGTTGGTGATGACTTTCCCCAGCTCCACCCCTGATGCCAGCCCCACAAAGGCCGAACCCAGGACAAGGGCGAGGAACGGGTGCATCTTGAGTTTCGCGATCAGCACTACGATCAGGGCGATTCCCAACGCTGCCACCACGAGGAGTTGCGTGTCGTGCGCGGCCCATTGCTGGACCTCCGTCGCAGTTTCCAGGGCCTTCACGAAGCACTCGTTCCGGTATTGGCGCCTGCGGGGCGAAGACCAAGCCGCTCGATGACTTCATCCGCTTCTTCGGCGGGCGACGCGGAAACGCACAGCGAGATGTAGTTCTCGTCGTCGGTGGGTTCCTCCAGGGCGTCAAACTGCGATTCCAGAAGCGACGGCGGCATGAAATGCCCGTGCCTGGAGGCCAGTCGGTCCGAGATCTTGTCCTTGCTTCCTTGTAGGAAAACGAAGACCACTCCTTCGCCGCGGAGAACGTCGCGGTACTTCTTTTTCAGTGCCGAGCACGTAATGATTGCCGGGATTCCGGCGTCCGTGCGCTGACGGATCCAATCCGAAATGATGCCCAGCCAAGGCCAACGGTCCTCATCAGTGAGGGCGAGCCCCGACTGCATCTTGGCGACGTTGGCTTCGGGATGAAGGTCGTCGCCCTCAGCGAGATCCCATCCCAGCTTCCCGGCGAGAACACCGGCCACAGTCGATTTGCCGGAACCGGAGACTCCCATAATCACCAGTACGGGTTGTTGCGCAGTCTTCGCCATCAAAGTCTGCCTTCCTCGAATAAATATGATTTAACCGAGACCAAGCATATGACACGGGTTACATCACGGCAATATCAGAAGCCTGCTATGGTGCTGGATCCATTGACGGACACCACATGGAAGCCCTCGGCGCTGGTCCCCTCCGGCAGTCCGGCACGTTGTCCGTTAGCGAGCATCAGTCCGCGGACCACCCTCTCCATCGCCTCGACATCCGGGTGCTGGCTCGCGTGGACCCGTATGGCGTCGAGCTTGGCGGAAACGTGGGCCGAGACATCCACGAAGTGGTTCTCCCGGGCCTCCGGGCTCGAGATAAACCAGAGCCACGGCAACTTGTAGGCCTCGAGCCCGGCCTCCGCCAGTTCCGGATAGGCGAAGGGATTCTCCACCGCCGGATACACGGCCCGGGTCACCGCTTCCCCTGCGGCAAGGTGGTCGGGGTGGCTCTTCTGGAGGCGGTCCCAGTTCCGCTCCGGATGCATGGTCAAGACGATGTCCGGCCGGATCTCACGGATCAGCTTCACCACCTGCTTGATGACGCCGTGAGTCGGTTCAAGGTAGCCGTCGCGCTCGTGAAGGTAATGGATGTCAGTGACACCAACCAACGCAGCGGCACGCTTCTGCTCCTCAGCCCGCAACTCGATGATGCGTTCCCGGTCCACAGGATCGAATCCACCGGCATCGCCGTCTGTCATGATGCAGTAGCTGACCTGGACACCGGCTGCCGTCCAGGCCGCGATGGTCCCCGCAGCGCCGAAATCGATGTCGTCAGGATGGGCGGTAAAACAAAGCACCCGCTCGACACGCTCCGTGGAGGCATCGAACGGGCTCTTTGCTGACGGGATGTCAGTAGGCAAAGGGATCAGCCTTTCCGCTTCTTGATTTCCGCGGTGGCCTGCGGGAGGACCTTGAACAGGTCACCGATAATGCCATAGTCCGCGATCTCGAACACCGGTGACTCGGCGTCCTTGTTGATGGCAACGATGACCTTGGAGGTCTGCATACCAGCCTTCTGCTGGATGGCTCCGGAAATGCCGGCCGAGATATACAACTGCGGAGAAACCGTGACTCCGGTCTGGCCGACCTGGGCATCGTGACCAATCCAGCCAGCGTCAGTGGCAGCACGGGATGCTCCCACTGCGGCACCCAAGGCGTCTGCGAGCTCTTCCAGTGGACCGAAGTCCCCGTCCACGCCGCGTCCGCCGGCAACAACGATCCTGGCTTCGCTGAGGTCCGGCCGCCCACTGACCGGCTTTTCGGTGCGGGCCGCGATGCGGGCAGAGTTCGCTGCGGCGTCGGCCGGTACATCCACCGTGGTGGTCGTCGGGACAGCGGTAGCACCAACCGGAGCCGGCTCAACGTTATTGGCCTTCACCGACAACACCGTGACCGGCGTCGTGGCCTTGGCAGTGGTGGTGTAGGAACCGGCCAGCACAGACTTGTGCGCAGTGCCGTCAGCTTCGACGCCCACGACATCCGTGATCACACCTGCGCTGAGCTTGATGCCCAGTCGGCCTGCGATTTCCTTGCCCTCTGGCGAGTTGTCGAGAAGCACTGCGGTGGCTCCCGAAGCGTCGACGGCTGCCGCAAGGTAGGCGGCCTTCGGCCCAACAAGGTATTCGTCAAGGTTCGCCAGCGACGGCTGGTACACCGTGGAGGCGCCATAGGCACCCAGGGTGGCAGCGACGTCGTCGGTCAGTTCACCGGTGATTGCGACGGCGGTCTCCCCCAGCGAACGGGCGATGGTCAGGAGCTCCAAGCTGCTCTTCTTGAGAGCCGCTCCCGGGTTGTCAATGAAAACAAGTGCATTTGCCATGGTTGGGATCCCCTTAGAGCAGCTTCTGTGCGGCCAGGAAGTCGACCAGCTTGATGCCGGCGTCGCCTTCGTCTGTGATGATGGTGCCCGCGGTCCGGGGCGGACGCGCATCAGCCGATTCCACCACTGTCCAGGAACCGGCCAGGCCGACCTGGGAGGCGTCCAGCCCAATATCGGACAGCGTCAGGGAAGCGATCTTCTTTTTCTTGGCTGCCAGGATTCCCTTGAAGTTGGGGTACCGGGGCTCGTTGATCTGGTCGGTGACCGAAACGACGGCCGGAAGGCTCGCTTCGACAGTCTCCGAAAAGTGGCCGGCGTCGCGGCGTGCGCGGACCTGGCCGCCCGAAACCTCCAGGCTCGACGCGAAGGTCACCTGTGGGTACGACAACCGCTCAGCCAACTGCGCCGGAACAAGCGAGGTCTCGCCATCGGTCGATGCCATGCCCGTCAGGACAAGGTCCACAGGACGGCCGTCAGCCGAAAGGTGCTCAATGGCGGCGGCAAGGGCAAGCGACGTAGCCGCCGCATCCGAGCCGGCCAGCGCGTCGTCACTCAGGTGGACGCCCGAATACGCGCCGATCTGGAGGGATTTCTTGACGGCATTAACGGCTCCCGAAGGACCCATGCTCAAGGCGATGACCTCGTTGCCGGCTTTGGGGCCGCCACGCTCTTCGGCGAGCTGCAGCGCGGCCTCGAGGGCGTACTCATCCAGTTCGGACAGGATGCTCTCGTCACGGTCGGTTGTGTTGTCTGGGCCGGTGATGTGCCGGTCGAACTGCGCGTCCGGGACGTGCTTGACCAGAACGACAATCTTCAATGTCTCTTCCACTGTCTTCGAAGCAGCCTTCCATGCTTGTGGACGGCCAAACGCAGAAGCGTGGCCGTGAATTGCCCAGCGCGTGGGCTCGTCCTAGCTAAGCATATTGCCCACGGAATTCCACTCCCAGCGTTAACCCCTGTTTCGGGCCACACGGCAGGGTGCAACGACGAAACGGGCAACACCCAAGGGTGCGGCCCGCCGTCGTACTTCGCTTTTCCTGCTGTTGCTGCGCGCTTACTGCTGGGCAGCCGCGTCGAGGGTAACTTCAACCTCCTGCGACTGGCCGCCGCGGAGGATGGTCACCTTCACCTTGGCGCCCGCCGGCTGCTCCCGGACCGCTGCCGTGAGCTGGTTGGGGTCGCTGACCGCGTAGTCCCCGAACTTGGTAACGACGTCGCCCACTTTCAGCCCGGCCTTCGCGGCGGCGGAGCCCGACGTCACCGAAGCAACCTCGGCACCGACCGAGAAGCTCGAGTCACTGCCCGTGGAGGACTTGGCCCGCACCGAGACGCCGAACTGGCCGTGGCTGGCCTTGCCGGTATCGATAATCTCCTGGGCCACGCGCTTGGCATGGTTGATCGGGATGCTGAAGCCCACGCCGATGTTGCCGCTGGAAGAACTGGAGGTGCCGCTGCCGGCGGAAGCGATCGCGACGTTCACGCCGATGATTTCACCCTTGCTGTTGACCAAGGCGCCGCCGGAGTTACCCGGGTTGATCGCGGCGTCAGTCTGGATCACGTTGATGGAGATGGATCCCTCATTTGCCGTGGACTGGCTCTGGCCACCGCCTGGAGGGGCGAATTGGAAGCCCTGTCCGCCGCCCTGAGAATTGTCTGTGCCTTCCTTCGGCGCGGCCGACGAAGCCACGCTGATGGTGCGGTTCAGGGTCGAAACGATGCCGTCCGTGACCGTCCCAGTCAGGCCCAGCGGCGAACCGATCGCGACGGCGGTGTCCCCCACGTTGATCTTGGAAGAGTCACCCAACGCTGCCGGAACCAGGCCCGAGGCGTCGTCCACCTTGATGACGGCCAGGTCTGACAAAGGATCTGTGCCTACGACCGTGCCCTTGAGCACCTTGCCATCGCTGGTTCGTACCTCGATCGCAGCGTTGGACGTCGCTCCGTCCAGGGTGACCACGTGGGTGTTGGTCAGGATGTGGCCCTTGTCATCGAGGATGATGCCGGAGCCCGTACCGCCTTCGTTGCCACTGGTTGCCTTGATGGTCACCACGCTGGGTGAGGCCTTGGCGGCTGCCGCGGTGATGACGTTGACGTCGTCCTTGTTGTTCACGATGACCGTGCTGGACTGGCTGCCCGTCGAGGCCGCCGGTGAGGTGTTGTTGTCCCACAGCGCGTTGCTTCCAGCCACCACGCCGCCGCCAATCAAGCCAGCGGCGAGCATGCTCGCGACCAGGGTCCCGACGCCGAAGGCCGGCTTGCGTTTGGTGGTGACTGCCGATGACTGTCCGGGCGTGTGCTGCGATCCTGGGCCCTGATGGGGTCCCTGGGCGTTGCTGAAATGCGAGCCCGGGTTGTTGGCCTGTCCCCCACCGTAGAACGGCTGCTGTGAGGGGTACGCAGGACGCTGCGTTGGGTCCTGCTGCTGGGCGCCAGGCTGAGCGCCTTGGGCCGGGCCTTGCTGCGGGGATCCGTAGTAGTGGGGGGTCGGTGCCGGCGGCTGATGCTGTCCGGCCGGCGGCTGATATGCCGGAATGGGAGTTGTTGGTTGTGCTCCACCCTGGCCTGAAGTCCAGGCAGGCTGCTGCTGGGTAGCGTTGGCATCGTTGTGCTCGCCCGAAGTGGCCCGTGGCTCAGACGGCTCACGGTTCTCTGGGGCGGTGCCCTGCGCTGGGTTCTCCGTCATGGGTCTTCCTTTCGTCCTCGTCTTCATCAACTATGTACCCATTCACTGGAACAAAAGCGGACGTTCGCTGGGAGCTTCCTGAAAGGGCAGGGCGAGCGGTGCAGGGGTTCCTTGGATTGCCCTAAACGTGCCAACAGCCACGCTTTCTCCTATATTTCGCTGGTGGCATATTCACCGCTGTGGACGGGCTATGGGGTGCACCATAGAATCAAGAGGAATTGCCACAGCGACCTGCGGCTTTACACCATGCGTGGGGCCGCTGAGCATTCTGTGACGATTGGTACGCCTTGTTCCAGTCGCAGACGTGCTGAAGGGTTGCACATGCGGTCAATATTTAAACGCGTACTCGCTGTCGTTGGCGTGGCTGGAGTGTTGGCCTTCCCGGCCGGCGCGGCTTTTGCTGCCGATCCTGTGACGATACCGTCGGGGCAGAACATCGTGGATGATGCGAATCTCCTGGGCAGCCGCAAGGGTGAAGTCCAGGACGCAATTCAAAAGACACTTAAGGACCACAAGTACAACCTGTACGTGGTGACGGTGGACTCGTTCACGAATCCTTCCGATCCCAAAGCCTGGACACAGGCCGTAGCTACGGCCAAGAAGATGGGCAAAGCAGACGCCGTTCTGGCCATCTCTGCAGCAGGTCAGTACAACTTCGTGGTGAACTCCGCGAGTTCGATCGCCTCAAAGCAGGCCAACATCACGCAGAACGCTGTGACGGCCAACCTGGCAGGTGGCAAGAAGGACTATGCCCAGGCCGCAATCGATACTGCAGCAGCTATCGGCGACGCAGCCGGCGGCGGCAGTGGAACTGTGCCCAGCGGCAACGCAGGGGTCGGCGTCCTCGTTGGCGTCGGCGCCGTTGCTGCTGGTGGCGCAGGAACCTACCTTTACCTCCGGAACCGCCGCAAGAAGGCCGGCACCAAGGCAGTCAGTGCAAGTTACGGTCCGCAGGGCGAACAGCTTGACCCGTTGGCTGGACTGAGCATCCCCGAGTTGAGGCAGAAGAGCGGTTCGCTGTTGATTGAAGCCGATGATGCGATCAAGTCGAGCGAGCAGGAACTCGGCTTCGCGCAGGCACAGTATGGCGATTCCGCAATTGGCAACTTCACCAAGGCTCTGGAAGAGGCCAAGAACCACATGACCGAGTCGTTCAAGCTGCAGCAGCAGCTCGACGACCATATCCCGGACACCGAAGAACAGCAGCGGACCTGGCTTGGAGAGATCATTCGCCGGTCCGAGGCCGCCTTGGCATCACTCCGCGACCAAAAGGCGGATTTCGACTCCCTGCGCGAGCTGGAAAAGACCGCGCCGCAGGCTCTGGCAGCAGTCTCGGCTGGGGCCAAGGACGCTGACGCCAGGATCGCCAGCGCGGAGCAATCCCTTGAAGGACTCCGTGCCAAGTACGCCGAAACCGCTTTGACCCAGGTTTCGGACAACATTCTCCAGGCCAAAGAGCGCCTCGCGTTTGTACAGAACGCCGCCTCCACCGCACAAGAGAAACTGGCTGCAGGTGAGAACAGCATGGCGGCAGTGGCCGTCCGCGCTGCCGAGGAAAGCCTGCACCAGACGAACATCCTGATCGAAGCAATATCCAAGACTGCGGGAAGCCTGGATGAAGCCCGCGCGTCGCTTGACGGCGCCGTGGCTGAAACCAGCCAGGACCTTGCCCAGGCACGTGCGATGATCCAGTCCGGTGCACACCCCGAGCTGGCCGGCCCGGTGGCTGGCGTGGAATCTGCTTTGGCGCAGGTCAAGGCCGAGATTCAGGGCGGCAAGATCGATCCCATCGCCGCGCTCAGCCGAGTTGAGTCGGCCCATCAGGTCCTGGACCAGTCGTTGACGGGTATCCGGGACCAGCAGGAACAGGCCCGGCGCGCCCAGGCCTCGCTGCAGCAAACCATCATGGCGGCGCAGGCCCAAATCAGCGCTACCTCGGACTACATCACAGCTCGACGCGGCGGCGTAGGCACAGAAGCCCGTACCCGACTGGCCGAAGCACAGCGAAACCTCGACTACGCCTTGTCCATCTCCCGCAATGATCCCGTAACGGCCCTGACCTACGCCCAGCAGGCACACTCCCTCGCCGCCCAGGCAGCTCAGCTCGCACAGTCCGACGTTGACCAGTTCGGCTACGCCGACCAAGGCTACGGTCGTGGTGGAATGTTCGGCGGCGGCGGAGGCGGCGGTGGTGGCCTCGGCGGCGCCATCCTCGGCGGAATCCTCATCAACTCCATCCTCAACGGCGGCGGAGGTGGCTGGGGTGGTGGCCACAACGACGGCGGGGGCGGCGGAGGCTTCTTCGGCGGCGACTCGGGCGGTGGCGACTTCGGTGGCGGTGGCGGCGACTTCGGTGGCGGTGGCGGCGACTTCGGTGGCGGCGATTCCGGCAGCTTCTAGACCTACAAACTAAGCGGGGTCCGTGCCCCAAATAGCAGCGGTACAACAACTGATCACTGATTTCAGTGGGCATCCACTGAGCAGGACGAAAGGCAACACCATGGTTAAGCAGTCCATTTTCGGTCGGATCTCGCAGCTGGCTAAGGCCAACATCAACGCCTTGCTCGACCAGGCAGAGGACCCGCAGAAAATGCTGGACCAGATGGTCCGCGACTACACGAACAACATTGCCGAGGCCGAGTCAGCTGTGGCGCAGACCATCGGCAACCTCAGGATGCTGCAGGCCGACTACAACGAGGACATCAAGAATGCCCAGGACTGGGGCAACAAAGCACTCGCTGCGTCCCGCAAGGCCGACGAATACCGTGCTTCCGGCAACGCCGCGGATGCCCAGAAGTTCGACAACCTCGCCAAGGTGGCCATCCAGCGGCAGATGACTGCCGAATCCGAGGCACGGACGGCTGAGCCCAGCATCGCGTCCCAGACCGAGGTTGTGGACAAGCTCAAGACCGGGCTTGACCAGATGAAGAACAAGCTCAACCAGCTCACCGCCAAGCGCAACGAGCTCGTGGCACGCTCGAAGACAGCCGCTGCGCAGTCCCAGGTACACGACGCCCTCAAGAGCATCGACATCATGGACCCGACCAGCGAAGTAGGCCGCTTCGAAGAGAAGATCCGCCGCGAAGAGGCAAAGGTCCTCGGCCAGCAGGAACTCGCCAGCTCCAGCCTCGATGCCCAGTTCAACCAGTTGGAAGACCTCGGCGAACAGACCGAAATCGAGGCCCGGCTCGCGGCACTCAAGTCCGGCGGCGCCAAGCCGGCTATCGGTGCCGGCACCCCGGCCTCGAGCGGCTCGACCGTTGACGAAGCCGACTTCGACAAGCTCTAGAAAGCCGCCGGCACGTTCAAGCCGGCACCCTTATAAACCTTGAAGTGGGTGGGACCGGATACCGGTCCTACCCACTTTTTTGTTGCCTCTTTTGACTCCAGCACGGCAACTATCCACCAGGCTGCGGCTGGTCCTGGCCCGGGCTGGCATCCGTTGCCACTTCGGCCCGGATCTCAAAACCTTTCGGATGGAAGTACGTCACCGTGCATTCCAGAACCTCGCCGTGGGGTCCGAGCGTGGTCCGTTCCAAGCGCGGGACCATGGGGAATTCACGCACGTTCAGGGCGTCAGCGAGGTGCTCCGGGGGAGCATGCATGGTTACCGTGATTTCGGCCCGGTGCAGGGGCTTGAGGGTCCTGTCCTGGATGACTTGGTAAATCGAGTTCCGCTCCGCGTCGGCAAGACTGATGTGGCGTCCAATGTGCGACGGTATGAATATCTCAGCAATTGCATAAGGCCAGCCCGCGCTTGAATAGGAGCGGCGAATGACCAGAACAAGGTTGTCCTCGGAGACCAGCTTGGCCGGCACCGATTGATCCTTTTCCATCCACTTGTATTCGATGAGCCCTTTGACGGTCTTCATCCCCGCCGCAGTAAACGTCTCCATGAACGGTGCCAGGCGGTTGAGCATCTTGACCGGCCGCTGGGCCATCACGAACGTCCCCTTTCCCTGCCTGCGGATCAGGAGACCCTTGACCACGAGCTTCTCAATGGCTTTACGAACAGTAGTACGGCTGATCCCGTACTCATCCATGAGGGACTCTTCCGTTGGTATGCGGGAGCCCGGTTCCAAGCGGCTGACCTGTTCTGTCAGGACGTCGGCCACCTGCTGGTAGACAGCGACTGGGCTGTCCCGTTGAAGGATCCGACGATCGAGGCCAAGGTGGGGGTCTTCATTGACCAATGGGCCGTCTCCTCTGTTCTGGCAAAGTATGGCAACTATCAGACGCAAAGGAATTCCGTGCGCGGCCAATCGGCTTCGATGCTAGCATCGGCGGCCCGACCTGCCCTTAAGGCAAAAGATCCGGATCAGTAATACTGATCCGGATCTTCATCCAGTTGCGGGGACAGGATTTGAACCTGTGACCTCTGGGTTATGAGCCCAGCGA
>NZ_JARVTB010000015.1:0-2109 GCF_030208885.1 Arthrobacter sp. fls2-241-R2A-172 | reverse complement strand
TGGCTAACCGGTCCTCTTAACCTTCCAGCACCGGGCAGGAGTCAGTCCGTATACATCGTCTTGCGACTTCGCACGGACCTGTGTTTTTAGTAAACAGTCGCTTCCCCCTGGTCTCTGCGGCCCACACCCGCTCACGGAGAGCAAGTCTCCATCACGGGGCAGGCCCCCCTTCTCCCGAAGTTACGGGGGCATTTTGCCGAGTTCCTTAACCATAATTCTCTCGATCGCCTTGGTATTCTCTACCTGATCACCTGTGTCGGTTTGGGGTACGGGCGGCTAAAACCTCGCGTCGATGCTTTTCTTGGCAGCATAGGATCACCGGATCCCCCCTTACGGGAGTCCCATCAGATCTCAGGATCGTGCTCGAAACACACAGGAACGGATTTGCCTATCCCTGACCCTACATCCTTAGACCGGGGCAACCATCGCCCGGCCCGGCTACCTTCCTGCGTCACACCTGTTAATACGCTTACCTCCCGGGATCAGGTCCCGCGCTCGGCCAAAACCCGGCACACCACAAGGGTGTACGGGCAGGCTCCGGGCGGTTAGTATCCCCCGCTTGGCATGGGCGGTTTTTCGCCGGTACGGGAATATCAACCCGTTGTCCATCGACTACGCCTGTCGGCCTCGCCTTAGGTCCCGACTTACCCAGGGCAGATTAGCTTGACCCTGGAACCCTTGATCATTCGGCGGACGGGTTTCTCACCCGTCTTTCGCTACTCATGCCTGCATTCTCACTCGTGTAGGCTCCACCGCTGGTTTCCACCGCGACTTCACTGCCCACACGACGCTCCCCTACCACTCCACACCCCTGAACCACGAAGGCTAGGGTACTGTGTGAAATCCACAACTTCGGCGGTGTACTTGAGCCCCGCTACATTGTCGGCGCGGAATCACTTGACCAGTGAGCTATTACGCACTCTTTCAAGGATGGCTGCTTCTAAGCCAACCTCCTGGTTGTCTTCGCAACTCCACATCCTTTCCCACTTAGCACACGCTTAGGGGCCTTAGTTGGTGGTCTGGGCTGTTTCCCTCTCGACTATGAAGCTTATCCCCCACAGTCTCACTGCTGCGCTCTGACTTACCGGCATTCGGAGTTTGGCTGACGTCAGTAACCTTGTAGGGCCCATCGGCCATCCAGTAGCTCTACCTCCGGCAAGAAACACGCAACGCTGCACCTAAATGCATTTCGGGGAGAACCAGCTATCACGGAGTTTGATTGGCCTTTCACCCCTACCCACAGCTCATCCCCTCCATTTTCAACTGAAGTGGGTTCGGTCCTCCACGACGTCTTACCGTCGCTTCAACCTGGCCATGGGTAGATCACTCCGCTTCGGGTCTAGATCACGCCACTACACTCGCCCTGTTCAGACTCGCTTTCGCTACGGCTACCCCACACGGGTTAACCTCGCGACGTAACACTAACTCGCAGGCTCATTCTTCAAAAGGCACGCCGTCACAACTACAAGGCTGCTCCGACGGATTGTAAGCACACGGTTTCAGGTACTGTTTCACTCCCCTCCCGGGGTACTTTTCACCTTTCCCTCACGGTACTGGTCCGCTATCGGTCATTAGGAAGTATTTAGGCTTATCAGGTGGTCCTGACAGATTCGCACGGGATTTCTCGGGCCCCGTGCTACTTGGGATACTCTCCAGGCGGCACAAAACATTACGGTTACGGGGCTCACACCCTCTCTGGCCGGCCTTTCAAGACCGTTCACCTATGCCTGCACATCACACCTCACCGGTCCGGCAGAACCAGCACGGAAAGTCCCACAACCCCGCCCATGCAACGCCCGCCGGCTATCACACATGGAACGGTTTAGCCTGATCCGCGTTCGCTCGCCACTACTAACGGAATCACTCTTGTTTTCTCTTCCTGCGGGTACTGAGATGTTTCACTTCCCCGCGTTCCCCCCACGCACCCTATGTGTTCAGATGCGGGTCACACAATCACCATGACAGCGTTGTGCGGGGTTTCCCCATTCGGACATCCTGGGATCAACGCTCGGTTATCAACTCCCCCAGGCTTATCGCAGATTCCTACGTCCTTCTTCGGCTCCTAATGCCAAGGCATCCACCGTGTGCCCTTAAAAACTTGACCACACA
>NZ_JARVTB010000013.1:0-326306 GCF_030208885.1 Arthrobacter sp. fls2-241-R2A-172 | reverse complement strand
CGCACGCCGCTACTTCAAAAACGACACCCACTCCATCGTCGCCAAAACCCTGCAAATGCTGGCGGCGAGGGGCGAAGTCGAGGAGGGCGCGCCGTCGTACGCCATTGACCGCTACAAGCTGCTTGACGTGAACGCCGGCACCACCGGTGGAGCAGGCGGCGACGCCTAAAGCTCCAACAAACAACAATCGGCGGCAGTGTTCGTGATGAACACTGCCGCCGATTGTTGTTTCCGACCAGGACGGGCAACGTCAGGTGCCCAGGTTCCGCCTGTCGACGACAAAGCCCGTTGCCGCATTTTCGCGGACTGCGTTGATACCGGCCACAACGGCCTTCAAATTCGGAAACTGTGGCGACACTGCCACAACCGTGCCGTCTTCGGCAGTGAGCCGAAATCGGAATGAGTTGGTACCTGCTTTGAGAATCTCGAAACTGCCCGCCATTTTCCCCTGTTCCTTACGCGTCGCTGCGTACACGAGCTGACTTCATAACTCCCCACCGACCCTAACGGCCATTTCCGACCACCAAAAGCCCTACTGATGGGTAATTTACAACCGATATCGGTAGATCTCTTTGAAAGCAACCGAGGAGCTACAGACCGCATGGAACCCCGCGCGTATGGTGAGGATATGACTCCATCCGGCACGCCCACTACGGGCGTCCTGCTCGCTGCGGGCGCCGGCACCCGCTTGGGGCGCGGCCCCAAAGCGCTGCTGCCCTTCCGCGGACGCACGCTGGTGGAAGTACTCGCCGACACCCTTTTCGACGGCGGCTGCAGCGAGGTGGTGGTGGTTCTCGGAGCCGAAGCCGAAAACGTGCGGAACAGTACAGACCTGGGCGCGCACACCGTCGTGGAAAACCAGAATTGGGCCAAGGGGATGGCCGGATCCTTCCGCGCGGGCATCGAAGCGGCAGCCCCTGGGAACAACATCATGGTGGCTCTGGTGGATCAGCCCGGGCTTACCCTGACGGCGGTGAGCAGGTTGCTGGGCAGCCATCGTCCAGGGCGGGTCACCGCCGCCGCCTACCCTGACGAGTCAGGAAGGCTGAAGCGCGGGCACCCGGTGATATTCGACGTCGGGCTTCGCGGACAGGCCGCCGACGCCGCCAATGGCGACACCGGCGCGCGGTCCTTCCTCAAGGCGCATCCGGGCCTGGTGGACCTGGTGGACTGCAGTGATTTGTGCTCGGGTGAGGACTTGGACACCAAGGATCAGCTGCATCTTCTGGACGGATAGCGGCAGGTACATTGGGTGCATGATCCGCATCGAAACAGACGATCCCGCACGCCCGGATGTCCATCAGCTCCTCAGTGAACACCTGGCTGACATGTTCGCCACCTCCCCCGCGGAGAGCGTCCATGCGCTGGATCATTCCGCGTTGTCCCACGAGTCCATCACGTTCTGAACTGCCAGGGAGGATGGACAACTGCTGGGATCCGGTGCCCTGAAAGACCACGACGGTGGACTGGCCGAGATCAAGTCCATGCGCACCACGGCCAGCGCCCGCGGCCGGGGCGTGGCGACATTGATGCTGGAACACATCGTCGCCGACGCCCGAAGCCGCGGGTACCAGCGGCTGTGCCTGGAAACGGGCACCGAGGACTATTTCGCCCCGGCACGGCGTCTGTATGAAAGGCACGGCTTTACGGAGTGCGGGCCCTTTGCGGACTACACCCTGGACCCGAACAGCGTCTTCATGGAGCTCCCCCTCTAACCCGATTGGGCAGGCGGGCTACACGGAGGCAGGGCTCCGGTCGCGGAGCGCCAGGTAGATCTTGTCCCGGGCGATGGGCAGCTCACCGAAACGGATCCCGGTAGCGTCGCGGATGGCGTTCGCCAGCGCCGGGGCCACAGGATTGAACGGGCTCTCACTCATGGACTTGGCCCCGAGGGGACCCGTGCTGTCATTGGTTGTGGCGAAGTAGACCTCACTCCTCGGCACATCCGCGAACGACGGAATGTGATACTGCCGCAGGATGTCCGTGGTGACCCGACCGGCGTCGTCCACTTTCACTTCCTCGTACAGCACCGCACCGAGGGCCTGCGCGATTCCGCCCTCGATCTGCCCACGGCACTGCCGCGGGTTGACCACCACTCCGGCGTCGGCGGCCTGCACGCTCTGCAGGATCCGCAGCTCACCGGTCCCCGTGTTCACGGCAACCCGGAAGCCGTGGACGTTGAAGGCCACCGAACGCGGCGTTCCTCCCCAGTTTCCGTCGGTGGCGAGGCGGACGCCTTGCAGCCGGGCGGCGTCGACGATTTCCGTGAGCTGCACCGTTCGGTCGCCGCACTGGACAGCCCCATCCACCAACCGGCACTCCGTCAGCGCCACCCCTGTGAGCGAGGCCGCGACGGTCTGGATGCGGGTGGCCAGTTCCAGCGCCGCACTGAGTGTTGCTTTGCCGGCAACCACAGTTCCCGCGGACCCGAACGCACCGGTGTCGTGCTCCACAAGGTCGGTATCGGACTGGCGCACGGTCACCTTGGACGCTGAGGTCGCCAACGCCGTGGCCGCCAGCTGCGCGTGCACAGTGGTAGTGCCGTTCCCGAATTCGGCAGTACCGACGTCGACGGCGAACCGTCCGTCCGCTTCCAGGCTCACCCGGGTGTGGGCGAAGTGGCCGCGGGGCGGGACGGTGTCGATCATGGACAGGGCTGAACCCTCACCGGTGACCCATTCCGGGCCGAGGTCATCAAGGCCGGCGGCCCGGTAGCGTTCCTTCCCGCGGTCCAGGGCGTCGCGCACCAAGGCGATGCACTGGTCCAGGCCGTAGCTTCCGTAGTGGACGTCTTCTTCGGGCTCCGGGGTTGTGGACAGCATGTGGTCACCGGGCCGGACCATGTTCTTCAGCCGGAACTCCAGCGGATCCATACCGATCCCAAGGGCCAACTCGTCGATGGCCGATTCGATGGCAAAGATCATCTGGCTCAGCCCATAGCCGCGGAAGGCCCCGGCGGGAACTGTGTTGGTGTAGACGGCGTGGGCGTCCACTTTCTTGTTCACGCACTTGTACACGGCCAACGACTCTCCGCAGCCGTGGAACATCACGCCGGGAGCGTGGTTTCCGTAGGCACCAGTGTTGGTCAGGACGTTCAGTTGCAGGGCCGTCAGGTATCCGTCCTTGTTGGCACCGGCTTTGAGGTGGATGGTGAAGGGGTGGCGGGTGGTGGTTGCCGTGAACTGCTCGGTCCGGGTGAACTCCAACTGCACGGGACGCTTCAGTGCAAGGGTTGCCAAAGCCACCAAATCTTCGGTGAGGACTTCCTGCTTTCCACCGAAACCACCTCCGACCCGGCCTGCCACCACACGGATGGTCTCCGGAGCCAGGTTGAACAACCTGCTCAACGTCCGCTTCACCAGGAACGGGACCTGGGTGGAGGAACGAACAACCAAACGGCCCTCCTGATCGAGCCAGGAGATGGACGAATGGGTTTCCATGGCTACGTGCTGCACCCGCTGGGTCTGGTACGTGTGCTCGTGGATGTAGTCCGCGGCGGCGAAGCCGTCTTCCACGCTGCCCAGTTCTGCGTGGACCTCGGCCACAACATTCTGGAGCGGCCGCGAAATACGGGACTCGACGCCGTTTTTCTCGCCGTGAATCGCCGGGGCACCGGGAAGGATGGCTTCCTGGGGCGTAAAAACCGGTTCCAGAAGTTCATATTGAACCACCAAAGCCCGGGCTCCAGCTTCGGCCGCTCCCACGGATTCGGCCACCACCGCGGCCACACGCTGCCCTATGAAGCGCACCACGCTGTCCAGGACGCGGGTGTCATCGGGGTCGTCGGTGAAATTCTCGTGTTGTGCCGTGGAGAAGAGCTGCTGCGGTGCGTCCTCGTGCGTGAACACTGCAACCACGCCCGGCACGGCCAACGCTGGAGCCTTGTCAATGGAAACGATCCGGGCGTGCGGATGTGGCGAGCGCGCCACTTTGAGGTGCAGCAAGCCGGGGAGTTGCTCCGCCGGAACGTCCAGGGCGTACCTGACGGTTCCCGTGATCACGGCGTCGCTGGCCAGGGCGGGGACGTTGTCGCCAAGTTGGCCGGGGGTCGCCTCCACAACAGCAGGCGACTTTGCGCCTGAAACGTCAGCTCCGGCGTCGTGCTGGTGTTGGCCGCCGTGGCCTCCACCGTGGCCACAGACGGCGTCCGCAATGGAGCGGTAGCCGGTGCAGCGGCACAGGTTTCCCTTGAGGTTGCGGGGCAGGTTGGCGCGTTGCTCGTCGTCGAAGGTCGCGACGGTCATCATCATGCCTGCGGTACAGAAGCCGCACTGGAAACCCTGGCCCTGGTGGAACTGCTCCTGCACAGGGTGGAGCTGTCCGTCCTTGGCGAGGCCCTCGATTGTGGTGACCGTCTTGCCTTCGGCGCGGACGGCCGGGTAGATGCAGCTGTGCACGGGAGTTCCGTCGACGTGGACGGTGCAAGCTCCGCAGTCGCCGCCGTCGCAGCCCTTCTTGACGCCGAAGTTGCCCTCCTCCCTCAGGAAGGTGCGCAGGCATTGGCCCGGACGGGGTGTGGCCTGCGAGGCAGTGCCGTTGATCTCAATTGCCATGGGAGGCCTCCTTCTGGGTGCCTGTGGTTTCGGGTTGCGTGGACGGCTGGGGCGACGTGGCATGCGGGGGCCAGAAATCGCCGGAGACGGTCATCGACTCGTCCATCAACTCCGCCCGTATTTCCTCGGCCAGCTTGAGCGTCATGTCGCGGCGCCATGCCGGGAGCCCGTGGATATCGTCGTGGTACAGCGGCCAGGGAATGGAATGTTCGACGGCGTCGGCCAGCGTCCGCGCGTCCGGAACCTTCCCGGCCGGGAACCTCAGTTGCACCGGGCGCTTGGTCGAAGCAGTCACCGTGATGACCAAGCCGAAGACGGGATCGAGCCTGCCAATCAGCAGCACCCCGGAGCGGCCAAGGTTGCTCAGCGACAAGCGCCTGAATGCTACGCGCGCCGAGAGTGCCTCGGCGGGGAGATGAATGCTGCGGAGCAACTCCCCCGGGGCCAGGACGGTCTGCATATCGCCGATCACAAAGTCGGCAACCGGGACCGTGCGGCTGGAACCATCCGGGCTGAGGATGGTGGCGAGGCCGTCGAGTCCGGCGCACAGCGACGTCATGGGTCCTGCGGGCAAGCCCGTGCAGATGTTGCCACCCACCGTGGACATGTTCCAGATTTTGAAGGACGCCACGAACGAGTCGCAGCTAGGCCGGATCAGAGCCAGTCCGGGCCATTCGCGGTGGGCTGCTTCTTCGCTGGCCGGCAAGGCGTAGAGCTCAGCCACGGTGCAGGTGGCAGCCAGTTCGATGCCGTCATCGGTCACAGTGACGGCAGGCCAGTTGGCTTCGCCGAGGTCGAGGAGCCGTTTGAGGACAGTGCTTCCGTAGGAGAAAAGGACCGTACCGCCGGCGAGCCAGGCATCGCCGTCGCGCCACAGGGCCGGGTCCGTCGTGGGCACCACGGCCTCGATGGTGTTCATGTCCATGGGTCCTCCTGGGTGAGGTGTTGAGGTGCTGGGTGAATCGGGCCGGTGCCGTCTTTGAGGGACGGAAAACCGGGCGTGCCGTGCGTTTCCCGGGTACCGGGTCCGCGCTCGGCGATGATCTCGGCCGTAATGGAAACCGCCACCTCTGCTGGTGTCACGGCACCAAGGTTCAGGCCGATGGGTGAGTGCAGCCGCGCCAAGGACTCTGAGGGAGTGCCTGACTCGAGAAGGGCATCGACCCGTTGGCGGTGGCTCCGACGCGAACCCATCGCGCCAACGTAGGCCAGGTTGAGGCGGAGGGCCGTCTCCAGTAAGGGGATGTCGAACTTGGGATCGTGGGTCAGGACGCAGACCACGGTCCGGGAGTCGATCCGTCCCGCCGCGGCCTCTGCTTCGAGGTAGCGGTGCGGCCAGTCCGTCACCACCTGGTCGGCTCCGGCGAAGCGACTTTGTTGAGTGAAAGCAGGCCGGGCATCGCACAGCGTGACGTCGTAGCCGAGCAGTTGTCCAGCGGGGAGCAACGCGGCACCAAAGTCGTTGGCGCCAAAGACCAGCATCCTCGCTGCCGGCAAGCTGCTTTCGACCAGCAAGGTGATGGGTTGAGGTTCTTCCTTTTCCCGGGGCGGCGCAGCCAACCTCTCGGTTGTTACCCACCCATCGATGCAGCCCTCGGGCGGGGCCAGCCGGACCAGGCCTGCGCGGCCCCCTTGGAGGAGGGGCTCCACTTGGGCGGCTGCCGCGAAAAGGGTAGCCGGATGGTCCCCCACCAGTCTGGCCAGTTCTTCGGATTCCATGGCACGGAACCGTGCGGGATCATCCACCACCATGACTCCACCACCAGCATCAAGGCGGCGGATGAGTGCGCCAGGGCGTCGGGTTTCGGCCAGCATCGAGAGTTCGGGCGAGCCTTCCTGCAGCGGCTGGATGTGGACTTCCAGTTCCCCTCCACAGGTGAGTCCCACCGCGAACGCGTCCTCGGGACTGAAGCCGAAGGACTCAAGGCGGGGGCCGCCGTCGCGCATGGCTTCCAAGGCCGCCTCCACAACGGCACCCTCCACGCAGCCGCCGGACAAGCTGCCCAAAATTTCGCCGTGTTCGGAGACCATCATGGACGTCCCCAGGGGCCGCGGCACGGAGCCGCCGGTCCCTACGATCGTGGCCACAGCGCATCGTTGGCCGGAGACCGCCGTCCGCCAGCCGCCCAGTGAAGGCATCAGATCCAGCATGGCAACACATCCTTATTCCAGGTGTCCCGGCCAGGTGGCCCGGCCGGAGCAGTGCGCGATCTTGCCCCATAATCTCATTCGCAGAGGCTGTTGAGGGGCAGTCGCGGCTGTTCAGTAAAAGTTCAGTCAGTAAGGGTTCATAGGAACGGGGGCAAGGGCTTCATCTCCCTGCCCCCGTTCCCTGACGGAGCACCGGCACCCTGCCGCCGCCCGCCGTCGTACCTTGTTTTCAGGGACGACGACGGCGGGCGCCTATTAGTGCGGAGGGAACCGGGGGACCGTCGATCGGAGTGCCGGATGATGACCCGCCGGCGCGGGCTGGGGTTCCTGGCTAAACACCCATCAGGGCGTTGATGGGACCCCGTGCGAAGTAGATGATGAAGCCGGCCGTGACCACCCACATGAGCGGATGCACCTTCTTGGCCTTACCTGACGCGGCGTTGACCACGGCGAAGGAGATGAACCCGACCCCGATGCCGTTGGCGATGGAGTACGTCAGCGGCATGGTCACGATGGTCAGGAACGCAGGCAAGGCGACCGAGAACTTGGTGAACTTGATCTCGCGGATCTGCGCCATCATCATCGCGCCCACAACAACCAGTGCGGCCGCAGCAACTTCCAGCGGAACCACCGAAGTGAGCGGCGTGAAGAACATGGACCCCAGGAACAGGAGGCCGGTGACCACCGACGCCAGGCCCGTGCGGGCACCTTCGCCAATACCGGCAGCGGAGTCGATGTACACAGTGTTCGATGATCCGGAGGTTGCCCCACCCACCACGGCACCCATGCCTTCAACGATGAATGCCGACTTCAGCCTGGGGAACGTACCGTCCTTGTGCGCCACACCAGCGCTCTTCGCCAGCCCGGTCATGGTGCCCATGGCGTCGAAGAAGTTGGTGAACACCAGGGTGAAGACCAACATGGTGGCGGCAAGTCCACCGATCCGGGCGAACGAGCCGAAGAGATCGAAGTGGCCCACCAGGCTGAGATCCGGCACGGACACCAACTGGCTGGACAGGATAGGCACGTTCAGGTGCCAGCCGCCGGGATTGGTGGCGCTGCCTGGCCCGATCTTGAATACGGCCTCGACAACTGCGGCGAGGACGGTAGTGGCGACGATGCCGATCAGCAGGCCGCCCTGGATTTTGCGGGCCACAAGGATGCCCATGGCCAGCAAACCGACGATGAAAACGAGGGTCGGGAGGGAGGTGATGGAGCCGTCGTTACCCAGCTGGACCGGTGGGCCACCCGCTGTGGGACGGACGAACCCTGAGTCCACGAAGCCGATGAAGGCAATGAACAGGCCGATGCCAACGGTGATGGCTGCCTTGAGTTCCTTGGGCACTGCCTTGAAGATCGCTGTCCGGGCCCCGGTAGCACCGAAGAGGACAATGAGGATGCCGTTGATGACCACCAGGCCCATGGCTTCTGGCCATGTGACTTCCTGGATGACCGCAACGGCCAGGAACGAGTTGATGCCCAAACCTGCGGCCAGGCCGAAGGGAAGGTTGGCGACCAGGCCGAAAATGATCGTCATGACGCCGGCCGTGAGGCCAGTGACCGCGCCGACCTGCGCGGCTGACAACCAACCGCCCGCCACATCAGTTGGCGCGTTCTCTGCCGAGAAGCCACCCAGGATGAGCGGATTCAGGATGACGATGTAGGCCATGGTGAAGAACGTGACCAGGCCGCCGCGGAATTCGCGGGCCAGTGTGGAGCCACGCTGGGAGATCTGGAAGAACTTGTCCAGGAAGGAGTTCGACGCCGGGGGCTTCTTGTTGCCACCTGCCAGGCCGGCTGCCGTGTGCTTTGCTTCTGCCGCTGTGGGCTCTGCGCTGTTCTCACCGTTGGGGAAGAGCGCAGCCTGCTTTTCAGCTGCTGTGTGCATTTCTGCGGTACCCAGGATTTCCATGTCAGCCACCGGGCCCTAGTAATCAATCCTGGAATCAAGCGTGTTCCATGTGGTGAACGGCTGGAGGGCCTCCGGAGCCTGGGGATCGCCCAGTTCCAGCTTGGCTACCGGCATCAGCGCGTCCCGGTTGTCGTTCTCGAAGTACTCGTAGAAGACTGCGTCGTCGAAGCCCACGGATGCGGCGTCGTGACGGTCTGCGGCGAAGAACACGCGGTCCACGCGTGCCCAGAGCGCGGAAGCCAGGCACATGGGACATGGCTCGCAGCTGGTGTAGAGGGTTGCTCCGCTCAGATCGAACGTTCCCAGTTCGCGGCAGGCGTTACGGATTGCCGTGACTTCTGCATGCGCTGTGGGATCGTTCGTGGCGGTCACGCGGTTGACGCCTTCGAAGGCTCGTCCGTCCGCGGTGACAATGACGGCGCCGAAAGGGCCACCACTGTTCAGGACATTGGCTGTTGCCAGCTCAATGGAGGTGGCCAGGAATTGCTCGGCCGTGACGGTTGTACTCATGTTGCGACTTCCTTAGTGCTGTGGAAGCCAGGTGACCTGTTTGAGCGCGCTGCAAAAAGGAGCTCCAGTTAGCTTGGTTACCAGGCTTCAGCATGTGCGATGAAGGTTAAGTTGCGCCTGGTAGATAGCTTCCCGAAGTCCGGGTGCCCGCCTTTGGCAGTTAGAGCGTAGCACCAGGGTTGTGAGCCGCGCCATAGTTTTTTGAAAATTTAATTTCGTCATGCGAAATTACTTGAGCCGTGCTTTTGGCGCCGGAATGTGACCGCAACCGGGGCGCGGGCGTTGACGGCCGCCGTCGCCCATTTTACGCTGTTGGGACCGTGCCGCTCTCTGGCGGACCGGAAACCTGGATCAGCAGACAGGGCCTAACTGAGCTGGAACGCGTACACGCCGACCAGACAAGGACCTCCATGCTTTGGATCAAAAACCCGCTGGGTATCTTCACCGCCAACGATCTCGACGCCGGCAACGGCCTGGTGGTCTCCGACTCCGGCACCATCCTTGAACTGGTGCCCTCCGGCGCTGAGCCTTCCATGCCATGTTCCGTGTTCGATGCGTCCTCCCACGTCGTGCTCCCGGGCCTCATCAACACGCACCACCACTTCTACCAAACCCTCACCCGCGCCTGGGGCCCCGTGGCCAACGCACCCCTGTTCCCGTGGCTGCAGAACCTCTACCCCGTGTGGGCGCGGCTCACTCCGCGCAGCCTTGAACTGGCGGTCCAGGTCGCGCTGGCGGAGCTGCTGCTCTCCGGCTGCACCACCGCCGCCGACCACCACTACCTCTTCCCCGACGGCATGGAAGACGCCATCGACATCGAGGTGTCTGCAGTACGGTCCATGGGAATGCGCGCCACCTTGACGCGCGGGTCCATGACCCTGGGAGAGGACGACGGCGGGCTGCCGCCCAGGACCACGGTGCAGTCACCTGAGGCGATCCTCGCGGACAGCGAACGCCTGATTCGCAGGTATCACGAGACCGGCGATGGGGCCGTTGTCCAGATTGCCCTGGCCCCATGCTCGCCGTTCTCCGTGACGAAGGAAATCATGGCCGAGTCCGCGGCCATGGCCGAGCGCTTCGACGTCCGACTGCACACGCATCTTGCCGAAACCATCGACGAGGAGGACTTCTGCCAGTCCATGTTCGGGCTGCGGACCGTGGATTACCTGGAGTCCGTGGGGTGGCTCGGATCCCGGACCTGGCTGGGACACGGCATCCACTTCAATGACGAGGAGATCGCGCGTCTGGGAGCTGCCGGAACAGCGGTGGCCCACTGCCCGACGTCGAACATGCGCCTGGCCTCCGGGACCGCACGCGTGCTGGAACTGGAAGCCGCGGGCGTTCCCGTGGGGCTGGGTGTGGACGGATCTGCTTCCAACGACGCGTCCAACATGATCCTCGAAGCCCGGCAAGCCCTGTATTTGCAGCGCTTGCGGTATGGCGCCTCGGTCCCCGTGTCACGCGCACTTGGATGGGCCACGCGCGGGTCCGCGGCAGTTCTTGGGCGGTCCGACATCGGCCAGCTGGCTCCCGGGATGCAGGCGGACCTGGCACTGTTCAAGCTCGACTCGTTGAGGTTTTCCGGCAGCCACGACCCCGTCGCTGCGTTGCTGCTCTGCGGGGCAGAACGGGCCGACCGGGTGATGGTGGGCGGATCCTGGCGCGTCATTGACGGGGCTATCCCGGACCTGGACGTGGCCGGACTGATCGCAGAACACTCTGCGGCTGCGCGGAAGCTGGTGGCCGGCTAGCTCGTTGGTTATGGTTTTTCGCGAGTTCGCCGGAACGCTGCCACTTCGCAGGGAGCGTTCCGGCGATTTCGCACTCTTCCCGCGAACCCGCGGGTGGTGCGGCCCTCCCTAGATGGTGACCTTGTAAACGTGGTGCGTGTATTCGTTGGCAAAGGAGTCCGTGAACTTACCGTTTTGCACGGAAATGCTCCGGTTCTCGCCCACAACCTCCACCTGTGTACCGGTGACACCGTCAGGCAGGGTGAAGGTCTTGGAACCAGTAGTGCCTTTCAAGCCAATGCCAGCAAAGAGGTAGGCGCTGCCATCCTTGGCCTTCAGCATGGTGTCCGTTCCTGCGGCGCCTGCGTTCCACACATAGCTCTGAGTGTTGAGGACAGGTGCCAGCGCCTGGATGCCGGCCAGCGCTACCTTGATCTTTGCCTTGCGATCAGCGGGCGCCTGGACCAGTGAATACGTGCCGAATCCAGCTTGGCCATTGTTGTTGTGCTGGAAAATGCTGATCCCCCGGGCCTCGTGGATGATGCCGGACCACATGGCACCCTCCATCTGTTCCGGGGTGATGGTCCGGTCATTCACATCATTGAGGAACGGTTTTGCGGACTCCACGAAGATCCAATTCGGGTGGACGCCTGGCGAGGATTGGAAGCTTCGCATCTGGTCCACCTGCCAGCCGTAAGCCGCGGAGGTTGCCGTGATGGCGCCCTGCGGCCACGACGGAGTCCGGTTCAGTTCATCCTGAAGATCCGCCCGGGCGTACATGTAGTTGTCCACAGACGCAGCGTCCACCGCGGACATGAAATCGTCCATCAGCCCCGGAGCCCAGTAGGTTCCCAGGATGCCCTTGGAATAGTTGGCGAACGCGAACCTGCCATCGTTGAACCCATGGATCTGGGCCACCTTGTCCTGCATCTGCTGGAGATTCTGGGCATAGGTTGCACCATCGCACCCCAAGCCGAGCATGTCGCACTCATCGTAGGTATCCCAACCCACCACTCCAGGGTTGCTGCCCACCTCAACGCGCGACCACTCCGTCCCGGCGATCACCAGCATTCCTGTGTCCGTAATTGACGCCATGGAAGACCCATCGTGCTCGGCGTTTTGGTACACGTTGACGCCGATGTCCTTCAACTGGGCGGCGTGCTCGGGCTTGCCGTAGTAGACGCTGATGGGGAAAAGATTCGGGTTGTTGAGTTTCGCCGCACCCGGGAACTTTGACCAGTACGCAGGGCCGCCGTCCCACGGGACACGGGCGAGATTGGCAAGGCTGCCTGTGGGGGTGGGTGTTGCAGTTGGCGTAGGCGTGACCGTCGGGGTGGGCGTGGGCGTAGGCGTGGCGGTGGGGGTTGGCGTCGGGGTGTCAGTCGGGCTGGGCGTGACCGTCGTCGTCGGCGTTGCGGTGGGCGTCGGCGTCGGGGTTTCAGTCGGACTGGACGTGACCGTCGTCGTCGGCGTCGGCGTTGCAGTTGGCGAGGCCGTGGCGGTGGAGGTCACGGTATCTGTCGGGTCCGGCGTCGGCTCGGCAGTGAGCGTCGGCTCGGCGGTGGATGTGGCACTCGGACTTGTTGTAGGCGGTGGCGCGCCGGGGTCTGTACATCCGGTCAGAGCTATTGCGATGGTGGCGACAAACAGTGAGACCTTGAGTTTCATGGCGGTGTTCCTTTGGGGAAGCAGCCTGATTGCTGCTGTGCGGCGCTGAACCCCCAGATCCAGCTCTTTCTGAGACCTACCGCGGCAGGCGTTTATCAGCCAGGCGTCCATGTCCCGGCACAGCTCGACGACGAGCGGCAGCTATTGCTCAACGTGCTGCAGTGCGACGCTCGCGGACCTCGTCCGGCGCCATCGAGCCAGCAAGTACAACCCCTCCATGGGGGTCGCCACGACCGGTTGGAATCAAACGGCGGCCGTCACCCCAGCATACGTGACCCACGCCACACCCCATCGGAATATGACGAGCCCATTTTTTGGCCAATTCGACGCCGCGCTGCGTACTGAGCCGTTCGCACGGCACAGTACGCAGCTACGCATCGAAATGGGTTTATCCACATAGGCCAGCCCACACCTTCTCCCTGCGGGGGCGCCATTCGAGGCTTATGACGTGATGAAAAACGCCCCAGGAGAGCTGCCAGCAGGAATACACCTGTGGCGAACCAGCGAACTCCACGAACTCGGCTTCAACGACAGAAACATCGCCGCTATGTTGCGCACGGGAGGCTTGGTCCGGCTTCGTCGGGGCTGTTACATCCGAGGCAGCACATGGGCAGCCCAAAAACCTTGGTCGCGCAGCCTGCAACTCATAGCCGCACACGCCCACGGAACACTGACGACGTCGGTTGGTGGCTTGGTTTACAGCCACACCTCTGCAGCGCGCCTGCATGGGCTATTTCTGTGGGACGTCGATGACCGCGTGCACGTGACCACCGGGACTACCCCCTCTCGGACATCCCATGGAGGTGACGTCGTCCCCCATACTCGGACATTGAACCCCAACGAGGTGGTTACCGTGCAGGGAATGCCCTGCACCTCGCTCGAACGAACGGTAGCGGACTGCTGCCTTATGTTGACCTACAAGCAAGCCCTCATCGTGGTAGACCACGCGCTCAGGATAGGTGCCCACGCCACCGCCCTGGAGCAGATGTGCGGCAGCCTCGTCGGGCGCAATGGCGTCAGCAGGCTCCGCAGAGCATTGGAGAATGCGGACGCAAGGTCGGAATCGCCCGGAGAAACCCTCACCCGTGAGTTGCTCCAACGACTTGGCATCGAGCTCCCCGAGCTCCAGGTAGAGGTGATGTCAGCGGAGGGTCGCCATCGGCTCGACTTTGCCTGGCGCAGGAAGAAACTGGCGCTGGAGTTCGACGGGAAGGTCAAGTACTTCGACTACGCCCCCACGGGCGAAGTCCTCTACCGGGAACGCCAGCGCGAGAAGTCACTCACCGAACTCGGCTGGAGGTTCATTCGGATCAAGTGGCAGGACCTATTCCGTGAGCAGGAGTTCAAAGTGCGGGTACTACGCGCCCTCCGTGATTAGGGCCAATTCGCTGACTCGCTGCGCATTCGATGTTGCGCACGGCATCCTGCGCAGCGAGGCGTCTAAATGGAGTCGAGCACCGAAAAGCGGGCGACACCTCCCCAGGTATCGCCCGCCTCGTTGGCTCTGTTGCGCAGAGTCCGCGCCCGTGATGCAGGAAAATCAGGGGCGCTGCCGGCCGAACACCGGAAGCGCGCGCAGCCAACGGGAGAACCCGCCGGCTTTGCGGTCGCAGTCGGCCGGAATATAGAAGTCCGGATCTGTTGCACCGAAGGGCAGGTACAGCTCCTGACCCGGTGCCGGGAATTCCACGACGTTGTTCGTATCCTTCGAGTCCATCTGTTCCTCCTCTTTCTCATGCACTCAGTTTCCGTACTTCGGAAAACTTTTATTGTTATGTGGAAAGTGTAGGCAGCTGGGAAACTGGGCGTCAAGAGCCCCTCCGGAGCAAAGTGAGTTGCCCCGGTCACATTCGGGTAGTTCATAACGATCCTTGGGAACCCGTATACACAGGCCGAAACCATGCGCTACTCTCGAATCAGTTCGTGGCGTAGGTCACGTAACCTGAGAGCAGCAGGCAGGGTCGTAATGAGCTGGCATCAATGGATGTCGGCTCTTTTTTGTTGGGTCGGCTCCACCAGAAACGCGGTGGAAACACGCGCTTAATTTCATTGATGGAACCTAGGTTCCACCTCACAGAAGTTGGGATATGACCATGAGCAACAACATCGTCCTCGGCGAAAACCAGTACGGCAAAGCAGAAGTCCGCGTCGTCAAGGTCACTCGGGATACGGACCGCCACCACATCGAAGACCTGAACGTCACCTCGCAGCTGCGCGGCGACTTCCAGGCAGCCCACCTCGAAGGCGACAACGGCCACGTCGTTGCCACCGACACCCAAAAGAACACGGTCTACGCTTTCGCTCGTGAAGGCATCGGCTCCCCCGAAGCCTTCCTCCTGCGCCTTGCCGATCACTTCACCGGTGGGTTCGACTGGGTAACCGGCGGACGCTGGGAAGCCGAGGCCTACAGCTGGGATCGCATCCAGGCACACGGCGAGGGACACGACCACAGCTTCGTCCGCAACGGACAAGAGGTGCGTACCGCCGTCGTCGTCCGTGATGGCGCAACCACCCACCTGATCAGCGGCCTCAAGGACCTGACCGTCCTGAAGACCACCCAGTCAGGTTTTGTCGGCTACCCGCGGGATAAGTACACCACCCTGCCGGAGACCACGGACCGCATCCTCGCAACGGATGTCTCCGCCCGCTGGCGCTACAACACCAACCTGGACTTCGCCGGTACGGACTTCAACAAGAGCTACGAGGACATCAAGGCCCTCCTGCTGGAAGGCTTCACCGAGAACTACTCCCACGCCCTGCAGCAGACGCTGTTCGACATGGGCAAGAAGGTCCTCGAAGCACACAGCGAAGTGGACGAAATCAAGTTCTCCATGCCCAACAAGCACCACTTCCTGGTTGACCTGAGCCCGTTCGGCCTGGACAACCCCAACGAGGTCTTCTTCGCGGCTGATCGCCCGTACGGCCTCATCGAAGCAACCGTCCAGCGCGAAGACATCGACGCTGCACCCGTTGCATGGAGCGGCATCGCCGGCTTCTGCTAACCACCCGGCGAAAGCCAAACCCTGGGTTTGTGTACAGGCGCTGCCCCTAAGAGCCCCTTTAAGGCTTCACCTGTACACAAACCCGACCCCAAAACCCCAAGATTTGTTAGCCAGACACAGTTAGCCAGACGAAGACGTCTGCCATGAACCCAGAAAGTCTGCCATGAACATCAAGAAGAAATCCCGCCCCGCGAATACCACCTCGCAGCAGAAACACCAGTCCGAGCGGCCCGAGGACAAGCGCCTCTCCATCGGAAGCACCTTCGCTTACGGCTTCCAGCACGTCCTCACCATGTACGGCGGAATCATTGCCCCGCCCCTGATCATCGGTGCAGCGGCCGGCATGAACTCACAGGACATCGGCCTTTTGATCGCCGCCTGTTTGTTCGTAGGCGGGCTCGCCACCATCCTTCAGACGGTGGGCATCCCGTGGTTCGGCTCGCAGCTGCCGCTGGTCCAGGGCGTGTCCTTCGCCGGCGTTTCCACCATGGTGGCAATCGTCCAGGGTGGTGGCGGGATCCAGGCGGTGTTCGGCTCGGTGATCGTGGCTTCGCTGATCGGCCTGGCCATCACTCCCCTGTTCTCGAAAATCATCAAATTCTTCCCACCGGTTGTTACCGGCACAGTAATCACCACCATTGGGCTTACCCTGATGCCGGTGGCCGCGAACTGGGCCATGGGCGGCAACGCCAAGGCTGACAACTACGGCAGCATGGCCAACATCGGATTGGCCGCAGCAACCATGGGCATCGTTCTGCTCCTGAGTAAGGTCGGCAACGCCGCGATCTCCCGGCTCTCGATCCTGCTGGCCATGGTGATCGGCACCATCATTGCGCTCATTGCCGGCATGGCCGACTTCTCCAAGGTGGGCCAGGGCGACGTCGTCGCATTCCCCACACCCTTCGCTTTCGGTGCCCCCACCTTCGAAGTAGCCGCCATCATCTCCATGCTGATCGTTATCCTGGTGACCCTCACCGAGACCTCCGCAGACATCATCGCGGTGGGCGAGATCGTGGACACCAAGGTTGATTCCCGCCGCATCGGTGACGGACTCCGCGCCGACATGCTCTCCAGCGCCATCTCCCCCCTGTTCAACTCCTTCACGCAGAGCGCTTTCGCCCAGAACGTTGGCCTCGTTGCCATCACGGGCATCAAGAGCCGCTTCGTGGTCAGCGCCGGCGGCCTCATCCTGGTGGTCCTGGGCCTCCTGCCGATCCTCGGCCGCGTGGTCGCAGCGGTTCCGACGCCCGTCCTGGGCGGTGCCGGCGTCGTACTTTTCGGTACGGTTGCCGCGAGCGGTATCCGCACCCTGGCCAAGGTCGAGTACAAGAACAACATGAACCTGATCATCGTGGCGGCCTCGATCGGCTTCGGCATGATCCCGATCGCCGCCCCGAAGTTCTACGACCAGTTCCCGTCCTGGTTCTCCACGATCTTCCACTCCGGCATCAGCTCGGCCGCTGTCATGGCGATCCTGCTGAACATCCTGTTCAACCACTTCAAGGCCGGCAACTCGGACAACCAGTCAGTGTTCGTTGCAGGAACGGACCGGATTGTCAGCGAAGAGGACATCAAGTGCCTCAGCGAAGGCGACCGCTTTGAGAACGGCAAGTTGATCGACGCCGACGGCAACGAGGTCCCGCTCAAGACCTCCAGCGCGTCAGAGCACTGACCACTCTTCCGCGGATGAAAGGCGGCAGTGTTCCCTTGGGGGACTCTGCCGCCTTTCGCCGTGCCACGGGAAGCGCACGACGGCGGCACTCGCCCAGAGCGCGCCGCCCACCTTCCAGGGGCCGTCCAGATAACAAAAGATGGCAATGTTCGCGGGGAACATTGCCATCTAGTGCCATCTGGGCAGGGATTAGTTTTGGTTGAGCTCCGCGGAGATCGCCTTGGCAGCCTCGCGCAGCATGGGCACAGCACGGTCGGCGAAGCTCTGGTCCACGCGGGTAATCGGCCCGGAAACGGAGATCGCAGTGGGCGTGGGCGCGTTGGGGACGGCCATGGCGAAGCAGCGCACGCCAAGCTCCTGCTCTTCCTCGTCAATGGAGTAGCCGCGCTCACGGATCAATGCCAGGTCCGCGAGCAGGGAGTCGATGTCCCCGATGCTCTTGGCCGTGGGGGTGGGCATGCCGGTGCGGGCCACGATGCCGCGGACAACCTCGTCATCCAGCTGGGCCAGGATGGCCTTGCCGACGCCGGTATCGTGCGTGTGGGCGCGACGGCCAACCTCGGTGAACATGCGCATGGAGTGCATGGACGGAACCTGGGCCACGTAGATGACCATGTCCGAGTCCAGGACCGCCATGTTGGAGGTCTCTCCGAGTCGTTCTACGAGGGTCTTGAGCTGCGGGCGGGCTACGGCACCGAGTTGCTTGCTGGCACCTTCGCCGAGCCGGATGAGCCGAGGGCCCAGGGCGTAGCGGCGATTTGGCAGCTGGCGGATGTAGCCGAGGGAGACCAGGGTCCTCAGCAGGCGATGGATGGTAGGCAGGGGCAAATCCGTGGACGAGGAGAGCTCGCTCAAGGTGACGTCGCCACCGGCGTCCGTGATCAGTTCCAACAGTTCAAAGACGCGCTCAACGGACTGCACGCCTCCGGAGGCTTTTTCAGCCATTCCCTTGTCTCCAATGACTCAGATTCCGACAACTCTTATCCGCATCGTGAAAAGAATTGCTTAGAACACCCAACATACAGCACGCATGCAAGCGGCGCGATGACACCGAACATGACCAAGCAAGGGGTTGTGTTTCCACTTTGTAGATAATAATATCCATAATACGAAAACATTTTGTAGGAACGGCGGCCCGGGAACGGGCCTAACAGGAGGAATTTCAATGGCGAATCCGAGCCCCGGAAACTCGATCACCCTGCGCGTCGCCGCACCGTCGAGCTTCACCGCTACCAGCGAACTGGCAGCAGCCGTCGGCGCAGCCGGTGCAGCAATCACCGCCCTGGACGTCACGGAATCCCACCACGAGAAGATCGTTGTCGACGTCACCTGCAACACCACCGACGACGACCACGCAGCCCGCGTCAAGGACGCCCTGAACGCACTCGACGGCGTCACCGTCCAGCACGTTTCGGACCGCACCTTCCTCATGCACCTCGGCGGCAAGCTCGAGGTTGTCCCCAAAGTAGCCCTGCGCAACCGCGACGACCTCTCGCGTGCCTACACTCCCGGCGTCGCCCGCGTTTGCATGGCGATCGCAGAAGACCCGGCCGCCGCCCGCAACCTCACGGTCAAGCGCAACACCATCGCCGTCCTGACTGACGGTTCCGCCGTCCTGGGCCTGGGCAACATCGGCCCCGCCGCGGCCCTTCCGGTCATGGAAGGCAAAGCTGCGCTGTTCAAGCAGTTCGCCAACGTTGACGCCTGGCCGGTCTGCCTGGACACCCAGGACACCGAAGAGATCATCATGATCGCCAAGGCCATGGCCCCCGTTTACGGCGGCATCAACCTTGAAGACATCGCCGCACCGCGCTGCTTCGAAATCGAGAACCGCCTCCGCGAAGAGCTGGACATCCCGGTCTTCCACGACGACCAGCACGGTACCGCGATCGTTACGCTCGCAGCCCTGGTCAACGCCCTGCGTGTCGTGGACAAGAAGCTGTCGGAGGTCAAGATCGTGGTTTCGGGCGTCGGCGCTGCCGGCTCCGCCATCATCCAGCTCCTCAAGGCCCAGGGCGCGCAGCACATTATCGCCGCGGGCCGCTCGGGCGCCATCCACTCGGGTGAGGACTACAGCGACGAGCACCGCAGCTGGATCGCAGCGAACACCAACGAAGAAGGCTTCTCCGGTACGCTCCACGATGCCCTCAAGGGTGCTGACGTGTTCATCGGCGTCAGCGCACCGCACGTGATCGGCGAGGAGCAGGTCGCCTCGATGGCCGAGAATGCAATCGTGTTCGCCATGGCCAACCCGACGCCGGAAATCGATCCCGTGGTCGCTTCCAAGCACGCCGCCGTCGTAGCTACCGGCCGCAGTGACTTCCCGAACCAGATCAACAACGTGCTGGCCTTCCCCGGATTCTTCCGCGGGCTGCTGGACGCAGGGGCATCGGACATTACGCCTGACATGCTGGTGGCCGCCGCCGAGGCAATCGCCAACCGGGTGGCTGACGACGAGCTGAACGCGAGTTACATTATCCCCAGCGTCTTCGATCCCCATGTTGCTGCCGATGTTGCTGCTGCGGTGGCAGCCGCCGCGCACGCAAACGCCGCCAGCGCGCTGTAGCACCAGCGCACCCTAGAAGAAGGAATCCGCTCACATGGCTATCACAGTCACTGATCCCCGGCCGATCGATCGCGCCGAGGAGATCCTCACCCCGGAGGCACTGGCCTTCATCGAAGAACTGCACACCCGCTTTGCCGGCACCCGCAACGAGCTTCTCCAGGCACGGAAGGTCAAGCGCCAGAAGGTTGCGGATACGTCCCGTCTGGACTTCCTTCCGGAAACCCAGGAAATCCGCGACGGCGACTGGAAAGTCGCCGAGGCTCCTGCGGCTTTGCAGGACCGCCGCGTTGAGATGACCGGTCCGGCAACCCCGGCCAAGATGGCCATCAACGCCCTGAACTCCGGCGCGAAGGTATGGCTTGCCGACCTCGAAGACGCTTCGACGCCCACGTGGCCTAACGTCGTCGACGCCATCCTGAACCTCCGCGACGCCGCCCGGGGCACTTTGAGCTTCACCTCCCCCGAGGGCAAGGAATACCGGCTCCGCACGGATGCTCCCCTGGCCGTTGTTGTTGCCCGCCCCCGCGGCTGGCACATGGAGGAAAGCCACGTACTGCTCGACGGCGAACCCGCCGTTGGTGCGCTGGTGGACTTCGGCCTCCACTTCTTCCACATCGCCAAGCAGTTGCTGGAGAACGGTCACGGCCCGTACTACTATCTGCCCAAGATGGAGAGCCACCTTGAGGCACGCCTCTGGAACGACGTCTTCGTCTTCGCACAGGACTACCTCGGCGTCCCGCAGGGCAGCGTCCGCGCCACCGTGCTGATCGAAACCATCCCGGCAGCGTTCGAGATGGACGAGATCCTCTACGAACTGCGTGACCACGCTTCCGGCCTCAATGCCGGGCGTTGGGATTACCTCTTCAGCATCATCAAGTACTTCCGTGATGCCGGCGAAGAGTTCGTCCTCCCGGACCGCGCCACCGTTGCCATGACGGCACCCTTCATGCGTGCCTACACCGAGCTCCTGGTCAAGACCTGCCACAAGCGCGGCGCCTTCGCCATGGGTGGCATGGCCGCCGTCATCCCCAACCGCAAGCAGCCGGACGTCACCGCCGCAGCCTTCGACAAGGTCCGCGCCGACAAGACCCGCGAAGCAAACGATGGCTTTGACGGTTCCTGGGTTGCCCACCCGGACCTGGTGCCCACCTGCCGCGAAGTCTTCGATTCCGTGCTTGGCGACCCTGCAAACGGCGGTAAGAAGAATCAGCTGGATAAGCAGCGCCCCGAGGTGAACGTCACTGCTGAGCAGCTGATCGACGTCGCGTCCGCCGGCGGTACCGTCACCGAAGCCGGCCTGCGCCTGAACCTGTATGTCGCCGTCGCCTACACCGGCGTGTGGATCTCCGGCAGTGGTGCCGTGGCCATCCACAATCTGATGGAAGACGCCGCGACTGCGGAGATCTCCCGCTCGCAGGTTTGGCAGCAGCTCCGCAACAAGTCGATCCTCGCGGACACCGGCAACACAGTGACCCGCGAACTGGTCACCCGCATCCTGGGCGAAGAGACCGAGCGCCTGCGCATCGAATTCGGCGACGAGAACTTCACCAAGTACTACGAGCCCGCGTCCAAGCTGATCGAGGACATCTGTCTCTCCGATGAGTACACGGACTTCCTGACCACGCCCGCGTATGAGCTGGTGGGCTGAGATGGGTTCACTGAGTTCATCTGACCTGGCCCACATCGAGGAACAGCTGACCGCGACGGACCAGTTGCTGGACCGCAACTACCCCGGCGACGACGGCTCCCGCCAGCCCATCCACACCGTCTACATTCCGGCGGACCGCTTCACGCCCACTTTCCTGGCGGACTGGGGCGCCCAGGCACTCGCGACGGCGGAGGCCCACGGCGGCCTCGAAAAGCTTGGACAGCTGTTGGGCCAGGAGCCCGACTTGGCTGCAGCCGTTGCCGCCCGGGTAGCTTCCAAGCTGGCCTCCGAGCCCATTGAGGACCTTCGCCTGGACTTTGAAGACGGCTACGGTGACCGCGGCGACGAGGCAGAAGACGCCGACGCCGTTGCTGCCGCCAACGCCGTTGCAGCTGCTGTCGCAGCCGGAACAGCACCGCCGTTCATCGGTATCCGCTTCAAGTGCTTCGAAGCCCCTACCCGGGCCCGCGGCCTGCGCACCCTGGACCTGTTCGTGTCCACGCTCGCAGCAGCCGGGGAGCTCCCGGCCGGCCTGATCCTCACCCTGCCCAAGGTCACCACGGTGGCCCAGGTCCAGGCCATGGATTACGCAGTGTCCCGCCTGGAGAAAGTCCTTGGGCTCCCCGCTGGCCGGCTCCGCTTTGAGGTGCAGGTGGAGACCCCGCAACTCATCATCGGCGCGGATGGAACCTCGCCGGTGGCACAGCTCCCCCACGTGGTACCCGGTCGCATCAGCGCCCTGCACTACGGGACTTACGACTACAGCGCGTCGCTGGGCATCTCCGCGGAATACCAGTCCATGGAACACCCCGTGGCCGACTTCGCCAAGCAGGTCATGCAACTGGCCGTTGCCGGCACAGGCATCCGCCTGTCCGACGGTTCCACCAACATCATCCCCGTCGGTGACGCAGTGGAAGATGCCTGGAAATTGCACGGCCGCCTGGTCCGACGTTCCCTGGAAAACGGCTACTACCAGGGCTGGGATCTCCACGCCGCCCAGCTCCCCAGCCGCTTCTCGGCGTCGTACGCTTTCTACCGCGAAGGCCTGCCCGCCGCGGCGCTGCGCCTGCGTAACTATGTGGAGCGCACCGAAGGCGGCGTCATGGATGAGCCCGCCACGGCCCGCGCGCTGGCTGGCTTCGTCCTCCGCGGCGTCCAGTGCGGCGCAGTGGGGACCGACGAGGTCAAGGCGCTTGCCGGCGTCGAACTTTCACAGCTGACCGCGCTGGCGCACCCGCGGCTCGCACAACCGACTTCCCACTGATAGGAGCATTTCGCATGGGCAAGTACTACTACCCCGAGGGCGGGCTGCCCCCGCAGACCCACCTGACCACCGAGCGGGCCATCGTCACCGAGGCCTACACGGTGATCCCCAAGGGTGTCATGACGGACATCGTCACCAGCAACCTGCCGGGCTTCTCCAATACCCGCTCCTGGATCATCGCGCGGCCGATTTCCGGCTTCGCCACCACGTTCTCCCAGCTGATTGTGGAGATCGGCCCGGGCGGCGGCGCTCCCAAGGCCGAGTTCGAGTCCGGCGTTGAAGGCGTTATCTTCGTGACCAAGGGCCAGGTCAACCTGACCCTCGACGGCGAGCTGCACCACCTCGAAGAGGGCGGCTACGCCTACCTCGCAGCCGGTGCAGAGTGGGGCCTGGAGAACGTCTCCGACGACATCGTTTCCTTCCACTGGATCCGCAAGGCCTACGAACGGCTTGAGGGCTTCGAAGCGAAGTCCTTCGTGACCAATGAGAAGGACGTGGAGCCCACCTCCATGCCGGACACCAACGACGTCTGGAAGACCACCCGCTTCACGGATTCGAGCGACCTGGCCCACGACATGCAGGTCAACATCGTCACGTTCCAGCCCGGCGGCGTGATCCCCTTCCCGGAAACCCACGTCATGGAGCACGGCCTGTACGTGCTGGAGGGCAAGGCCATGTACTTGCTCAACAACGACTGGGTCGAGGTTGAAGCGGGCGACTTCATGTGGCTGCGCGCGTTCTGCCCGCAGGCTTGCTACGCCGGTGGTCCGGGCGAGTTCCGGTACCTGTTGTACAAGGACATGAACCGCCAGGTGAAGCTGACCTAAGCATTGCGCCTACGCCGAGATCGCCGGAAAGCTGCCAGTTCGCTGGAGTTTTCCGGCGATTTCGTCGTTTTCCGGCGGACTCGGCGCTTCTGCGTTTTGGCACGTTTCCCGCGACCTCGGCGCGGACCCCTTCGGTAGAGTGCAGCACATGGATGACAAAGCGACGCTGCTCACATACCTCAGGAATCGGCGGGAGGATCTCCTCAGCAAAGTCGAGGACCTCAGCGAGTACGACGCCCGCAGGCCCATGACGCCCACCGGCACTAATCTGTTGGGGCTCGTGAAGCACGTCGCCAGCGTCCAGTTAGACTACTTCGGTGTGACGTTCGGGCGGCCCAGTGGCCGGGAACTGCCGTGGTTTGCCGATGGCGCCGAGCCTGATGGGGACATGTGGGTTCCGGCCAACGAAAGCCGCGAAGAGATCATGGAACTCCACCGTTTCTCTGCCGAGCACAGCGACGCCACCATCGAGGCACTGCCGTTGGACGCGGCCGGCGTGGTGCCCTGGTGGAACGAGGCGAAGAAGAACGTGACGCTTCACCAGATCCTGGTTCACATGTGCGTCGAGACGGCCCGCCATGCCGGGCATGCGGATATTCTCCGCGAACTCATAGACGGTTCGGCCGGCCAGCGGCCAGGGGATCCGAACATACCGGGAAAGTCCACGGAGGAGTGGGCAGCGTACCGGGCCCGCATCGAGCAGGCCGCAGTGGAGGCAGACCACAGCAACCGCTGACACCCTGACAGCGCCCGACGACGGTACTCACGTGCCGCCGTCGGGCGCTGTTATGCGGGAAGTCCACCGGCGCAAGTCCGCCCCGCAAACTTGATACGAACTTGAGCTAATCGAAAAGGTTCCTTGATACATCAGCGCCACGCTGGAAGCAGTCGAAGCACCAATACACGGAGTCTTCGGCATCGAATTTCCAGTATGAAAGACGACGATGTGGGGGACCCAATGGACCAGTCAGCAGCTCTCAGTGAGGTGATGGCCGTCAAGGGCATCATCCAGGATCAACACCCCGTGGATTTCTACGCGCTGGGTGTCGCAGGATGCATCGACCGGCTGGCTGCTCCGCTTCGCAGGGCCGGTGTGACAGTGCACTGGCACACCCCGCACCATGGAATCGAAATCTCGTCCTCCGCGGCGGCCCTTTTGTATCACGTGGCCCAGGAAGCTTTCAGCAACACCCTGAACTACGCGGGAGCCAGCGAGCTCACCATCCGCCTGAACGCGGTTTACCACGGCATCCAACTCACCATCACCGATGATGGCAGCGGCTTCGAAATCCATGCCGCGCCCAGTGGGCGGCGGCACGGTTTCGGGCTCCTCATGATGTCGATCGCAGTGCACGACGCCGGCGGGACAGTGGACATCGACTCCGAGGTTGGACGGGGCACCAGCGTAAGGGTCACCCTTCCCTTGGATTGAGTCCTATTTGGGACCTTATTTAGGCTTACACCCCATGGATCGGCGGCAGAGCCGGACGTATTCTGTACCTACTTTTCAGCCTCATATCCCTACGGAATGGCATCGAAAATGGCGCGGAACAAGGGTCGTAAGCCAGCTCTCGGGAAGGTCCTGCTCAGGATCTTCGGTTTCTTCTTTGTCAGTATCCTCTGCGGCGTGCTGATCTCCGGGTTCGTGGTGCCGGTCGTCGCCTTCACCAGCACCGCAGTGGGCGGATCCATCGGGTTCTACGAGAGCCTGCCCAGCGAACTTAACGTTGACTCACCGTCCCTTTCCAGCACAGTAGTCACTGCCGACGGCCAACACATTGCCACCTTCTATGCCGAGAACCGCGTGAAAGTTCCGCTGGAGGAGATGTCACCCTTCATCCGTGAGGCAATCGTCGCCATTGAAGACAGCCGGTTCTACGAACACCCGGGTGTGGACGCCCAAGGCATCATGCGGGCGCTGAGCTCCAACCTGACCAAGGGAACCAGGCAGGGCGCCTCAACGCTGACGCAGCAGTACGTGACGAATGTCCTCAACGAGTCGCGGCTCACTCAGGGACGTCCGGAGGATGTGGTCCTGAGCGGCGAAAAGACCATGGGAGACAAGCTCCGCGAGATCAAGCTGGCCCTGGAATTGGAAAAGCGGTTCAGCAAGGACCAAATCCTTGAGGGCTACCTGAACATTGTCTTCTTCAACCGGAACGCCTACGGCATCGAAGCGGCGTCGCGCTACTTCTTCAGTACGTCCGCCAAGGACCTGACCTTGCCGCAGGCCGCACTCCTGGCCGGCTTGGTGAACGGGCCCAGTGTCTACGATCCAACCGTTGCCCCCGACGCCGCAGTCGCCCGGCGCAACCTGGTGCTGGACAGGATGCTGGAGCAGGGCAAGATCACCGCCGTGGACCACGGTGTTGCAGTGGCGGCACCGCTGGAACTCAACATCACCCCGTCCATGCAGGGCTGCGCGGGGGCCACCATCGCCACGTATTTCTGCGACTACGTTTCGCATCTCATCCTCAACAACGACGCCTATGGCTCAACGTTGGAGGAACGCGAGCGGCTCCTGTTCCGCGGCGGCCTCACCATCACCACCACGCTGGACAGCAGGCTCCAGGCCGCCGCGCAAAAACAGGTCGATGCCTCAGCAGGCGACAATCCTGACAAGTGGGGCGCGGCCATGACCACGGTGCAGCCCGGTACCGGCAAAATCCTTGCGATGGCGCAGAACACGGTGTTCGTCCCGGAGGAAGGGAAGTACGATACCCAGCTGAACTTCAACGTGGACGCCAAGGATGCGAACGGCTACGACCTCAACGGGGCCGGCGGCTTCCAACCCGGGTCCACCATGAAGCCGTTCATCTATGCCGAGTGGCTCAATGAGGGCAAGAATCCAACCGCGGTGGTGGATGCTTCCCGCCGGGTCTACCCGGTGGGCTTCCCGTGGCGTGACAGTTGCGGGAAAGTGATGGGTGGCTACAGCACAGCCCAAAAAGCGGCCAACCTGGGTGCCGACGATGACCTGCAAAACAACGACCCCGGCTACTACCGTCCCATGCCCATCAACTACGGGCTCTACAACTCGATCAATACGGCAACGTTCGCCACTGCCGCGCAACTGGATTTCTGCGGCATCCAGCGGATGGTGGACACTGTGGGCCTGCACAGCGGCCTGGACAACGCGCCGGTCAACATGCACCAGATCGGCAACCTGCTCGGTTCCATCGGCGTGGCGCCCGTGGTCCTGGCGAGCGCTTACGCCACCTTCGCCAACGACGGCACCTACTGCGCCCCTATCGCCATCACAGAAATCAAGGACGCCCAGGGGCGGCAATACGATGCCCAGCAACCCGAGTGCCGGGATGCCGTCAAACCTGCCGTTGCCCGCGGAGTCAACGCTGTGTTGCAGGACGTACTGAAGATGGGTTCCGGCGTCTACATCGAACCCAAGGTACAGAACCAGGTCCCTGTCGCTGCAAAAACCGGAACCTCGAACAACAACGGAGCCACCTGGGTAGCCGGCTTCACCACCACGCTGGCTACGGCGTCGTTCTTCGGGGATACCTCGGCGGGCCAGCAACGGGCGGGCCAGAACGTCACCATCAACGGCAAGTTCTACAGGTCGCTGGACGGCTACATGATCGCCGGTCCACAGTGGGCAAACTACATGATGGAAGCCACTGCGCTCTACCCCAGCGGTCCCTTCCCTGCACCGGCTCCCCCACCTGCTCCGGTCACCCCTGCACCTACCGCGCCGCGGTAGGTATCCACGCCGGCGAGATCCCTTCCGGCGATGTAGCCGAACGTCAGCGCGGGACCGAGGTTGATGCCGCCTGCCGGGTAGTGGCCGCCCATGACGTTGGCTTGGTCGTTGCCCGCAACGTAGAGTCCCTGAATCGGCTTACCGTGGAGGTCAAGTGCCCGTGCGCGCCCGTCGGTCTCAACGCCGGCAAAGGTCCCGAAGCTGCCGGGAACCACCCGCACGGCATAGAACGGGCCCTTCTCGATGGGACCCAACGACGGGTTGGGCTTGTTGCCGGCATTGCCGCCGTACCGGTTGAAGGCGGTCTCTCCACGGCCAAAGTCGGGGTCCACGCCGGCCCGTGCGTTGGCATTGAACCTCGTCACTGTTCGACGTAGACCGGCGGGGTCTATGCCGCACTTCTCCGCCAGTTCTTCGATCGTCCTGCCCTTGATCAGGTATCCCGAGCGCAGGTACGGGAACAGGGGCACGGGCAAAGGTTTGGCCATGCCCAGCGGGAACCTGCGGACAAAGCGGCTGTCCGCGATCTGCCATGACTCCACAGTTTCGCCTTCGGGCGTCGCGGCCAGGAGCGCCTCGACGTAGTCGTAGTAGCCGTTCGCCTCGTTCACGAACCGCTGACCGTCCGCGCGGACACCGATGCTGCCCGGCTTGGCCCGGTCCATGATGTGCGGGAACACCCCCGTCCTGCCGTTGCGGTAGGGCACCAGCGACACCGGGCACCACGCGGCCGGCGATTTCACCCCAGTCTTGAAGCTGGCCCCCACCGACTGGGCCAGGTTGATGCCGTCACCGGTGGTCTCCCGTGGCGCAAGCGTCCAGTGCTCACGGCCCGTTGGGGTTTTGGGGAACAACTCTTTCCGTCGCTGCACATCGTTGGGGAAGCCGCCGGACGCCAGCACGACGCCGCGGGCAGCGTTGATCTGCAGCTCACCTTCCGGTGAACGCACGACGGCGCCAGTCACTGTGCCGTCGTCGTCGTTGAGTAACGCTGTGGCTGGCGTGGAAACGCGGATGTCGACGCCGAGGTCATCAGCCGATTTCATGAGCCGGCCGGTGAGAGCTGTGCCGTTGACCAGTTGCATGTTGCGGCGGTGCGTCAGGAGGTCCAAAAGGTGGAAGCCGAAACGCCAGCCCGCGTGGAACAGTCCTTTGGGGTTTCCCTGTGATGCCGAGAGGAACTTGCCCAGGTCCGGACCGGCCATGATGCCCATGCCGAGGAACGATGTTTCATATAGTTGGTGGCGCATCATGGCGCGCACGGTGGGTTTGATGGCGCGGGCGTTCAGGGGTTTGGGTCCCACGGACCGGTTGCCGGTTCCTGCTCCGGGCAGCTTGCCGTAGATGTCGTTGATCTTGCTGCCGGGAACGAACTGCAGGGATGTTTTTTCGTGGAAGAAGCCCACCATGTGTGGAGCAGCTTCGATGAATGCATCCACTTTGTCGGCCTGATAGTCATCCCCAAGGACCCCTTTGAGGTAGGTGCGGAAGGTGTCCTTATCCTCCCTGACACCTTCCTTCTTGGCGAGGGGATTCCCCGGCGCCCAGGCCCAGCCGCCGGACCAGGACGTTGCACCGCCGCACACGTCGGCTTTTTCCACCACGATGACTTTCAGCCCGTGATAGGCGGCCGTCACTGCCGCTGAAAGGCCTCCGGCCCCCGAGCCGATCACCAGGACGTCGCAGTCCACAGTAGGCAGAGGTTGCTTGGTGTTCATTTGGTGCTCCCGGTAAGTGCTGCGTTGTTGATTGTGAGGGTGGTGAGGACAGCTCCGGCTGCCGCTTTGAGGTGCTTGGCCCATCCGGATTCGCCCAGTGCCGCGACCCGGCTGTCCGATGGGGTTTCGACGCTGACCGGAGTGCCGGCAGGTAAGGCAGCTACGAGGGACGCAAGGTCGAATTCTCCTTCTCCCGGCACGCCGCGCTCGGAACGGGACTCCTTGATCAGTTCCTCCCTGGTGCTTGGCGGTGAGGAAGGTCCATCGCAAAGTTGGATCAAAGGAACAAGGTCCGCCGCGGCCACAAGCTGATCCAGTGAACCGCCGAAGCGGTTGACGTGGAGGGCATCCACTACGATCTTGCAGCCCGCCCGGCGTGCCAGCGCTGCCGCCTGCGGTATGGAACGGACTGCCTGGTAAGCGATGGGTTCCAAGGTAGGCATGATGCCGTAGGCCTTGCCATCCAGGGTCATCTGGGCGAGGTGGTCACCAAAGCGATCAAGGTCTGGGTCCGCGCATGCCACCGTCAGGGTCGAGGCTCCCAAGGCTTGGCCGGCTTCCATCATCTGCAGCCACGCCTGGCGCTGATCGGTCCCGTTCTGCAACCCTGTTCCGTCCAAGAGCAGGAACTCGATGTCTTCAACCGTGATCCCTGTGTCAGCCATGCGGGCCAGGGTTTCGCGAAGCATGGGCGAGCCCGGTTGAAGGTCATAGGGCCGCTCGGAAGCAGTAACCGGCCGGACCCGTGCGCCAATGAAGTCGAATCCGGCCTGGGCTGCGATGGTCACCAGGTCCGGGGGCGCGGTGCCGACAAGGGAAAGCTGGGCCATTCCCAGCCTCCGGGGCTGGCGCTCGCTCTGCTCTGCGCCGAATTCGCCGGAAGCGTGCGGCTTCGCTGGAGAGCTCCAGCGACTTGGCACCTTTCCGGCGAACTCGGCTCCCACGCCGCTTCCGGCCAACGTCGCTGCGATGCGTTGCGCAGCATCGTACCCGCTCTTCACAGCGTTGGACACGATAGCCGGAGACGTATCCACAACCGTCCCGGCCAGGGCGACCGGTACGGACGCAGCCAGGCTCAGCCCTGCTTCCCGTTCCTCGTGCGTGATGGAACCATCCAGCGGCAGCACGGAACGCGAAACCAGGAGATCGCCCGGAGCCTCAACCCACTGGTCCTCAACACCCGCTCGGCTGATTCGGACCCGGGAACCGTCATACTCCTCGATGGTGCTGGACAGGAAAATCCGCACCTTTGGGTTGGCCTCGAGCCGTGGCACGGCAAGGATCTTGGCACGGCGCCCCGATTCAGGGGCCAGCGCCGCCTGCGGGCCCACGATCAGCACGGCTGTGCCCAAGGACGCGAGGGTGTCCGCCACACTCATGGCCACGGAGTCCCCACCCCATATGGTCACAGCCTCGGGAACAGCAGCCGAGGCATCGCCGTCCAGGATGTCCGGATGGGCGGCGAGCCAGGCCCTGACATCCGACACCCGCGGCGAGCCGGCTCCGATAAACCCTGGCGTCGGCCGATGCCCACCAGTTGCGATGACCACGGCATCGGCGCCGACCTCGCGGGCCAGCTTGCCTGCGTCGGAGGTGTCAACGTGGGCTCCTAAACGGACTTCCACGCCCAGCCGCTCGTTTTCCGAGCTGGACCACTCCGCAAAACGGTGGAAGTCCGGCGTCGATTTCATCCGCTCCGCCATCGCGAACTGCCCGCCGGGCCGCACGCCGTCGTCCATCAGCGTCACCCGGGCACCGGCTTCGGCGAGTTCCCGGGCGGCGGTGAGGCCAGCGGGTCCGGCCCCCACCACCAGCACCTTCGAGTCGGGACGGACAGCGGGAGTCGGAACTGGAACCCGTGAGCGTCCGACGGCTGGATTGACCGTACAGGTGACCTGGCCAAGACCAAGGTTGTCGATGCAGACGTTGCAGGCGATGCAGGGCCGGTAGCGTTCTCCCCGCAGGACGCCGCCAACAAAGGCAGGGTCTGCATGGATGGCACGGGCCAGGCTCACGAAGTCGCAGGTGCCCTGAGACAGGACTTCCTCAATGATCTCCGGCGAATTCAAACGCCCAGCCATGCCCAAGGGAAGCCCAAACTGCCGGTACGCCTTGGCATAATCGGCCAGGATCCCGGGCTTCCACTCCCCCGATTGCACGATCCATTCACCGGCGTCGTAACTGCCGGCCGAGATGTCCAGAAAGTCGAGTTTGTCCAGGTGGGCCTTGGCGATGATGGCCACTTGCTGCTCGGCGCTGATGCCGTCGGCCGGGCCTTCCACCACCGAAACCCGCAGGCCCACAATCGTGTCCGGCACGGCCTCCCGCACGGCGTCGATCACGAGGTTCATGAAGAACCAGGGAGCTGCGAACTGGTCGGTCCGGTGGTTGGAAATGGGCGACATGAACTGGTGGATCAGGTACCCGTGCGCGCCGTGGAGGTTGATGACATCGAACCCGGCGGCAACGGCGCGGCGGGCCGCGGCCGCGTACGCTGCCACAAGCTCGTAACACTCGGCAGCGGTGAGTTCGCGCGGAACCTCGCCACCCGCCGTCGGGCATGGAACCGGCGACGGCGCGAGGTTCTTGAAACCGGAAACTGCGGCCTGCGCGGTGCGGCCGCCGTGGTTAAGTTCGACGGCGGCGAGCGCACCTTCCGCGTGCAGGGCCTCGGTGAGGCGGCGAAGTCCGGGGATAATGTCATCCGTGTGCAGGCCAAGTTGGTGGGTGCGGCCCTTGCCGTCGGCCCGGACGTAGGTGGCCTCAGTGGTGACCATGCCCAGTCCGGCTTTGGCACGGATGACCAGGTAGTCGATGTATTGCTCCGTGATGTAACCGTCCGTGGTGCCGTAGTTGCGTTCCATGGGCGCGGAGGCGAGGCGGTTACGGAGGGTCTTGGGGGTGCGGCCGTTGCGGCCAAGGGTCACGGGTGTTCCGGCGATTCGTGTCTGTGCCATGGTCAGCCAGTCACCTTCTGGAGGTCGCGGAGCCCGGGGATCGCCTGGTGTGCGGGGTGAACGGGTGCGAAGCGGACTGGTTGGCCGGTTCGTGAAGATTCGTACACGGCGAGGAGAATGCGGAGGGACTTCAACGCGTCCTTACCCGTGATGGCTGGTTCGGTGCCAGCCTCGAGTGCCTGGACGAAGTCCTGGACCTGGAGTTTGTGGAATGGGATCAGCTGGCCGTTGATGGCGGACAGATCGACGTTCGGCTCCACGCCTTCCGGGTGGACAGGTTCGACGACGATCCGCTCGCCCACCGCCCACAGGTCCAACCGTCCGTCGCTGCCTTCCGGGAACTCCGTCAGGGAAGCCGAGGCACCTGTTTCGCCGGTGATACGGAGCTGGATCCCCAGGTTTGGCGATACTGCAGTGGAGGCCTCCAGGGTGGCCATGGCACCGGAGGCGAAGGTGATCACCGCCGTCGCGGAATCCTCTACCTCTATGTAGTCACCGTGGAGGTAGGTGTTGACCTTGCCATAGACCTCGGCCACGTCGCCCAGGTACCACTGGAGGAGGTCGATCTGGTGGACAGCCTGGGACATCAGGACCCCGCCGCCATCGTTGTCCCAGGTACCACGCCAGGCGTCACGGTTGTAATAGTCCGGCGCCCGGTGAAGCATCACTGAGCACTGCGCCATGATGGCTTTGCCCAACGTGCCGTCGTCGATGGCTGCACGGATCTTCTGCGACGCCGGCCAGAAGCGGCGCTGGAACAGGACACCAAGTTGGACTCCTGCTTCCTCGCAGGCTGCGACCATGCGCTCGGCGGACTCCAGCCTGGTGGCGATGGGCTTCTCGCAGAGGACGTTGACACCGGCAGCTGCGGCTTTCAGGACCACTTCCTCGTGCGTGGGGTGCGGCGTGCAGACGGAGATGATGTCCACCTCCAGCGCCAGGAGCTCATCCACGCTGGTGAGCGCGTTGGGGATGTCCCAGGCTCTCGCTGTTGCCGCGGCGCGGTCTGCATTCACGTCGCAGACGCCGATCACCTGGACGTTGTCCAGGGCCTTGAAAGCCTCCAGGTGATTGCGGGAAATGGCGCCGCAACCCGCGATTCCAACGCGGAAGGTGCGGGTTGCCGGTGCTGGGGAAGTCATGGGGTATCCAACTTTCGGAACTGGGGTTGCTTGGTGGTTGTGGCACGTCGCGGGGGCGGCGCGGCGCCGGGCCGGAAGCCGGCTGGCGCCGGCGGCGGGGTGCCGGGCGGCTGGAAGGTGCCGCCCGGCGTCGTGGTTTGTTCGTTAGTTGCGTGCCGCGCGCGGTTTGCCGAGATCCTCAAGCGGAACGTTGTAGGTCTCGCGGGCCGTCATGATGGCGATGGCCGAGGCCGCCAGGCAGAGGATGGTGAAGCCCGCCACGGGCATCCAACCGTTCGGTCCGGGCTGGGCCAGCAGCGTAGCGATAGCGGGTGCGAACCCGGCCAGGATGAGGCCGATCTGGCTGCCGATTGCCATGCCGGAGTAGCGGACAGCGGCGGGGAACATTTCCGGGAAGAAGACCGTCCACACGCCGTTCCAGCAGGAATAGAAGACCGTCATGTTGAGGAAGCCGAACAGGAAGACCAAGGCGATGTTCTGCTCGCTAATGGCCCAGAAGTAGCCCACCGTGGTCAGTGCGCAGCCGAGGGCACCCACCAGCAGGACCTTCTTCCGGCCAATACGGTCGGAGATCATGGCTGAAATCGGGATGGTAACCATCGAAAGGCCGATCGTCACAGCGTTCACCGTGAGCATGAGTGTGCGGTCGATGCCCACGGCCGGTCCGGTTGCGTAGGCCAGGGCGTACACGGTGAAGGTGGTTTGCATGACGGAGAACAGCATCACCACACCAACGCGCAGGACGTCGCGCCACTGGGTCTTGAGGACGGCGACGGCGGGGATGGCTTTGGGCTTGCTGTTCTCCACGATTTCTTCGAAGACGGGCGGCTCGTCCAAGCGGGTCCGAATCCAGTAGGCGACTGCCAGCACCACAACCGAGAGCCAGAACGGCACCCGCCAACCCCAGTTGAGAAGCTGGTCTTCAGGGAGTGCTGCGAGCGGGATGAACACGATGGTGGACAACACCATTCCCGAGGCGTAGCCGGTCATCACGAAGCTGGTGAAGAAGGCCCTGCGACCTTCCGGTGAGTGCTCCATGGTCAGGGTGGAGGCGCCAGCGGACTCGGCACCGGCGGAGAAGCCCTGCGCAAGGCGGCCTACCAGCAACAGCGCTGTTGCCCAGTAGCCGATCTGCCCGTACGTGGGAAGGAAACCGATACCGATCGAGGCGAGGCCCATGATCACCAGTGTGACCATCAGCGCCTGCTTGCGTCCGATTTTGTCACCGTAATGGCTCATCACGAGCCCGCCCAGCGGCCGGGCAAGGTAACCCACGCCGAACGTCGCCATGGCTCCGAGCAAAGCAACCACGGGATCGCCTCCCGGGAAGAAGATTTTGGGGAAGATCAGCGCTGCGGCCGTGCCGTAGATGAAGAAGTCGTAGTACTCCAGGGTGGAGCCCAGGAAGGAAGCGAGTGCTGCCTTCTTGGGCATTTTGACATGGTCAACCGGCTCTGTTCCAAGCGGTGCGGTTCCAAGCGGTGCTGCCGGTTCGTTTACATCCGAGGGCGAGTGCTGCTGCACGTGTCCCATACTGTCTCCTCATTGAGTGCCGCGGGAAGTGGCACCGCCATGGTGCCTTGCCCGGCAAAGAATTAGATGAGGTCCGGATCGCCGGCTGCCGCTTTGTTGTGCAGCCCATCATGTTGCCGTTGATAACGGCTCCGGATGTGTGCTCCAGATCACTGACGATTGTTCCTCTGGGATCGACTGTAGGACCCAGGTCACACCGCATGGACGAACTTCCCGTTGAACGGGACAAGCTCTTTGACTACGCGGAACCAGCCTGCGACAACCATGGCCGGGAGCCGTAAGGCCGGCGCTCAGCACCCATGGTTCTGGACAGGCCGCGGCCTGCGGCCACGAGCACCGGAAGGATCAGGCCCGCGTCTTCGTCGACGGAAGGCACGACGACGGAAATCGCACCTATGACTGCCTGGCCCTGGCCAAACACAGGCACCGAAAAGGCAGTGTTTTCAGCCACCAGAACACCCACCAGACGGGCATAACCGCGCTCGCGGATCAGGGCGAGGTTGCTCCTGAGGCGGGCAGGATCTGTCTCCGTTGCAGGGGTTGTCTTCTCCAGCTTTCCGGCAATGAAACGATCCTGGACCCAGCCGGGCATGTGCGCCATCATGGCCATTCCCGAGGACGTGGTGTGGATGTCCAAGCGCCCTGCGACCTCGGCCAGGTTCATCACCGTCCCGTGCCGGTCCAGCCGTTCGAGGTAGAGGACGCTGTTGGACTCGATATCCGGGATGGATAAGGACACGTGTTCCCGGACGGCCGCATGGACACCTTCCAGGAACGGCAGGCCACGACGCCGGAACTCCTCCAGGGGATTGCTGCGGGATGCCAGCTCCCACATCTTCATTCCGACGCCGAATTCGCCGGCTTCATTGCGTTCAAGGAGGCCGTTGGATGCCAAGTCCATGGCCAAGCGATGAACCGTGCTGCTGGACATACCGGTAATCCGGACGAGTTCCTTCAGCGGAAGCCACGGCTGGCCCTTGGAGAACGCATCCATGATCTTCACAACGCGCTCAATGACGGACTCCCCCGACGCCGAGTTAGCCATGGTGCCTCCGTTGAACCGTCCGGCTGCTTTCACCCGGAACCAGAACCCAATATAGCCTTGCACTGGATCCGTAAAACCTGGGAGGCACTGTGGAACTGCGGCAGATCGAGGCCTTCCTGGCTGTGGCCGAGGAGCTGCATTTCGGCCGGGCTGCTGAGCGGCTCCGCATGGCACAATCACCGCTGAGCCAGACCATCAAGAAACTCGAAAAAGGCCTGGGCGCGCCACTTTTTGAGCGCAATACCAGGTCCGTCACGCTGACCACTGCGGGCCACTCACTGCTCCCACATGCCCGCAGGATCCTTGAAGAAGTGGACCTGGCGCAGAGGGCCGTGAACGCTGGCAACGCAACCGTCTACGGCAAGCTGGCCATCGGCTTCTCCGGGGCTTTGAACCACACCACGCTCCCGCCGCTGACCCGCGCCTTGCGCCAGGAGTATCCCCAACTCGATGTGATGCTGCGTGGTGGTTTGCTGACCCAGGAAGCACTTCAGCAACTGGGCAACGGGGCGTTGGACCTCGCTTTCATCGGCCTGCCCGTAGACGCCCCGTCCTTGGCCACCCGCCGCATAGCTACTGAGCGTTTGGGCGCCACCGTGCCCACAGATCATCTCCTTGCAGGTCGGTCCTCGGTGGAACTGCTGGATCTCGCCGGCGACCCCTTCATCACCATGCCGGCCGCGCAGGGGTCCACCTTGCGGGAGGTGACCTTCGCTGCCTGCGCAGCCGCGGGCTTCCGGCCAAGGATCAGCCAAGAGGTTGCGGATCCGTACACTGCGCTTTCCCTGGTGGCCAGCGGGGTGGGGATCAGCCTCATGCCGGAATCGATCGAGGGGATCATGCCAACCGGGACAGTGTTCCTGCCGCTCGACGGCGACGACGTCCTGCTGTTCTCCGGGCTGGCGTGGAACCCGGGTGCCGTGTCGCCCGCGCTCCGGGCCGCCCTTCAGGTAGCCGAGAAAGTACTTCCGACACCCACGACCTGAGCTTGCCGTAGCCTGAGCTGATCTGCCCTGTCCGGCCGACTATGTGGAGATTTTACATAGTTCTTGACTAACTAAGTATTGGACAGGGCCTAATACGTTGCCCAACATTGAGGAAGCCCCATCAACTCAATGAAGAGGACACCCTCATGGCCACTTTTGCCGTCACCTACTCCTATTCCGCTTCCACGTCCGCTGGCCGGGACGCTGTCCGGCCAGTCCACGTGGAGTTCCTCAAAGCCCAGTTCGACAACGGACGGCTCCTGAAAAGCGGGCCCTTCGGACCGGAAGAAGCTCCGGGCGCCCTCCTGATCATCGCGGGTGAGTCCAAGGCCGACGTCGAATCCCTCATGAACCGGGACCCTTTCCACGAAGCCGGTCTCATTGAAGAGCGCACGGTGAGGCAGTGGAACATCTTCTTCGGCGCCGACGCCGCGCAGCCGGCGCAGCCGGTGCAGCCAGCGCAACCCGCCGCGCAGCCCACCGGCCGGAACTGAGGTTCCCGCATGCTGTCAGCCATCACCGTCACCCGGGAAACCATCGAATTCCGGGAATCCGCCGAGCCCGCGCTGGAACCCGGCCATGCACTGGTGCGAGTCCACAACGTCACCCTCTGCGGCACCGATCTCCACATTTGGGAGGACGACTACCCCACGGAGTTGCCGCTGATCCAGGGGCACGAATTCTCCGGGGTTGTGGAGGCGGTTGCCCCTGGGAACAGCGAAGGCTTTGCTGCGGGTGATCGCGTTGCCGTAAACCCCATCATCTCCTGCGGCCACTGCCGCCCGTGCCTGAGCGGCCGGTACAACGTCTGCCGGAACGTCGGTTGCCTGGGCTGTTACTCAGATGGAGCGCTCACTGAACTGATCAGCGTCCCGCTGGGCAAACTCCACCCTGTTCCCGACGAGCTGCCGTTGGACATCGCAGCCATGGGCGAACCTGCTTCCATCGCCATGCAGGCGGTGAACCGAGGCAGGCCAGAAGCTGGGGAGACTGCGCTGGTGCTCGGAAGCGGGCCTATCGGTTTGCTGGCCACGCTCTACTTGACGGAATTGGGCGTCAAGGTGATCTGTGCCGATACCGAGCAGCACCGCTTGGACCTCGCCATCGACTTCGGGGCTGCAGACACCCTCCTGGTCACGCCAGGAATGGAGTTCCCCGACGCCCATCAAGCTCCACGATTGGACGCAATAACCGACGGTTACGGGCCCCAACTGGTCATGGAGGCAACGGGCGTGCCCTCATCGCTGGAAAACGCGATCAGGCTTGTTGCCAGCGCCGGGAGGATCGTCCAAGTGGGTATCTCGCCACGGCAGGCCAACGTTTCCATGAAGGACATCCCCTATAAGGAACTCGACATCATGGGCAGCCGCATGAGCCTGAACCTCATTCCTGACGGCCTGGCATTGTTGTCACGCCATCCTGAACAAGCCCGGGCCCTCATGACCCACCGCTTCGCCCTCGCCGATCTCCAGCAGGCATTCCACCTCATGCACGGACGCACGGAAAAGATCGGCAAGATCCTCATTGAGATGCCGGCGGCGGGTGTCGCATGAGTACCCCCATCCCCACTGAAACCGGCCAACTCAACCCAAGTTACGACGTCGTGATTATGGGCAGTGGCGCGGCAGGGCTGGTCGCCGCCGTCCGCGCGGCCGACGCCGGACTAAGCGTCCTGGTTGTTGAAAAGGCTTCGCTCTTGGGCGGTACGACGGCGGCAGGCGGCGGCGTCATGTGGGCGCCCAACAATCACCTCGCCAGGGCGGCCGGGTACGAGGACAGCCATGCCGACGGCGTTGCTTACCTCTCAGAGGCGGCTGGCCACGTGATGACGGCCGGGGAAATCGACTGGTACGTCTCCACTGCGCCGCGAGCCGTGGAGTTCCTCAACACGAACACCAGAGTCTCCATGGTTCCCATCGCCCGCCCCGATTACCACATGGAGTGGAAAGGTGCCGCGAACGGCGGCAGGGGCTTGGACAACAACGCGTTCGACCCCCAGGAGTACCCGGGCTTGGCGGAGTTGATCCGGCCGTCGTCGTACTTTCCGTTGCTCACCATGACCGAGCGGGACGAACTCAACGGCCGCGCAGCCGACCCTTCGCTCCTCGGGCACCGCGCATCCACGGGCATCCGAACCATGGGCGGGGCACTGGTGGGAAGCCTGGTTGCGAGCGCCTTGGACCGCGGGGTCCACATCGTGGTGTCGTGCCCCGTGGAGGAGTTGTCGCGCACCGGGACCGGGTGGCTGGTGACCCTGGGCGGTACCGCCGCCGGGGTGTCGGTGGCCGCGACCGCCGTCGTGCTTGCCTCGGGCGGATTCGAATGGAACCCGCGCCTCCGCAGCGCTTTCCTGCCCTATCCCGTGACGCCGATCAGTGCCCCATCCAACGAGGGCGACGGCCTGCAGCTGGGACTGAAAGTCGGTGCGGCTGTGGAGGACATGTCGGCTGTGTGGGGTGTCCCGGTTATTTCGACGGCGGCCCATCAGTACGACGGCCGGCGTTCGGGCCGCATGGGGAACGTGGAAATGACGCTTCCGGGTTCCATCACTGTGAACAGCGACGGCCAACGCTTCGTCAACGAGGCCTTGAATTATCACGATGCCAGCCGGGTGTTCGCTTCCATTAATCCGCACACGGGCAGGCAGCAAAACAATCCCGCGTGGTTGGTGTTCGATGCGGACTATCTCGCCAAGTACCCGGTGGCGGGGTCTCTGCCCGGCGAACCCGCTGAATGGATGGCGTCCGCGCCGAGCCTGGAGCTGCTGGCCAAGGAGGTGGGCATTAATTCGGCCGGTCTGGAGTCGACGGTTGCTCGGTTCAACGCCGACGCGGCCGTGGGAGTGGACACGGAATTTGGGCGGGGAGCGACACCGCAGGACCGTTTCCTGGGCGACGCCGGCAACACGCCCAATCCTTGCCTGGCGCCCCTGGTCACTGCCCCGTTCTACGCCGTGCCCATCCACGCCGGGGTGCTGGGTACCTCGGGCGGGCTGGCCACGGACTTCAACGGGCGTGTGCTGGACCATCGGCAGCAAGCCATTCCGGGGCTCTACGCTGCGGGCAACGTCTCGGCCGGTGTCTTCCGGAACAACTATCCAGGCGGTGGGGCAACCCTGGGCTCTGCGATCACGCGGGCCTTCGCGGTTGGGGAAGATCTCGCGGCCCGGCTCGCGTAGCCGCACCTTGGGGGGACACAAACGCTCGACGGCGACTACCGCCGTCGGGCGTTTGCGTTGCCAGGCCCACTCTGCCCGGCAACCCACAGCCCAAGCCCGCAAAGCGGGCCCCACAACACACCACCCCACCATGCCAGGCCCACTCTGCCCGGCAACCCATGGCCCAAGCCCGCAAAGCAGGCCCCACAACGGGGTGCTAGCGGGCGTAGAGCTCCGTGAAGTTCCTCAGGACCCGCATCGGCTCGGTCACCGATGAGCTCCGGGCCGTTTCGATGAGTTCGTCCGCGGTGTGCGGCGGGAAGTAGCCGGAGTTCTTGTAGATGTTGATGCGGGTGATGAGGCCGTCGGCGTCGAGCTCGGGGTGGAATTGCGTGGCGTAGAGATTGTTCTTGATCCGGAACATGTGCACAGGGCACGCGGCCGAGCTCGCCAACAAAACCGCGTGGGCAGGCAGTTTGCTGCACGCTTCTTTGTGACCCACAAAAGCGTCGAAGGTGTGCGGAATGCCCCGCAGCATGGGATCACGCTCCCCCTCAGCAGTGAGCTTGATCTCCGTTGGCCCCACAGGTTCGCCAAAACGGCGGTCGATGGTGGCCCCTTGGTGAACACCCAGAGTGCCGACCCCATAGCAGGCACCCAAGAAAGGAAAGTCCTCGGCAACTATGCGGTCCAGCAGCGCTGAGAGTTCCGCCTCCACCCGAATCTGGGCTGCGCTCTTCTCCTCCACAGGATCGCTGGACGTATAGGGACTGCCACCGACGATCACTCCGGAGTGCTCGGAAAGTTCAAGGGGCGGCAACGGCTCGGATTCCAAGCGCAAACGGACCAGTTCTTCGGGTTTCAGTCCGCAGTACCGGAGGTAGGCCTGATACTCGTCATCGGCTGCGGCATCTTCGGCGCGGGTGGCCAGCAGGAGGAAGGGCTTCACAAGGACAGTCTGCGCGCGGAATGGCTGGCGGACAAAGTGTGTTGCGGGTAAAGGGGTGACTAACAGTGACTCCCTCGCGCCGGTGTCGCCGCATATCGTTGGCTTGACCCCCTATGAACAGCACACCCCATCCCCGGAGGAGCAATTTTTGAAGCAAGACCCTGTGGCCGTCCAACCGCAAACGCCCAAAACGCCGGCAGTGGAAAGGCAGCAGCCCAAGAAGATCCCGTGGGGCGGACTCCTTGTTCTGGCAGCAGCGGGCTTCACGGCGGTGACCACCGAACTCCTGCCGTCGGGCTTGCTCCCCCAAATCAGCCGCGACCTCGGTGTCGACGAATCTGCCGTGGGCTCCCTGACAGCGGTGTATGCGGCCATCATCGTCTTCACGGCCTTGCCTCTTTCACGGTTCCTTGCCGGAAGGGTTCCCCGGAAGACCCTGCTGATCGCCACTGTGCTGGCCTTCGCCCTGAGCAATGTGCTCTTGGCGTTGAGCCCCGCTCTGGGGTGGGCGATCGGGGCCAGGCTCCTTGGCGGCATCGCGCACGGCATGCTGTGGTCCAGCATGGCTCCCTACGTGGCGCGCATCGTCCCGGCCCACTCCGTAGGTAAATCCATGGCTGTGGTCTTTAGTGGCAACAGCATCGCACTGGCAGTCGGCGCTCCGATTGGCACGCTCATGGGCTCGCTCATGACGTGGCGTACTTCCTTCCTGGTCCTGGCCGCAGTGGGTGTGCTTCTGGCAGTGCTGGCCTTCTGGCTGCTCCCCGGTGCCCACGACCACGCCAGCCAAAAAACGCCCTCCCTCCGGGCAGCCATGAAACTGCCCGGCGTCGTGGCCATAGCCATCGCCTGGCCCCTCCTGCTACTGGCCCACTTCACACTTTTCACCTACGTCGCCCCGTTCCTCCTCGCCTCCGGACTCCCGGAATCCGCTACGAGCCTCTCGCTCTCCGTGGTGGGAGTTGCCAGCCTGGTGGGCATCTGGATTGCCGGCATGACCGCCGACTCCCACCCACGACGCTCGGTGATTGCCGCCGTCGGGCTCCTGACGCTGGCGTTCGCCCTGCTCCCCGCGCTGGGCGGCACGTGGGTAGGTGCGTTCGGCCTCATGACCTTGTGGGGTATCGCGTTCGGTGCAGTGGGTATCTACAACCAGGCTGCGATCCTGCGTGCGGGTGGAGAACACAAAGATGCAGCCAACGGCCTCACCGTGGTGACCATCCAACTGGGTATCGCCGTCGGAGCGGTCTATGGGGCCTTCGCCCTCACCAGCGTCGGAGCGCAACTGGTCCCATTTGCCGCGGCGATTCCCACTGCCATTGCGCTGGTGATCATTATTGCCAGTCGTCGCGGCGGCTACCCGGCCGGGCCCCGGGAGAAGCGCCGTTAACATTGCCGAAACATGCCAGTGACGTGATCTTCACGAACGAAGGATTTCTGTAACTTTCCTGCAACTTAGCTCTTCGGAGTCGGAAACATAGCTCACCGAATATTGATCGGGGGGTAGGTGTGGGCCGTGCAACAACGGCCCCGTTTCGGACAAGCTTGAAGGGAACGCAGGTGGAGATCTCTGCGCAACACGTCTGGCTGATGTTGTCATCGGCGATGGTGCTATTCATGACCCCAGGCCTCGGCCTTTTCTACGGCGGCATGACCCGCGCCAAGGCCGCCCTGAACATGATCATGATGAGCTTCATCTCCGCCGGCATCGTGGGCGTGGTGTGGGTCCTGTGGGGCTACTCGATGACCACCGGCGACGGCATCCTGGGCCTGTTCGGCAATCCGTTCGCGCACTTCGGCCTGCAGGACTTGATGGGATCCCCCGACCTCATCAAGGCCACCTTTGCAGCAACCTTCGCCATCATCACTGTGGCCCTCATCAGCGGTGCAATCGCTGACCGGACCAAGTTCGGCGCCTGGGCCTTGTTCGTACCGATCTGGGTCACCGTGGTCTACTGCCCCCTGGCGTACATGGTGTGGGGCGGTGGCCTGATGAGCGCCGGCGGTGCCCTCACTCAGATCTTCGGCCAGGTCATCGACTTCGCCGGTGGTGCAGTGGTTGAGGTCAGTTCCGGAACCGCCGCTTTCGTCCTCGCATTGATCGTGGGAAAGCGTCACGGCTTCGCCAAGGACCCCAACCACCGCCCACACAACGTGCCGTTCATCATGATCGGCGCAGCCATCCTCTGGTTCGGCTGGTTCGGTTTCAACGGCGGCGCTGCTACTACCGCCGCGCAGGCCGGCCTCATCTGGGTCAATACCCTGGTGGCCCCGGCGGCGGCCATGCTCAGCTGGCTCGTCGTCGAGAAGGTCCGCCACGGACACCCCACTTCGCTGGGTGCGGCATCAGGCGTGGTGGCGGGCTTGGTGGCCATCACCCCGTCCTGCGCCAACATCACCCCGCTCGCCGCATTGGGCCTGGGCTTGGTGGCCGGCGCCGCCTGCGCTGTGTTCGTGGACCTGAAGTACAAGTTCGGTTTCGACGATTCCCTCGACGTCGTGGGCGTCCACTTCGGCGCCGGTGTCATCGGCACGCTCTCTCTCGGCTTCATCGCCTTCCCGCAGGACGGCGTCGCGGGCGGCCTGCTCTACGGCGGCGGTCCCCAACAACTCATTGCACAGACCATGGCCGTGCTGATCACCATCGCACTCTCCGGCGTGGGCACCCTGGTCATCGGCCGGGCCATCCATAAGGCCATCGGCTTCCGGGTTCCCTTGGAGCACGAAGTCACCGGAGTGGACCTCACCCAGCACGCCGAATCGGCCTACGAATTCGGGCTCACCGCCCACGGCCACTTCCGCCAGCAGCAGGCGCACCTTTCCGCGCTGATTGGCCGGAAGCCCGCGGCACCGAAATCCGAACAGGTCAAGGAAGACAGCTTCGCCTGACGGCACCACACTCAGACAGCAGCCGACGGCGGAACCCGGGTTCCGCCGTCGGCTGCTGTTTGCGTCGCTAAGGTTTCATCCTGAACCGTTCCAGATGCGCTGCCACCACGTGCGCCTGGCCACTGGTCCAGCCTCGGGCTCGGGAGGAGCTGCGGCGGCCCTCCGCTCGCGCCACCGCTCCAGCTCAGCATCCACGTCCCTGAGCTTGGTGATCACGGGTGGGCCGCCCTGGAGTTGCCGTCGGGCCTCGATCACCCGCTTGTTGAAGTCCTCGAGGATGTCCCGGACTTGTTTCTCCGTGTACTGCTGGTCCAGTTTGGCATCGAGTTCGGAATCCTCGATCCGCAGCAGGATCGCGGGAGGTCCGATGCCACTGAGCTTCTCCCGTTGAATGAGCCCTTTGACCCACCAATCGGGATCGTAGTGCTCGCCCAGGCCCGGAATGGGTTTGCCGGCATACTTGAGGTTGTCGAACTTGCCCTGGTCCATGGCGTCCCGGATCAGGTACTCAACCCGGGCGGCGTCGTCCACCTTCCGGCGTTTCTCCCGTTCCGCGGCGTCCGCGGCTTCGATCTCCGCGTCTTCTTCCGCGTTCCCACCCCAGCCGCGGACAGCGCGCAACTCAGCGCCGCGCTCGAGTTTCCGCCTGAAGGCATTGTTCCCGGAGTTCACTTGTGGACACCTCCTCGCACGGCAGTCCTCCCCTGCCGGACATCGTGGTTCTGATTCCCAGTATTCCGCAAACTGCGCCTGCCTGGGCCTGTACCCCCGCCACCGGCTGTGGAAACAAGCCAGCCCCGGCACGCCGTGGAAGCGGGGTGTCGGGGCTGCTTGTAGGCCCAGAGTGGGTGTCGGAGGTACGGCTCCGGATCTAGGACCGAACCGCCATGCTTGGATCGAGTTGTTCGATGCCCTCGGGAGTGACCAGCACTACGCGGGCCGTGCAGATGTCGTAAAACAAGCCAATGGGCTGCACCCGGCCGGACAGAAGCGCCGGGCCGGTCACAGGGTGGTCCTCAAGCTTCCTGAGCTGCAAAGCCACGTTGACCATGCTGAGCTGGTCCACGCAGCTGTACCCTTCGGCAGCCGCGGCCACTGCCACGGGATGTCCGGAAAGCAGGGCCGAGTAGCTTGGCCGCGCATGTTCCAGCCAGGTATCGAATCCGCCGCCCAAGGCAGGCGCAGCTCCTTCAAAGTCGGCGATGACGGCGTTCATCGCACCGCAGTTCGAATGCCCGCAGATCACGATCGAGTCCACTGACAAACCCTTCACCGCGAAGGAAAGCGCCGAGTCGATCGAAGCATCGCGACCGTCGCTGCACACCACGTTGCCGATGTTCCGGAGGGTCAGGAGGTCGCCGGGTCCGCTGCTGGTGATGAGGTTGGGATTGACCCGGGAATCCACGCAGGCAACGAACAATGTGTCCGGATTCTGGCCTTCTGTCAGGTCTTGGACCAACGGCCGGACCTTGTCCGCGTGGCGGCGGTGGTATTTGTCGATGCCCAGGAGGATAGAGCGCAGCGGCAGCCGCCCGCCGTCGTCGTCCGCTGTTGGGCCGCCGGCGGACGGCAACCAGGACGTCTTGGGCGGAAGCGGAAGTTCACGGGGGTCCTGGCGCTGGGGAGTGTTGTCCTCGGCGTCGGTGAAAGCAGTGGTGCCGTGCTCTTCCAGGGCCACGGAGGCGCCGGTGTTGCGGTGCTGCTTCTGCCAGGCAACCAGGGCTTCGCGGAAGGCGTGGTCGAGGTAGTCGGCGTTGAGTTCCACTACGGCATCATGGCCTTCGGGCACCGAATGCAGGACACGGTTGAGCCGCGGCAAGGCGAAGAAGCTGCAAGAGCCGGCAATGGTGACCCGCCACGGCAGTCCGGAACCGGCCGGGGCGTGAGCGTGGATTTGAGCGCGGAGCACCCGCCACAGTACAGAAACAGCAGCGAGTGCCAGGCCAATGAGCACGCCTTCGAGCAAGTTCAGGGCCACCACGCACACCAACGTCACCGCGTAGACCAGCAGGTCGCCGGTGCGAAGGCTGGTGCGGATGTCGGCGACCTTGATGAGCTTGGCACCGATCACCAGCAGCAGACCCGCCAGCACGGACAGGGGAATCAACTGGATGAGGCCAGCGAACAGCAAGGAGAACACCAGGACCCACACGCCGTGCAGAATGGCAGACGTACGGCTTTTCGCTCCAGCTTCGACGTTGGTGGCGCTGCGGACGATCACGCCGGTTACCGGGAGTCCGCCGAGCATGCCGGAGACCATGTTGGCGGACCCTTGCCCGACGAGCTCTCGGTTCAGGTTGGTCCGCGAACTGCCGTGCATCTTGTCAACGGCCACGGCGGACAGCAGCGATTCGATGCTCGCGATCAGCGCCACAGTGATGACGGCCATCGCTGCGGCGCGCCAGTTGCCGTCGGGCAGGCTGGGCAGCGCGACGGCGTCCAGGATTGAACCGCTGAAGCTGATGCGCTCAACGCTCGGGGCCACTGCTACTGACAGCGCTGTCACGGCGACGACGGCGGCCAGCGGCCCGGGAACTTTCCGCACCATCGCGGGAAGGAACCTCCAAGCCAGGAGAATCACGACGACGGCCAGGCCCAGCAGCGCCGAATGCAGCTCGACGTTGGTGATGGCCGCGGGCAGGCCCGCCAGGTTCTCGACGGCGGACCCCGCGGCTTGGCCACCCAGCAGCACATGGAGTTGTTGCAGGATGATCGTGATGCCGATGCCCGCGAGCATGGCCTTGACCACTACCGGCGACACTGCCAGCGCTGCCCGGCCGATACGGCTCACACCCATCAGCAACTGCACGACGCCGGCCGCAGCGGTGATCGCACAGGTCACCTGCCAGCCGAACTCGGCTACCAGGCCGGCGACGACGACGGTGAGCCCGGCGGCTGGGCCACTCACCTGCAGAGGCGAACCACCCAGGCTGCCCGCGACGATTCCTCCGACCGCGGCTGCGATGAGCCCGGCCATGATGGGAGCCCCTGAGGCTGCGGCGATGCCGAGGGACAGGGGAAGGGCGACCAGGAACACCACCAGGGACGCGGGGAGATCCGCCCCCAGGTTGCTGAGGAAGCTTGGCTTGGTTCGTCCCGGCGGGCTGTGGGAATCGGTGGGGATGGTGGCGGATTCGTTGGACTGCGGCATGGTGTTCCTTTGGCTCGGGAGTACTGACTCCTCCAAGCTACGGAACCTGTCACGGTTAATGACAACAACATGTGAAAAGCATGACAAAAGCTGTGAAGATGCGCTTCATCTTGGGACCAAGGGGAACTTTCGCGGGGGTTCAGCGCGTTGGAGGGGTCCGTGGTGCGACGTCCGCAAGGCGAGAACGCGACGGCGGGCGCCTCCCGCCGTCGTCGTCTTGCCGGGCGCACCAAAACTAAGGTTCCTTAGAATAGGCTGGGTCCATGAGCAATACAGAAGTGCAGCCCGTACGCATCAGCTCCGCGCCCGTACAGCTGCAAGCACTGGATCCCATACTGGGAAAGGTGAGCGCAGCCGTCGGCGACGTTCCAGCCCTTTTGGCTATCGCCGAGGACATCGGACAGACAGCTCCTACGCCCGGGAGCGGGAACACGGCCAAGCTCTGGGAACTTCTGGCCTCGGTCACGTCCGTGGATGTCGCGGCGGGGCGCGTGCTCGAACCGCACCTGGACGCCGTCGGAATCCTGGCCCAGGCGGAACAGCCTCAACCCGAGGGAGCATGGGGAGTTTTCGCAGCCGAAGGTCCAGGCCTGAAGCTCGAGGCCAAGCAGGAAGCTGACGGCAGCTACGTGCTCAGTGGCTCAAAGCCGTGGTGCTCCCTCGCTGCACAACTGGACGGGGCCGTCGTCACCGCCCATGTCGCTGGAGACAACACCCGGGGCGCCTTCGCAGTGGACCTTAAGCACTCCGGCGTGAGAGCCGAAACACCCGAGTGGACCAGCCGCGGACTCAAGGAAATCCCGAGCGGAACGCTGCACTTCGACCACGTCCCCGCTACGCCCGTTGGCGGCGCGGGCTGGTATTTCGAGCGCCCCGGCTTCGCGTGGGGTGGCATGGGAGTCGCCGCCTGCTGGCTTGGAGGCGCAGTAGCCGTGGCCCGCGACTTCTGCGACTCCCTGGCCAGGGCATCGGACAAGGGCCGGGAACCGGACCAGATCGCTCTCGCCTCCCTGGGCGAGGTAGACAGGATCATCGCGTCCGTCACCGGATACCTGGCTCAAACGGCTGAGCGCATCGACGCCGGCGACCTCGCAGATCCAGGCGAACCGGGCGAAAGCCCTTGGCCCGAAGCCTTGCGCGTCCGCGGAACTGTTGCCTCCGCCGTCGAACGTATCCAGACCCTGGTGACGCAAAACTTGGGCCCCGGCCCGTTGGCGTTCAACGAACAGTACGGCAAGAGGATGGCGGATTTGTCCCTCTATGTCCGCCAGCATCACGCCATGCGGGACGACGCCCAGCTGGGGGCGCTGGTGTTGAAGGGGGACCGCCGGTGGTAGCTTTTTCGCACACAGACACAGGCACGACCGAGGCGGAATGGCTGTCCAGCGGCGTGGCTGCGCTGCCCGAGCTCCCTTTGGGCCAGGACGAACTCGCGGACATGGCTTTCGTCGTCCTGGCTGCGCACCCGGACGATGAAACTTTGGGCGCGGGCGGGTTCGTGGCCAAACTGCATTCATCCGGAGCTGCGGTGGAACTCCTGCTGTGCACGGCCGGTGAAGCATCCCACCCGGAATCACCAACCACGACGCCGGAACAGCTTGCCGCCGTCCGGCTCGCTGAGTTCGACGCGGCTGTGTCCGGGCTGGCTCCCAGCGCGACCTGGAAGTTCCTGGGACTGCCCGACGGCAAGTTGGCCGCCAACGCGGGCCGCATTGCCGAGGCCATACGCGACGCCATTTCCGCGCACAACCGGCCACCGGAGAACATCGTCATCGTTGCCCCGTACCGCCACGACGGCCACACCGACCACGATGCTGTTGGCGCAACAGCGGCCAAGGTTGCTGAAGAGGACGGCCACGGGCTCTTGGAATACCCCATCTGGTACTGGTTGTGGGCGGGCCTGGACGACCCAACATGGCAATCCTGGGTGCGGGTGCCTTTGTCCGGGCGTGAGCTGGAAACGAAGGGAAAGGCCATGGGCGCCCACACGTCCCAGATCGAACCGTTGTCGGAGGAACCCGGCGACGGAACACTCTTGTCGGGGACGTTCCTGGAGCACTTCGAAAGGCCATGGGAAACCTTCGCTTGGCAACCGTCGAAGGCAGGAAACAACACCGCCGCCGACGCTGAACGGATCTTTGACGAAGTCCACGCCAAGGGAGACGACCCCTGGGCCTATACAACCAGCTGGTACGAGCGCCGAAAACGCGCACTGACCTTGGCTGCCCTCCCGGAGGAATCGTACGAATCCGGGCTGGAACTCGGTTGCTCCATCGGCACCCTCAGCGAGGAACTCGCTCAACGTTGCCAGGCGTTCCTCGGTGTTGAAGCCAGCGGTATTGCGGCCAAAAAGGCGGCCGAGCGGCTTTCCGCGTACCCCTCCGCCGAAGCGCGGCACCTCACCATCCCCCATGAGTGGCCCGAGGGCTCCTTTGACCTGGTAGTGCTCTCCGAGATGGGCTATTACCTGGCACCGGAAGAGCTGGCTGACGTTTTCGGGCACATCAAGGCCGCCATGAAACCGGGCGGCACGCTGCTCCTGTGCCACTGGCGCCACCCCATCTCAGGCTGGCAGTTGGACGCGGAAGCCGTTCACTCGATGGCCCGGCAGCAACTTGCCTGGCCAACGTTGGGGGTCTACCGCGAGAAGGATTTCGTGCTGGAAACCCTGGTTGCACCGGCCCCGGCCGTCAGTGACGGCCCGACATGACCGGGGGCACCAGGCAGCGGATCCAACGCATCGCGGTCACCATGCCCGCCCACGACGAGGAACAGCACATCGGCAGGGCGCTGGCAGCATTGGGTACAGCGTTGGACACCCTGGAGCGGGAGCATCCGGGTATGCCTGCCACTGTCACTGTGGTCCTGGACAGCTGCACCGACAGTTCGGCCGGGATCACCGCCGCCCACGTCGCGGCGGACCCGCGTTTCACGTCCGTCAGCGTCCAACTGCGGAGCGCAGGAGCTTGCCGGGACTACGGCATCCGGACGGCCCTGCTCCCCCATCCGGCGGAAGCAACAGGGAGCTTGTGGCTCGCCAACACCGATGCCGACTCGGTGGTCCCGCCGAACTGGCTGGTACGCCAAGTCGGGTTGGCCAACGCCGGCGCTGACGTGGTTCTGGGGTCGGTGGAACCGGATGCCTACGATGTGGACCCAGCCGTGCTTCGTCGATGGCTGGAACTACACCCCTTTCGCGAAAACCATCAGCACATCTACGGCGCCAACCTGGGTATCAGGGCCTCGGCGTACCTCGCCGCAGGGGGTTTCCCGCATCTCCGGGCCCATGAGGACAGGCGCCTGGTGGAGCGCACCCGTCACCAAGGATTCAGGGTGGTTGCCACGGATTCCATCAGGGTTCTCACCTCCGGCCGGACTGAGGCCCGGGCACCCGAGGGATTCGCAGCGTATCTGCTGGCACTCGGCGCTGACGTTCCTGCCGCGACAGGGAGCTAGGCTCCTACGGCCTTATTCGCCAAGGCCCCTTCGATGGCGGCAATCGCGGCCTCAGTAATCGCTTCCCTCTCGCCGGATCCATTCACCGTCAGCAATATCCCACGGTTTGAGTAGGCCTCCAGAACCGGCCTTGTATGCTCACGGTAGAGTTCCAAACGGCGACGAATAACCGGCGCAGTGTCATCGCTGCGTCCCTGTTCCTGGGCGCGGCGGAGCATCCGGTCCAGCAACTCATGATCGTCGACCGTCAACGCGAGGGCTGCGTCAAGCGCCTGTCCCCGATCGGTGAGCATCTCGTCCAGGGCAGCAACCTGGATGACCGTTCGCGGATAGCCGTCCAGGAGGAACCCCTCTCCGGCATCATCTTCGTCCAGGCGTTGCTTCAACATGGCCGTGGTGACATGGTCCGGCACGAATTCGCCGTGGTCAATGTACGCACTGGCCTCCTCCCCCAACTCCGTCTTTTGGCGAATGTGGTCGCGGAACAACTCTCCTGTGGAAATGGCAGGGATCCGGAAGTGCCTGGCGATGTGCTCCGCCTGTGTGCCTTTGCCGGAACCGGGAGGGCCCATGATGATCAGTCGCGCCATGAGTCTGGTCCGTTTCGAGAGGCGGCCGGGACTTAAACCATACGCCCGCGGCAGGTCGGAGCGCCCGGGTCACGCGAATTTGTTGGTTCATCGATCCCAGTATCCAACCACCCCCTTGCAGCCATTCGCACGCGCGGGTAAGTTATTGAAACGTCTCAAAGAAAGCGTTTTCCCAGACTTTAGGTGGAATGAACATGACTCAGCTCAGGTGGATCGATGCCGAACCGCCCGCCAGGCTCAGCAGTGGCACGACCTGGGGCATGCCGTTCCAGCGCGGCACCGCAGCGGGTGCGGACCACCTCCAGGTGCGCGACATGAATGGAGATGCCGTCAATGCCCAGGCCTGGCCGCTCGCCACGTGGCCCGACGGTTCCCTCAAATGGGCCGGCATCGCCATTGGAGCAACGGATCAGCCCTCCGACGCCTACCAGGTCACCCACTCAACCGATACGCACGACGGCGGCCCGGCAGCCGCCGTCGAACACTCACCCGGGGTGACGGTCGCCGAAACGGATGACGCCGTCACCGTCTCCACAGGCATGCTCGACATGGTCATCCCCAGGCGCGGGGAAACCCTGTTCAGCGAACTCCGTCGCGCCGGCGAGGCCGTAGCCAAGGATGCCCGGCTGGTAAGCCTGCTGCAGAACAACCTGGCAGAGGGAGCAGGCAGCGCTCCGCGCGAGGCCTACACCAGCCAGGTTTCAGGCGTCACAGTGGAACAGCGTGGCCCGGTCCGGGCGGTAGTTCGGATCGAGGGGCGGCACAGTGCCAAGGATGGCGGCAGGGAATGGCTCCCCTTCACTGTCCGCTTATACTTCTACGCGGGCGCCAGCAGCATACGGATGATGCACTCGTTCATTTGGGACGGCAATGCGGAGGAAGACTTCCTTGCGGGTCTCGGTGTTGAATTCACGGTACCGCTTGCCAGTGAATTGCATGACCGCCACGTACGCATCGCCGGTTCTGACGGCGGATTCCTGGTCGAAGCGGTCCGGGGCCTGACTGGTTTGCGCCGGGATCCGGGAGAAGCTGTCCGCGCCGCGCAGATTGCCGGTGAGGCCACCCCGCCACTCAGTGAGTGGAGCCCGCTGGTTTCGGAGCGCCTCCGCCTCATACCCAGCTGGAACGACTACACCCTCACCCAACTGTCTGCTGACGGCTTCGAGCTGCGCAAACGGACGGCGCCCGGCCACGGATGGGTGGGCATTTCCGGCGGAACCCGGTCAGCTGGTTTCTGTTCGCTGAGCGATCTACGCGGCGGTTTCGGTATCGGAGTGAGGAACTTTTGGCAGTCGCACCCGGGGCAGCTGGATATCCGCGGCGCCGCAACAAGCAACGCGACAGTGACCGCTTGGCTCTATTCCCCCGAAGCCCAGCCGATGGATCTCCGCTTCTACCACGACGGCCTGGGCCAGGACACGTTCGAGGACCAGCTTGAGGGCCTTGAAATCACCTACGAGGACTACGAGCCGGGCTTCGGAAACCCCACCGGGATCGCCCGGACGCACGAACTCACGCTGTACGCCTACGACTCAACGCCCAGCACGGAGAGCCTCGCCGCCGACGCACGGGCAGCCTCCACTCCCCCGCTGCTGCAGCCCTCCCCGGAGTACCTTCACCAAGCCGGCGTCTTCGGTGACTGGGCTCCCGTGGACCGCAGCACCCCTGTCCGGGCAGAGCTGGAAGACAAGCTGGACTTCCTGTTCGATTTCTACCAGGGCCAGACGGAGCAGCGCCGCTGGTACGGGTTCTGGAACTACGGCGACGTCATGCACACCTACGACACTGACCGGCATGTCTGGCGCTACGACGTGGGCGGCTATGCGTGGGACAACTCCGAGCTCTCACCCGACCTCTGGCTTTGGTACATGTACCTCCGCACGGGCCGCGCAGACGTCTTCCGCTACGCCGAGGCCATGACCCGCCATACCGGTGAGGTGGATGTCTACCACCTTGGCCCCTGGCGGGGCCTGGGATCGCGGCACAACGTCCAGCACTGGGGTTGCAGCGCCAAGCAGCTGCGCATCAGCACCCCGGCCTACCGGCGCTTCTACTACTACCTGACCGCCGACGACCGCACCGGCGACCTCCTCACCGAACTGGTGGACAGCGACCAGAACTTCCTGGGGCTGGACCCTGTCCGCAAAGTAAGGCCCGACGCCGATACTTACCGCCCGGACCGCGGCGCCCTGGGCGTGGGGCTGGGGACGGATTGGGGTTCGCTGGCCGCCACGTGGCTCACCGACTGGGAGCGCACGGGCCATCCCCGCTCCCGTGATCGCCTGCTGGGAACCATGGCCGATATCGGCGCACTAAAGTACGGCTTCCTGACGGGCGAGGCGCTCTATGACCTTGATGCGGGAAGGTTCGACGCCGGCAGGGAAGTCATCAGTGTCTCCCACCTGAGTGCCGTGTTCGGTTTGGTGGAAATCTGCAGCGAACTGATCCGCCTGGTGCCTGATGCCGCCTTCGAAAGGGCCTGGATGCAGTATTGCCGCCTGTTCCTGGCGACCCCGGAGGAACAGGCCGCTGAAGTCGGCCAACCCCTGGCTGGCATCTACCTCACCCAAGCCCACAGCCGCCTCACGGCATACGCGGCCGCGAAGCTGGCGTCTCCGGAACTGGCCGCCTTGGCGTGGGACAGCTTTGCCGAGGGCGGAGAAAACCTGAACCACGCCGAGGCCTTTACGCTCAGGAAAATCCTTCCCCCGTACGTGCTTCAGCCTGTCGATGAAGCGCCGACGGTATCCACCAATGACACCGCGCAATTTGGGCTCGCGGTCGTCCAGAACCTGGCCCTGATCGGCGACCGGCTGCCGGCGTCCACCGAGGCGCGGGAGGAGGAACCGGCGTCGTAACTTCTTGCTAGGAGCTGGACCTGGGATGCATGATCCGCATCTGGTCCCAGGTCCGCTCCGACGCGGCGATGTTGAGGTTTGACCGTTCGCGGTCCAGGGATGCCAGCTCGACGGCGATCGCCTGGACCGCGGTCACCGCACCTGTCAGGGAGGGAAAGAACCCGGCACCCTCGGTTGGCACCACGATCCTGTGGTCCGCGTGCACCGCCACCGGTGATCCTGCGCTATCAGTAATGGAAACTATGGGCGTGCCCAGGTTGTGGGCGATGTCGACGGCCCTCATGGTGCTGTCGTAGACCCGCCAAAGGCTGATCGCGATGACCAGATCTTCGGCGCCGAGCCGGGCTATGGCGTTGGTGAGGGCGGCGACGTCGGCATCCAGGAGCCGAACGTTGTAGCCGGCAATGATGGCGTTGTGCTCCAGGGCCTTGCCGGGAATGGCGTAGCTGCCTGCCGCGACGATAAAGGTCTGCCGCGCCCCCGCGATCAACTTCGCAATTTCATGAACAGTGTTGGCATCCAGCGTGCGCTCGAAGTGCGCCAAATTGGCCCGGTCCGTGGAGACCGCAGCCTGTGCAGGACTACTGATGTGGCCGTTGTGTTCGGCCGCGACTTCCACGGCACTCAGTGATGCCAGGAACCGTGACCTGAGCTCGAATTGGAAATCCACCCAACCCTTGAATCCCAATGATTGCGCGGTTCTGGTCACCGTGGAGGCGTTGGAAGCAGCAACCGCGGCGATGTCGCTGACGGAGCCATAAGAGGCGAGCCGCGGCTGGGACCGGAGGATGCCGATGACCTGCATCTGCCGGGCCGCGAGCTTCCGCCCCTGGACACGATCGTCCAGCCACTCGGTCAATGTTGACGAGTCGAAATCTTCTTCCACCTATTGACCTACCTCACACTTTGGCCGTAACTTCGATACATCGCTTCTGCACAGACCTGTGCATATTCCTCAAAATGTACAACTTGGCCCACTTTGGCAGGAATCACCATGTCTCTCACAGCACGCCTGGACCGTCTGGCTCTCAGTCGACCACACTACAAGCTTCTCCTCATCGGAGGCCTCGGCTATTCGTTCGACGGCATGGACGGGGCAGTGGTCGCTTTCCTGCTCCCGCGCATCCAGGAACTCTGGGGCCTCAGCACGGCCAGCCTGGGATTGGTCGGCTCGGCTGCCCCGTTCGGCTTCTTCTTCGGGGCAATCCTGTCGGGCTGGATGGGTGACCGATTCGGCCGTAAAAAGGTCATGTTGTGGGCATTGGCCTTCTACTGCCTCATGTCGATCATTGCGGCGATGGCCCCGAACTTCGAAATCTTCCTGATTGCACGGATCTTTGCAGGACTCGGCGCAGGCGCGGAAAGCGTGATCATCGCACCGTTCCTCTCCGAGTTCATTCCCCCCAAGCGCCGCGGCTGGTTCATTGGAACCCTTGCCGGATTCTTCTCCTTCGGCTTTGTGGCCGCAGCACTGATTGGCCGGTTCGTGGTTCCCATGGGCGAGGATGGCTGGCGCTGGGCCCAGGTCCTTACGGCAATCCCCATCCTCCTCCTGCTCTGGTGGCGCCGGGGACTGCCCGAATCACCCCGCTTCCTGATCAGCCGGGGGCGCGTCGCGGAGGCGACGGCCGTAGTGGAACGCTTCGAGCAGAGCGTTGTGAAAGCCACAGGCAAGGAACTCACACCCTTGGTACCCGGTACCGAAGAGATCACCAAACACGAGCAGAAGATCAGCGTCTGGAATGCCCTGAAATTCATGTGGTCAAAGGCGATGCGTCGCCGGACCGCAGTGATCTGGCTGATCTGGTTCGTGATTACGTTCTCCTACTACGGCTTCTTCTCCTGGATCCCCACCCTGCTGGTCGGCCGCGGCATCACGGTCACCAAGAGCTTCGAGTTCTCCATCCTGATCTACCTTGCGCAGATCCCCGGGTACTTCTCCGCCGCCTGGTTGTGCGACCGGATTGACCGCAAAAACACCATCGCCCTTTATCTGGCAGGATCGGCCATCAGTGCCTTCTGGCTGAGCCAGTCCAACGATTCCGGCATGATCCTGCTGGCCGCCGCAACGTTGTCCTTCTTCCTCAACGGCACCTACGCCGGCGTCTACGCCTACACCCCGGAGCTCTTCCCCACCTGGATGCGCGCTACCGGCGTTGGCCTGGCCAGTGCCGTTGGCCGCATAGGCAGCATCCTGGCACCATCCATCATCGGCATCTTCGCAGCCTCACTCGGCTTCGGCGGCGTGTTCACCATGACCACAGTGGTCCTGACCATCGGCGTCCTGGGCGTCGTGATCTTCGGAGCTTCCACCGCAGGGAAATCCCTGGAGGACATCAACGCCCGCGCCGAGCATGACGCAGCGCCAGACAACCACGCAGGAACGGTCACCAAATGAGCTTCATGGAATCGGACACTACTTTCCAACAGGCCTTCGATGCGCTGCAGCAGGACCCAGGCGTCGTCCTTTTTACGGCCCTTCAATGGATCCCCCAGCGCTCCAGCCTGAAGCGCCTCTTCACAAGCCACCCCGCAGAGTATCCGGTGGGCGGCGAAAAGACAGTTGAGATCTCCCCCGGGTGGCTCGGAACCGTCATCGAGGACAAGAAGCCGTTCCTCGCGGCAGACCTGGACGCGCTGAAGGAAGTCTTTGCCGACTCCGGGCTCATCCAACAACTCGGCTGCGGTGCCGTGATCAACGTGCCGGTCCTCGATCCGGAAAGCAACGTGGTGGGCGTCCTTGCCCTCCTCGACGCTGAAGGCAAGTACACGCAGCAAAGTGTGGACAGCGCCGTCGGCCTCGTCAACGCAAACCAGGCACAACTTATACAGGCCTTCGAAGCCCACCCCACTGAAGTCGAAGTCCCCGAATCCACTGAAGCACCTGCGAAGGACACCGTTTAACATGAGCACCACACCCCTCGTTATACGCAATGCCAGCGTCCTGGACGTCGACGCAGGCACGTACTCCACCGCCGACGTCGTCAGCGTTGACGGAAAGATCAGCAGCGTCGGGCCGAACGCCGACGCTCCTGAAGGTGCGCGGGTCATCGATGGCACCGGCAAGTTCGTCATCCCGGGCCTGATTGATGCCCACGTCCACGTCGTTGCTTCCAGCGCCGACTTCCGCTCCCTCACCTACACACCGGCGTCGTATGTCTATGCGCAAACCGCCCGGATCATGGGCGAGATGCTCCGCCGCGGCTTCACCACTGTCCGCGACCTCTCAGGTGCCGACTTTGGCCTGGCGATGGCCCAGGAAGAAGGACTCCTGGAAGGTCCGAAGATCCACTTCTGCGGCCACGCGTTGAGCCAGACCGGCGGCCACGGCGACATGCGCCTCCCCGGCGAAGACCATGACCCCAACGGCCGGGGCTGCTGCGGGATCGGCCGGGTGGCCGACGGCGTGGATGCAGTCCGCGCGGCCGCCAGGGACGAGATCCGCAAGGGCGCCCACCACATCAAGATCATGGCATCCGGCGGGGTCTCGTCACCTACTGACCGTATCGACTCCACCCAGTACTCCATGGAGGAAATGCGTGCAGCAGTGGAAGAAGCCCAGGCCGCAAACCGCTACGTCGCCGCCCACGCCTACACTGCACGCGCCATCAACCGCGCACTGGAAGCTGGTGTCCGCTCGATCGAACACGGCAACCTGCTGGACGACGAAAGCCTGAAATTGTTCCTCGAAAAGGACGCCTTCCTGGTTCCCACCCTGGTCACCTACTGGGCGCTCAAGGAAGAGGGCAAGGAGTTTGGGCTCACGGAAGAAATGTGGGCCAAGGTGGACTCGGTGCTCACCAGCGGCCTCGAGGCAATCGCCCGCGCCCATGAGGCCGGAGTGAAAATGGCCTTCGGTTCCGACCTCCTGGGTGGCATGCACCGCCACCAGAACGAACAGTTCAGGCTACTCGGCAAGGTCCAGCCAGCCATTGATGCCATCCGTTCTGCAACCACGACGGCGGCCCAGCTGCTTGAGCGCGAAGGTGAACTTGGCGTGGTCGCACCTGGCGCGGACGCGGACATGCTGATCCTGGATGCGGATCCGGTGGCTGACATCGCCGTACTGGCCGACATCTCCGAGCATTTGGAACACCTGATCCAGAACGGCCGCGAGATCTCCTAGTTCCTGCGTCACCAGGGCCTGTCTTTACCCTCCAAAAAGCCCGATAATGTAAGTATGCTGATCAATATTGAGTCAAGGAGGAAGACACCATGACCACGAAAGTGAACAAGACAATCATGGTCAACGTTCCGATCAGTACGGCCTACAGGCAGTGGACCCAGTTCGAAGAATTCCCGCATTTCATGGGCGGAGTCGAACGGGTGACGCGGCTTGGCGACGACCGCCTGGAATGGGTCGCCGAAATCGCGGGCGTCCACCGCAAGTGGGAAGCAAAGATCGTCCAGCAGGATGTCAACCGGGCCGTGGCATGGGCCGCCGTCGACGGCGTCAAGAACGCAGGGTGGGTGGAGTTCAAGGAAGCCGGGCCCAGCCAGACGTCCCTGCACCTGTCGTTGGAATACGAACCCCACGGCGTCCTGGAGTTCCTGGGCGACAAGCTGCACGTTATTGAAAGGCAGGCGGAGTCGGACTTGAAGAAGTTCAAGGAGTACATCGAAAAGCAGGCACCGGAAACCGCGTCTACTGCCGGGACCACCACTGCCGCTCCGGCGACCGGCACCCCGACTCCGGCGACCGCCACCGGAACCGCTGCCACCGCCGTCGGGCATGACGCCAGCGCAACGGACACGACGCCGATCGTCGATCCCGTCACCCATCCCTTCGACCAGACGAACGGGTTGGCCGACGACGACGACGCAGACCGCGGTCCCGGATTCATACCGCCGCAGAGCGGATGGCTCCCGGGACAGCACTAGGTCCGCCGACGCCAAAAGCCGCCCGGGTCAACACGACCCGGGCGGCATTGTTTGTGTGGGCTACTTCTTGCCGGTGTAGACGACGGCGGGCATCGCCGGTGCCTGCATGCCCTCACCAATGAAGAAACTCGGGTGCGGCGGCTGGTTGTACGCCACGTTTTCCCGGGCCACCGCCGTGCGGTACACGGTGTCGTGCATCAGGGTCCGGAGACGGACCTCGGTGGGAGCCGTGGTGGTGTAGATCCGCAGCTCGGAGCTGTCCGTGGAGGGCCACGCGATCTCTTCGCGCCAGTCGCCCAGGATGTCAGCCTGGATGGACGGGTTCCCCTTGGTGGTGTTGTTGCTGCGGGCACCCTCAGCGGTCAGGAGCCGGTCACTGGTTTCCGTTTCCCAGTTCCACTTGGAAATGGTGGGAACGCCGCGGGACACGGTGGCGTCGTAATCGTGGTCCACGATCTCACGGAGCAGGTCGCCGTCCCACCAAGCCAGGAAGTTCGCGGCCGGGATGTTCTCCGCGATCAGCTCACCCTTTGCGGACATCAGCTGACCCACCGGCGAATCCCAGGCAGCGGAACCGCCCACAGCCCAGCCCTCGGCCCCGGCGTAACGCGGATCGATGTCACCTGCAGCACCGCGGCCTGTGTCCTTAATGGCCGGGATGCTCCACAACACCTCGCCTGTCGCAGCGTCACGGAAAGTTGCCCCGCGATTGCCGCTGGCACCCATGTTCTCGTGGACGGCGAAGGTCTCCAAGCCGGGCCTGGACGGATCAAGGTCGCCGGTGTGGATCGCATCGCCATGGCCGAGCTTGGTGTTGTAGAGCGGCTTGCCATCGTCGTCAATGGTCATGGAACCGAAGACGAATTCGTCCTTGCCGTCCTGGTCAACGTCTGCCACAGACAAGTTGTGGTTGCCTTGACCCTTATATTCGTCACCCGCCTGATTGGAGTCGAACGTCCACCGTTTCTGGAGCTTGCCGTTGACCAGGTCGTAGGTCACCAGCACTGTGCGCGTGTAGTAACCACGGCTGAACATCATGGATGGGTGCTGGCCATCGAGGTACGCCACGGCTGCCAGGAAGCGGTCCACGCGGTTGCCGTAATTGTCGCCCCAGCTGGCCACCGACCCGCGCTCAGGCTCGTAAGCCACAGTGTCCATGATGGTCCCGGTTTCACCCTTAAAGGCCGTGAGGAATTCCGGACCATTCAGGACGTAACCGGCACTGTTGCGGAAGTCGGCGTCGGCGTTTCCAATCACGGTGCCGGCCGCATCGCGGGTGCCGTCGGCCGTCTTGAACGAAACCTCCGCCTTACCGTCGCCGTCGAAGTCGTAGGCCAGAACCTGAGTGTAGTGCGCGCCGGCGCGGATGTTGCGGCCGAGGTCGATGCGCCAGAGCTTGGTGCCATCCAGCTTGTACGCATCAACGTAGACGTTGCCCGTGTAGCCGGACTGGGAGTTGTCCTTGGCGTTGGAAGGGGACCAGGTCTGGATGACTTCGTACTTACCGTCTCCGTCCAGGTCCGCCACCGTCGCGTCATTGGCCGAGTAGGTGTACGGCTTGCCATCCGGGGTAACGCCGTCGGCAGGCTTGTCCAGCTTGATGGCCAGGTAGTTTTGCGCGAGCGGCTTCACTGCGTCGGTCAGCTTGTCCTGGCCCTGCCCGTTTCCGACGGTCTTGATGACATAGCTGGACTGTGCCGTGCCTGCGGGGTCCACGAACATGGTGGCGTTGCGGATGGGCTCGGGAGTGATGTTGACACCATCGCGCAGCACCTGGAAGCCGATGCTGTCCTTGTCCAGGCCCAGCATGCGCCAACTCACGGTGACACCCTGGTCCGTCAGGACTGCAACCGGCGCCCGGTCCAGGTTTTCCACTTGGCGCTTGAGTGCCGCCGGGTCCTTCGCGTCGTTGACGACGGCGGATTGGTTGCCTTGTACAGTCCGGGACGCTTCGGGTGGCGCTGCTTGGGCGAGCGGAACTCCGGTGAAGGCCAAGGCAGCTGCCGCCAGGGTCGCTGTGACCGCCAGGGGCAAGAGGGCTGGTCGTCGGGAGCTCGGGGAACATTTTGAGGGGTAAGCCATGCAACATCTCCTTTGATGCCGGGGCGCAGTGGGTCTGCACCCTCGCGGTTTGGAACGTTTCACTAATTGGACCGACAAGCCCCTCCTTTGCGATTGACGGGGTTTGGCGGTAAGTGAAAACGCTTTCCGACATCAAGGTTTATCAGCGTTTCAACTGGGCGGTCAAGGGTGTGACAGAAAATAACTGTGAGTTTCCGTTTCTTGATGTTCACTTTTGTGCCGCCCCAACCCCCACTCACATCCCACCCCCTTCAACCCAACCCCCACTCACATCCCACCCCCTTCAACCCAACCCCCACTCACATCCCACCCCCTTCAACCCGACGCCTACTCAGATCCCACCCGGCCTCCCCATGTGACGGTGGATTGCGCCCCGTTGAGCAACATTGACTCCAGTTGAGCGCGGTGACGGCGCAGCTTGGGCGCAGACACGGGCCTCCGTAGTGTCGAGCCATGCCGAAGCCCTCAGTCACTCCACTGTCCGTCCTAGACCTCAGCCCGGTGTCCGCCGGGCAGACACCCGGCGAGGCGTTGCGCAGCACGCTGGGCCTTGCCGCTGCTGCCGAGGCTTCCGGTTATTCGCGGTACTGGCTGGCCGAGCATCACCTCAACACTGGGGTTGCAGGCTCGGCCCCACACGTCTTGGCCGGATTGGTAGCGTCAGCCACTAAGACCATCAGGGTGGGGACTGCAGCCACCCTGCTGGGGAATTACCGGCCACTCCAAATTGCCGAGAGCATCGGGACGCTCGCCGCAGTGTTCCCCGACCGCCTGGATCTGGGTTTCGGACGCTCCGGCCCGCCAAAGTCCTCAAGCGACCCCGCTCCGGGCGTGGTGCCGCCTGTCGCCTCGGCCGAGGCGACAGACCGAGTAGTGGACGGGCTGTTGATCCCTGCGGCCCGCCCGATCTTCGGCGCCGTTTTGCCGCGGAAATTCCGGCTTCAGAGTGAACTGCTGGGCCGATTCCCTGGCGACACGGACAACTTCGAAAACGACATCCAGGACATCATCGGGTTCTTCAGCGGGGAATACCGGACGCAGCACGGGGAGGAGGTCACCGCGACGCCGGCTCTGGGTGAGTCACCCCAGTTCTGGATTCACGGTTCCACCGCCGGCCCCAGTGCCCGGCTGGCCGGAAAACTCGGGCTTCCCTTCGGCGCCAACTACCACGTTGCACCTGCCGGCGTGCTGGACTCCATCGCCGAGTACCGCGCCCATTTTGAGCCATCCGTGACTTTGCAGGAACCCCATGTGATCGTCTCAGCGGACGTACTGGTAGCCGCCGACGAACGTCAGGCACAGCGGCTCGCCCGCGGTTTTGGGCAATGGGTTCGTGGAATCCGGAGCGGCCAGGGTGCTATCCCCTACCCTTCGCCGGAAGACGCATTGGAAAGGGGTTTGGACGCCGAAGCCGTGGCCTTGGTCAAAGACCGGTTGGACACCAGGTTCGTCGGGGATCCGCATCAGGTCAGGGAGCATCTCCTGACGCTGCAGCGCGTCACGGGCGCGCAGGAACTGTTGATCACCACCATCGCCCACGACCCCGCGGACCGGGTGAACTCCTACCAGTTGCTCGCCGAGGCCTGGGGCCTTTAGCTTTTTCGATTTCCACCCACCAACAAAGGAGCACATATGTCCATCGAAACCACAGTCCCGGAAACCATAGTCCAGGAAGACGCGCAGCTGGTCACGGCTGCCGAAGCGGCCGAGCTCATTGAGCAGGGCGCACTGCTGATCGATGTCCGCAGTGAGGGTGGTCGTGCCAGCACCGGCGCTGTCCCCGGAGCCGTAGTTGTCAACCGCGAGCACGTGGAGGAGGACTTCAGTCCGGAGTCCGCCCACCGTCTTCCCCAAGTGACCGGAACCCAGCAGAGGATCGTGGTCTTCTGCGGTTCCGTAAATGGCTCACGCCCCGTCGCGGAGAAGCTCAAGGTCCTGGGCTACGACCATGCCGTGCACGTCGACGGCGGTTTCCCCGCCCTGCGCGACGCTGGCGTACCCACCACCGACCCCACCGCACCTCCGGCTGAAACTGCTTAGGCGTCCACCGATTCGGTGACTTCCGGGCGCTGGCTGCCACCCGCCGTCGTGCCTGGCGTTACCGGACCGGCTACGGCCGGTTCCGTTGCCGTCGTCGTGCTCTCCTTGCTGGGAATCACGACGACGGCACTTTCGTTTGCGGGCCGCCGCACCTCGCGGAGCCAGTCCAGTCCGCCGGCCAGAAGCGCGACGCCCAACAGGATGCAGCACATCAGGATGCCCCCATGGAAAGCTGACTTTGCGGCGTCGCCAGTGGCCGCGCCGTGTGCCTGGAGGAACATTCCAGCCGCCGCTGCCGAGCAGAGGGCCGCGGCGAATCGTTGGCTGAGCTGATAAAAGCCTGCTGCCACGCCTGCCGCACCCGGTGGTGCGTAGCCGAGCGTCAGGGTCTGATTTGGCGCAACCACCAGCCCCGTAGCCACGCCTTGGAAAAAGCCGACAACGGCGACAGCCAGCGCCGCTGTGGCGTCATCGACGCGTTGCACGGACAGGTCCTTGACTACCAATGTCGCCAAGCTGGCCAGCAGCGCCACAACAATTCCGGCTCGTCCATAGCGTGCCACGAATCGCCAGCTGAAGCTCGAGGCCAACAGCATTCCGGCCGCCTGCGGCGTCAGGATTGCCGCCGCTGCGAGCGGGGCCATGCCCGTTCCGGACAGGAAGTAGAACGATGTCACCGCGGCCATCCCCGCTCCAACGCCGAACTGGCACAGGGCCACCACCGTTCCCAGGGCGTAGCCCTTCGACCGGGCCAAGGCAGCGCTGAGCAGGGGCGTCCGGCCGCGGCGGTAGTACAGGACTTCCCAGCCCGCGAAGGCCAGCAGCGCCGCGGCACCGATCATCATGGAAGTTATGGCGACCGTGCCGGCGCCGTGGATCGTGGGGATGAGGCTGGCGACGACGACCCCACCCAGGAGGAGGGCACCCACGACGTCGATGGATGGTTTGGCAGCGCCGCTTTCGCGGCGTTTTCCTGCTGCCCGCGGCAACAAGGCGAACGCCAGCGGCACAAGAATCAGTACCAGGGGCACATTGGCCAGGAACAGGATGCGCCAACCAATCGCCGGGTCGCCGAGGGAAAGAACCAGCCCGCCAATCAAAGGACCACACACGGCTGCGGAACCACCGGCCGCCGCGTAAGCCCCAAGTGCTTTGGCACGATCGTGGCCGGAGAAGATGTCCTGCAACAGACCCAGCACCTGCGGGTTGAGGGTACCCGCACCCAGGCCCTGCAGGAGGCGGGCCACGATCACCAGGGCGGGATCGGTCGCCAGGCCGCCGAGTAGGCTCGACGCTCCGAAAACCGTGATGCCCGCGATGAAGAGCGCACGCCTGCCAACCAAGTCACCCAGCCGTCCCGCCGGTACCAGGGCTAGGCCGAAAGCCAGGGAGTAGCTGGCCAGGATCCATTGCACGGACCCCGAATCCGCGTGGAGCGAAGCCGACATTGCCGGGACCGCCAAAACGAACACCGATTGATCCAAGAGCGTGATGAACCCGGCGCCCAGGCAAAGCCAGAGGGCGGAACGTTTGGCGTTTGTACCCATATTTGTGACTCTAGGCTGGCTTCGCATGGGCGCGCTCATCGCAAGTCACTGGGTTAAGGGGCGTTAACCGGGGTTACCGATGGTGACTCGGTGTGACCCTTCCGGCCAGCCCTCACTCACAACCCACCCCCTTCAGCCCAACCCTCACTCACACCCCACCCCCTTCAACCCAACCTTCACTCACAACCCTCCCCTTTCCCACCAACCTCACCCTTTAGCCCAACCCTCACTCACAACCCTCCCCTTTCCCACCAACCCTCACTCACCGCTGACGCCCAAAAGGGCGCGACGACGGCGGCTACTGTCTCCTCGCCGTCGTCGCATGCTCTTCAGGGGACTCCGTGCAGCAGGGGAGAACGCCGGGACGTGAGAGAGCGACCGCCCCAAACAGGCGGAACGTGAGAGAGTGACCGCCCCAAAGGGGCGGAACGTGAGAGAGCGACCGCCCCAAACAGGCGGAACGTGAGGGAGCGTTGGCCTCAAACCGGCGGAACGTGAGCGAGGGTCACGGGCGGAGGAGGCGGGCGCGGGCGGCGGCTTGGCTTGCCCGGATCTCCTCGGCGGTGCGGCCTTGCTCCCGATGCGCCACTTCCTGCTTCAGCTGCGGAATAACGTGCTGCCCGAACTCAAGGGCGTCCGGGACGAAGTCGTAGCCACGGAGGCCGAAGATCTCGAATCCGAGGTCGTGGTAGTCCAGGATCGCCTGGGTGACGGTGTCGTAGGAGCCAACCAACGCCGTCGCGCTTCCTCCCCCGCCACCTGCCGCTTTGGCGAGGGCCGTCCACAGCGCGCGGTCGTGGAGGTCCCCGCGCTCGGCTGCAGCGAGGAGTCGCTGGGTGCCGGCGGCCTCGGGCTTCTGGTTGTAGTGGCGGACAGGATCAATCACCTCGCCGGCCGACCGTCGCGCCTCGAAGGTGCCCAGGATGGCGTGTGCTTTCTCCCACGCGAGCTCATCAGTTGGCCCAACAATGGGCCGGAAGGCGATTTGCCAGCGCAGGGGATGAGTGCGTCCGAGGGCAGCGGCCCGAGCAAGGATCTGCTCCTGCTGCCCGGCAGCATCCGCCAACGGCTCCCCGAAGAGCGCATAGATATCGGCCTCAGCTGCACCCACGGACCAGGCAGCCTCGGAGGATCCGCCAAAGGAAATACCCGGGCGTTTCCCCGCAAAGGGCGCCAGACCAGAAGCGAAGTCTTCAAACCGGTAGTGCTCACTGTCCCAACTGAACGAATCACCGGACCATGCCCGCCGGACGATCTGCATATATTCCTGCGTCCGGCCGTACCGGGCATCCTTGGCAAGGAAATCACCTTCGCGGGCTTGGTCCGCCTGGCTGCCGCCGGTGATGAAGTGCACGGTCAGTCGGCCTTGGGCGATGTGGTCGAGCGTCAGGAAGGAGCGCGCCGCGAACGTCGGGTGGGAAACGTTGGGCCGGTGCGCCAGCCGCAACTGAATCCGCTCGGTATGAGCGGCGACCCACGCTGCGTGGACTGAAGGGTCTTGGGTAGTGGAGTTGTAAGCGAACAGGACGTGGTCCCAGTTGTTGTCTTCATGGATCCTCGCGATACGGGCAGCGTACTGGGGATCGAAGAAGGACGTCGTGGCTGGCGACGTCTCGGTGGAATCGTTGCCGGCACCCATGCCGAGGAATTCGATAGGCACTGTGGTTCTCCCTTAAAACGAGTTAGCGGCGGAGGATGCGCTGGGCCAGGAAGTTGCCCAGCAACTGCGCGGCCTGCACCATGACGATGATGATGAGGACGGTCACCAGGGTGACTTCCCAGTTGAACTGCTGGTAGCCGTACATGATGGCGAAGTTGCCCAAGCCACCGCCGCCGATGTACCCGGCCATGGCGGACATATCCACGATGGCGATGATCATGAACGTGTAGCCCAGGATCAGCGGCGCCAGCGACTCGGGAATCACCACGGACCACAGGATGTGCAGGCGGCTGTCACCCATGGCCCGGGCGGCTTCCACAACACCGGGATCGGATGCGACCAGGTTTTGTTCCACCACACGCCCAATGACGACGCCGGCCATGAGCGCCATGGGCACGATCGCGGCCGTGGTGCCGATGGTGGTTCCCATGACAATCAGCGTCAGCGGGGCGATGGCCGTGATGAAGATGATGAACGGGATGGGCCGGATGATGTTGACCAGGAAGTTCAGGAAGGAGAACACGGCCTTGTTGGCGAACAGGTTGCCCGGCCGGGTGGCGTAGAGCGTGACCCCCAACGCGAGCCCGGCAAGACCGCTGAGCAGGACCGTGATGACCACCATGTAGATGGTCTGTTGGAAGGATTCGCCCAGGACGGGCAGGAGGGTTGTCCAGTCGGTCATGGCTATTCTCCGGCGTTCGCGGGGACGGGCAGGTGCGGTACGGCACTATCGGCGGCGGCTGTCTGGCGCTCGACGGCGGTGACGTCGCCTAGGTCGGCGAGCGCGGCGTCAATGGCGTCGTCGCTGCCCGTGAGTTCGTAGGTGAGGGTGCCGAGGATCTTGTTCTGGATCTCCGTGACACCGCCGAACACGACGCTGGAGCCGACACCGTGGCGTTCAAAAGTGGCAGCAACCAAGGGAGTGGGCGCAGCCTCGGAGATGCCGATGGAGACGAGCCGGCCCGGATGCGCGGCAGCTAGCCGGCTGACAGTGTCCGGTTCCGGTGTGCCGTGGACAGCTGTGGAGACGAAGCGCTGGGTGGAGTCGCTCTGCGGGTTGGCGAACACGGAGTACGTCGGCCCGGCTTCCACCACCTTGCCGGATTCCATCATCACCACGGTGTCGCAGATTTCCCGGACCACGTGCATCTCGTGGGTAATAACCACAACGGTGGTCCCAAGTTCCTTGTTGATACGCCGGAGCAGACGGAGGACGTCGCGGGTGGTTTCCGGGTCCAGTGCGCTGGTGGCTTCGTCGGCGAGAAGGATGTCCGGAGCGTTCGCCAGGGCGCGGGCGATGCCGACGCGTTGCTGCTGCCCGCCGGAAAGCCGCCGAGGGTAGGAGCCCGCCTTGTCAGCGATGCCCACGAACTCCAGGAGCTCGTCCACTCGTGGCTTGATTTTGTCCTTGGGCCAGCCGGCCACCTTGAGCGGGTAGGCGACGTTTCCGAACACGGTGCGGGACTTCAGGAGGTTGAACTGTTGGAAGATCATGCCGATGCCGGCGCGAACCTTCCGGAGTTCGCTTTCCGGGAGGGACGAGATGTCCTGGCCTTTGACGAAGACCTGCCCCTCCGTGGGACGCTCCAGCCCGTTGAGCAGGCGCACCAAAGTGGATTTTCCGGCTCCGGAGTACCCGACGATGCCTACCACCGTGCCCTCTTCGATGTCCAAGGTGACGCTATCAACGGCACGCACTGGTTCGGCGCGGTGGCTGCGGTTGCCACCTTGGACCGGGAACAGTTTGCTGACGCCGCGCAGCGAAACGATCGCGCTCACCGGAGCCTCCTTTGGGGTTGTTTGGATGCCCATTCCAACAGCGCGCAAGCCTGCAGATCGAACCCAGTGACCCCCTGTGACCTGCGGTTTCTTTCCTTGACGGCGCGCGTCGGAGTGTTGCGAAAGCGTTCGATTCCCACCGGTCACCCTGCCTAGCGTGAGGCAGGGGGAACACCCCGTACCTTTCCATTCGCATCAGACCCTTTGTACGGAGAAGCATCATGAAGAACCGCTTGTTAGTCGCCGCCGTCGGCCTCATCGCCGCCCTATCGCTCTCGGCCTGCGGAGGTGCGTCAAGCGGTTCCACGACCTCTGCGAACACCAAGGTGGTTATCGGCGTCGACGACGGCGCCGAACAACACTGGACCATCCTGAAGAACAAGCTCAAGGACCAAGGCATCGACCTCGAAGTTAAGAACTTCACCGACGGCGCCCAGATCAACACGGCAACCCAGCAGGGACAGGTAGACATCAACCTGTTCCAGCACCTGAAGTACTTGTCGCAGTTCAACGTGAACAGCAACGGCACACTGGTCCCAGTCGGAGCTACTGCCGTCTACCCGCTGGCGTTGTACTCGGAGAAGTTCAAGTCCGTGCAGGAGCTTCCGGCCGATGCCGAGGTTGCCATCCCCAACAACCCCACCAACCAGGCGCGCGCCCTGCTCAACCTTCAGACGGCAGGCTTGCTGCAGCTCAAGGATGGCGGCAACTCGCTCTCCACGCCCGCCGAAATTACGTCAAGCAAGATCAAGGTCGTCCCGGTGGACAGCAACCAGACAGTCAATGCGCTCAAGGGCACCACTGAAGCAGCGGTTGTTAACAACACCCAGGCGCAGAAGGGCGGACTTGGCGATGACAAGATCATCTTCAAGGAAGACCTCAACTCTGAGTCCCTGGCGCCATACATCAACGGCTTCGTGGTGAAGGCTGACCGCAAGGATGATCCCACCTGGAAGAAGATTGTGGACGCCTATCACACGCCCGAGGTCGAAGCTGCGGTCACCAAGCTCAACGACGGCAACCTGCAGTTCAAGGCTGACTGGACCGCTGCCAAGCTGCAGGAAGTCCTGACCGCCGAAGAAGACGCCATCAAGAAGACCAAGTAGCCGCACAAGGGTGCCCGCCACGCGGCGGGCACCCTCACGGCATCCAGGAACAGGCCATGAACCAGACACTCACCCGTGAACGCCAGCAGATCCATTTCTTCGCCTACCTCGTGGGCACCGGCATCCATTTGGCTTCCTGGCGGCACGAAACGGCCTTTCCCCAGGCCAGCATCGACTTTGAGCACCAGGTAAGGCTCGCCCGGACAGCCGAGGACGCGAAATTCGACGCCATCTTCCTGGGCGATTCCCTGGCGATCGATGAGACGTCCAACCCGGGCATCCTCAACCGCTTTGACCCCATTGGCCTGGTCACGGCCCTTGGGGCGGTCACCACAAACATCGGCCTCATCGCGACATCGTCCACGTCCTATGACGAGCCCTTCAATTTCGCCCGGGCTGCCCTCACCGCGGACCATATCAGCGGCGGCCGCGTCGGTTGGAACATTGTCACAACCCGAGACCTCACCAACAGCACTGCGGGCAACTTCAGCGCCGATGAACACTTCGACCACAGTCTCAGGTACCGCCGCGCTGAGGAGTTCGTTGAGGTGACCCAAGGACTCTGGAACTCCTGGGACAGCGACGCTTTCAGCTATGACAAGGACAACGGCCGATTCTTCGACCGCCACAAACTTCACCGCCTGGACTACAAGGGCGAGTTCTTCAAGGTTGCAGGTCCGCTCAACATCGGCCCCTCCCCGCAGCACTCTCCCTTGCTGGCCCAGGCGGGCACTTCGGTGCCCGGCCAGCAGCTGGGTGCCCGGTTCGCCAACGCCCTCTTCGCCAGCCATCCCGACATTCCGCAGGCGAGGCAATACCGCGATTCCGTGAGGGCCCAGGCAACGGCGTTTGGCCGGAATCCCGACGAACTCTACGTCTACCAAGCCATCTCCCCTGTAGTGGCGGACACCCGGGACGAGGCCTTGGAACGGCTCCGTGAACTGGACAGCCTCATCACGGATCAGCAGGTCCTGGATTTCCTGCAGGAGTATTTCGCAGGCCAGTTGGACTTCACAGGCCTCGGGGCGGACGCCACGGTGGCCCAGTCCGGCATCCTCACCATCGCGCAGCCCCGGACCGATTTCCGTTCCGCCGGCGAACAGATCAGCGGGCGTGAAGACGAGGTCACGCTCAAGGACCTCTACTCGATCCTCACTGGCGACAAGCGGAACCACGACTTCATCGGCACCCCGCAGCACGTGGCCGACTCCCTGGAGCGATGGCACGCTGAGGGCGCGGCCGACGGCTTCAACCTCATGTTCTCGCTCCTCCCCCAGGACCTGGAGCGCTTCGCCACGGGCGTCATTCCGCTGCTCCAGGAACGCGGCCTGGCGCGCACTGAGTACGCCGGCACCACCCTGAAATCGCACCTCGGACTCGATCCGCAGCCGAAAGGACAACCATGACCACCACACCAACCGTCGTCACCGCCACCCACGTGATCCGCCAGGCTCGCCCCGAGGAGTACGACGCCGTGGGGCGGCTGACGTACGAAGGCTTCGGTCATCATCTCCCAGGCGCGCATCAGCCTGACGAACAGCGGTTGGAGCTTTTGCTCGATGCCGCGGCACGAGCCCGCGAAGGCGTGCTGCTGGTGGCCGAAGACGTGGAAACCGGGCGTCTGGTGGGCACAGCCAGCCTGCTGCCCTTTGGTTCACGCCTCAGCCGTCAGGCGGAGGAAGGCGAGGTGGAGCTGCGGTTGCTGGCTGTGCACCCGGACGCGCGCAGAACAGGCCTTGGCCAGAAAATCCTGGACGAATCCGCCCGCTTGGCCGCCGCACAGGGTGCCCTGCGCGTGGTGCTGGACACCGCCGTCGACAATGAAGCGTCCCAAAGCCTTTACCGACGCCTTGGCTATATTCGACGTCCCGAGCGTGAGAAGGAGCGCCCCGCGCCAAAGGTGCAGCTGGTGGTCTACACGCTGGAGCTCCCAACGGCCTAAAGGAGGCCCCACCGCACATGCCCGATGGCTGCAGAGTTCGAACTTCTGCGGTCTCTGAAAATCATCAGGGGTTTTGGTTCGACATCGACCGTGGCATGGCTACCTGAAAACCGTTTCAGAAGACAAGGTCACAACCCCTGTTGCAGGATCTACGTCGAACCGGCTTAGCTTACCGGCACCCAGTTCGTCTGCCGCGCGCTCGGCCAGAATCAAGGCGTTGGCCGCGCACGAAGATTGCCATGAGTGATTTTCGTAGTAACCCTGAATGACCTTTTCGGCAACGAACCTCCCACCCAGGTCAAGATCACGTTGCCTCCCGTGCCACCATCGTGTTCTGGCGCGCTCAGTTGCGACATGCAGAGGAGCCTCAACGTTCACTACTTCCAGGTCCTCGTATCCTGCGCTGAACAACTCGTTGATGTAGACATCGATGAGTGGCCTCCAAGATAGGGTTCCGTCCAAGACGACGTTCTCGCCTGCGCTCAACGCCAACCGCCGTACGACATCCGTGGTCCGCGAAGAAGCTGAATGGATGTGCGCGGCAAGTTCCCGTATGCCGACGGGCTTTCCGTCAGGCAGGACGTGAGTGTGCCTGTATGCCAGCAGACCATTGGCATCCGCATCCCTGGGGAGCAGATCTTTGGCCACATCGGGGTCGATGACGCGATACCTCTGAAGCGCCATCGTCTCTCTTGCCTCCGACTTTCCCGCACCAGGCGGACCAGCCGTGACTACCACCGCATGGCCGCCCGTTGACACATCGTCCTGAAGACGCATGTATGCCTTAGCTGCGCGCTATAGCTAAGTCATCGAAGTACACGGCCAGTTCTGAAGGTGGCGTTTCCAGTGCACCACCTGGAGAAAAGAGTTGGGTAAGAGCGGAATGGACGGCGTCCCGGTCAACGGCCAATTGCCGCCCTTACCTCCTGGAACTCGGTTTCGCTGAGGAGACCCTGGGCCACGGCCACCACTACTTGGTCCCACGTCCCGGGCACACGACCTTCGTTCGGGTATGGTGCATCTTCGCCGAAGGAGTACGCGAACGCTTTCAGATCAGCCACAAGTTTGTCGCGGGACGTGTCATAGGCGAAGGCGCGGAGGATCACTTCCTCCGGATCGGGGCTCAGGTCTCCGCCTCTGCGTTCGATGGCCTTTAGCAACCGGTGCACTTTGGCCTGGCTTGTCACAAGGATCTCGGCGATATCACGCTGATTGAAGTTCCGGTTCGCGACGTTCCGAACCGCCCGAAGCTCATCAAGCAAATCGACCCGCTGTCGAGCCTGACGCTGCAGCGCCTCATGATGCATTGCAGCAAGATTGCTGTCCATGGTGATCATTCGACACCTCCTCTTCTGCTGTCAGCCTACCTTGCTGATTCACCATGAATCAAGAAGGTAGGCTGCTGTAATCGTCACCGATTCCGTGAGGCGTGATTGTCACGCGCACCGAGGACGACAGCGAAAACGAACGCGACCGCCAACGTCACCAACGTGGGGAAGAGACCCGCTGTGGAAGCCTTTGCCTTGGGCGGGCTAACCGGAGTGAAGAGGTCGGCAAGAACGCAGTAAATAACGCCTGCGATACCCAAAACCATGGGGATATAGAAATCCTTGCCGATCTGCCACAACTGAACGTAGCTGTAAACGGCTAGGGCGGTGGCAATGAGGCTAAATCCGATACGTGCTAACAGAGGCAGCCTACTGAACATGGCCAGAAGACTTGTCGTGTAGAGGGAGGGGCCAAGTGCCACTAGCGCTGAAGACCAGGCGCTGTACTGATCCGCCAGCGATTTGTTGTCTGCAAGGGCATTTGTTGCCAAATGAAGCAGATAGATAGGTAATGCAAGAGTCGCCACCAGCCCTGCCCCTAGCAGCGTGTACTGGACTACTTTCATCCAAGTCGGCCACTCGTTGTTGGTTCTGTCTGTTCTTGGCACGGTTTCCCCCGATGGTCCATTCCCTTGAGCCACACAACTGAAGCGCCGTGGGCCGATGCAGAATATCAGCACGCACCTGATCACCGTCCCTGCCCTCTGAGCCCGGTTTTCGGCCTGAGCAACAACGAGATCCTCCCGGCGGCATAAGAGGGGCCCCGGCAGTACCCGGAAGGCCGGGCACTCCCGCATTCCCAGGAGTAGCGTTCCAATGGAATGGTCCCCTAGGAAAAGGAACATCATGACTACCTGGCTCATCACAGGCTGCTCCACCGGACTCGGCAGGGCCCTCGCCCAAGCGGTCCTCGCAAAAGGCGATAACGCCGTCGTCACTGCCCGCAACACGGATTCGCTGCAGGACCTGGCCGCGGAATTCCCGACGACGGCCCTCGCCGTGTCGCTCGACGTCACCGATCAGTCCCAGGTGGACGCGGCGGTTCAGCAGGCAACGGAGCGTTTCGGCGGCGTGGACGTCCTGGTCAACAACGCCGGCTACGGTTACCGTGCAGCCATTGAAGAGGGCGACGACGCCGACGTCCGCGCACTGTTCGACACCAACGTGTTCGGCCCCGTCGCCATGATCAAGGCTGTCCTCCCGGGCATGCGCTCCACGCGCTCGGGCGCGATCGTGAATATCTCCTCCATTGGTGCCCGGATCTGCCCGCCCGGATCGGGGTACTACTCTGCGTCCAAGGCCGCCCTGGAGGGAATCTCGGGTTCGCTGCACAAAGAACTCCAGCCGTTGGGGATCTCCGTCACTGCCGTGGAACCGGGTGGATTCCGGACCGACTTCGCCGGACGTTCGCTCACCCAGTCGGCCGAGGCAATCGCGGACTACGCTGACACGGCCGGGAAACGCCGCAAGGAAAGCGACACCGTCCACGGCACCCAGCCGGGCGATCCGGACAAGGCTGCCCAAGTGATCATCAGCGCAGTCGAAGCCGAGCAGACCCCGGCTTTCCTGTTGCTTGGAGCGGATGCCGTTTATGCCTACGACGCCGTGGAGGAAGCGATGCGCGCAGAGGTTGACCGTTGGCGCGAGCACAGTGCCAGCACTGGTTACACGGAGTAACGAGCAACGTGTAATCGGTCACACTTGGCCGGATTCGCTTGTCAATCGCGGTGCGCAACATGAACCATGAATGAGGGAATTCGTTCCCTTACAAGCTGAATCAGCAATCCTCACCGACGAGGATGCGGCCCCGGGCGAAGAGGCTTGGGGCTGATAACGGCCTGAGTGAAAGTACTGACAATGACGACACATACTGACTCCATCACGCTGAAAATCTGGGACAAGTCGGCCATCGACCACACCATCGATGCCGCCATCCAGTCCCTCTCACACCGCGCCGCCGCCGAAAACTGCGGCATCGCAGTGACGCTCAGCGGACCGAAAACCTTCACGGTCGCCTTGAGCCGCTAAGCAGCCCAAACCAAACGCAAGAGGACGACGCCGGTACTTGCCGGCGTCGTCCTCTTGCGTTTAAGTCCGTCTGGAAGTCCTGAGCAAACCTTGAGTTTTCCTTGACGCTTTGCCTGCGTATTTCTTGCGTTGGCGTTGGAACTCTAAGTGAGTCAACGCTTCAACAAACGAACGGAGGGATCACAATGCTCACGGAAATCACGGTTCGTGCAGACGCACCGGACACGGACGCCTCACCGCGCGGATCCCACCGTGCCGCCGGCGGAGTAGTAACAGTCCTGGTCCCGGCCCACAACGAATCTGCCGGAATCACCGAGACGCTGGTATCTCTGAAGAACCAAACCCGCCGCCCGGACCGCATCATCGTGGTCGCCGATAACTGCACCGATGACACCGAGACTTTGGCGCTTGCCCAGGGCGTCGAGGTGCTGCCAACCGTCGGTAACAAGGACAAGAAGGCCGGTGCCTTGAACTTCGCACTCAGCCAATTGCTTCCGGACGCCGATCCCGAAGACTTGGTGCTGGTCCAGGACGCCGACTCCCAGCTGGCCCTGGACTTCATCGAGAACGCCACCGCCAACCTGCTCAAGGACGATCTGCTCGGCGCCGTTGGTGGCGTGTTCAGCGGTGGTCCCGGCGGCGGTTTTGTGGGCCACCTGCAGCGCAACGAGTACGCCCGCTACGCAAGGGACGTCAAGCGCCTCCACGGCAAATGCCTGGTGGTGACCGGAACGGCCGCACTGTTCAGGGTCAAGACGTTGCGCGATGTGGTTGCAGCTCGTTTGGCGGGCACCTTGCCTCCCGGAAACGGCAAGGGCGGCGTCTACGACACCTCCGTCCTCACCGAAGACAACGAGCTTTCCTTCGCCCTGCTGACCCTCGGGTACCGCATCGCTTCGCCCTCCAATTGCACCCTGGTCACCGAGGTCATGCCCACCTGGCGTGAACTCTGGGCGCAACGGCTCCGCTGGAAGCGGGGCGCTGTGGAGAACTGCGTGCAGTACGGCTGGACCAAGGTAACGCGCGCTTACTGGGGCCGGCAGTTCCTGTCCATGATCGGCGTCGTAGTAACCATCGCCTACTTCGGCTCCATCATTTTTGCTTTGACCACCGGAATGGGCCTGAACCTCCAGCCATTCTGGATCGCAGTCACCGGCATCTTCGTCCTGGAACGCATCGTCACACTGCGTTTCCGCGGCTGGAGGTACATGCTGCTGGCCGCCACCATGTACGAAACCGTCATCGATATCTTCCTCCAGGCCGTGCACGCCAAGGCCTACCTGGATGCAGCCCTCAACCGCAAGAAAGTTTGGTAATCACTGATGTACAACAACCCAGCAGGACCCGCAGCAGGCGCATTCGTAGGTGCCACAGGCTCAGGAACGCTCGCCATGACAGGCGCAGGCGATCTGTTCTGGTTCGCCCTGGCTGCCTTCGCAATGCTCGCCCTGGGCCTCGCCATCAAGAGGATCGTCCCAGTCCGTGCCGAGAAGAAGGCCTAGCCGCTTCTCCCCAAAGCCCAACAGGCCCGCAGGTGTGTCGCTTTCCCCCCAGCGCGACACAACTGCGGGCCCGTTGTTTTAAGACTCAGGCCACAACCGCTGTGCTGGCGGATGTTTTGGCCGCCGTGGTGTAACCAGGGTTGGTGCCGGTGACCCTCACACTCATCGTGTCGGCCTGGTCAGCGCTCACCAGCATGTAGGTTTTAGCCGTTGCCCCCGAAATCGCCACCCCTGACCGATACCACTGGTACGTCAGGGTGGTTCCTGAGGTCCAGGTGCCCGTATTGGCTGTCAGTGTGGAGCCCACGGTCAACGTCCCACTGATGGTGGGAACCGGTGCCACCAGGGTGCCTGCGACAACTGTTGCCGTTGGCGCGGACTCCTTGGTTGTTGTTGCGTACCCGGCTTTGGTTCCGGTGACCCGGACAGTCAATTTGGTGCCTTGGTCTGCCGCAGCCAAGACGCGGGTTGCGTTGGTGGCGCCTGCAATCGCCACTCCATTCCTGTACCACTGGTAAGTCAGTGCAGTGCCCGTGGTCCACGTTCCCGGCGCGGCCGTCAACGTTGAACCCACTGCTGCCGTACCGGTCACCGTGGGAGTCGGGGCCGTCAACGGGATGCCCGGGACAAAGGAGAAATCGCGAATGGTGACGGACTCCGGAGCAACGCCTGCTGCGTCTCCTCCCCCACCGCCGGTCACCCAAAGGTTGAAGTGGATCTGTTCCTTGGCGGGAAGCGGAACCGTAGACCCCTGGAGGACGGTCCTTTTCAGCAGCGTCCCGGTGTAGCCCTCCCCTGCAAACGTCTCGAAAGTCAGCTTGCCCGGCTCCCACACCATCCTGTGCGTGAGAATCGGAGCGTTGGTGACATCGAAGGTGACAGTGTTATTGCCCTGCCCTGGAGGCTTGGTGGCATCGAACCAGTAGCCATGCCCCTGCGTTACCGGCCAGTTCTCGCCGTAAGCCGCTCCGCCACCCCACGCCGACGCTTCGCAAAGATCGATTTCGGTGTACCCGGGTTCCGCTGCGGGGTCGTACGTGAACAGGCAACCCCATACAACTTCCTTCTGCAGGGCGCTGACGTCCTTTTCCACCGTGGTGCTGTAGGTGCCATAGCCAAATCCTTCACGGGTGGACTGGAACTCCGCCCCCTTGGGAGCGGACCCGGTGGGGTTGGTGATGGAGAGCTTGACGTACCCGTTGGCGTCAGGATTGCTCACATTGTTGGCGTCCCAGCTGGCGTTGTACATGGGCGCCCCACCCCAAAAACGCTTTTGCCAGTTGAATCCCTTCCACGCAAAACTGCCCACCGGCCCGGGATCATCAGCCATCGGCGTGGTATCCGCGGCACTTGAGGGGCCCATACCCGTGAACATCGATAAACCTACCGCCGCAATGACGGCCAATCCCATTGCTTTTCTTCCCCCATGTGGAAGGAGCTTCACTGACAATGCCATAGCTGTGTCCTCCTGCTGATGCGCCCAGAAATGCCTCCGGCAATTGCCCGAGGCCGCCGTGACGTTCCACCCCCGAGGAACGTGCAACTCCTCGATTATCGATTAGGCAGGGTCCTGTCGGAAGCGAAATGGGCCAGCAAAATCGGCACTACTACATCAATTGGATAACGGCGGGACGTCGCACTACCTCTGGCGCTGCATTCCGGGGCGACTCCGGCCGCGTCACGATCACTCGTTTGCCCGCACTAACAAAGTGACAGGACACATGCCTTGATGCAGAAAGACATGGACGTTAGATCGGAGACTCATCCAATGACAAGCCGCAGCGGCGCCGCTGAGCCCGGACCGGTTTTGCCCTACGCAGCCCCGCGTGAGCTGTCCTCCGCCGAAGACAAGACACCGCGCATCGGGAACACCCAAACCCCTACATGCTGACCTCAAGCACAATAACTCCCGGGCACCCCACGAACCCACAGGACCAATCCGGGACACCCATGCTGCGGGTCCGGATCCGGAAGGAGTCCTGGACCTCGAAGCTCGCCCGGCGTCCCGTTTGGATTGCCGGGCTGGTGGGCTTGCTCGCCCTGGTGTTCCGGGTAACAGGAGTTGAGCGGGCCAACGACGTCTTCATCGACGAGGTGACATACGCCGATCTGGCCAGGCAACTGGCGGACGGGCAGGTTCCTTCAACGTCAGGCTCTCCCTTTTTCCTCCATCCTCCCGGCTCCTACGCACTCAATGCCCTGGTTATCCGGATCATGGGCCTCGATGGGCATCCCATGGACCTGGCGCTTCAACTGCGCTGGTTCAACGCCTTCCTGGGCGTGGCCACCGTTGTTGTCTGCTTCATGCTGGTCCGCAGGCTGGTAGGGCTGGGTCCTGCCTTCGTTGCCGGCATCATCCTGGCCAGCGACCCCTTCGTGCTCCGCATGGACGGGCGGTTGATGATGGAGACGCCCACTGGCTTGGCGGTCCTGTCCGGTTGGCTCCTGGTCCTGCTGCTGATCAAGGGCGAACGCGGACGCACCAGGCTATGGCTCGAAATAGCAGCAGGACTGGTCTTTGGATTGGCGATCGTCATGAAAGACATGACGGCGATTTTCACCGTGGTCCCATTGCTGGCCGGTGTGCCCTGGCGGCGAACGGTTCCTACGCTGACCGCCCTGAGGATTGTTTGTTGTTCCGTGGTTCCGTACCTCATCTATCTGAGCCTGATCACTGCAGGTGGGCTGCTCCCCCAGTTCCTGGAACAAAAGTCCGTGGGTGTCCTAAGAATGGCCGGCGTGGTGCAGATGACGGGCTTCAATGCCGTCCCTGGCGTCGGGCTGCTGGATCGGCTGATGGTTCTGTTGGGGCGGTTCGGCACAAGCTACGTGCTCCTGGGACTTTCCATCGTGGCCGGCGGCCTGGCCGCGGCCTCCCCGCTGGTGGAACGACGCATTATTGGCTTGTTCTCTTTGATCACCGGCATGGTGGGCGTCTACTCCGTGTTTTTCGGTGCGGCTGAGGAGCAGTTCGGCTATTGCGTGGTGCTGGCGGCTTTGGTTTCAACGCCTGTAGCCACGGTCATGGTGGTGGCGTGGCGACCCCGTCTGCGGAGTGCCGTAACCGCCGTCGTCATCCTCATGACAGGCCTGGGCCTGTTTTTGGGTGTTCAGGCAAGGTCGGTGGTTGACGACGGTCTGGTCCGTGCGCGGGCCTTCATGACGACGGAGCTGCCTCCGTCCGCGATCGTAGGGCTGACGTCCGTCACGGGTGAGTTCGCACTTTTGCCGCACGAGGGCTGGGAGGTTTTGCCGTCCTTGCAGTCATTGCATGACCGGAACGCGGAGTATGTCCTGACGCAGGGCAGGCAACTGGGCGAAGGGTACGGCTACGCTTCACCTGCATTCCTGGATTGGCTAGAGAAGAATGCCCAGCCCGTCTTCACCTTCTCCGGGCCAACGTCAGGGAACACTGTGGTGTGGAAACTGGATCGCGACAAGCTGGACGCCGCTGTGGCCGGCGGAATGACGCTGCCACCGGTGACCGGCGGTTACCCATGAGGCGCGTTAGCCTCTTGACCTTCCTGGCGTTGATGATCCTGGGCTCAACCGTTGGCTGTTCGGCCGGAGCCGGGCGCGTCAGCCCTGCCCCGATGGCTTTCGGCGTCCTGGGCTCCAGCTGTTCCCCGGACCGTCTGGCCGCGCTTCGGACGGTTGGAGTTAGCGTAGTGGAGCTGCCACTGGCTTGGGATCGCTACGAACCAGTGGAAGGCCGGGTAGATTCACGCTACGTCGCTGAGGTGCAGGCACGGTTGAACGCTTGCCGCCAGGCCGGGATGGGGGTGGTCCTGTCTCCTGGCCTTCACTATGCGCCGAACTGGGTCCGGCGGTTGACCGGCGGTGTCCTGAAGGGCAGCTCCGGAGGCGTAGCCCGCCACGGCGGAGCGGAGCTGATCTTCAGCGCCGCAACCCGGGATGCCGCCCAAGAATATCTGGCCCGCGTCGCATCGGATCTCGGGCTGGAGCACTTCACTGCCATAAGGGTTGGTACGGACGCCAGCGGTGAGCTGGGATATCCGGGACCCGAGGATGGCGGAAACAAACGCGAGTATTGGGCCTTTGGCGACGCACCCCAACGCGGGATCGGACTGGCCGAAGGCGCGGCGCGGTCGCCCATGCCGGGTTGGGTTCCGGGCTCCCGATCCTGGAACGGACGGTTGGTAACACCTGAGCAGGTCCGGAACTGGTGGGACTGGTATACGGGATCAGCTGTGGATGCGTTGGTGTGGCAGGTGGGCGAGTTGCGGAGGCTCGGCTACAAAGGGCTGGTTCACGTTCCGGTGGCCGGCCGCGGAGCCTTGCCTGCCGACGTGGTGGAAGCGGTGGAGGGACGCCTCGATGGCCGCGCCAACCCGGATGGCGCCTTGGAGCGCGGCCTTGACTACGTTGCCCAGTTCGCGGTTTTGGCCTCCTTGCCCGGTCTGGCTATTGACTTCACTGGTTTGGACGACGCCTCTGATGTGGTGGCAGGGGCAGCCGATCCCCCACAGGACCGTTGCCGCCCGGATGATCAAACCAGGGTGGTCCAGGATGACGTCTCTGAATGGTCGTCCCACAGATACACCAGTGCATTGGCGAGGCGCTCCGGGCTCGGGTTGGTCGGCGAAAATCCCGGCTCTCCAGATGCGCCGTTCACCGGGGGGTCGCCGCTCTCCCACAGCCTTGCCGATCAGTTGCGGCTGGCGCCCGAGTACGCCGCAGAGTGCGGGATGAGCATGTTCCTTTTCGGCTTCGAGGAGGACCTCTTCCGGGGCGAGGGCCACGCCGGAAGGGAGGTGGGCGTAGCGGACTACGGCAGGGCGATCCAGCAGCTCCGGGCAGACGGGCGTTGATGCAGCAATCCTCTAGGGCAACGCATCCGGTAGGCTCGGTTCCTGACCTTGGACGTCCTGGATGGTTCGAAGGAAAAAATGGCAATTCGCAGCGCAGGCATACTTCTTTACCGGCAGCCTCCATCTGGTCCGTTGGAACTATGGATAGCCCACATGGGCGGCCCATTCTGGTCACGGAAAGACCAGCACGCGTGGTCCATTCCCAAGGGCGAATTCACTGACGATGAAGACGCCTTGGACGCAGCGAAACGGGAATTTCTGGAGGAAATTGGCTCCCCTCCCCCATCCGTAGACTACGAATTGTTGGGGGTTTTCCGCCAGCCCTCCGGCAAACTCATCACTGCTTTCGCCGCCGAAGCCAGGGAATTTCAGCCGGACACAATTGTCAGCAACACCTTCCCCATGGAGTGGCCAAAAGGCTCCGGGGCCATCAAGGAATTCCCCGAGATTGATGACGCACGTTGGTTTGATGAAGCCACGGCCCGGACCAAGCTGGTCAAAGGGCAGCTGCCCATCGTTGATGCGTTGGTCAGTCGGCTAGCGTTAAGGGATGGCCACTGAATACAGGTACGACGTCGAGGTTCTGCACCTATTGGTGTCGCCGGCGCATGCCTACTTTGGTCGTGCCCGGGAGGGGGCTGCGGATGTCCCCACCACGGATGCCCACCACGCGGAACTGGTCACCGGCAAGGGAATTGTTGGGGACAGGTTCTTCGGCAAGGCCGCCCACATGGACGCAGCAGTCACGCTCTTCTCAGTAGAGGCGTTGGAGGCAATCGCGGACGAACTCGACGCCGGGCCTTTTGACCCGTTGCTGACGCGCCGCAATGTTGTCCTCAGGGGTGCCGAGCTGGCGCCCTTGCTCGGACACGAATTCACCCTGGAGTCCGGGGACGATGCGGTGCGGTTGAAGGCGGGCCGCCCAGCCCACCCGTGCGCATGGATGGACCAAATGTTGGCTCCCGGCGCCCACAAAGCGATGCGGGGCCGCGGCGGCGTGCGATGCCAGGTCATCTCGGGTGGACTGCTGAACAAGGGCCCAGCCACACTGGTGAGCCCCGTCCCCCTGGACCCAGCCAAGGCCGGAGATGCCAACGTGCTTCGACCGTCACGCCTGCCCTAGGGAGCACAGCACGCACCATTGAAGGACCTGGACAATTGCCCGTCGAACCCAGGGCGTTCCGTGCCGCTCTTGGACGTGGGCCGTGGACACTGGAGCTCCTACACTTCGGCGGCCGGCGCTGCGAATTGTGCCTCGTACAGCCTGGAGTACGCTCCCCCTGCGGCCAACAGCTCCGAGTGCGTCCCCTGTTCCACGATCTGCCCGGCCTCCATGACCAGAATGAGGTCGGCGTCCCGGATGGTGGAGAGCCGGTGCGCGATCACGAAGCTGGTCCGGTCCGAGCGCAGCGCGTTCATGGCTTTCTGCACCAGCACCTCGGTCCGCGTATCAACGGAGCTGGTCGCTTCATCCAGGATCAGCACGGACGGACGGGACAGGAAAGCACGCGCGATGGTCAGCAACTGCTTCTCACCTGCCGACACATTGCCGCCCTCGTCGTCGAGCAGGGTGTCGTAACCTTCCGGGAGCGACCGCACGAAGCGGTCGACATAGGTTGCCTGTGCGGCTTCAACAATCTCGGATTCGGAAGCTGTGGGCCGCCCGTAGGCGATGTTGTCCCGGATGGTCCCGCCAAACAGCCACGTATCCTGCAGCACCATGCCCATCCGCGAGCGCAGTTCCTGCCGTGACAGGGACGCGATGTCCACGCCGTCCAAGGTGATCCGGCCGCCGTCGAGGTCGTAGAACCGCATCATGAGGTTCACCAGCGTTGTCTTGCCGGCACCCGTGGGCCCAACGATCGCAATGCTCTGCCCCGGCTCGGCGACCAGGCTGAGGTCCGTGATCAGCGGCTTGTCCGGCGAGTAGCGGAAGGACACGTTCTCGAACACGAGCCGGCCGCGGGAGGGACCGGTTGCGGTAGCTGCCGGCTCTTCGGACTCCTCCTTTTCATCGAGCAGGTTGAAGACGCGTTCGGCGGATGCGACCCCGGATTGGAGCATGTTGGCCATGGATCCGAGCTGGGCCAGCGGCATGGTGAACTGCCGCGAGTACTGGATGAACGCCTGCACATCGCCCAGTTGCATGGCACCGGAGGCGACCTGCAGGCCTCCCACCACGGCGATACCCACATAGACGAGGTTGCCGATGAATGTCATGGCCGGCATGATCAGCCCACTCACGAACTGCGCCCCGAAGCTGGCCTGGTACAGCTCCGCGTTCTTCGTGCGGAATTTCTCCTGAACCTCGTTCTGCCGCCCGAACACCTTCACCAACGCGTGGCCGGTGTAGGTTTCCTCGATCTGGCCGTTGAGTTCGCCTGTGTTTTTCCACTGGGCCACGAACATTTTCTGGGACCGTTTGGCGATCAGCATGGTGATGCCCAGGGTCAGGGGGATGGTCACAAGTGCGATCAGTGCCAGCAGTGGCGAGAGGATGAACATCATCACCAGCACGCCCAACACGGTGAGCAGGGACGAAACTACCTGGCTGATGGATTGCTGCAGGCTTTGGGAGATGTTGTCCACATCGTTGGTCACCCGACTGAGCAGCTCGCCGCGCTGTATGGAGTCGAAGTACCGGAGCGGCAGCCGGTGGATTTTCGCTTCGATCCGCTCACGCAGCCGGTAGACGGTGCGCTGGACGACGCCGTTGAGGACGTACGCCTGCATCCAACCGAACGCTGAGGCCAGGACATATAGGGCCAGCGCCCACAGCAGCACGGAGGACAGCGCGCCGAAGTCGATTCCGACGCCGGGAGTGAGGGTCATGGCGCTGAGCATGTCGGCTTTGCTGCCCTCGCCTGAGGCGCGGAGCCTGTCGATCACCTCGGCTTTGGTGACTCCTGCGGGCAGCTGTTTGGAGACGACGCCGGCAAAGATCAGGTTGGTGCCTTCGCCAAGCAGCCGGGGCCCGATCACGGACAGCGCGACGCTGACCACGGCGAACACCAGGACCATGGTCAGCCAGAACCGCTCCGGATGGAGGGTGCCCAGCAGGCGCCGGGCGGAGGCGCCGAAGTTGGATGCTTTCTCGGCCGGGACGTTCATCCCGGCGAAGGGTCCGCCGCGTCCTGGACCCATGGCGGGCCGTTGGGGTCCCCGGGTGGCCGTGCTCATGCTGCTTCCTCCGATGCCAGCTGGGACGACACGATTTCGCGGTAGGTTTCGGAGTACTCCAGCAACTCATCGTGCGTTCCCTGCCCCACGATCCTGCCGTCGTCGAGCACCAGGATCTGGTCCGCGTCGGCGATGCTGGACACGCGCTGGGCGATGATCACCAGGGTGGCTCCGTTTGTGTGCCGTTTGAGTGCCTGCCGCAGCCGGGCGTCCGTTGCGGTGTCCAGCGAGGAGAACGAATCATCAAAAATGTACAGTTCCGGCTGCTTCACCAATGCCCGCGCAATCGCGAGCCGCTGGCGCTGCCCGCCCGAGACGTTTGTGCCGCCCTGGGAGATGGCCGCGTCGAGGCCACCTTCCATTTCTTCGACGAAGTCCCGCGCCTGGGCCACGGACAGTGCCTGCCACATCTCTTCCTCGGTAGCGTCGGGTTTGCCGTATTGGAGGTTGCTGCGGACCGTTCCGGAGAACAGGTATGGCCGTTGCGGCACCAGGCCGATGTGGCCCCATAATTTGTCTGGGTGCAGGTCGCGGACGTCCACGCCATCCATTCGCACGGATCCGCTGGTGGCATCGAAAAGGCGCGGCATGAGGTTCACCAGAGTGGTTTTACCGGCACCGGTGCTGCCGATGATCGCTGTGGTCTGCCCTGCGGCGGCGGTGAAAGTGACACCGCTCAGTACAGGTTGCTCGGCACCCGGGTAGGCGAATCCGACGTCGTGCATGGCCAGTTCGCCCCGGCGGATACCGGCGGCTACCGGGTTCGACGGCGGCTGGACGCTTGAGGGGGTATCGAGCACCTCACCGATCCGGTCGGCGGAGACGGACGCCCGGGGAATCATCACGGCCATGAACGTGGCCATCATGACGGACATGAGGATCTGCATCAGGTAGCTCAGGAACGCGATCAGGGTGCCCACTTGCATGGACCCGTCCTCGATCCTGAAGGACCCGAACCAGATCACCGCCACACTGGAGACGTTCATGACCAGCATGACCACAGGGAACATGAGCGACATCAAACGGCCCGCCCGCAGCGCTACGTCAGTGACGTCGTCGTTCGCTTTACCGAAACGGGCTGTCTCCATGTCTTCGCGCACGAACGCCCGGACCACCCGGATGCCGGTGAGCTGCTCGCGCAGGACCCGGTTGACGGCGTCGATCCTTACCTGCATTTTGCGGAACAGCGGCACCATCCGGGTCACGATCAGGCCGACCGCCACCAGCAGGACCGGGACGCAGACCGCAATCAGCCAGGACAGTTGCGCGTCCTGTCGCACGGCCATGATCACCCCGCCGATGCTGAGCATGGGGGCCGCGACCATCAGCGTGCAGGACATGAGGACCAGCTGCTGGATCTGCTGGACGTCGTTGGTGGAGCGTGTGATCAGGGACGGCGCACCGAACCTGGTGACCTCCTGCTCGGAAAACTCGCCGACGCGGCTGAAGATCGCGTCGCGGACGTCGCGACCCATGCCCATGGCGGCTTTCGCGCCGAAGTACACAGCCACCACGGCACACGCTATCTGCAGCAGGGTAATCAGCAGCATGAGCCCGCCCATGCGCAGGATGTAGTCGGTATCGCCGGTGGCCACACCGTTATCGATGATGTCCGCGTTGAGTGTGGGCAGGTACAGGGAGGCGATGGACTGCGCCAGCTGGAAGACGACGACGGCAATCAACAGCCGCTGATGCGGCCGCAGGAACCGGACAAGGACCTTCCAAAGCATGAGATCTCCAAGCAGACGCTGTATGAACCGAAGGCCAGTTTACGTCTGGTTGCCGCGGGCAACTAGGGGCAATGCTGTGTCAGGGCTTGAGTCGTAGTTTTCGCGCTTTCTTGCCACTCTGCAGGTACTGGAGCTCTGTCGCATCTGCGGCACTGCGCTCCTGCGCGTGAAGCACCCCGTAGGTGAACGCCGCGTTCCCGACGTCCGACGCCGAGCCCAGTTTCAGCAGCTCTTCGCGGGCCATGGCACTGTCCTGGTGCTCGCCCAGGATCGATTGCACCTTGTGGGCTGCGTCCTCAATCCTGCCGGCGCGCTTGCCGTGCACGCTTCCTACAGCCGCGGCGGCGAAACGCAGCTTTTTGGCTGCCTTCCGGACCTCATGGAAGGCCTTGTCGCGTTGAGGCCCGACGGCGGCACCCACCGCGGCGTCATGGCGTTTGCCGAGCCGTTGGGCGGCCTTGTTGACGAGCTTGGCGGTCGTTTTGCCGGCCGGACGGCTCCCCTTGAGGATGGTGGGTGGGGCTTGGGTGAACTCCTCGAGCTGTTCCAGCAGCTTGTAGTAACGGGCACTGTCCAATCGCTCCCGGATGGCCGACAACGCCGTGTCCAACCTGACCTGCATGCGCTGGTCGAGTTCGTCATGCAGCGGACCCAGCACCAGCTTCGCCGGCAACTCGTCCAGGGACGCGCGAAGCCGTTCGTGCAGGACCTCCGCATCCCGGTAGCGGCCCAGCGTTTCGGCCAAGGACTTCAGTTCAGATTCAAGCCCTTCCACCGCCGCGGGATCAAAGAGCTTTCGGTAGGTGTGCAGCACCGAACGGATGCGTCGGATCAGGGAGCGCATTTGATGCACGGCGTCGTCCCGGTCCTGCCGGACGTGCGCGTCCTGGAGAAGCAGGTCAGCGATTTGCGACTCCAGGTACTCCAGCACCGGAGTAACGGCCGGGGCCTTGCCACTGGAAGAATGCCCAGCTGCTTTCCGGGGCGGCGGCCATGAATCGCCCAGGGCCGTGGCCAACTTGGAGGCACGCTTGCTGGGCACGGCTCCGGCGTCGGCCAGCTGTCCGGCGAGAGCCTCCAGCAATGCATCGTCTTGCCCGTCCTTCGCCGCCAGTTCGAGCTCCCACTCGCGCCAGCGGGACTCACGCGGCCCATCGATGGTTACGAGGGCACGCACCCGGTCGTCGACGAAGTCGGCAAGGCGTCCGCCGTCGTCTCCGTAGAGGGCGAAGCTGGTGCGTTCGGTATTCAGCGTGGCAACCGGCGCCAGCGGCCGACCACGGGTGTAGGCAAGGACGCGTTCCAGGAGTTCGTCGGGAATGGAATCCACGGAGCCCAGTGGGGCCTGGACTTCCGTCCTGTTGCCCGGGCTATGCGGAAGTTTGAGGTGCCAGCCGGCATCGGTACCACCGGTGCGGCGGCGCAGCGTGATCCCGCGGGCGGCCAGGGCCAGGCGGCTGGTGTCGAAGTAGACGGCCTCCAGGTGATGGACCGCGGGCTCACCGACTCTCCCGACGCCCTCGATGGACTCCAGGTCTGGGAGCGGCGTGGACTCATCGGCGTCGAATTTCCGCTCAGTCTCGATGTTGCTGGCCGTTGCCATGTACTCCGTGCTCCTCTGCCGTGTCAGCTCCCGGATATGCCGCGAGGGCCGGCCCGTATCAGTGGCCGGCCCTCGTTGGAGCTATCTATTTGGTGCTGTTACCAGTGTGAACGAGTCCGCAGCGCCGCGCTAGATGTCTACCGAGCGGGGGCGGGTGGGATCCAGCGTTCCTTCGCCTGTGTCATCCACGTCGCCGCCAGACACCGTCCCACGCCAGGCACCGGTTTCGTGCCCCTGGGCCTCAATGAACTTCTTGAACTTGTCCAGGTCCGCGCCAACACGCAGGCTGTCCACCCCAAGGGCCGAACCAGCCTTTTCAGTGAGGCTTTCCGGCTCCCACACGATCTCGACCGAGACCCGGGTCCTGGCAGGTTCGAGCGACTCGAAGCTCACCGTGCCGCCGTTGCGGGGGCCGTCCACGCTGGCCCAGCTGACCAAGGTGTCCGGGACCTGTTCCACGATCTGCGCGTTGTACTCGCGCTTTACCCCGCCCACGTTGGTTGAGAAGTGGAGGCCCGTTTCGTCGATCTGCTCAACAGCGTCCACCCCGTTCATGAACTCGGGGAACGTCTCGAACTGTGTCCATTGGTTGTAGGCGACGGATACGGGGACGTCTACTTCAATTGACTTGTTTACGGTGGCCATAGGTTTTGCTCCTTCGATCGTGTCTCGGGTGCTTTATTGCGGGTGGTGCCAGTGGCACGCCAGCCGGCTGGCTGCTTAACCGGAGGCGCGCCTGCTTAAGCGCGCCAGCTGGAGTTTTTAGCCGGCGTCGAAATCTTCTTCGTCATCGTCATTCGGAGACTCCTCTTGGGGGAGGTCGTTACCGCTGCCGTCCGGCAGGTCGTCGTCATTGCCGTCGGGCTGCAGGGACTGCTCGGCGTGGGCCTGTTCATCGGTCCCACCGAAGCGCCCGGCGCCCGGCTCCCCTGAGCTGTCCGAGTCTTCGGGGTCCAAGTGGCTGAGGTTCGGCGCACCGGTGGCGAACGTTTCGCCGTCGGGGCTGTCCTGGCTGAGTCCGGCTTCGGAGAGGTCTTCCTCCACCCGGGGCTGCGCTTGGCCGCCGCCGGCTTCCTGCTCCGCGGTGGGAGTGCCGTAGCCGCCCACTTCCTCTTCCGGTGTGGCGTTCTGCTTGTCCATGCGACCTGTCCTTTCCAAAAGCGGTGAACGTGTATATGGAACTCTTCGAACCCCTAAGGGCGTTCTATGGCATGTCCATGCCCTACTACCAAACTAATCAGCAAACTTAGCATTTGCAAACAGCGGCTACCTTGGCAATGTTGATTCGTACGCCGTGAACTCGGAGCGCAGCCTCACGCCGTCGGGACCCATCACCGCGATGTCCTCCCACAACACCAGGAACGATCCCCGATGCCGCCACCTCAGCAGCTGGGCTAGGGGCCAAGGCTGGTTCACGTCCATCCGTTCATACCCAAGGAACGATGTGGCCGTCCTGGGACAGACCACGACGCCCACCATCCGGGCCCGGCTCAGAAGCTGCGCCGGAGCAGCGTCCAGGGCAAACCGGACGTCCGACACCTCACCCAACCGCTGGCCGGTGCTGTCCACGACATCTGTACCCAAAAGGTCATTCAGGATCATGCCGGCCTCCAGGAATTTTGGCGATGATCTGGTCGCGCATCCAGCGCTCAAGCCAGGAAGCATCGAGCGAATTGGCCCGGACACCCAAGGACACTACCGTGTCCACGCCAGCCACCACTTCCCACGGGATCCTGATGAACCTGCTCGACGGCGGCCTGCCGCCAAAGATGCGCGTCCCGAGGACCGCTCCGGTCAGCAAGGCGGTGATGTGGGGCGCCTCGGTTCCTTCGGGGATGGGTTCTCCAGGTGCGGGGCCGCTCAACTCCACGTCGTCAACCGTGGTGACGGGTACGCCGTCGACGTCCAGTATTTGCCGGTCCAGCAAGTGCAGCTGGGCATCCAGGACCAGGCCGGCCGGGCGCGGCGCGGGCCTGATGTCCTGGACCGGGATCGGTTTCGCTTTTCTCATGCCCCTGCTCCCGTCGCAATCATGAGGGGGATGGCCGCCACAGAGGCCACCAGGATGATGACCAAGTAAACGAAGGCCACAATGTTCACAGCCCGGCCGTTGACGTGCTTGCCCATGTACTGGGGATCGTTCGCCACGATCAGGATGGGCAGGTAGGTCAGCGGCAGCGCTATCGCCGAAAACACCACGGAATATTCGGTGACCAGGATAGGGTCCACACCGGTGGCCAGGACAGCGACACCCGCCAGCAGGACCACGATCATGGCCACGTGGAAGCGGGCCGCCTCCGCCGGGCGCCGGAACTTACCCCAGGACCAACCGAAGAACTGGGCCAGCGTGTACCCGCTGGACAGGGTCGTTTCCAACGCAGCACCGAAAGTCGCGGCGACAACGCCGAGGATCAGGACAGCCAACGCCAGTTGCCCGCCCGCCTGGATGACTGGCAGCGCGACCTGCGACAGCGTCGTCACGCTGATGCCGGCCGGCAGGAGGACGACGGCGGCGCACGCCGCGATGGCGAGGGACAGGAAACCTCCCAGCGGGAAGCCCAACAGGACGTTGATCCGTGATTGCACCAAGTCCTTGACCTTCCAGCGTTCCTCCACGGCACCGGAGGAGAAGAAGAACACTTCGTAGGGCGTCATGGCCGCTCCAAACAGGGCGATCGCGTAGTACCAGTACACGCCGGAACCCTCCTCCGAGGGGATTGAGGGGTTCAGCGCCTGGGAGGCGAGCGAACCCCAGTCCGGCTTGAGGAGGAAGAGCGCTACGGCGAAGACCACCAGGGACAGGCCTACAAGCCCTGTCACATTTTCCATGATGCTGAACTTCACCCGCCATATCACCAGCCATACCGCGATCAAGGCGAACGGAACCCACAGCATGTAGGAAACGCCGCTGGCCAGCTGGAGGGCCAGGGCAATTCCGCCGATCTCCGCAGTGACAGTCATGAGGTTGATCAGGAAGGATGCGGTGAGATTGGCAAGGCCCGCCCGCGGTCCCATGCGTTCCCGGATCACTTCAAAGGTGGCCCGCCCAGAGACGGCGGCGACCCGTCCCGACATATTGGCGAAGAGGCAAATGCCCACCACGCCAACCACAACCACCCAAGCCAGCGAGAGTCCAAAGCGGGAGCCAACGACGGCGTTGGTCACAAGATCCCCGATGTCGACAAAGCCCCCGATCGCTGTCAGGATGCCGAGTGCAACACCGAGGAGCCGTTTCACTGGATGCCGGCCTTGGTCATGAGGGCGTCAAGTTGTTCAGTAGCCGTTCGGAGTTCACCCTGGACCGCCGGGAGCTGGACACTTCCTGCGAGGTCCGTTCCGCCGTCAGGTGTTGATGTGGGTGCGGCTAGGGCGTCCCTGGCGTGGAGGAGAGACCGTGAAATGGCGGAGAAGCAGGCCAGCATGCGGTCCCGCAGCGACTGTTCATCCTGCGTTTTCGCGCCGAAATGTTCCAGCTGATCGGTGGCGGATTGCATGCCCTTGAGCATGTCGTCCGCAGTGGTAGTCGCCGCTGCCGCCGTCGCGCGTTCCTGGAGCCTGAGGTCCACCGCCAGGGAAGCGGCGCGAACAGCGGAGGCGGCTTCCTTGGCAGGGCCTTTAAGGGAGCCCGCTGAAGGGCTTTGGGCGCACCCGGAAAGCAGTCCGCCCACGAAGACCAAGGCGGCCAGGGTTGCTGCCAGAAGCTTCCAGCTTCGGGTCATGACGGCTTCGGAATCTCACACCCGCCTTGGGGATTCAGGCCGGTGTAATTCAGTGGACCCGCGACGATGTTGAGCGCAATGGTTGCAAACTGCGAGCATTGCGCGGGCGGGTCGCTGTAGTAACCCCGCTGGCCGGCAGCCACCGCTCCTATAACCAGCCACACCACTACCAGAAGCCCGATGATTGAACCGAACCGCATATCAACCTCAATCGCTGAGTTGGCTGCACCCCGCCGCAGTCACTGATTACGAGTGCGGCCGCAGCCGGAATTTCTTCCGCCCGCGGCCGCAAAAGCCCACTGTCAGTCCGTGGGATTGGTTTCGGTGGTCAAACCGCGATTATCCGCGGTTTTCTCATCCTTTTCCTCTGCCGGTCCCGGCGGATTTGCTGATTCGCTGGGTCCGGCATCAACGGCATCCTCTGGAGCTTCCTCGGGACCGTCGCTGACCGGCACCTGCCCACCGGTTCCGGGCACGTCCGGGTCCCTGGGAAGGGGGCGCCCGGGCGTAGTTGTTCCGTCGCGAACCTGGGCGTAGCCGGCAACTTCGCTTGGATCAGTTGTCATACGCGAGACCGGCCCCGGCCCAGCACCCATCCAATGAGGGCCAGTACCAGCAGGATAATTCCTACCCACAGCAGGAAACTGAGGGCTTGGTTAAATCCACCGACGAGAAGCAAGATGATCGCAATTACGCCAGCGATTATCAGGAGTGTGTTCATTGAGCTACGCATCCCTTCAATAAATGTTTGTCTATTCAGGAAGGCGTCCGCTGGTACCCCCGGAGGAGCGCCACCCATGCCAACGGGCACCGATCGGAGAAATTCATCTCCTTATCGCTTACGTACCCTCCCGGAAAAGAGTTCAAACGAACAATTGCCCGGCAGAAGCACGTTCACAGCATCATGATAGGCGTGCAATGACTTCCAGCGCAGTAGTTGGTCAGGAAACTTAGTAACCTTTTGATGAAGAAGCTCCCAGAGCACGACTGATCTCCCGGGCGGTTCCTGCTGCAGCCTCGCCGTACTCCTGGTACTTGGTGGGAACAATCCTGCTTGAGGGCCCCGAAATGGAGATCGATCCCGCCGCCACGCCGCCGGGCCCCAGAAGCGGAACACCGATCGAGGTGATGCCAGTGCTGAGCCCCTGCTCGTTGATGGAATACCCTCGGGCCCGCGTGTCTCCGATCATCGCCCGCAGCTTGGCCGGGTCCACGACGGTTTGCGGTGTCAGTGCTTCAAGCGGACCGGCCAGGTATTCCTCGACGAAAGCTTCATCGGCGGCTGACAGGTACGCCATGCCGGTCGACGAGGCGTGCATGGGCAGACGCGAGCCCAGCGGCAGGAAAGCCCGGAGGACGTGCGGCGTGTCCAGGCGCTCGATGATGAGCATATAGCGGCGGTCCGGCACCGCCAGGTGGACTGTTTCGGTGGTGTCCAGCTGCAGCGCGTTGAGTGGGCCCATGGCGGCGTCGCGGATAACAGATCCGCTGCTTCCACGGCTGGCAACAGCGAACGCGTGATTGGTCAGGACCCATTTGCCGGCTTGGGCTTCGGACTGCGAGACCCAGCCCAGCTCCCCCAGTGTCCTCAGAACCCGGAGAACCGTGGCCTTGGGAACATCCACTTCCCGGCTGAGTTCGGACAAACCCGCCGGCTGGTTGTCGGAGACCGCTTCAAGCACCCGGATTGCCGTGACCACACTCTGCGTACTCATCCACTCTCCCGCTTGACGGCCTTTTCCCTGTCCTCTACATTACAGGCGACTTCCCAAAATGAACCGTTGGTTCATCCAGTGAACCGAAGAAGTTTGATTGGAGAACGGGCTATGGAATTACAAATCGCGGCTCTCGCCATCTTTGTGGGCGTGTTCGTCCTGGCTACCCTGCGCAAAGTGCACATCGGAGTGCTCATGTTCGCAGCGGCAGCGGGCGTCGGCGTGTGGATGGCGGGGATGACTATCGACAAGGTAGTAGCGGGATTCCCCATCGGGATCCTGGTCCTGCTGGTAGGCGTCACCTATTTCTTCGCGATCGCCCAAGCGAACGGGACCATCGACGTGATCATTGAGCGGGCCATCGCCAAAGTAGGTGACCGGGCCTTCTTCCTGCCCTTGGCCTTCTTCGCGCTGACCATTGGCATCTCGGCCATGGGTTCGCCGCTGGCCGGATTGGTTATGGCGCCCATTGGGATGCCGCTGGCCAAGCGTTACGGCATCGACCGCATGCTGATGGGGATCGCCATCGGCTCAGGCCTCAGCGCTGGAGGATTCGCCCCCACCAGCTTGTTCGGCATCGTCACCTATGGCACGGCGCGGGCAGCGGGGATCGACCTCGATCCGCTGGTTCTCTTCACCGTGGCACTGGGCACCAACCTGGCTCTCGTAGCTGCCGCCTACGTCCTCTTCGGCGGCTTCAAGCTGCTCAACACCCGCACCACGGACGGTTTTGGCACAGCCGTGCCACGCTTCAGCAAAGAACGCCCGACGCCGTCACACCCCTTTGAGCGCGACGGCAACATCGCGCGGGGCAAGCAAGCGGCACAACAAACCATCCAGGTCCTGGACGGCCCACCCGCGGAGGCACCGGCGTCGGGCCCTCAACTCAACCTCAACCAGGTCATCACGGTGCTCTGCATGGCGGGTTTGGTCCTCACCGTCATCCTGATGTCCGTCTTGGGCGCCAGCCCGGACATCGGCGTTCTGTGTTTCGCTTTCGCCTCGGTCCTCACCTTGTGCGATCCGCAGTCCGGCAAGTCGGCCGTGGCCAAGATCGACTGGTCCACGGTCCTGCTGGTGGGCGGGATCATCACGTTCGTCGGAGTGCTTCAGACCATGGGAGCGGTCACCCTGCTCGGCGAAGCAGCCGGCGCCGTCGGAACCCCGCTCCTGGCCGCGCTGTTGATCTGCGCGATCGGCGGCCTCGTGTCCGCGTTCGCTTCCACCACCGGCATGCTCGCGGCCCTTGTGCCGCTTGCCTTGCCACTGGTGGCCTCCGGTGACATCGCCGGGTGGGCGGTCATCGCGGCGCTGGGCGTGTGTTCATCCATCGTGGACGTTTCACCGTTCTCCACTGTCGGCGCCACGTTCGTAGCCACAGTCGACGCCGACGAACGTCCCCGCATCACCACCCTCCTCACCCGGTGGGGCCTGTCCATGGTGGTGGTCGGCCCGCTCCTTCTGGTGGGTGCCCTGGTGTTGCCCTCCAGCCTCTGAATCCGCTCCAACGTTAGGTACACAACCATGCTCAAACCACTCCGCGGGATCACCGTGATCGACCTCAGCCGGGCTCTCGCCGGGCCCTATTGCACGGCACTCCTGGCTGACATGGGCGCCAGGATCATCAAGGTGGAAAGCGTCAACGGCGGTGACACCGCCCGGCAATGGCCGCCATTCCAGGACGGCCACAGCCTGTACTTCGACTCCGTCAACCGCAACAAGGCATCTGTGTGCCTGGACTTCTATTCTGCCGAGGGTCGCGACATCCTCGCCGGCTTGATCGCCGATGCCGATGTCCTGGTGGAGAACTTCAAACCCGGCACCCTGGACAAGATGGGCTTCACCGCAGCGCGACTCGAAGAACTCAACCCGGACCTCGTGCTGGGGTCCGTCAGTGGGTTCGGGAACATCGGGCCCCTCAAGGACGACGCCGGACTGGACCAGGTCATCCAGGGAATGTCGGGGCTGATGTCCGTCACAGGGCCCGGTCCCGGGGAAACATATCGTGTGGGTCTTCCGATCGTGGACATCACTTCCGGGATGGTTTGTGCGTTCGGCATCGTCTCCGCGCTGCTCGGCGCCCGGAACGGCGAACGGCCCGGCCGGGTGTCCACCTCACTGCTGGAAACCGCACTGAACCTGTCCGCGTTCCAAGGACAGAAAGCCCTAAGCCTCGGCGAAGCAGCCACCCCGCAAGGCAACAACCACCCCGTCATCGCGCCCTACGGCACGTTTGCCACCGCCACGGAATCCATCAACATCGCCGTGGGAAGCGACAAGCAATGGCGGGCGTTCTGCACGCTGATCGGCGTTCCCTCCGCGCTGGAGGATCCCCGGTTCGCCACCGGAGCGGATCGTTCGGCCAACCGCGATCAGCTGACAGAACTCATTGAGTCCTCGCTTGCCACCAGGCCCGCTTCCGAGTGGGTTCCGCTGATCAGCCAAGCCGGTATCCCTTGCGGGCCCATCTTCAACTACACGCAGGCGCTGGCTACTGAGCAAGTGGCCGCGTTGAAGCTCGTTCAGCGCCGCCAGCGACGGGACGGTTCCGAACTCCCCCTCCTGCGCGGGCCGCTGAGCCTGGACGGCGAGGCGAGCGAAATCCATACGCCGCCGCCGCTTCTTGGCGAGCACACAGCGGAGGTTCTGTTGGAACGTGGAATGACGCACGACGACGTGTCCCGGCTTGAGCGCGAGGGTCGCGTTGTGTGCGGGCCGGCATTCCGGACTTCCGCGGACGCGGGAGCACGCTCATGAGCATCGCTTCCGAGGTGCGCACCGGCCGCCTTTCCGTTTCAGTTGCCGGCGGTGTGGCGACAGTGGAGATCTCCAACCTTGCCCAGCGCAACGCCGTGACTAAAGCCATGTGCCTGGAGTTCCAGGAAATCATGCCTCGCTTGGACGCCGATCCTGATGTTTCAGTAATCGTGTTGCGCGGCGCCGGGGACACGTTCTGTGCCGGCGCGTCCATCAGCGAACTCTCCTCCGTCCTCACCGACCCCCAACCTGACGGCTCCACGGTGGACCATCTCAGCCTGGCCGATTCCGCCATTGCTTCCGTGGCGAAGCCGACGGTGGCCTTGGTGGACGGCGCGTGCATGGGTGGCGGCTGGCAGATTGCAGCAGCGTGCGACTTCGTCATCGCCAACGAACGCGCCGTCATTGGGCTGACCCCGGCGAAGATCGGCATCATCTATCCCCGTCCCGGCTTGGAACGGTTGGTGCGGCTGGTGGGTCACGCCAACGCAAAGTACATCCTCCTCACCGGACGGACGTTCAGCGCTACTGAAGCCAAGGCGCTTGGCCTGGTGGCCGACGTCGTTCCCTCGGAGTCCTTTGAAGAGAAGTGCGCAGCACTGATCAACACGCTGCGCAGCCGGTCCCGTTTCTCCATGCACGCGATGAAGCGGCTGGTGGATTGTGAGGGGTCAGCGGGTGAACCGGTCGTGGACCAGGAATGGGCCGCGGCCTGGGCTGCGATGCCTGCCAACCCGGACATGGAGATCGGCATCAGCGCTTTTCTGAACCGCAAGCAACCCCGGTTCCAGTGGCGGCCCATGGGGTGATCTGCGCCGCATCGCGGGACAATCCCTCCCCTCGTTTCGTTGGAAAGGAAACGAGGGGAGGCCACATGCTCATTGTTCTGACGGGAATTGACGGTTCAGGAAAGACGACGGCGGCCCGCGCCTTGGTCGATTCGGCCCACGCCGAGGGACGGAACGCCCTGCTGCTCAGCAACCACGCCGGCCGGAGGCACTTGTCGCTTCTTTCCGCGAGATTGAACTGGCATCTGCAGCCTTGGTTTGCCGATTTTGTTGAGACCGGCATTCGAGTTTTCAACGTGCTGGTAAATCACGCCCGCGCCTCGTCTGCCGCTCGCAGGTTCGACGGGCTGGTGGTGATGGACCGCCACCTTCACTGCCAACTCGCGTTGCGCCAGGCCAACGGATTGGGTCGCGGCCGTTTGATTCCGTGGTTGCTGGGGAAGCTTCCAGCTCCGGACCTCATGATCCACTTCGACGTCGATCCGCGGGTTGCCCACGACCGCGTCATGGCTCGCGGCACCGACAAGGAAATCCTCGCAGACCTGGTGGCTTTCCGGGCGGCATACCGATCCCTCCCGGAGTTCGACGACTTCGTAGTGGTGGACGCGAACGGTACGCCCGAGGACGTACTGGCCCATCTCAACCGTGCCATGGCCGCAGTCGAGCCGGCTTGGCTATCATGATTCCCGCGGGCGCATCAGGGGTGGATTGAGAACCGCGCGGGTGGGTTGGCCCGCCGTCGGGCGCGCCGCGGGGGCGAGCCGGAAAAGCGCAGCCGGCCTACCGGCGTCGCCCGCTGTCATTCGACCGGTGTCCTCTAGGAATCCGGGCGTCCCTGTTGCCTTCCGATGGAAATTCCGCGGGTCCAGGCGCGTACCCCAGACCGCCTCATAGACGGCGCGAAGCTGGGCGATGGTGAACTCCTCGCCGCAGAAGGCCGCCCCGAGGGGTGAATACTCCAGCTTGGACTTGGCCCGTTCCAGGGCGTCGTTGAGGATTTGCGCATGGTCGAACGCCAGCTCAAGCGTGCCATCCTGGATCTCCCGAACCGGGTACCAAGCCGCTTTCTCGGCGTCGCTGCCTGCCGCCAATACGGGAAAGTCCGGCGCCAGCAGCAGATGAGCGACCGTCAGGATATCGCCACGCGGATCGCGGCCTTTCGGCCCATAACTCCCCAATTGCTCAAGGTGCCCGGGCAGATGCTCGACGCCGGCCTCCTCCGCGAGCTCCCGGGCCGCCGCTTCCAGCAAGTCCTCCCCCGCCAGAACGAAGCCACCGGGAAGCGCCAGTTTGCCACGAAATGGCTCGATGAGTCGGGTGATCAGCAGGACGTTCAGCTCTCCGTTGCGAACGGTAAGGGCGACGACGTCGACGGTCACCGGGAAGAGCTGGGGCGCCGGGTGGGATTCAGGCATGGATCAATCGTAGGTAATTATCGTCATGTTGACAATAATCCCGCGCCAGCTCTACAGTCGAGTTATCGTCAAGTTGACGAGAAGAAATGAAGGAGAGAACATCATGGCAACCATCAAGCACTACCCCTGGATCAGCCACTTCCTTGGCAGCCCCACCGGCTACGTCGTGCACCTGCAGAAGGGTGCAGTCAAGCACCAGGGCGTGGGCCAGGCGTTCTTCTTCCGCCCCGCCAACTCAGTACTCAGCGAGGTTCCTGTGGACGATCAGGAGCTCCCCACTCTTTTTCACGCCATCACCCGCGACCACCAGGACGTCAGTGTCCAGGCAAACGTGACCTACCGCTTCATCGACCCCGTGGCTGTTTCCACCCGCCTCGACTTCGGGCTGCAGACCGCAGGCAAGGCGCCGGCCACCGGACGCGAGCAAGTTTCGACGATCATCGGCCAGCTCTGCCAGAGCCACGCGATCGACCAGATCGCCACCACTACGCTCGCCGAAGCCCTGGAACGCGGAGTCAGCCAACTCCGCCTGGTGCTCACCGACGCACTGCGGGCCGATGCACGGCTCCAATCCACAGGTATCGAGATCCTCGGCGTCCAGGTCCTCGCGGTTCGCCCCGAATCCGACGTCGAACGCGCCCTGCAGACCCCGGTGCGCGAACAGCTACAGGCCGAAGCGGACCGGGCGGTTTACGAAAGGCGAGCGGTCGCCGTCGAACGTGAACGCACCATTTCCGAGAACGAGATGGCCAGCCAGATCGAACTGGCCGTCCGCCGCGAGAACCTGGTGGCGCAAGAGGGCGCCAACGCCCGCCGCGCCGCCGAAGAAAAGGCCGCAGCCGGGCTCATCGAAGCCCAAGGGTCAGCCGAGCGAAAGGGCATCGGCGCCGCAGCGGAAGCAAACCAGATCCGCCTGGTTGGCGAAGCTGCCGCAGCCCGCGAAGCCGCCACGATGGAGGTGTACCGCGGTATGGAACAGGCCACCCTGCTGGCCCTCGCGCTCAAGGACGCCGCCGGCAGCCTCCCGAACATCGGGAATCTCACCATCACCCCGGACCTGCTCAGCGGAGCACTCGCCGGGCTGTTCAAGGAACCCGCTGCCCCCGCCGAAATCACCAAGTAAGGACCCACCATGGCAACCCCGCGCATCGTCCTCGTCCACCGGCGAACCGAACTGCAGGAACTCCTGGACCGGCACGCCACCCGCGGGCAGGCGGAGTTCTTCCTGAGCACCCGGGGCCGCAGCATCCAGGACGTACAGGACCGGCACGATCGTCTAACCAACGCCCTGGCAACTATCAGGGCTTCCGTACCGTCGGATTGGCGCCAAGCCGAAGTGGAACGCGCCGACCTCAGCCGGTTCCTGCTGACCGCCGAGGACATCATCGCCGTGGTGGGACAGGACGGATTGGTGGCCAACGTGGCCAAGTACCTGAACGGCCAGCCGGTCATCGGCGTCGATCCTGAACCCGGCGCCAACCCCGGCGTCCTGGTCCGCCACACACCGGCCGCCGCCGCCGCGCTGCTGCGCACCGGAGACCCGGGGCGGCTGCGCTGCCAGGACCTCACCACCGTGACAGCAACGCTCGACGACGGTCAGCAGCTTTCGGCGCTCAATGAAGTTTTCGTCGGGCACGCCTCGCATCAGTCAGCGAAGTACTCCCTTTCCGTACCCAGTTTCACCCAAGCAGGAGGACAGACGGAGCGGCAGTCGTCGTCGGGCCTTATTGTCTCCACCGGCACGGGCGCCACGGGCTGGTGCGCATCGATCGCTTTGGAGCGCGGCGGACGTGCCTTGCCGGCGCCCACTGATCCACGGCTTGCCTGGTTCGTGCGGGAAGCGTGGCCGTCCCCGGTTACGGGTGCTTCGCTCACCGAAGGCGTACTGGAAGCCGGCGAGGTCCTCCGGATCACCGTGGCATCCGACCAGTTGGTGGTGTTCGGGGACGGGATGGAAGACGACCGGCTGACGGCGTCATGGGGGCAGGAGATCACGGTCCAGCTGGGACAGCGGCCGCTGCGGCTGGTTGTTTGAGCAGCAGCGTTGTCTCAAAGGTTTGGGGCGACATGCGGCACAGGATCCTGGCAGCACAAGCGGGCGATTTTCCACTGATCGTCGCAACAGGAGTGCTGTGAACTTTCATGGTCCACGGGCCGTGTGAAGGTCCCCCGCTACTTGCAGGGCGGATGTGTAGCGTTTAGGGCGCACCCTCACCGGGCAGTTTTGCGGGCAGGTCTTACGGGAATCGCGAAGCCCCTGAACGGAGGGAGTGCCGACGCGCGCCGAGTGAGCCTGAACGGCGGCCGGTGGAGGACCGGCTAACGGGCGGCAGGGACGTTCGGTCTTCACAGCTTCCCCCTGCGGTCAGAGACAATGTCTCAATGTCGCAAATGCTGAGATGCATCGAGAGATGCCGTGGCCTTTTGTGGCGAAATGACTCAAGATCGAGGAGACTGTATGGGCGAGAACGAGCACATCAGCGTCAAGCTCAGCCGGGACGAAGCTTTAGTGCTCTTCGACTGGCTGGCGCGGTTCAACAAGAGCAACAGCTCTAATCTCACTGACCAAGCCGAGCAACGCGTCCTGTGGGACATCGAAAGCTCTCTGGAATCAGTCTTGGTCCAGGTGTTCTCAGAGGACTACTCCTCCTTACTGGATGAGGCGCGGAGCCGTCTCCAGTACCCCGCCCCCTAAAGTTCGTCTCCAGCGGCCCGGTGCCTGAACGAAGGCGGGACCAGGCAGGTAACCGACGACGCCGATTGAAGGATCTCCGACCGAACGCAAGAAGGCTGCTAAGTACGTAGGAGTGTGTCGTGGACCGCCACGTGCTCGCCGACCCTCACCATCAATTCGCCGGACGTTCCTTCCCAACGGGACCAGACGTGGAACTCAATGACGCCTTGCTCGTCTCGGACACTGATCTTCACCGGGGTCTCTCGTTCAAGAACAAGGAGCTCTTCGTCACCGTTAAGCCAGCGAATGCTCGCTGACGCGGCGATCTCGTCCCAGGTAAGCGTTAAAGTGCTTCCGTCGTTCGCCCACGCGACTAGGGAGACCACCCCAGGCTGATCAGACGGCTCGACCCCAACCCCGACATCATTCAATGATCAAGGCCAGCTGCACGTTGAAGGATCCCCAACCGGGGACTGAATCGTCCGTTAGGCCACCGGCTTACGGGGTACGTCCTAGGGGTCCTACTGCTTGTCCGCTTCCGATTCAGCCTTGGTTTTATCCAAAATCTCGTTGAAGTACTGGCGGTCAAGGTAGTCGGCGCCGGCCAGCCGGATGATGCGACCCATGTACGGATCTCGCTGCATCAACTGCCTGTTGCCAAAGCGGAGGGTTGTGTAGCCAGCCTTTTTCTCAGCATCCTCCCTGAGCCCTGCCCAGTTAATGAAGACGACCAAAATGAGTCCTGAGACGGCCAGTAGTCCTAGCAGCAGATTAGTAAACAAGGACTGAGGGATACCAGCATTGCTTAGATAAGCAATCGACAGACTAACAACCACCAAAACGGCCAATACGCGGTGACGCCACCGTGCAATTTCAAAAGCAGTTTTGCCAGTGATCAATCCGGTACGGGATCCCGTGTTCGCCAAGTCGCAGCTCCTTTTTCGCCCAGACGGTCGCCGGCTCTCATCGTGCCACGCCCGTAGGTGGTCCTGGGCGACGCCCGATGCCCGGTGAGGGATCCTTCTGTGTTCGTCTGGTTACTCTCAGTTGTATGGATGTTCTGTATCAACCGAATGCAACAGGCCTCGGTGCCTTGGACGAACTCGACCACGTCGACTGGAGTCGGTTGCAGCACGCGTACGGAAAAGGCGTCGTTTCACTGGAAGGATCCAACGCGTCACTTAGCATTGCCGGAGACGTGGCGCGATCATTAGCTGCCCTTCGAGACGCCCCTTCCTTCGCCATCGGTGATGGGCTCTACTCCAACGTCTGCCACCAGGGCACGGTCTATGAAGCAACCGCCCATGCAGTTCCCTTTATCGCAGCGGTTGCCGCTGGTGATGTTCCAGACTCGATTCGCGTCCCCTTGCTGGCGCTCTTGGGGGACATCTCTATCGGAGGAAGCTACGAGGCTCCTCACGGGTCTCACTCAGGGGCTTACGGAGATCAGGTAGGCGTCCTCGTCATTGAATCGCTTGCCACTTCGATGAGACGATTCACAATGCTCCGAACGCCGGAGCTCGTGGCGCTGGTCCAAGCGATCCGGTCGCTTCTTGATCACTCAACCGACGCACACCGCGAGGCGGTTGAGTCCGCAATCGACTCTGCTCTCACGTTCGCTCAGCAGTAGAAGCGGCGCCCGTAAGCCGGTGGCCTAACGGACGATTCAGTGCCCGGTTGGGGATCCCCTATCGAACGTGGGTATTGGATGGCGGGCTGTGTAGCTACTTCGTTGGCATCTGGCACTGCTCAGCGCAGCCACCCCCGCATTTCGTTCCCCTCGTCCTGGTCCGGGCGACGCCAGATATGCTCGCCCTTTAGCTGTCGCTCCACGAGACTCTGCCCATTTGGCCCGGGGAGAGGCAGTTGTTATCCATCCAGAAGCATGTGGCCCGGGGTCTTCGGACACGTCTATAACCTTGGTAGGCAGTTGTGCAATACATCCTCGTTCTGCAGTGGCCAGCCGACTCGGAGGCGGATTATGACGCCCTCATCGCCATAGAGGACGCGCTGGAGCGCGCGCTCCCCGCTGCCCACGGCTTCGTGGATGGGCACGACTTCGGCGCAGGCGAGATGAATATCTTTGTCCACACCGACGACCCCCTCGAAGCGTTCGGGGACGCAGTATCGTCCCTCGATGCTCACCCTAGATGGGCCGAGGTACGAGTGGCGTACAGGCCGGCAGAAGGTGACCGCTACATTCTGGTGTGGCCGGAAACGCTTCAGGCCTTCTCGGTGTCGTGATGCACCGCGCCCTGCTCAGTGACTCACGGCACGGCCTCGCGCAATTGGACGACTTAGCCCCGTCCTAAGACGCTGCGGCGTCCGGTAAGGGATGCCTTACCGGACGCCCCGAGGGAGGCCTTCGGTCGGCAAAATAGGGTCCGAAATCGTGTTTCCTGGAGTTTCGCATACCACCGGCCAGCCTAAAGGGATCCTTCGAAGAGGCGAAGAAGCAATTCAGCAAGGCTTTGGATGGTCCCCTCTCCCATTGGGCCTTCGCGGTTGAGGTGTATGGCTTGCAGCCCCGCGTTCCGGGCACCTTCGACATCGACCCGGTAGTTATCTCCGATATAAAGGGTCTCGGCCGGTGACACATTCATGCTTCTGCAGGGCTGTAAGAACGCCTCTTGTGCCGGTTTGGCGTGGTTTGTAAGTTCGGAGCTGAATACCCGGTCTAGGAGGGGCTTGAGCCCTATTCTGTTAACTTTGGACGTTTGCTGGTCGTGGTTCCCGTTGGTGATGACGGCCACCGGCATGCCGATGGCCCGGAGGCTTTTCAATGCCGGCGCCGCGTCTGGAAAGGCCATCCAGGCGTCCTCGTAGTTCTCGAGGTACGTGGTGAACAACTCATCGATTCGGGTGTTATTTTGGGGAACTGAGAGCCCGGCTAAGGGAAGGAACTGTTCCTGGAAATTGAGTTCCTTTGCGAGGAACCGCTGGTAATTGGCTTCCTCGATTTGAAACCAGCAACGTGTCAGTTCGTTGGAACGCTCCGTTCCAAGATGGTGAAGGAGAGCGCCCACGCCCGCACGGGCGGATGACGGATGATCGAACAGAGTGTTGTCCAGATCGAATAGGACGGCTCGAATTTGCACCCGCCCAGCGTAGCCCGCTGTTCTTCAGTGTTTGTGACCGAAGGCTGGAGAGACCACCCCCGCTGCGGTGAATCGTCCGGGGATTGACTCAACGTCCGGTGAAGGATCCTTCACCGGACGCGGGCTAGAGGTCAGCAGCGGTGCCGGGCGAAGTGAGGATCGTGCCGTCCGAGACCAGTGCCACGCGGATGGATGCAGCGTGGAGTTCGATTGTGCCGAGGCCTCCTTCAACGGTGTAGTGGTCCCCTCGATGATGAGTGAGTCGATATTGCCGTAGTCAACTGAGCCGTCAGGGTCACGCGAAGGCCGGGAACTGAGCTGACCCGTCCAGGTCAAATCTGTTACACCATCGAACACCAGCACCCCCTTGCGGTAGCAGTATTGCTCTCCGGGGCGTGCCGAGGCATAAGAGGGGTGTTCCTCGGTCAGTACGAACTCCGCGGTGATGACAAGCTGCCCTCGACTTGCATTGATGTCCAATACCCAGCTGTCTTCCAGGTAGAAGCCCCTAAGAACATCATGCTCAAAGTACTTTCCCAACGTCGGCCTCCCTACCCGCCATGTCCGATGAATCGCGTGGCCCGGTCAACTGTAGCGCTGGGTGCCAAGCAGACATAAGTAAGGCGATCCCTTATCGTGCGCCGGGGATTACTGGCCGGTCGATTCGAGTGCCCGAGGTTTTGCAGCACATCCCTTTCGAATCTCTTGCGAGGGGCAAGGGAGCTAGACTGCCGATCATGTTGTTGGAAACGGGTGAGACCCGGGTCGTCAGAGAGTCTAAGACATCAGTGTTGAAGCTCGGACAGGAAGACAAACCGGACGGACAAGGAGTTGGGCGACGCCTGCTGTGGCAGGGTGCCGACCCTGCGTTTGAGCTCTCGTGGTGGTGTGGAACCTGCCCGCTGCTGTTCAAACGCCTGGAAGGGGCAACAGAGACGCTGTCTCTTCCAGAAATGCAGCAGACCCTGAACTCTGGTATTGACAAAATCGAGGACAGCGTACTTGACGCATTCACAGCGATTCTGCCAGAGGGTTCGTACGTGCCCCTACTCCTGCACGTGCAGCCCGAATTGGTGTATCCAGGCCGCAAAGGTGATTACTTCAGCGAGGAACAGGTAGATACCTGGGGTATTTCTGGTTTTTGGGGCCTCCCCGAGTATCCGCAAACGCCGTACTACCGGACTTGGCAAGCCCCAGTGAATGCTGAGGCACACGCATTTGAATTCGTCGTTCCGATGGTGCCTCCTAACTGGAACGAATCCAGTCGGGTGGAAGAGTACGCACAGGAACTCCTGAACTCCTCTACCCCAACGGCAGTGGCCTTGTCGATCCTTGATGTTTGTGCACCGGCCGTCGACCGCGGCACGGACTACTACAACCATTGGGGCGTTACACATTTCTTGCTCGATGGCCACCACAAAATGCAGGCCGCAGCTGAAGCGCACCGTCCTTTGCGATTGCTTTCCTTGCTATCCATCGAAGGCGGTCTCGCTCAATCATCGGACGTGGAGCGTCTAATTCAACTCCGGTCCCAAGCACAAGCACCCAGGATTGCCCACGGACCTCGCTGAACATTGCAGTGGTCACTCAACCATTCCCTTTGCAAACTACCCCATGCGCCAAATAGCGCTGTGAAAATACCGCCATTTACCCCTGAAAGTACAGTCATGGCCGCATTCGTTGGATAGTCTCAGCTGGTGACTGACTACCGGCAACATCCCAGCGTCGTGGCACACTGGCGCCATGACTCACTCCAGCCCCTTCCAGAAGCACAGGATGCTGGAGAGACCATATGGTTTGCTGTGCCCCCTGAGCCTGATGCGGAACAGATGTGGGAGGGCCTTCCCGGTCGGCTGGAGAAGGACGGCACAGCGACTGTTCTGGGTATCCCCGCTTACCTCTATGACCTTAATTTTAGTGATCGTGTGAGCGTCATGCGATCGGCGGAGAACGCGCTCGTTGCCACCGGGGTGGAGCACGACGCCCGGAACTTCACCTTCAGAGTCCTGCTGAAATCTGACGACCCCACCGCGTGGCAGCCCCTAGGATCTGAGCTCGCCGAGCGCGGCTGCCTTCTTGATCTCATGTCTCCGCGGTTCTTCGCCATATCTTCCAGCGAGGCCCAGGCGCAGGAAATCGCCGACAGATTGTTCGCATTACAACACGAGGGCATCCTTCATTATGAAACTGGTCGAACTCGGCAGCCGGGATAGGCGCCTCGAGAGCCGGTGCCCGTTCTAGGATCCTCCAACGGGCATAGTCGAGACGTCGACCCCAGACTAAAGATCGATCAATTGGTATGTGCAGCTTGCTGGCCTAATCGCTCATTTCGCAGCCTGACGTCGCGTCCGTCTACGTGGATAATTCGTCGTTATGGATTCACTTCGCGCCGACATCAGCCTCCTGCCAAACAGTGAAGGGGGCCGGAGCGGTGCTATCGACCTGAGCGGTCGTTACACGCCCCATCTGAGAGTCGACGGCGGGGAGTATCTGGGGGTCGCACTCCGAAGCGACACGGCAGTAACCCTTGATCCTGGGGAAAGCGGCCTCGTCACCCTCGACCTGCTCTACGACATTGACTACGGGGCATTGGCCCCCGGAGCGCGCTTCGAGATTCTCGAGGGCAACAGACGGATCGGCGCTGGGGTGGTTCTTTAGTCCATCCCTTACCGGCCACAAGTTATTACCCGGATGATCCAAGCCATTTGCAGAACATGACGATCTGGTGGGAAGCCCTGCGTGCCAGCGTGAAGAGCTACCTCTCAAACTCCGCTTCCTAAACCTGGCCGCTCAGCGTCGGTCTGGAAATCCGCCGACGAGTCGCCCACCGGCGCTGAGCATCTGGATCGACACTCACTGCACAGTCAGTTGATCCACTGCTGCACGGAAGTCGGTATGTACCTGAGAACGCTGAGAAGGGCCCACAGTTTGGCTGGAAAGCGGTACTTGCGTTGTTGATGAACTCACAATTCCCCCGTTTCGTAAGTGTCAACCGAGTGTAGCCAGTCAGAGGCTGAGATAGAGGGTTTCCTTCGAGTTATCGACGAAAGTCACCTCGATAGGGACCCTTTGATCGGAAGAGTTTGTTATTTCGGCACCGGGCAGCCAAAATGCGAACTGACCTTTGGAAACCGTTGCTTCGATCCGTTTTCCCGCTGCGCTGGTGTAAACGATCGCAGTGACATCTGCGCCTACTCGGCCAGCGGCCATGGACAGGGGCTTGTCGGAGATGACACCTGTCCCCAGTTCTGTGGCCCTGACGCCACGGGCCGATAGGGATTCTCCGGGGAATGGTTTTCCTATGGATCCGAATGATCCCTTGTTGAACCATGGAGCCGAGGCATCTGTGGTGCAGGTTGCTTCAAAACCGTCGGCTCCTGTGAGGACCACTGTTGTCCAGGCACCTCGTCGCTCGGCGATCGCGACGTCGGCCGCGGCCAGATCGTCCGCGTACATACCACCGCCGACGCTTTCGCGTGATCGGAGGCAGTCGGAAACAGCGTTATCCCGTTCGGTGCCGCTGAGCTGACCAGGCGCGGCAGTCCACGTTGCAAAGGCGGGGTCTCCCCCCGAAAGTGCCGGAACGATGATGAGGGCGGCGGTTGCTGCGACCGTAGAGCCAGCCAGCGCCAGGGTTTTCCAACGACGGCCTAAGCGTGCCACCGCCGGCAAGACAGAAACGCCGGGGTTCGTTTCAAGAACTTGACGAAGGTCTTTCTCGCGTCGATCCGGATCCGGAGCCGGGCTCTGCTCAGCTGCATCCATGGACAAGAGGAGCTCTGCAATGTGCTGGTTGTTTTTCATGGTGTCGATGCCTTTTCTGAAAGCGTCGTGGTAGGCGTGGCATAAGCGTTGCGCGGGGAATGTTCCAGCAGGAGCCGCAAAGCTCGTCGGGCTCGGGTGAGGCGCAATCGGAAAGCCACCGGGGAGATTCCGACGACAAGAGCTGCTTGGGGCGCGGCCAGGTTTTCAAATACAGAAAGGCCGAGTGTTTCCTGATGGACCTCTGAAAGGAGCGCCCAAGCCCTGCTTAGATCAACCCGGCTGCTGACGAGGTCAGCGTGGGAATCCGATTGCGATTCCATCGACGCTTCAGCCAGACGGACCCCGAGGGCCTGCTGACGCTGTTCACTGCGACGGGCATTCAGCAACAGATTGCGTGCGATTCCAAAGATCCATGCCCGGGCGTCATCCTGGTTCCCCGGTACTTCCTGGAACCGCCGCCAAACGATCAGAAATGTCTCGGCCACGACATCCTCGGCATTCGCCGGATCTGTTCGGCGTTGAACGAATTTCAGGAGGTCGGCGTATGCGGACTCATATAGAAACCGAAAGGCCCGTTGGCTGTCAGCGGCTCTCGATGGGTAGCTCATACCCTGTACCTGTCCGCCACACCCCCAAGTGTGTCGCAACCATGGTGGAATTCTCGATTCGCACGCGCCCGCATACTCCCAACGCCGCGCCAAGGCAACCGTTGTCCCCCGCAAAACCCCGGGGTAGGGTGACCGGACCGTCCAACCACATCATCGTCTGGGAAATTCTGGGAGACACCATGACACATGTGCGACGTCAGTTGGCTGCTGTCACGGCAGCCTTGGCACTGACCGTGACCAGCGGAGCAATGGCCAGTCCAGCCTTCGCCGATCCCCGCCAAACCGACAAAAACCCTACGGTCACGGGCTACGGCGGGGCTGTCAGCACCGTGGATCCTGAAGCCTCGGCGGCGGCCATCGAAGTGCTGCGCAAGGGTGGCAACGCGGCCGACGCGGCCGTGGCCGCAGCGGCCACCCTCGGCGTCACCGAGCCCTACAGCGCCGGCATTGGCGGTGGTGGCTACTTCGTCTACTACGACGCCAAGACCAAGCAGGTTGGCACCATCGACGGCCGTGAAACTGCCCCGACCGGCATCACCAAGGATGCGTTCATCGACCCCGCCACCAAGAAGCCTTACAACTTCACCCCGGAACTGGTAACCAGCGGTGTCTCAGTCGGGGTTCCCGGCACTGCCGCAACATGGGAGCAAGCGCTGAAGCGCTGGGGCACCATGGATTTGGGCGATGCCCTGAAACCGGCCATCAAGGTAGCTACCCGCGGTTTCGTGGTGGACAACACCTTCCGCAAGCAGACACTCGATAACAAGCTCCGCTTCAATGCCTTCACCTCCACGCAGGACCTGTTCCTTCCCGGTGGCGACGCTCCCGCCGTCGGAAGCGTATTCCAGAACCACGATCTCGCGGCGACGTACAAACTGCTCGCCAAAGAGGGCGCTGACGCCTTCTATCGCGGCGCTCTTGCCGAGGAAATCGCCAAAACAGTCCAGGCTCCCCCGAAGACCACGGACACCACGCTTCCCGTCCCGGTTGGCTCAATGACCGCCAAGGACCTGGCGAACTACAAAGTGGTGAACCAGGACGCCACCAAGGTGCAGTACCGGGGGTACGACGTCTACGGCATGGCCCCCTCGAGCAGCGGCGGCACCACAGTGGGCGAAGCGCTGAACATCCTGGAGAACTACAACCTCAAAGACATGCAGCCGGTGGACGCTCTGCATCACTACATCGAGGCCAGTTCCCTCGCTTTCGCTGATCGTGGCGCCTACGTGGGCGATCCCCGCTTCGTCAATGTCCCCACCCAGACCCTGCTCAGTGACGTGTTCGCTAAAGAACGTGCCTGCGAAATCGGCCCGACGGCGGCCAAGAAGCCAGTGGCCCCAGGCAACATAGAAACGTACGACGGCGTGTGCCCGACTTCTGCGGCGCCGCTCGCCGATGAGACGGATACAGAGAACATTTCGACGACCAACATGACTGTCGCCGACAAGTGGGGCAACGTGGTGGAGTACACGCTGACGATCGAACAGACAGGCGGCTCCGGGATTGTTGTGCCCGGCCGTGGTTTCCTGCTCAACAACGAACTGACCGATTTCAGCACGGAATATAAGGCCACTGACCCGAACCGGATCGAGCCAGGCAAGCGTCCGAGGTCGTCGATGTCACCCACGATCATCCTGAAGGACGGCAATCCGTTCCTGGCCCTCGGCTCCCCTGGTGGTTCCACCATCATCACTACGGTCCTGCAAACCATTCTGAACCGGGTGGACCTGGGAATGACGGTATCCGAAGCCCTTGCCGCTCCCCGCGCGGCGCCCAGGAACGGCGCGACGGTGACTTCCGAACCAGCCTTCATCGCCAAGTATGGCGACGGGCTGAAGTCCCTTGGCCACCAACTGGTTCCTGCCGGTGACGGCCTCACATCAGATCCGGAAATAGGTGCCGCAACAGCAATCGAGTTCAACAAGGATGGATCAACAACTGCTGCTGCCGAGCCGGTTCGTCGAGGCGGCGGTTCAGCGATGGTGGTCAAACCCGCGAAGGGGTCTTGAGGTTGGCCCGTGGCTCAAGGACGGCGGTTGTTCTTGAGCTCCCGGCTGAATCTCCACGCCATCACCAGCGAGGCGGCCGCGATGATGACTCCGGAAACCGTGGACCACCACGCCTGCTGGGTGTTGGACACGAAAATGGAGACGGCGTAGGCCGCCAGCACCAACGATAGGAGCAGCCAGACCAGGGGTTTTCGATTCACAATGCATTCCTTAATATGTGGTGATTTTTCAGGCCAGGTCACGCTTCACGAACACCGTGAATGCTGCCGCTGCCACCAGTACAAGCCAGCCTGCGGCTCCGCAGAAAGCCCCCGACGCCGGTATGTTGACAGCCGCTTGTTGAGCCCAGTCGGCGGCCAGCACGGGGAAGAAGAACGTCCCCATTGGGTGTAAGGGGTCGGGCAGCAACCCGGGCAGGGCCACGCTGAGCGGAACCGCAAAGAGGCTGAGCAGGTGGTTCCGAAGGAGGGAGCCAAGGGCGAAGCCCCAGAGTGCCCCCATGGTGGCTGCCCCCGCAAAGGCCAGGACCAGGCTCGGAGAGAGCGTCCCGGCAACCTTGAGAACTGCCGAAGCGAAACCGAAGGCCAAGCCAATAGCGGCCCCAGCAAGGAGGGCGGCCGCCGCCGTCGAGAGCGCACGTCCAAGGAAAGCCGGCCTCCGCTGGAACAGCAAGACCCTGCGGTTAAGGCTGCCCGCCCGGTAGTCGGCGGTGAACGAGAACGACCCGAACACCGCGGAGACGGTCAGCACCAACGAAGTCACCGCTTCCAGGAGGAGCGCAGGCAACCCTGTTGTGTCCGCCCCGGCGTCATGGGTGGCCGCGACAAACAGCATTCCGGTGAGTCCCAGAGCCAGCGCGGCGCTGATGGCCGATCCCTTCCACAACCATGGCCGCCGGAGGTCCGAGAGAAGGGCGGGTCCCAGATTGACCACTACAGTTCCCTCCTCCGAACAACCCACAGCGCCCCTACGCCAGCAATGAGCGTCCAGGCAACGGACATAAGGAGGGCCGCTACGGGCTCCAGCAAACCTTCCATCGGCAGAGACACCACACCCGCCAGAGCCCCGGAAGGAAGCCAGCGCGCAACCTCGGGAGCATTGGCCATCAAGGGCAGCTCAATGGCGAGTGGAATGAGCAAGGTGAGAATCGTCGTCGCGTAGTAATGCTGGATGATCCAACCGAGGGAACATCCCCAAAGCGCACCGAGGCTTGACGCGAGGACAACGGCCCCTAAGGGGCCCAGTGATTCAGGCGCCAGCAACTGCTCCCGGGTAGTCGGCGCCAGGGCGAACACCACGCTGCCGCCCCACACCACGATTCCTGCGAGCGCCGTACCAATTCCAACAGCCAGCGCCGCAACGTACTTGGCCCTGAACACGCTCATCGCACCCGAGGCCACCACACTGCGTCGAATCGTCCCGTAGTACGACTCCCGAGTGACCAAGTAACTCCCGGCAAACGTGGCCACGGGGGCAATGCTGGCAGCGACGGCCCAGAAGATCCCAACGTTGTCCGCGGCCTGGAGCCGATCCGAGTTTTGGGGCCAGCCGAGGAAGTTGGCAACGAACCACGGCACCAAGCCGCTGAAGGCCAGGATGCCCAGGACTGAGTACCCGCTGAAGTACCGGAGGAGTTCCGAACGGAGGCCGCAGGCCAGAGTGTTCATTCGGCCGCCGACCCGAGAATGGTGAAGTACGCGGATTCCAAGCTGCCGCCGCCCATGGCCTTCGCTTCGTCCAGGGACCCGCGGAATAGCGTTCTTTGCTTGAGAATGACTACCTCGTCAGCCACCTGTTCCAGTTCCATGAGTTGGTGACTGGAAACGAGCGCGCTGCCTCCATCGGCAGCGAAATCGCGCAGGAACCATCGGAGCCACTGGATGCCTTCGGGGTCCAGCCCGTTGGCGGGTTCGTCGAGGACAAGCAGCTCGGGGCTGCCGACAAGGGCGGACGCAATCCCGAGGCGTTGCCGCATGCCCAACGAGTAGTCCCGGACCCTCCGGCCTGCGTCGGCGACAAGATCCACCTGATCGAGGACGCGGTCCACGCTTTCGCGGTCAACTCCTGCCGCGAGTTGGCAGATCTGCAGGTGGCGCCGTCCGGTGAGCCCGGGCTCCACATCCATCCCCTCCAGGTACACCCCCACCTTCGTGGCGGGACGACGCAGCGTCCGGTAGTCGGAGCCGAACACCGTCGCCCTGCCGGAGGTCGGTTCCAAGAGCCCGGTCAGGCCAGCGAGCGCAGTACTTTTCCCCGCCCCGTTGGGGCCGATCAGGCCCACGACAGTGCCGGCCCGAACGTCGAACGTCAGGTCCTCGACGGCGAATCTCGAGCCTCGTTTCTTGCTGAAATGATCAAAGCTGGCATGAATCGTCATGATCGCCCTTTCAACGCATCGACGGAATGGGCGGGCCACAACGGCGATGTCGTAACCGAGTCCCACAGCCACTCCCCCAGGCTTGATTGCTGTTGGCTGGTGATTTCAGCACGTCCTGAGATGGAGAGGTTGGTCCCTGATTCCAAGCGCCCTGGGAAGGCGAGGACGGGAAGGCTGTCGCCTTCCAGCGCTACCGGGACCAGCGTGTCCAGCGGTGCCGCGGATTTCGACGGCGGCTGCTCGCCCACAGTGGCCCGCCCCAGGTTCTCGTGAATGATCATTCCCTGCGATTGCAAGGTGACGTGATCCCCCGGTGAGAGCGCATAGGCCGAGCCTTCGAGCGGGACCACGATGCTCAATTGGCCATCGTGATAGGTGTACCCGGCTACCGTCACTGGCCGCACCGGAATGATGGCAAGGAGCAAACAAGCCACCAGGGACCCCAACAGCGCCATGAGGATCCGCCGCCACAGGGCACTTCCGTTTCTGGCCGCTGCGCTGAAAAACCGGTAAACACTCTTGGCGGCCATTCCAAGCAGCAGGCAAAGGACCAGGAGAACAACCAAGTGTCCCGGGTAGCCGAGCTGCAGGAAGATCGGCATGAGTCGCTGGAACCCGACCAGCATGAAGACGATCCCGGAGATGAAACATGCGAGGCCGAACCACGGCAGGAGGCCTTGGCTCCTGAAGGTCGTCTGAGAGCCGAGAACGCGGGAGCTAACGATCTCGCCCAGCGCGTTCAGCGATTTCTTCCGGAGGTGGGGGATGTCCACGGCGGACATCAACGCGACGTAGCCATCCAGTTTGATGAAAGGAAAAAGGTTCAGGACTGCCACCGCGTAGCAGATCAGACCGTACAGGACTGCCGCGTCCTTCACGGATGACTCCGGAAGAAGGGTCTGGAGAGTCAAGGCGATACTGCCAAGCGCAACGTGTACCAAGGGCCCCGCGAGAGCAACCAGTACTCGTTGTTTTCGTGAGCTCAACCGCCACCCGTCTGTAACGTCGCAGAAGAACGCGGGCGACAGGTAGAACAACATGATCCCGATGCGTCGCGGTGTTCCGCCAAAGTAGCTGAGGGCCATCCCGTGCCCCAGCTCATGCAAAAGCGTGGACACGAACATGGCGCCAACAACGTACAAGTACGCCTCAACGGGAAGTGGCGAGGCAAGGACCCGCCACAGTTGCGGCCCCGCCATCGAGGCACCAACCAAGCCTCCGAACAGCAACAACAGAGCAACGATGGCCGCAGCAGGTCGCATCATCGCGGCGACTACCGGTCGAAGTGCCAACAGAAACGGGGCCGGGTTGAACAACGTGAGCTGCAATGTCAGCGGCGCCCGGAACTGGACGCGACGCGCCTCTGCCGGCCGCGCGTCGCCGTCGAACATTCCGGTGGGAGCGAGCTGACGCACAATTCCCATGACATCCGCGGATGTCCACGGCGATCCCAGGCGGACGGCCACCTGCGCCGGATCCTTCTGGCCGTCCACCACTTTAAGGACATGGGCGACGTCGGCAGAGACCCTCGCTTTCGGCACACCGTTCACGGCAACAATCCACGGTCCGCCCTCCTGGAGCGGTTCGTCGATGGAGGCCGTGGGGGCGAGTTGGACCGGCCATTCCACAGTGGTTCCGGCTTTTGCTGCGCGGTTCATATCAAGGGATGCGGGGTAGAGGCCCTACCGGACAGACCTTTGGTTTCGTCCATCGACAAGGGGACCGTACCGGGGCAGATCGCCTTCCCAGCCACCCAGCCCATGTCCCGAATGGCTTGCGGGAGCCGGTGGGTGAGGCTGACCCACAAGGTCGGGATGTCCCTCCCCTCCAAGTGATTTACCAGGGCATCGACGCTGGCTACCGGCTGACAGGCAGGCAGCGGACTCGGCGAGAAGGTGCCGACCCACTGAAGCAACTCACTGAGGGCGGGTTCGGTGGTCCAGAACTCGGCGCGTGATTCGTCGTCGGTGACTGCCAGCACGGGAACAGCAGCCTGGGTGCGGGCAAGGAAGAGTTCCCGTATCTGCAGTCCTTCCTGGAGTGCTCCCCGCAGCGCTGCTATCGGGTCCGGCGAAGCTTTCAACCCGACAGCACCGAAAGGCTTGGGTGCGGAGGGGTTGGTGATGATGCAAACCGCTGTCTCCAAGGGGCTGCCAAGGTGCGGAACGAACGCGAGAGTGGGCTCGATCCCCGCCGCCCGGCTCATGGCGAGAAGCTCCAGGAGGCTCCGATTTTCTGGCGCGTCCTTCAGATCTGCGACGTCGAACAGGTGCAGCGGCGTCTTGGTGTGCCAGCCAGAAAGGAACGCATCCCGCTCCAGAACTTCAGCAATCCCTGCAGCCTGGGCGAAACCCTCGGACGGCCCGGAAGCAGCACCATTCGGTGAAGGATCAAAGAACGCGTCCCACGGATTTGGCTCCGCGAGGCCGGGACCGTAATCCACCAGCGGAGCGGGAACGTACGTCGTCTTCTGCGTGAGGAGGTCAGTAGCTCGGTACCAAGGAAAGTCGAACGCCAAGGCCGACGCGCGGCCCAGCCCGGCCGTGACGAAATCGAGGCGCTGCTCGTCGCTGCCTGGCCGGCCGGTAAGGTGCTGGTCATCGCTGGGCGCGGATACCAAGGCGAAACGCTCCACAGCTTCCCCGGCGCCCCTGGTCAAGGAGGCGCGTTTGTTGACGTCAAAGGCGCCGACGGCGGAGGCGTACCCTGGTTGCGAACCTTGCGCTTGTGCGAGCACCCCCACGGTCCGCCACAAGCCGACGTCGTTTGGCACATACACGGAAGCCTCTGACACCACTCCCGAGGCCGGGTCCAGCGTGCGTACGGGATCCAGGCTCATGCCGCACACACCCACAGCTCAATGTCGTTCAGCCGTGGGCTGCGGGACGCGATCCGAACCGGACGGCGTTCGCGGATAGTGAGCCCCTGGCCCACGATTTCCTCCGCGATGAGGCTGTTGCTGACGAAGGCAACTTCGCTGGCGTAGGCAGAGGACCGGTAGGTGCCGCCCTCGTTGAAGCTGACGTGGATCATGGTGACGTGCCGTGCGCCATTGACGGGGTCACGGCTTTCAGCGGTGATCAGGAATGAGTCCTCCCCGAACGCGGAGATGGTGGTGTCGCCGTCGTCGTCCGACGCTTGGTGGCTGTCAGCGTTCAGGACCGTCAGGAGGAAGACGCCGTCCGGCGTCAGGCAGTCACGGACGCGGCGGAAGAGCTCACGCCGGGTGGACCCATCCAGGAGGGTGATGGAACTGGCACCGAGAACCACGCAACCGTACCCGCCGTCGAGCTCAAAGCGGGACATGTCCGCCTCCACCAAGTCCACCCGAACCTCCCTGGGATTGAAGGCCCGGCTCGCTACCCTCGCCTGAAGCAGTGCGAGCATTTCCGGTGAAGAGTCGACGGCGGTCAGCGGACGTCCCAGCGTGAGGAGGGGCCGGGTGATCCGGCCCGAACCCGACGCCAATTCGAGGATGGGACCGGACGTTTTGCGTGCCGCGGCCAGGATCTCGGGAAGTTCGGTGAGGTCGTTTGCGGTGATCCGGTCGTAGAGGCGGGACCCTGAAGCGCTGTACAAATCCTCGGGCGGATCGAGGTGGCCGAGCACGCGCAGGATGGCGTCGGCAGTCTTGTCGGGAGCGGTTTTCATCAACTGTGTCCTCCGGAAGTTGGTTGGGCCGGGAGCGCACGCGGGTGGCGACGGAACAGAACACCACCCGCGTGCACTGGCTAGGTGGCGGCGATGCCGACGACGATGCCGGCTATGATGATGACGTCACCGACCCGGATGTACCACGGTGTATCGTCCGGGGTGTCGAGGTTCTCGAGCTCTTCGATGGACAGCTGGAGGTTCGAGGTTGCGATCATTGGCTCCTCCTTTCTTTCTGGCGCTTGCCGGTTGTGGACCGGTGCCTGATTAGGTGATGCTGACGGCGATGATGCCGATGGCGACGCCCTGGGTGACTCCGATGAACCAGTTGTTGAAGTCCGGGGTATCCATCGACTCGATCTCCTGGATGGAGAGGTTGAGCTGATCCTGCATGTGTGTTCACCTCCTTTCGGGGGTACTGCGGCTTTGCGTTTCAGCCTTTGGATCGATCAGGTGATCGCCACCGCGATCCCCACCAACGCCAGGCCTGCTGAGATTCCCTTGATGCGCTCGTCCCAGTCGTCCGGGACGTCCATGGGTTCAAGTTCCTGGATGCTGAGGTCCAAGGGCTTGAGTGCTGTGCTGCTGTTCATGTGCTTCACCCCCTCTCCCCTGCCACTCGTAGTTGGCCCACTGGGCTTGGCAAGTCTTGGGTTGCTGCCGCCGCTTCGACAGTTGCTGCTGCTTCGGCGAGCACGTGCTGCACCTGAACGGAGTCAATTCCGCGCATCATGGGCAGCGCTCCGCCCCAGTTCAGGATGCTTGCGTCCGCGGTCCGTGCTTCCGCATCTTTGCTGATGGTGCTGAGCCGGGCGATACCCCAGCGCCACATCAGCTCATCGATGCCGTCGCCCGGGCTGCGGTCAAGCGATGGCTCGACGTCCCTCACCACGGACCACAGCTCGTCGAGCCGGGCTTTGTCGCCCCAGGCTGCGCCGCCGCTGGCGATCTCCCGCCAGATAGGTCCGATCACTGACGCCGTCGCCGTCATCTTCCGCGCCCCGGTGACGTAGGCAAGCTCGTTGGCGACATACCAATGTTTCGCGCCGTAAGGATTGCGTCCCATCAGCGCCCAGCCGGTGTGGGTCTCCATGCTCAGCCGGCCGGCAGCCAGCCTCAGCTCCAGCGAATCGCCCTTGAGCAGGCGTTGCCCCAGCCGAATGATCCGCTGGATGAGGGTGTAGCCGTCGTCGTCGAAGATGTTCGCTGTGCTGCCGATCATGGTTCCGGCAACACGCAGGAATGCTTCCAGGAGGCCCTCGAAGACCAGCGCCGTCGGCAGGGTGGCGAGGTGGCCGGCGTCGAGCATTGCGGTGTCACCCGCCAGATGACGGGAGACAATCAAGCGGCGTCCGACGGCGGTATCCAGGCACGCTACGCCGCTGACTTCCGCGCCGGTCCCCACAGTGGACGGCATCAGGATGGTCTTGGGGCGATCCTTGGTGGTGGCGATTGGAGGCAGGACCAGGAGTCCCGACCGTTTGGAGTGCCGCTCCGCGAAGATGGGCAGGCTCGGGTCAGCTGTGAAAAGGGCGGCGAGCTTTACGGCGTCGAGAACCGAACCACCTCCCAGTCCAACGACCGTCTGGAGTCCGTTCTCGCGAATGAACGTCCCCACCGCACGCGGGGTGCCCACATCGACGGGTCTGGCCGTGAGTTCCAGGACCGGAACACCCTTGAGGTCACCGGCCAGGAGTTTGTTCCTGTGCTGCGGCAGTGCTTTGTCCACCACCAGGCCTGTCCGGCCGCGGGTGATTCCACCGATGTACTTGGGCGACATTCCCGCGCCCAGCACTACGCAGCGTGTCTTCCACAGGTGGTCGGCGATCATGCGAACACTCCGTCGAAGTGTGCTGTGGTGAGGCCAGCTTTGAGGGCGATCCTGAGCTCCTCGAAGTTCTCCTCGGTGTAAACAAGAGCCGGCAAGAGCTGAATCCGGCCTGGTCCGGGCTGCACGATGGCGCCCGCGAGGTGGATGCGTTTGACTACGGCGAGGACTCCCTCGGCTGAGAGGGGCAAGCCGTTGTTGGACAGGAGCTTGAGGCCCCGCATGCAGCCCCGGCCGGAGGAGTTGCCCACGCCCTTGGTGTTCTGGAGTTCAGTGATGAGTGTGTCCAGGCCACGTGAAACGCCTTTGTTGAGGGTCCTGAAGTCGAGCCGCCGCATTTCATCGATGGTGCCCAGGATCGCGGCGCACGTTGCCGGGGTTCCTGCCTGGGTCTCCCCATGGACGAACACGGCCTCGTTCTGGTCAAAGGTTTCGGTGACCCGTTGGCTGATGAGCAATGCAGCGCATGCGCTGGTGCCGTTGGTCAGGCCTTTGGATGTGATGATGACGTCCGGCTGCTCCGCCCAGTCATCGGACGCGAACCAGCCGCCCACCCGGCCGAATCCGGTGGCAACCTCGTCCGCCACCAGGAGGAAGCCGTGCTGCTTTCTGTGCTTCATGACTTCTTGCAGGAAGTCGTCCGGAACTGCTTCCGCGCCCGATCCGAGGACCGGTTCCACAATGACGGCTGCGATCCTGTGACCTTCGCGGTTCATCAGTTGGGTCAGTTCCTTGCCGTCGTCATCGAACGCTATGTGGCGGATGTTCCGCTGATCCACGGCGTACATGGCCTGACCGAGTTCGTCACCGCTGAGAGCCTGGCTCCCGTACGTGAGCCCGTGGTAGCTGCCCTTGAGTCCGACAATGAGTTTCCGCTCCGGCTGTCCTTCGAGGACGAAGTACTGGCGGGCGAGCTTCATCGCGGCGTCGTTGGCAGCGCCGCCGGAGGTGGAAAACACGACACGATGAAAGGCGTGCTTTGGCAGGCCCAGGAGGGCTGTGGAGGCATCGATGGCTTGGCGATGGGCCGAACGGAAGAGCGGCAAATACGACGCTGCTTGGAGTTCCGTACTGATGTTCGCGGCAATGTGCTGGTTGCCGTAGCCCAGGTTGGCATTCCAGAGTCCGCTCTTGGCACACAGCCTCCGCCGCCCATCCTCAAAGGTGACGTGAACGCCGTCGGCCTTCACTGCAGTAAAGCTGTCCGCAGCGAAATCATGCTGGGTGGTGAGAGGAACCCACAGCGGCAACTGTGTGCGAGGTGTGGGGAGGATGGGTACAACGGTCATCGGTTCGCACCAATGACGTCGATGCCAAGCTGCTCAAAGCGTGCCAGGACAGCTCGTGCGGATTCCTCAACGATCGAGACCGATACTTTGAGCTGCGGCGCTGTCCTGATGGCCGCTGCTTTGACATCCCGCAGGTTGGAGACGGCCTCGATGATCACGGCTGCATCCGGTCCAAGTTTGAAGAGACGGCCCGTCTTGGTGTCCAAAAGGGTGTGGTCCAGGCCCCTTGTGAGGATGAAGGGAGCCTGTGGTGACGGAAGGTGGTCGCTTGGTGCTGCACCGTAAAGGCTCGTGCCAAATCCCACCAGCTTGGTCGTGGGGCGCTCGTCGCGAGGAATGAACTTCCACGCGTCCAAGGCGGCCAAGTAGCGGGGTATCCAAGGTTTGGCAGCCAAGGAATCCTGGATGTCCCACGGGTAGTAAACAGCGGCCACCGCCGACTCCGGACGGAGCATGATGGCCCGTATCTTGAGATCCGCCAGGTGATCACCCACCTTGCCGATCCTGGTTCCGTATGGTCCGCTGAGGACAGATCCGTCCCGGGCGATGTGAAGCCTGGACAGCAGGAGGCTGTCCTTCTGGGTCCCGGCCAGCAGTCCGCGTTCCGCCAGCACCGCGTTGACCTCGGTCAGTTGCGGGACGAAGTGGCCCGAGCCGCGGGCTTCGTCAGCATCGTCGAAGAAGGCTTGCCAGTCCTCTTTAGTGGTGATCCTGACGACGGTTACGCCCACCAGGTTCACGAACGGGATGGCTATGTAATCCTGGATCTCGAGGCTGAGCGTGCCGTCCACCAGGAGCTCTTCACCGGCGGCGTCGAATGATCCGCTGACCGGGACAATACCGCGGTCATCCTTGTCGCCATTGCAGACGAGGATGGTGGAGCCTTCAGCGGCGAGGGACTTGGCGTAGCCCGTATGCTCGGGATTCTCTACGAAAATGACATGACCCGGAATGCGACCCGGAATGCCGGTGATCCACTGATCCGTGGCGGCGGCAATGCTTTGTTGCTGACTCAGCTTCAATTCCCCAACCCCAATGTTGTCCACGTTTTTCTGGAGCGGCCGCCGTGTTTTACCGCGGGCTCGTTCTTTGAAGGACACTATGGGCGGGCTGGAGGGCCACAGGGCAGTATGCGGGAACTAGGTGGTGAAGAGGCCCGTTTTGGCCGGAATTTAGGGGTACCTAGGTGCTGAATCGAGGGTATCTAGGTGGTGCTGGGTGGAGCGTGGTTCCAGCTGGAGTGGTTTCGCTGGGCGGCGTCGGCGGTCCACGTGGCCTGGGACCTCACGCTGGCGAACCCGGGACCCCACGCTGGCGAACCCCGCAGCCCATTTCGATGGATCGCTGCGCATTAGACGTTGCCAACCATCTAATGCGCAGCGAGCCATCGAATTGGAGCTCTGTTCCACCAGCGGAGTAGCCTGCCATATGGAGTCATTCACGTGGGCCAAAGCCCCTGCAGAAAAGCCGGATAAAACCAAGGTCGCTGTGCTGCTGCCGGGGTCCGGGTATCCAGTGGAAGGCCCGGTCCTGTTTTGGGTCGGGGAAATGCTGGGTTCGCTTGGTTGGCACGTTCAGGCCGTGCGGTGGACTCCCGATGATTCGCCTAATGTTGACCCGCACTCATTTATGGCCCGGGCCGTCGAAAGCGCCTTCGTGTCTTCTCCCGATGCTCATCAGAGGTTGATTGTTGCCAAGTCGTTCAGCACGTTGAGCATTCCTTGGGCGGAAGAACACCACGTCCCCGGTATTTGGTTGACGCCGTTGCTTACGGATTCTCTTGTCCGGAGCACGATCGCGGCGACATCCAAAGAGGACCTTTTTGTTGGCGGCTCGTTGGACAAGCTGTGGGACGGCGGACGGAAATCCGAGCGGTGCGGGACGTTCGTGGAGGTTCCGGGAGCCGATCATTCTTTGCAGATCGCGGACGATTGGCGGGCTTCGCAGACGGCTCAGGGCGAGGTGTTTGAGCGAATCGAAAAATTTGTCTCGTCGCTAACCCTGGTATCAGGAACCGCTTGATTGTTCGTAGGGAATGGCAACAACTTGAACGTCGTCTTCATAAAGGATCGTGCCGGGATCATCTGAGTAGAACGCATCGCAGGGGACGTCGTGCCGGCGCAGAAGATCGGAATAGAAAGCTATTCGGTCTATCAGGTGTGTGGCTGACAGTTTGAACCAAGCCTGTGCGTGCGAGGATGCATAGATTGATGCGTCAGGCGTGGCGTATGCATCGTCGTAGAAGTCATTGGCGCTGCGCCAAAGACCCCTGTCTTCGGGGCTGAGACGGCCTTCCTTCGCCAGCCTGTTCGCTAAGGCGAAGATCCCAAGGTATCGGCCCTTGGGATCAGGCGTAGTCGACTGGTAGCGCACAAAGCGTTGTTCCATGCTGCCTAGCCAACCAGCAGCTTGCAGCTGGACGCAACGAAGCCCCAGCGAGCCTGCATAAAACTGACTCGTCGGGGCTTCGTTGTGAACCCTTACAGAACCGTCGTCCGCGAAAGTGACAGGTTCTTGGTCTCACGGAAGAACAGGACCACAACCACCGCTGACACCAAGGCCATGCCCATCAGGTAGAACGCCGGAGCCAACGGAGTCCCAAAGCCCGCTACCAAGGCGGTTGCCACGAACGGGGCCGTCCCACCGAACAGGACGTAGGCCAGCCTGCGCCTGTTCACCGTGAGGCCATTCTGAGGTCACGATCAGTTCGATGAGGGCAGCAATGGACTCTGCACTTGGCACAAGACCAGGCAATGGTTTAACCCTCCTCGGAGCGTGCCGCCCTCTTCAACTCAGCGATTCGCAGCCGTAAGAAGATAATGGTCAAGACCAAGGCATACACCGCCAGGACGGCAATCGCGATCACAAAAATAACGTATAGAATCCCGATGATTCCAAAGGCCGGACCTAAATTCATTGCTCCCCCAAAGAGTTGTTGGGCCCAATGCTACGCAGACCATCGGCAATTCTCGTGGACGTTGGGAGGTGTGCCAGATTCGCAACCGTGGCCGGGAATGTCCATGACATAGAATCGCGGTGAGGCGAATCTCAAGGCCGAAATTCCGGCATCGCTGTTGGGGGGAGAGCTCAGAATGTTCGGTTCGAAGAAGAAGCTCAACGACCTGATGGAGCAGCTGAGACCGGACTTGAGTCGGGAGTCGCTCGGCGTCGGCACCAATTTCCCGGGCGTCGCCCCGAACCCGGTCCTCAGCGGTGAAGCGCGGAAGCGCAATGCGGAACTGCGCAATGGAACGCTGGCGCTTGGTGTTCTCGTCGACTGGCGGGAGGTCAACAGCAACCCGCGCGTTGTCCTGATGCTCGACGTGGAAACAGCCGACGGTATCTCCTTTCGTGGCATCGCAGACGAAAGCCTAACGATCACCGCTCTCACCCGACTCGCCCCAGGACAGACTTTGCCAGTGCGCTACCGGCCAGCCGTCATGGACCACTACGTTGCACTGGCCACGGACGCGAACCCCGCCGATGTGCAGCACCTCTCTGACTTGATCGCGAGCCGCAAGCGAACCTGACTCAAAGCCGCAAAGGGACGCGGAGGCACGTTGGATGGCGGACTTCCCCGTCTCAAGCCAGCGGCGCCCACACGTTAGTGACCGATAGTGTTATCTCAGCTGGGGACCACCCGGCCGTAAAAGTAGACCCAATGGGGGAACAAATTGAAGAAGTTTGCGCTGCAGAGCGTAGCAATATCGGCGCTGGCAATGATGGCACTGACCGGATGCGGCGGGTCAACAGGCTCGACTGATGCCGCTTCGCCCGAAGCCACGGCGTCGCCGACGCCCACCGCCGCCAAGCAGTACACCAACGACGAGCTCGTTGAACTGGTCAAGCAGATCAAGCCGAAGTCCGGCAAAGAATTGACAGTCGCCTCCAGCGATGAACTCGCCCAGGAGAACCCCATGAAAGCGCTCATGAGCATGTTCACCGTCGAACCCGCTGAGTGCAAGGACCTTGCAACGCTGGGCGGCAGTGAGACCCTCGCCGGTTCAACCACGGCAGCGGGCGCCGATCTGGACGCTACATCAGGGGTCATGACAATGGTGACCCTGACGTCCGGGCTCGATAAGCAGAAGCTACAGGACAGCATCGATAAGAGCGGTGTACAGGCAGAGAAGTGCTCGAAGATGACGCTGTCTATGTCCGGTCAATCGATGAACGTCTCCACTGCAAAGTTCGACGGCATCAACACGGTCCCCGGAACTGTGGCCTACAAGACCGAAATGTCCACAGCCAGCGGCGCGGCACAAACCACCTACATGGCTTACGCCATCAAGGAGGGCGTGCTGATCTCCGCTACGGCGTCCGGCAAGGGCGCTGATGCCAACGGCGTTGCCACGGCCAGCGACCTCATGGAGCAGGCCGCAGCACTGATCAAATAGCAGTCCTGCACGCGCAGGGGCCGTGACCACCGAAGGTCGCGGCCCCTGCGCTCTGGGGATTAACCCACGACGCCGGCACTCGCCTTTCGCGGTGTCCCCGCCAGACGCTTTAGAGCAGTGCCGCGACCTTCGTCGCAGTCGCCTTGGCTGATCCCGGGTTCTGGCCGGTAACCAACTTGCCGTCCGCGATGGCGTAGGAGACGAACGGGAGCAGGGCCTTCTCATAGAGTGCTCCGCGACTCTTCATCTCCTCCTCAGCGTTGTACGGCACCAGCTTGTCGACCCGAGCCAGCACTTCTTCCTGCCACGCGAAGCCAGTCACCTTGCGGCCCTCAACCAGGAGGCTGCCGTCCGAAAGCCTGGTGTTGAGCAGGCCGCAATACCCGTGGCAGACCGAGGATACGATGCCGCCCCGTTCCCAGATCTCGCGGGTGATCCGCTGCAACCCTTCGCTGTCAGGGAAGTCGTACATCACCGCATGGCCGCCGGTGAAGTAGATGGCATCGTAGTCGGCCGCGTTGATGCTCGCCGGACTGGCGGTGTTTTCAAGAAGGGCCATCCGTGCCGGGTCGTTGTGCCACGATTTGGCCGCCTTGTCGTAGCTGGGGAACTTCAGTGAACGTGGTTCCAAAGGTGCAGCTCCGCCTTGGGGGCTGACAATGTCCTGTTCGAAACCGTGCGCCTCGAAGACCTCCCAGGCGTGAACCAGTTCGGACAGCCACAGGCCGGTCTGGTGTGAAGGATCCTCGTAGTGGCTGACATTGGTGACGACGTGAAGGATGCGTTTTGTCATGCTCGTTCTCCTGGAGGTGTGACGGGATCGGGACTAGCTACGGCAGTGTTGGCATTGAGCGCGAAGATCGCCCCAACCGCCGACTTCACGCGAACTGCAACGTCGTCGCTGGTTTGAGGCCGTAACTTGCCGTCGAGATGGAGGAACGCCAGGCCGTGCGCCATGCTCCACAGCGCGATGGACAAGTTGGAGTTGTTGGCACTCGGGAAAAGGCGCTCGATCGCTTGGTTCAACATCCCGTGGAGCTGCTCCGAGGCCAGCACGCGTTCACTGTCCTCCTCATCGCATTCGTTGCCGAACATCAACCGGAACACGGCCGGCCGCCTCAACGCGAAGCCAACATAGGCGACTCCGAGTGCCGTGATCACACCCTCAGGCTCCGCGGGATCCGCCAAGACAGCCAACGCAGCCTCGAGGCCCGCTCGAAGATCCCTGAAACCCTCAACCGCAACCGCACTGTCGAGCGCTTCGCGGTCCGCGAAATGCCGGTACGGCGCGGTGGGCGACACTCCTGCGCGGCGGGCGACACCCCGCAGGGAGAATGGCTCACCCGCTTCGAGACTCTCGATCGCAGCTGCCAGCAAGGCGGCTCGAAGGTCACCATGATGGTAGTTCTTAGTCGATGTTGACACTGCTAACTTTGCCTCCTACGCTGATGTAAGCAGTGCAAACATACCGCATTGCGATTCCCATGTCATCCCATCAGCGGAGGTTGAAATGCAGACCATTCTGGGCGCGAACGGCCAGATCGCCGTGGAACTCGCCCGCGAGCTACACCGCGCCTACACCGAGGACCTGCGGCTGGTGAGCCGCAACCCACGCAAGGTGAGCGAGTCCGACGTCGTCATGCGTGCGGACCTTCTCGACGCAGGGCAGACCGCCGCGGCCGTGGAGGGCAGCGACGTCGTCTATTTCACAGCGGGGCTGCCGGCGAACACCGAACTATGGGAGGCGCAGTTCCCTACGATGCTCCAGAATGCGCTAGATGCGGCTCGGACAGCCGGCGCCAAGTTCGTCTATTTCGACAACACCTACATGTATCCCCAGGACGACCGCGTCCAGACCGAAGAGACCCCCTTCGCTCCCAACGGACGGAAAGGCAAGGTCCGCGAGGCAATGGCGTCCATGGTGCTTGAGGAGATGGTCCGGGGTGACATTCCCGTCCTCATCGCCCGCGCTCCCGAGTTCTACGGGCCCGGCCGGACGCAGAGCTTCACCAACACCCTGATCATTGACCCTCTCAAGTCGGGCAAGAAGCCCCGCGTCCCGGTGCGGGCCGACCGAGTGCGCACGCTCATCTGGACCCCGGACGCGAGCCGTGCCCTTGCGCTTCTGGGCAATACGCCGGACGCCTATGGGCAGACGTGGCACCTTCCGGTGGCTGAAGAGCGGCCGACCTACCGGGAATTCGCCACCATGGCCGCCAAAGAATTCGGCCAGGGACCCGGCTACACCGTCGTTCCCCGATGGGTCCTCAGCGCAGCCGGGCTGTTCTCGCCGCAGGTACGGGAGCTCAGGGAGCTTCTGCCGCGGTACGATCACGACAACCGTTTTGACTCGACGAAGTTCACAACGCGCTTCCCGGAGTTCGCAGTCACCTCCTACCGTGATGGACTCGCTCTTATCCACGCGGAAGCCAACGTAGTTCCGGCTAACTGACGGCAACCCGTTCAGGAACCTCAGTCACGGTGCTCCTGTTCCGCGCCGACTCTTCGACGGCGGCCAGCACCCGCTGGATCTGCAGCCCGTCATCGAACGACGGCGACGGCTGGCTTCCGTCGCGAACGGCAAGGAGGAAGTCGCGGACCTGGTGCGTGAACGTGTGCTCCCAACCGATGACGTGCCCCTGTGGCCACCACGCATCGACGTACGGGTGTTCGGGCTCATTCACCAGGATCCGCCGAAACCCTTGCTCCCGCACGGGGAGTGTGGCATCCAGAAAGCCGAGTTCGTTCAGGTTCTCCAGATCGAACGTCAACGACCCCAATGAGCCGTAGATTTCAATCTTCAACGAGTTCTTCTGTCCGGTAGCCACTCGTGACGCTTCTACCGACGCGCTGAGGCCGCCGGTCAGGCCCAAGGTGGCCCACGCGGCGTCGTCGACTGTCACTTTCTCCAGCCCAGCGGCACCGGAGCGTTCGGCCACAAAGGTCCGCAGCGTCCCCGTCACTTCAGTGACGGTCTGCCCGGTGAGGTGCTGGACCTGGTCGATGGCGTGGGAGGCGATATCGCCCAGCGCTCCGGAGCCGGCCGTCTCCTTGCGGAGCCGCCAGCTCATGGGGGTTTCGACGTCGGAAAGCCAGTCCTGCAGGTAGGCGGCACGGACGTGCCGCACGGTTCCGAGACGTCCTTCGGCAATCAGTTCGCGGGCCAATGCAAGTGCAGGAACGCGGCGGTAGTTGAAGCCGATCATCGATTGCACACCCCGGCCCCGCGCCGACGCTGCTGCTTCCGCCATTGCCTCGGCCTCTTCCAGAGTGTTGGCCAGCGGTTTCTCAACGAGCACATGCTTCCCGGCAGCCAGGGCTTCCAGAGCGATCTCCGCGTGCATCCAGCCCGGTGCGCAGATGTCCACAATGTCGATGTCGTCCCGCGCAATCACGGAACGCCAGTCCGTGGCTGACTCGGCCCAGCCATACTTGGCAGCGGCCTCGGCCACCAGGCCGGCGTCCCGGCCCACCAGCACTTTCTGTTCGACGGCCGGGACGTCGAAGAAGCTGGCCACGTTCCGCCACGCGTTCGAGTGGGCCTTCCCCATGAAGGCGTAACCGATGACAGCCACGCCCAACGGACGGCCACTAGGAAGAGGAGTGTTCATCGTCTTTAAGCCTCGAACCAGCCCCGCGAGGGGTTGGAAACCTCCGGCGCCTCCCGGAACATGCCAGGTTGCGCCACCCAGCCAACACCGTTGGCTATGACCTTCTGGATCTGCGGCTGGTGGTACACCGGGTATTCCTGGTCGCCGGGGCTGAAGTAGAAGATCCGGCCCTTGCCGCGCGAGAACGTCACGCCGGAGCGGAACACCTCTCCCCCGGTAAACGAACTGATGAAGATCAGGTCATCGGGCTCGGGAATGTCGAACAGTTCGCCGTACATTTCCTGCTGCGGAATCACGATGGGGCTCTCAATGCCGGCTGCGATGGGGTGTGACGGCTTGACCGTCCACACGAGCTCGCGTTCGCCCTCGTTGCGCCACTTCAGCGAGCAGGTGGTCCCCAGCAGCCGGGTGAAGATCTTGGCGAAGTGCCCGGAATGGAGCACCACGAGTCCCATGCCACCCAAGACGTGGCGCTGCACGCGCTCCACCACTTCTTCAGCAACTTCCCCATGCGCTATGTGTCCCCACCACAGCAGCACGTCGGTCTGCTCCAGCACCTCTTCAGAAAGTCCGTGCTCGGGATCGGCGAGTGTCGCCGTCGAGATTTCGGAGTCCGGGTAGAAGCCGCGGAGCCCGGCGGCGATGGCGCCGTGGATCCCTTCGGGGTACATCTCGCCGATGGTTGCGGGCTCGTTACGGGCCTCGTGCACGGCCTCGTTCCAGACGACAATCTTCAATTTCGCATCAGACATTTCAGAGCACCACTTCACGTTGTTCGAGGGCGGATTTGTAGCAGGCATCGAGCACCAGGGCACGGCTGAGGGCGAGCGAGCCGTCATGGCTTCCCCATACAGTTTCGCCACCGCGCACGGCAGCGATGAAGTCGTCGACGACGGCCTGGTGGGCTCTGCCGGGTTCGGCCACCACTTCGAAGTCGGCGTTTTCGCCGTCCTTCTCGGTGAAGACGTGGACGTCCGCGACCGGGTTCTCGGAGGCGCCGACCGAGCGCAAGTCCGCTCCGCCGTCGGTCCCGTAAACGGTGAAGTCCATCAGGTCCCGCTCGTCGCGGTACGTGGCCCATCCCGCTTCCAGGATCAGGGTCCCGCCGCCTTCCAGCCGGATGAACGCGGAGGCGAAATCTTCCACTTCAAACTTATGACTGGAGTTCGACGCCGTGTACCGGGTGTTGCCGCCGAGTCCGCGCGGACCGAGTTCGGAATGGGTCGACGCCGAGACGGCCAGCACCTTGGGCTCGCCGAGGAGGTGCAGCGAGTAGTCCAGGACGTGCACGCCAATGTCAGCAAGCGGACCGCCACCGGCGAGTTCCGGGTTGGTGAACCAGCTGCCCAACATCGGAATTCCTTGGCGTCGGAGCCACGATGCCTTGGCGTAGTACGGGCGACCCAGCGTGCCGGCGTCGATTACTTCCTTGAGTGCCTGGATGTCGCCGCGGCGGCGGTGGTTGAACGCGACGTCCAGAACACGGCCAGCCTTGCGGGCGGCGTCCACCATCTGTTGACCCTCGACGGCGTTGCGCGCCAACGGCTTTTCGCTCAGCACGTGCAGTCCCCGCTCGAGCGAAGCAATCGCGATAGGGGCGTGCAGGAACGTTGGCACGGCGACGCTGACGGCGTCGAGGCCTTCGAGCTCGATCATGTCTTCCCATCGGGCGAAGGCGTGGGGAATGCTGTACTCCTCCTTCAGCTGGGCAAGAAGGTCAGCTTCCATACCGGCGACGGCGACGATCTCGACGCCGTCGATATTGCTGTACGCCTTGAGGTGCTGCTGGCCGGCCCAACCGATGCCCACAACTCCCACTTTGAGGGTTGTGGACGGGGCCTGCTGCTGAATGCTCACGTTGTTCCTGTTCTTTCCGGGTTTCTAGGAGTCAGTGGGTGGTTCTTGGATTTTGTGACGGGGTTAGCCCTTGACCGCGCCGGCCGTCATGCCGGAAACGATGCGCTTCTGGCACAGCAGCACGAGGATCACGAGCGGGACAGTGATGATCACCGACGCGGCGCTGATGGTGCCGAGGGGTTGGTCGAACTCGCTGGTGCCGCTGAAAAACGCGATCGCGACAGGCACGGGCCGGGCTTCGGGCGAGGTGGTCAGGGTGACGGCCAGGAGGAATTCGTTCCAGACCGAGATGAACACCAGGATCGCCGTCGTCGCCAAGCCGGGGACCGCCAGCGGCAGGATGACCTTGCGGAACGCGGTGAACGGCGTGGCGCCATCCATGTACGCGGATTCCTCGAGCTCACGCGGAATCTCCTTGAAGAAGGACGTCAGCGTGTAGATCGCCAGCGGCAACGCAAACGTCAGCTTCGGGATGATGAGGCCCAGCAGAGTGTCGTACAGCCCGATCTCGCGCCAGATGGAGAACATTGGGGCCGCGATGGCAATAGCCGGGAACGTGGTGACCGAGAGGATCAGCGTCAGGATCATCGCCTTGCGGCGCATCTTCAACCGGGCCAGCGCATAGGCGGCAAAGGACGCGAACACCAGCGCCACCGTTGTAGTCACGACGGCGATAATCACCGAGTTGCGCAGGGCCAGGAGGAACTCGGGGTTCTGGAAGACCACCAGATAGTTCTCGAGGGTCGGTTGGCTCGGGAAGAGCTCGCCTTGTGACAGGCTCGCGCCCTTCTTAAGGGAGGTGTTGACCAGCCAGTAGAAAGGGATGAGCGAGAAAGCCATGACGGCCACCACAAATACCCAAACCAAGGGGTGCAGCTTCGATTCCCCACGCAAGCGACGCTTCGGTGCCTTGCGCCCGGTGGTGAGTTCCGCCGTCGGGCGTTCAGCGGTCAGTGTGCTCATTGTTCCTCCTTCGCGACGTCGCGGATGTTGCCGCCGGCGAAGCGGACGTAGATGACCGAGACCACCATGACGGTGAGGAAGGTCAGGATGGACAGCGCCGATCCTTCGCCCACCAGCCGGTTTTCGCGCAGTTGTGTGTAGGCGAGCATGGACATGGATTCGGTGCCGTTGGCGCCGCGGGTGAGGACGAACGGCAGGTCGAAGACGCGGAGGGCGTCCATGGTGCGGAAGATCGCGGCCAGGACGATTGCCGGACGCAACAGCGGCAGGGTGATGTTCACGAAGGTCTGCCATTTGCTGGCGCCGTCGAGTTCCGCGGCCTCGTACGTTTCGGCGGAGATGACCTGCAGGCCGGCCAGGATGATGAGCGCCGCGAAGGGGGTGGTCTTCCAGACGTCGGCCATGACGATCACGGCCATCGCGTAGCCGTGCTCACCGAGCCAGACGACGTCGCCGCCCGGCAGCCCCAGTGCGGAGAGGACGTTGGTGACCAGGCCCATGTTGGGCTGGAACATCGTTTGCCAGGTGATGGCGCTGACCACGGTGATGATCGCGTACGGCAGCAGCACCACAGTGCGCAGGACGGCGCGGCCCTTGAACGCGAGGTTGAGCAGGAGCGCCATGGCCGTACCGAGGACCAGTTCCAGGCTCACGGAGAGTCCTGCGAAGAGGAACGTCTGGCCGAACGCTGCCCACCACTCTCGGCTTGCGAGGGCATTGATGTAGTTTTCCAGGCCGACAAAACGGGACAGGCCGGCGGTTCGGACGCTGTACTGGTTCAGCGAGAGCCAGATCGCGTAGCCGATGGGGACCGCAGCAACCAGCGCCATGATGACCAGCGACGGGGCGGTCATGCGGGACGCGAGCTTGCGTTCGGCGCGGTCGCGGCCGCTTGTCTTCGCTGGGCCGCGGCTTGGCGGGATTGTTCTGATGGCCATGACTTAGAAGCTCGCCTTGGCGGTGGTGATTTCGTCAGCCATCTTCTTCACGGCTTCTTCGGTGGAGGCGGTGCCGGAGAGGACGGCGTAGACGTTCTTGTAGATCGCCTGCGAGATCTGCGGGTAGACCGGCGAGATGGGGCGCGGCTTGGCACCCTTCACCGAGGCGAGGAGTTCGGTGGCGAACGGCATCTTCTGCAGAACCGCCGGGTCAGAGTAGGCAGCTTCGTTGACCGGGGCCTGGGAGTAGTCCATGGCCACGTGCTTCTGCCAGTCCGGGGTGGTGGCGAAGTCGATGAACGCGACAGCCCCGGCCTGGTTGGTGGAGTGGGCCGAGATTGCCAGGTTCCAGCCGCCGAGCACGCCGGAGGCCTTGCCGCCTTCCCATGCCGGAAGCGGCGCGACGCCGAAGCTGGACGCCAGCGGTGTCGCGTTGAGCAGCCGGTACACGTGCGGCCAGTTGCGCTGATATCCGAAGTCGCCGGACTCGTAGGCGAGTCGGGCCGGGTCCTCGTTGTAGGTGAGGACGGCGCGGTCTGCTGAGCCGTTCTTGAGGCCGTCGCTCATGAAGTTGAGGACGTCGCGGGTCTCCTTGGAGTCGATCTTGACGTCGCCTTGGTCGTTGAGGACCTCGCCGCCTGCGCTGTAGAGCATTTCGAGGAAGTTCACCGTGAGGCCCTCGTACTGCTTGCCCTGGTAGACGTACCCGTTGCCGGGAGCCTTGGCGGCTTCCGCGTAGAGCTGCTGCCAGGACTCGGGCTTGGCCACCTTGTCCTTCTGGTAATAGATCAATCCGGCGTTGGTGAAGAACGGTGAGCCCCAGTACTTGTCCTGGTACTTGGTGGTTTCCACAGTGGAGGGAATGAGCCGGTCCTTGTTGGCCTCAACCAACTTGGTCTGGTCCAGCAGCCAGCCCTGGGAGGCGAACTCGGAGGTCCAGATGACGTCTGTGACAAAGAGGTCGCACTCAGTGGACTTACCCTCGAGCCGCTGCACGATCTGCGTGCGGGCCTCATCCGTGGTGGCGCCGATCTCGGTGTACTTGGCCGCGACCTTGCCGTTCGCCTTGGTGAACGCCTCTGCCGTGCCCTTGTAGATGCCGCTCGCGTCCTTGACGCCGCAGATATTCACGGCGCCGCTGGCATTAGCGCCCGACGCCGGGTCGGCAGCTGCCGCTTGTTCCGCACCTTGGGGTGCTGCTCCCCCGCCGCACGCACTGAGGAGGAGGGCCGCTGCTATTGCGGTCGCGGCCAGTGCTTTTCGGTTTGTGGCTTTGTTCTGGAGCGGGAGAGCAGGTCGGTTCAAGTCCACAAGTGGCTCCTTTGGTGGCTGTGGGTGGGTGGCGTTCAGTGCGCGTTTTGGCTGTCCCGCGTGCTGAGGGTGGCTTCTTTGCCGGTGATTCTTGTGATCCATGGAATCGATTCCAAATGTGTCCAAAAGAATCGGCCTTGCGGCCGTGGAATCGATTCCAAAGTAGTGTGACAGGGACCACTGAGAGCTGTCAACCCTCTTTATTTGGTGGAGTCCCGGATGACGAGTTCGTGCGGGAGGAAGGTTCTTCCCTTGCGATGCGAGCCCTCGACGGTCATTCGCTCCAGTAGTTCGGCGAAAGCTACGCGGCCCATTTCGTAGGCTGGCTGGCGGACTGTGGTCAGCTCCGGGACGCACATTTCCGCCTGAACCGAGTCATCAAAGCCTGCGACGGCGATGTCTTGTGGAACACGGAGGCCGGCGTCGGTGAGTTCTCGAACGCAGCCGGCTGCGACTACGTCGGTCCCGCAGAAAACGGCGTCCGGGAGCTCTTTTGCTTCGAGCAGTTTCTTTGCCAGGGTGCGGCCGGAGTGGAAGCCGAAATTGCCTTCACCGAACAGGATCTGGTCTGGTTCAAGACCCGCTTCCGTGAGTGCCTGGCGGAATCCTTCTTCACGGAGCCGGCCCGAGCGGGCGCCCCTGTGGGCGATCATGGCCAGCTTCTTGGCGCCTGTGTCGATCAGGTGCTTGGTGATGTCGTAGGCGGCCTGGCGGTCATCGATGGACACTCCGAAGGCAGCCTCGGCGTCGACGATTTCACAGACCTGGACCACGCTCATTTGCTCGGCGACCGTGTTCACGTCGTCATCCGCCATAGTGGGCGAGAAAATCACCAGGCCATCCACGGAGCCGTTGCGCAGCATGTCCACCAGCTGCTGTTCTCGATCCAAGTCCCCGTCGGTGGCCGCGATGAGGCTGACGTAGCCGTTGTCTGCCGCAGCGTCTCCTACACCTCGGAACACTTCACTGATGACCAAGGAGTCCAGGTTCTTGGCGAGGGCCAACACACGCATCGTCCGGTCTCTTCGGAGATCCCTCGCCGAAGCGAGAGGACGATAGCTGAGCTCCCGGATGGCGGCGTTGACCTTCTCCTTGGCCGCCTCGCTGACAGCCGGGCTCCCGTTCAAGACGCGCGACACCGTCCCTACGGACACACCCGCCGTCCTAGCGACGTCCTGAACTGTCGCTCGTGCCATTCGTTTGTCCTTCCGCGAGCAGCTCTGCGGCTTCTGCGCAATTGCCGTGGCATGCCCAGCGGCGCTCATCAGCTTAGTCGGAGGAGCGCCGCTCGAGCTGGACTGACGGTCAATCGAAGTTCGACCCCTGGAGCTATTACCGAAAGCGGCATTGGGGTATCGACTTGTTCATTGGCGCGGGGCGAGCGCCACCACAGGCATCATCACGAGTGCACATGCCCCCAAGTCTCGTTAAAGGCGTGAACTCATCCAAATTGAGAAAATCAAAATGAGACAGTTCGCTTGGACGTAGCACAACCTTCCTACGGAGGCATACCGATTCACCATGGCCTTAAGAGAGGCGTCGTGTCAAAGGATCCTTTGACACGACGCCTGGAGAGGATGGGCCCGGCCACGGTCGAAGATGAACTGGTGCTCGTCCAACCCCAAGGCCAGGAGCGCACTTGACACTGCCTCTGCTGACCGATGACATCGGAACGCTTGAAGAACGGCGGCATATCGCTGAAGCGGTAAGCGGGTTCCTCCCATGCAGAAAAGCCATGGATCATGACCTGTATCTTGTGGAACTCCTGGCCGGCAACCTCTACCTCGATGCGGAGGTTAGGGAATTGCTAGAATGTCATCCTGTCCTGTTCGTTCGCAGATTGGCTCACCGAACACCAGTGGCAGCCGAGGACCAATCCTGGGTGGTGGGCAGAGCAGACGGCGGAAGGAAGTGGTGATGTCGACAGGTGTCTACAAACGTAAAAGTGATTGCCCTGCCGACACCTTTGGCTAGTTGATTCGACCCCGAACCGCTGTGGCAGGAATAGGCTCATCGGGCTTCCGGTGTTTCGGTTCCTCTTCCTGCCTTTTCATCTCGTTCTCAGCCTCATCCACGAGCTTCACCATTGCTTTCCAGTTGACTGAGCTCTGAGCGGTGAACTTTTGGACTTCGGTAGATACCAGGAGTTGGTGGAACAAGTTGAGGAAGTAGCGGCGGGATTCGTGGTAGCTCTCGCTGATGGTGCTCCCGAAGTCGTATCCCGGTAGCTCCGCTATGTCATCAAGCTTATTACCCTCAGCGACTGCCGTGGTCAGCAACTTGTTCATAGCAATGCGTTCGGTCAGGAAGTGCGTCACGACATGCTGGGCTTGGTCGGCAAGGTGCTCATTGGTGAGAAGGCGAATCTGTATGAGAAGCCGGTTCAATTCTCCTGGCAGGTCTCCGGCAAAAATGGTCTTCTTCTTCTTGCGGACCTCTTTCTCGGTGGCGGCAACGTCGTCAGTGATAACAAGCATGGCAACAACTGCCTTGACCAGTTCCTCATCCCATCGCCGCCTGTCCTCCTGAGCCTTCTTGCGCTCGTCTGACTTTTTCAGCGACCATGCAGCTAGCCAGGCAACACCCAGGGCTGTGACTCCTGCGATGGTGGGTGGGAACCATCCGAACGGCGTGGGCTGGATGTTGTTGATGATGATGTCAGCAGGAAGCATGCGTTCAAGTTAGCAGCGAACCCGTTGCAGTCCTGCTTCGTGTCAGGGACCAGGGTGCGTGGAAGAGATCCTTCGATTTTCGATGCCGATGTGTCGATAACCCTTCAGATGCTGTCTACATGGGACGCGGTGAATAGAAGCCTTGAGAACCTCAGAAAGCCCTCAGGGGTTGACCAACCAGACCAGCGAAAGGATAAGTCATGACTTCTCTTGCTGACTACGCCGCAATGAGTAGATATCTCTTGAACGGTGGTATTCCCCGGACTTTCCCTGACATTGTCCCGCCGCATCGCGTTCCAAGGGAACGGTCCTGGCTGTGAGGAAGGCCCTCAGTGCTTCCGGCTCCAGAAGAATACCTTTCTTCGTCGCTTGGTTTACGTTCTTGCCGCCGATTTGATCGTGGATCGACACCCGGGCCAGTGACACCATTGGCGAGTACAGGGCGTAAGCATCCTTGACTGCGTCGTAAAGGGCCCGCTGTTTCCAGCGGGAAGCGCCCAGAGGTTCGAGGCCCCCTTTTTCATCGGAGCCTCCGAACATGCGGTCAGAGGAGAAGTTGGCCCATTTCCCGCCGTGTCTGCCTGCCTTCATGCACAAACCTTCCATCCCCATGGCGTAGTCGCCGTACAAAGTGGACCAAGGCAAGTCGGGGGCCCACGGTGTGGCAAGTGAAAGGGACCGGTACCTGTTGAAATGCAGGTCCTCGTCAAACTCGATGAGTATTTGGTCAGCCTGCATGTCCCAGCCGCGGGGCGCGAGTGCTGTCTGGCAGGCCGGCATGCCGCCCAATTCTCGGAAAATGCCCAACAGCATGGTCGCGGCAGTCGCGGGAAGCGCTTCGATAGTCGCCCATGGGACGAAAGCCTTCTTAGGCTTCCAAACTACGCTGTATCCGGCGGCCTCCAATGACTTCCCGAAGGATATGGCTCGGCTTTCAATATTCCCCATGCTGGATCCTAATCACAGCATGGAACTTCAACATCGCAGACCGTGCGGAAGAACCCCTCGTTTCCCTTGGTGTGAACAACGTTCTACCGTTACAATTCGGAGAATCATTTCGAGCGGATCCAACAGCATCGGTGGTATCGCTGTTGCAGCCGCCATCCCAGGTCGTCGGCTGGAAAGTCACCTGCAGCTGCGAATCTTCAGGAAGCACGTCATCATGGACCAGCTGTGGACCCGTGTCTGCTATCCCGCCGATGAAGACCCTAGCCGCCACCGCATCTACGCCGGAGATCCGTCCAGCGATGACGCCGCCTACGTCAGCGACCGGGAAGATCTCGAACCTCTGTTCCTGGACCCGTAACGTTCCCACATTGCCCCCGACTTGCACCTCCACACCATCAGCGCACTGGGCGAACAGCTCAGACAATCGGGGCCCAGCTCGACGCGGCCGTGGCCGCAGCTCGCTCCGAGGACCTTTCATGGGACAAGATCGGCAGGGCCTATGGCTTCACCCGCCAAGGAGCCAGGAAACGCTGGGATGCCGAGACAAAGCGCGAAGCAGTGACGACGCCCGCGTGTCCGCACACTACGGCCTCCTGATGCAGTAGAGCGCAGATTCAGCCAATGATCGCAAAGTCCTCGAGACGCCGACTGCCCCGGGCGGTAAGTCCTCGAGGATCTGCACTTCATAAGCGAACCTTGCTCATCTTGAGCCAATCTTGAGCATTACCAGAGACGCAATTGAGAAAGACTTGCAATACTCAGTAAACCGGAGAATGACATCAATGTAATACATTATGTTGTGGTTACCAGTCACCTTAGCTACTATATGTAGTGTTCGACTGGGATGCGGCCTTGATATCCAGAGTTCGACAATGTTGATACCCACGAGATCGGAGGGGCCATGGCTCATCTCAAACAGCAGTTCAAAGACGCCCTAGGCTCCATCGAGCCCGGCGCGGACAAAGCAAACGCTCCTGAAGCCCACCAACTCGTTCGACAAGCCCTTGAAGCCGACTCGAAACTTATCGAATATGGTGTCGACCCAGTGCTCATTGGCTCATACAAGCGAAGCGTATCCATCAAGCGAGTAAAGGACGTTGACGTGTTCGTCCGGCTCCCCGAACTTCCGAGTGATGTCACCTCCAAGGACATCTTGGACCGGTTCTTCACAGTCCTGCACAAGGAGTTTGGTAGCGACGAAGACGGACACCGCCGTACAAAGCGGCAAGATCGAAGCCTGCAAGTCTCCTTTCCGGACTACGACCTGTACGTGGACGCCGTTCCCGCGAGGCCCCACTGGGACGGTAAAACGTGGGAGATCCCGCAAAAAGGGACTGAAAACAAGTGGGTTCAGACCAACCCCGAGGCACTTACAGCCCTCTCCAGTGAAATGAATACACGCCACGAAAGCTTCTACGTCCCTACCGTGAAGCTCCTCCGCCAAACACGCCGAGCTTTGTTGGGCCATGCGAAACCAGGCGGGTTCTTCATAGAGATGGCTACTTATCAGGCTTTCAGCTCTGGCATGGTCAAGGGCAACGATCACGCTGAGTACTATGTTTCTGCCCTTAGCGAGGTCTCCAAGATCATCAGCAACTTTGTACTGCTGGGAATCCCAGTAGCCGATCCGACGGTATACGGCCAGAGCATCCGCATCCGCGCCTCGGAAGAAGAACTCAACCGGGCGGCGACACGTTTCACCGATGCCGCAGCGACGGCACTCGCTGCCCTCGATGACGAAGACGAAGGGGAAGCAGCAACGAAGTTCCGCAAGCTACTCGGTAAGAATGGGGACAACAACACCGTTTTCCCGATGCCACCGGGGTTCAACGACGACGGCACCAAACGTTCAACGATCATCTCAGCCGGCGCCCGAACCGTCCCCGCCGGACAGAGGACCTTTGGGTGAACCTGGACGACTTTGCCGAGTACGTGGCCTACACCCAACAGCACTTTGAAGAAGGAATTCTCCGCTCCGGTTTCGTCGAAGCAGAGAACGGGTGGAAGGGGGTGCTCGGTGAGGCTGACAACCAGGTAGAGGTCAGTGTGCAACTGCCAGAACGATTTCCCTTCAAACCACCGAAGGTCCGGCCGACACTGGGCGACTCTGTCCCCTGGTCCTGGCACCGCGAATTGGATGGATCCCTGTGCTTGATCGCTGAAGACGACCACGAGGATCTTTGGTGGGCGGAGGCCCCTGCTTTCCTCGAACATGTTGCTGACTGGATTGAACAGGCCGCCGCAGGTTGGCCAGACGATCGCCCAGACCTTGACCTGGACAGGTACTTCCTCCCGTCGACCGACAAGCAGGTCTATCTCTATGACGAACAAGCATCAGCCAGCAATACGTTCATCAGGTTCCGTCAGGAAAAGAACAACGTCATGCGATCCGGCAAAGGCACTCCAGTAAGGAAGGCAAGAAAATCAACCAAGGATTACGGCGGTTACGTGGTTGATTTGGGCGCGGTTGACGTGCCTCCCCGGTCCTGGGCCGACATCGCTGCGAGGATCCAGCCAGGGATAAACCTCGACGCCAGAATTACTCGGGGCGAAATCCAGGTTGTGCTGTTGAAGTACATGCGGGGAGACCACGATGGCGTCATCGCGCTGAGAGTCTTTCCTTCGTCGAATGGTATCGAGGCAAGACGATTGACCTCGGCAGCCAACACTGCTGCTGCCAGAGGCGCCAGGGCCGGGCTCCAGAAGACCGTGCTTAGCAGCAAAAGCGTGGCCGTCATTGGCGTCGGCGCCCTCGGGTCGTTTACTGCTGACATGCTGGCTCGAGCTGGAGTAGGTCGATTGACTCTAGTAGACGGGGATATCGTTCTCCCTGGAAACATTGTTCGTCACCTCGTCGGACGTGAATCAGTAGGTTTGCCGAAGGTTGATGCCGTGAGGGATTACATAGTCACCAGATACGAGCACAGCCTAGAAGACATAACCGTCCTGAAAAAGGATGTAACAACAGCTGAGCAAGTCGCCCGGCTCGTCCGCGACCATGATCTGGTTGTGAACGCATCGGCCGACTTCAGCACGACAGCGTTGCTGAAGGTAGCCGCACATTCCCTCGGGGCCAACACTATTTCGGTGGCTCTTCAGGACGACGGGAATGCTTTCCGTGTCGATATCCTTCCCACGCTCAACGGGACTCCTCCCGTACCACCCCTTTCGACGCTACGGGATGAAGGCCAGACACTGCCCGAGCTCTTCGAGGCCGGATGCGGCAGCCCGATCTCGCCCACGCCCCCGCATGCGGTCATGGAGGCTGCGGCGGCCGCAGTGCGTCACAGTATCGGCCTCCTGGCCCAACAACCGCTGCATCCGGCCGGAGAAACGCGCAGCCTAAGAACGGTTTCCGAAAGGCAGACATGACTCGACAACTCACGCAAATCCGACTGCAACACCAAGCGTATGAGGTCATCGCAACCGAAACAGCCAAAAACCTTCCCAAGGAAGCAGGTGGCATCCTACTCGGCTACCGTGAGTCCAACACCGTTGTGGTAACGAACGCTCTAGCTGTCGGGAGCGCCCATGCGACAACAAGTCAATATGTTCGAGACGACATTCTTGCCAACACATTGCTCCAAGAGTTTCTAGACGGACGGGCCGACGATCCAACGGGATACGTCGGCGAATGGCATAGCCATCCAGCCCCTCAGGGCCCCAGCCATACAGATCTGGGCTCCATTCAAGCAATTGCCAAAACAAGCAACGGGCCAGTGGCGCTCGTCGTCCATGCCACATCAGACACAACCCCGTTCCACGGGGTTGTGGCACAACGACAGCGATTTCGCTCCGTCACCAACTCAAGCGTCCCAGTGGTATTGCCCGAGTCTCGATTTTCGGCCCTCGGACCCTTGCCTGCCAACGCAGTCCGCGGCGATGGGCCAGTTTTCATCTCCTACCGTCAAACAGACGGGACCGACCAAGCCAAGCGCCTCGAACATCTGCTCCGGGCAGCCGGCCTTGTTGTCTGGCGTGACTACCGGGATCTTCGAGCCGGTACAACAACCGACCGGCTCGAGCTTGCTTTGACTCAAGGACTGTCGGCAGCAGTACTCGTCGTGACACCCGACATCGTTTACAGCGAGATCGTCCGGGAACGCGAACTCCCGCGCCTGCTGCAACTCGACGAAGATCCCAATTTCAGCCTCAGTATCGCCAACACTGTGGGTCGACCAGGAAGCGACTCCAAATGCGACTACGACGCCCCCGACAGGCTCCTTCGACTGACGCCCACGCGAGCTCTAGCCGACAAGAAGCAAAGTAACATGCTCGATCCAGAAGGCGAACTCGAAATCGCACGTGACCTGCTCATGCACCGAATGGAGCAGCGCAAGAGCCTGATTCGAGCAGACGCGCGAGCGTTCACCATACGTACACAGACTCGGCCGACACCATTTGCCCTAGACGCTGACGCTGAAGACCTGCATATTCGCCTGAACTCCTCACCCGCAGGGCGCCTTCCCGGCCTGGAAGGACTCCACCTTCTTCGCAAGACCCTTCCGCTCATCAGCGACGCCGTCTATGCAGCACGGGCACCCCGCATCCAGATCCTCGGCGGCGCACACCTTTCGATAGCACTGGCGCTCGGGGCAGCACTGCCGGAGACCAAGTTCGGAACCGTTGAGGCCTTAGATACCCGAGGGGAAACCTGGTCGTCCGACAGCAACAGCGATGACCCGATGGTCAACGTCATCAATACCGAAGAGCTGGTCCTAGCTCGTGAGCAAGCCACCCGGAAAGTTGCAATTTTCGTTACTTTGACACCCGGCGCAGACCGGACCGCCTTCGACCGACTCATAAACGCTTCGACGCAGCCCTTCACCAAAGCAGTAATGCTGTCATCCACCACCACAAGAATCGATCCGCTCGAAGCGGGGCGGCTCAGCGCATCAATCGCGCAGCACATTAAACGGGTCGCAGCAGAGAACGGGCGCTCCGAGGTTCACTTGGCATTTCACGGGCCCTACACAATGGCCATGTTGGTCGGCCGTCACCTCAACACGGTTAAAACAATTACCTACGAATGGGACGACGCACACACCCCAAGCTACGTTCCAACGCTAACTCTAGATCCCGGAAGTGCTGAAGGTCCGATCACTGATGTGATGCTAGATAACCAGGCTGCGGACACGCCTCCCGCTTCATGAATATTGGCGGTCGGAAATTTCGATCCCTAGAATCCACGCCTGTTTCCGGCTCCTTCTACTACAGCGGTTACAAGGGACCCGGCTCTCGCGAAATTGGTCCATCAATGTAATCCTGAATGAACCTAGACACGTTTTCAGGCAGTGGAAGCGGCTGGATCTTGGACCCTCCAGCAGCCTCTGGATGCACCTCGAAGAATCCTGGCCATTCGTCCTCGGCCAGTACTGTGGAGGCTTCTTTGAACAGCTTCGCCAACCAATCCGCGGCTTGAACGGCGCCGGGACTTAGCAAGTGCATGATCTCTTCGTGGAGCGCCATTGCACCCTTTGCCGCTTGAATAACAGTGGACAGTAGTTCCAGCTCTTCCGGCAGTGCGACGACCTCGTCGCGCACCTTCGCATTTTGCGCGTGCTTCTGAAAACCTTCCCTGGACAGATGCACTTCAACCGTTGCGATGCTTTCTCCCGAATCAGAGCGTTGAGAATTAAACGTGGCAACAAGTAATTCAGCCGGGGAGCCATGGACGAGCGCGTTTCTCAGATGATTGCTGACTCTGTAGGGAAGGCTTGAATCATAGAGAGCGGAAAACAGCCTCGAGACTTCCCGCAGTTCGGGCGACTCTTTCCCGTAGAGTCGCCCTAGCCGCACTTCAACGTGCTCAGCGTACATCTTTACCGTCGAACATACGTTGATGATGCGAAGTTCAAGCTCGCTGACGATTGGTCCGGGACTTAGGATGCCGCCCTTTTCTGCGTACTGGTTTCGAGCTTCCTCTGTGGTATTGAATAGATCCTCCACCGCACGCCAGATATAGGCATCAAAGCCTGTCAGGTAATTCTCAATCAAATCGATGGCGTTCCAGGTTTGTCCGAACTCTTCTTCGGAGAGCTGCCGGATTGGCCGCGCTGAAAGCTCGTTGTCGTCCACCCGTTTGAGGGCCTGGAACGTGTAGAAAACTTGGTCTTCGGTCACCTTCCAATCCTGACATCGGCGGGCAGCTCAAGTGCAATCATTCGTGCAGGGCGCACAGCAAAGAAGCACTGAGAGGGCTGGCCGAGTGCTGAGGTTTGGAAATCTCTTCGCGTCTCGGCGGGTTTGAGGAAAGCATGGCAGCTGTAGTCGACTTTTCGTGCCGACATCTTCAGCCTGCTCGCCGAACAGGTCGAGTGCTGTCTAACCTCAAGGTGTGAACAACAAACGGTATCCGGTGAAGCAAAGCCCCTGGCGCTGGCCAGCCGCCTGGTTTAGAGATCAAAACTTCTGGCGAGAAGTTACGGCGCGTGCATTGTCGGGGCTAATTGTCATACTGGTTGGCTACGTGGTCCTAGCAGCTAATGGTCTTCTGGGACTTCCTAGCCCTGTAAAGATGATCTCGGCATTGCTAGTCGTCGGAGTGGCCGCACTCCTGATGTGGCCTCTCGTTAAGCTTTCACAATCGGTAATTGGAATCGTACGCCGCAAGGTGAGAACCATTTGGCTTAGGATCGCCCTCTTGACGGCTTGGTCAGCGGCATTTCTTCTCATGCTCACTTATATCTGGCTTATTGCCCAAGCGGTAGCCCTTTGGGCACTCAAAAATGCACCGGAATAAGGCAAATGTTCGAATCACTCATCATCGCTAATGTCGTGTAGGAGCCGAGGCACCCCATCAGATGGGTTAGTGCGACAGTTCGTAACCAGGGCTGGCGGGTGGAGTTTCTTCGGCAGGTGCGTCGTGGGCCGATTCCCAGGCCAAGGCAAGGCTCACCAGTCCCGTGCGTCCTCTACTCCCGACAAAAGGGCCAGCCGCTCGGCCGCGAGGGAACGACCGAACTCCAATTCAGACTCAGCCATGACCTTGTCGAGCGCAGCGAACAATTCCTCGCGCTCCTCTGTCTCAATGAATGGGGACCGTCCGTCGAGGCGATTGAAGGCGCTGGCGTAATCACGCCCAACGTCCTCCATTCGTCCCAAGGTGGGCTCTTCGGACTTCACTGAGCGCGCTGCGAGCACCTCCCTTCGTGTTTTCTTGAATTGCGTCACAGCTTTCTTGAACCGATCAGAACTAATGTGCTCGCGTCCGTCCCAGTCACGAAGCGGATTTTCAAGATTCTCTTGCACCCATTCAGGTTTGCGTGCCTTGGTGATGCTGACGCTTGTGCCGTTTGCCGCCTCAGACCGCCAACGACTCCGCATCGCAGAGGCGTACTCATGAGGGACGCTGTCTAGGTAAAGATACTCGAGGTTGGGAACTTCGATAGGAAGCAAACAGTCGGCCTTCGTCATGCCGAATAGGTCGGAGATAAGTAGGTCCCGGAGCCGGCCGAGCCGGTTAAGCATTCCGGCGTTCCTGAGCTGCCCGAGGTTGCCGCCGAGAATTAGACTCCTAAGGTTGGGAAAAGTCGATGCTATCCGCAGGCAGTCTGCTTCGGACAGGCCGGTCACTCTGAGGCTGCGCACTCCATCTTGAACAGGTGCGCCTTCGACTAGGGCATGATCCAATTCCCCTGGCGTCAGTTCGAGTTTCCCTGGTTCCTTCCAATCGTGCTCACCCCGGTCCCAAGCACGTTGAAGGGCAAGCTGATACCCCGCTCGCCAACTGCTGGTGTAACTGTTCGAGGGTTGGTCATGGATCAGTGGCAGGCTACCGATGACGCGAAAGCTCCGGGGAAGCACCCAGTCACAGTTGACGTGCGATAACCGGCCATTCCACGAATTGTGCGTCAATACGAGCGGCTCAATGGCATCCAAGTCCTCTGTTGATAACGGTTGCGAACCTGACCAATTCAGGTCGAGCACACCAACCTTTTCCAACCAGGATCGATACTCGTGATTTGGGCCGCCACCCATTCGCCAAGAAGATCGTTCGGACCAACGACGATGTCTCCGACGCTCAGTGAGCGCGGTGGGCCGCCTGTTGTTGTTTCTGACACAACGCCAATCCTACGGACCACCTTGGCGCGGAGTAGGTATACGGAGTCCGTACTCGCCCAGTCTTCGCCGAACATTCAACCCCTAGTCGAGCAAAGACTCTTTGCACAATTAGTTGCGAAGGCGAGCCTGCAGTGCGGCTACCGGCCCTGGGCACTACACGGCTCTGGTATCCCAAACCCCCACCTCGCCACCCACCCCCTTGACTCACACCCCCACCTTCCCTAAACTTTTCATAAAGCAGAATCTAAATTCCACAAAGCGGAAACCAAAGCCAAGCACCAAGGCAATAGCCAAGCAACGGAAGATAGATCCAAGCCCCTCCTCGGAAGGACCTACGATGACGTACACAGTGAACTGCTCCATCCTCCTGACGGAGCTGCCCTTGCTCGAGCGCCCCGCCGCCGCGAAGGCAGCCGGTTTTGACGCCGTCGAGTTCTGGTGGCCCTTCGCCACTTCGGTTCCCACCGACAAAGAGACAACAGAGTTTGAAACAGCCATCAAGGACGCCGGCGTTCAGCTCACGGGCTTGAACTTCAACGCTGGCAACATGCCCGGCGGCGACCGCGGCCTGGTGTCCTGGAAGGGACGTTGCTCCGAGTTCAAGGACAACATCGACGTCGTAGCAGGCATCGGTGAGCGCCTCGGTTGCAAGGCCTTCAACGCCCTCTATGGCAACCGCCAGGACGAGTTCACCCCTGAAGAGCAGGACGAACTCGCGGCAAAGAACCTCGCTGCAGCAGCGGAAGGCGTCGCCCGCATCGGCGGCACCGTCCTCCTCGAACCGGTCAGCGGCGCACCCAAGTACCCGCTCCTCACCGCCGAAGACGCACTCAAGGTCATCGCCCGCGTCAAGGCAGAATCCGGCGCACAGAACATCAAGCTCCTCGCCGACTTCTACCACCTGGCAGTCAACGGCGACGACGTCGAATCCGTCATCGAGAACCACGCCAAGGACTTCGGCCACATCCAGATCGCCGACAACCCCGGCCGCGGCGCTCCCGGAACCGGCACGCTCCCCCTCGGCGAATGGATCGCCCGCAGCCGCGAACTCGGCTACGACGGCTACATCGGCCTCGAGTACAAGGAACCGCAGGAATCGGCCTTCAGCTGGGCCATCCGCCAGCGCGCCAACGCCAACTAACGACGGCGGCACCCGCCACAGCGGCTGACTCACCAAACAGCACACCTGAGCTAAAAAGACTTTCAGAAAGAGAACCACAATGAGCAACGTTGCAGTCATCGGACTCGGAATCATGGGCCTCCCCATGGCCATCAACCTCGTCAAGGCCGGCCACACGGTCACCGGTTTCAACCGCAGCCAGGACAAGATCGACAAGCTCGTCTCCGAAGGCGGCCAGGGTGCCACGAGCATCGCGGACGCAGTCAAGGACGCCGACGTCGTCATCACCATGGTCCCGGACTCCCCCGATGTTGAGGGTGTCGTCAGCGGCAAGGATGGAGTCTTCGCCAACGCGAAGAAGGGCACCATCTGGATCGACGCATCCAGCATCCGCCCGGACGTCGCCAAGCGCCTCTCCGAAGATGCAGTTGCAGCAGGCATCCGCCCGCTCGACGCTCCCGTATCCGGTGGCGAGCAGGGCGCAATCGACGCCGTCCTGTCCATCATGGTCGGCGGCTCCGCGGAGGATTTCGAGGCAGCGCAGGATGTCCTCAACGCAGTGGGCAAGACCATCGTCCACGTCGGCCCGTCCGGCTCAGGCCAGACCGTCAAGGCTGCAAACCAGCTGATCGTAGCCGTCAACATTCAGGTCCTCGGCGAGGCCATCGCCTTCCTTGAGGCCTACGGCGTAGACACCGACGCAGCACTAAAGGTCCTCGGCGGCGGCTTGGCCGGCTCCAAGGTCCTCGACCAGAAGGGTCAGAAGATGCTCGACCGCAACTTCGACCCCGGCTTCCGCCTGGCCCTCCACCACAAGGACCTCGGCATCGTCACCTCCGCAGCCCGCGAAGCCAACGTCGCTGTCCCGCTCGGCGCAGTCGTCGCCCAGCTCGTCGCCGCAACCGTCAACCAGGGCGACGGCGGCCTCGACCACTCGGGCCTCTTCAAGCAGGTCCTCCAGCTCAGCGGCCGCAAGTAAGCACCCCGGCAAAAGGCACCAAGCAACACAAGTAGGGAACCCGCCGTCGTACTTAAACGACGGCGGCTCCCTCACCACACCCAAAAACACCACAGACTTCGCCCGAAAGGGCAAAAAACAAGGAGTACACCATGGCAAAGATGCGCACCGTTGATGCGGCCGTAGCCATCCTGGAAAAGGAAGGCGCAACCGAAGCTTTCGGTCTGCCCGGCGCAGCGATCAACCCCTTCTACTCAGCAATGCGTGCCCACGGCGGTATCCGCCACACGCTGGCCCGCCACGTTGAAGGCGCCAGCCACATGGCTGACGGCTACAGCCGCGCAGCTGATGGCAACATCGGCATCTGCATCGGCACGTCGGGCCCCGCTGGCACGGACATGATCACCGGCCTGTACGCAGCCCAGGCTGATTCCATCCCGATGCTCTGCATCACCGGCCAAGCACCCGTTGCCAAGCTGCACAAGGAAGACTTCCAGGCCGTGGACATCGAGTCCATCGCCAAGCCGTTGACCAAGTTCGCCATGACCATCCTGGAGCCGGGCCAGGTTCCCGGCGCCTTCCAGAAGGCGTTCCAGCTGATGCGTTCGGGTCGTCCGGGCCCGGTCCTGTTGGACCTGCCCATCGACGTCCAGATGGCCGAGATCGAGTTCGACATCGACGCCTACGAGCCCCTGCCCATCGAGAAGCCCAAGGCTTCCCGCAAGCAGCTGGAAAAGGCACTGGACCTGCTGACCGCAGCCAAGCACCCGCTGATCGTTGCCGGTGGCGGCATCATCAACGCCGGCGCTTCCGCTCAGCTGGTCGAGCTGGCCGAGATCTTGAACGTTCCTGTTATCCCCACTCTGATGGGCTGGGGCGCTATCCCGGATGACCACCAGCTGATGGCCGGCATGGTTGGCCTGCAGACCTCGCACCGCTACGGCAACGAGACGTTCCTGCAGAGCGACTTCGTTATCGGCATCGGCAACCGTTGGGCCAACCGCCACACCGGCGGCCTGGACACCTACACGGCTGGCCGTAAGTTCGTGCACATCGACATCGAGCCGACGCAGATCGGTCGCGTTTTCTCGCCGGACTTGGGCATTGCGTCCGACGCCGGTGCGGCGCTGGATGGTCTGTTGGAGCTGGCTCGCGAACGCCAGGCAGCAAAGACCCTGCCGGACTACTCGGGTTGGGTTGCCGAGTGCCAGGAGCGCAAGGGCTCCCTGCACCGCAAGACCAACTTCGACAACGTGCCCATCAAGCCGCAGCGCGTGTACCAGGAGATGAACAAGGCCTTCGGCCGCGACACCACCTACGTGTCCACCATTGGCCTGTCGCAGATCGCCGGCGCACAGATGCTGCACGTGTTCGGTGCCCGCAAGTGGATCAACGCGGGCCAGGCCGGCCCGCTGGGTTGGACCGCTCCGGCAGCACTCGGTGTAGTGAGGGGCACCCCGGACGCCACCGTTGTTGCCCTGTCCGGTGACTACGACTTCCAGTTCATGATCGAGGAACTGGCCGTAGGCGCCCAGTTCAACCTGCCGTACATCCACGTTGTGGTGAACAACAGCTACCTGGGCCTGATCCGTCAGAGCCAGCGCGGCTTCAACATGGAACAGAACGTTTCCCTGGCTTTCGAAAACATCAACAGCCCGGAGACAAACGGCTACGGCGTGGACCACATCAAGGTTGCCGAAGGCTTGGGCGTCAAGGCCATCCGCGTTGAGGACCCGAACGATCTGCCTGCCGCTTTCGATAAGGCCAAGGCACTGATGGGCGAGTTCAAGGTTCCCGTGGTTGTTGAAGTGATCCTGGAAAAGATCACCAACATCTCCATGGGCGTTGAGATCAACGGCGTGAACGAGTTCGAAGAGTTGGCAGAGTCTGCGGCGGACGCACCCACCGCGATCCTGACCAAAGCGTAAGTAACAGTAAAAGAAGGGAGGCACCGGAATGCGTGTTGTCATCGCCCCGGACAAATTCAAGGGCTCGCTGTCCGCGCCCGACGTCGCCAAGCACCTGGCAACAGGACTGCTGGCGGGATTCGGCTCCAAGGGTTTTGAAGCAACACGCATTCCGGTGGCCGACGGCGGCGAAGGAACCATCGACGCCGCCATCGGCTCCGGCTTCACCCGCCGGACCACCACCGTCACCGGCCCGCTGGGCGAACCCGTGAAAGCGGACTTCGCCATCAAGGACCAGGAAGCTGTCATCGAAATGGCGGCAGCTTCCGGTCTCGCCCTCCTCCCGGACGGGCCCAGCAGCGAAACGGCCAAGAAGGCCAACAGCATCGGCACGGGCGAACTCATCCGTGCCGCGCTGGACCTCGGCTGCCGCAAGATCATCCTGGGTGTGGGCGGCAGCGCCAACACCGACGCCGGCGCGGGAGTCCTGCAGGGCCTCGGTGCCGTCTTCCTGGACAAGAACGGCAACGAGCTCCCCGGCGGCGGCGCAGCCCTCGCCCAAGTGGACAGCATCGACTTCTCCAACTTCGACGTCCGCGTTGAGGCCACGGAGTTCGTGTTGGCGTCCGACGTCGACAATCCCCTTCTGGGGGCCAGCGGAGCCCCAGCCATCTTCGGTCCGCAAAAAGGCGCGACGCCGGACGACGTCACCGAACTGGATGCAGCACTGAGCCACTTCGTCGACGTCCTTGCAGCCACAACCGGGCAACATGCCAAATTCGCGGCCAAGGCAGAAGGCGCAGGAGCAGCAGGCGGCGTTGGCTACATTGCCATCGCGGCACTGAAGGCAGAGCGGCGGCCGGGCATCGACGTCGTGCTTGAATTCACGGAACTGGAAGAACGCCTGAAGGGCGCCGATCTGGTGATCACCGGAGAGGGCAGCCTGGACGAGCAAAGCCTGCTCGGCAAGACCCCCATGGGCGTCTCGCGTGCAGCGCAGAGGAATGGGGTTCCCGTGATCGCCGTGTGCGGCCGGAGTACCCTGAGCCGGGAACAACTCACGGACGCCGGCTTCCATACGGTCCATGCACTGACCGATCTGGAAAAAGATGTCCAAAAATGTATCGCTGAAGCAGGTCCGTTGCTTGAACAATTAGGTAAGCACATAGGCGTGTACCTGGCGGAACGGACCGAAAACAAGGAGTACCTCAATGTCTGAAGCAATCGGCGCCTATGACCTCGTTATCCGGGGCCAGCGCATCCTGACCACCGCCGGTATCGCAGCCCGCGAAGTTGGCATCCGCGATGGCATCATCGTGGCCATCGAACCCCTGGGCAACGGCCTGACGGGCGATGAGGTCATCGAACTCGCAGACGACGAAACCCTTATCCCCGGCCTGGTGGACACCCACGTTCACGTCAACGAGCCCGGCCGCACCGAGTGGGAAGGCTTCGCCTCCGCCACCCGTGCCGCAGCTGCCGGTGGCGTGACCACCATCATCGACATGCCGCTGAACAGCATCCCGCCCACCACCACCGTGGACGGCCTGGAGCAGAAGCGCGTCGTCGCCAAGGACCAGGCTTTCGTGGACGTCGGATTCTGGGGCGGTGCCATCCCGGGCAACAAGGGCGACCTCCGTCCGCTGCACGACGAAGGCGTTTTCGGCTTCAAGTGCTTCCTCCTGCACTCCGGCGTGGACGAGTTCCCGCACCTGGACGCGGACGAGATGGAAGAGGACATGGCTGAGCTCAAGTCCTTCGACTCCCTCATGATCGTGCACGCCGAGGACTCCCACGCGATCGACCGTGCCCCGCACCCGGGCGGCGACCACTACGAGACCTTCCTGGCCTCCCGTCCCCGCGGCGCCGAGAACAAGGCCATCGCCGAGGTCATCGAACGCGCCCGCTGGACCGGCGCCCGCGCCCACATCCTGCACCTCTCCTCCTCCGACGCGCTTCCCATGATCGCTTCGGCAAAGCGCGACGGCGTCAACCTCACCGTTGAGACGTGCCCGCACTACCTGACGCTCATGGCCGAAGAAATCCCCGACGGCGCCACGGCCTACAAGTGCTGCCCGCCCATCCGCGAAGCCTCCAACCGCGAGCTCCTTTGGAAGGGCCTGCAGGATGGCACCATCGACTGCATCGTCTCGGACCACTCGCCCTCCACACTGGACCTCAAGGACCTGGAGAACGGTGACTTCGCTGTGGCGTGGGGCGGCGTTTCCTCACTGCAGCTGGGCCTGTCCCTGATCTGGACCGAAGCCCGCCACCGCGGCATCTCCCTTGAACAGGTTGTCGCCTGGATGTCCGAGAAGCCCGCCGCCCTGGCCCGCCTGCACAACAAGGGCCAGCTGGCCCTTGGCTACGACGCCGACTTCTCCATCTTCGCCCAGGACGAAGCGTTCGTTGTGGACGTCACCAAGCTCAAGCACAAGAACCCGATCACGCCGTACGACGGCCGTCCCCTGGCCGGCGTCGTCCGCAACACCTACCTGCGCGGCACCCCGATCGACGGCCAGAACCCCGGCGGCAAGCTGCTCCGCCGCGGCAACGTTTAGGCCTACCGTCATGGCAGTCAATGCCTACGGGCCACCGCCGTCGCGAGGACCCGCAGCACGCGGGTCCTCCGCACGGCGGCCCGGCCAGAACCCTCGGAGCCTCAACGATCGCAACGGCCTGACAGCTCACGGCCTCGCGCTCTGGGTCAACCCTGCCGAGGGCGACGAGATCGATCCTGAAATCTGGGAGCGGGCAGCACGACTTGTGCTGGCCCGTGCCATGAAACTTGCCCCGGAAGCGGAAGTCCGCATCTGGCCCGCCCCCGGGGCAGAGCACTCCGGCGTCGGCGACACTTCCTGGGGCGGCACTCCGCAGGAAGCCGCCGACGCCGGTACCAAGTCGGCGGCGACCGTGACACTCGCGGACGCCCTCGCGGAGGCGCGTTCGGAAGCCGCTTCCGACGGCGGCGACGGCGCCTCAGCGGGCGGCAGCACCGCCGTCGAGCCCGTAACGTTGGCCAGCCGCCGCAGCCAACTTGCGGTGGACCTGGCCGCTGAAGTAGTCCTGCTGGATGGGGAGCCCGTTTCCTTTACTGGCATGGAATACAAGCTGCTGCGCTACCTCGTGGTGAACTGCTCACGGGCCATTGCACGTGAAGAATTGCAACGCTTCCTGGAGTCATTTGACCTCCCCGGCGCGGCATTTCGCTCGATCGACGTTTATGTTGGAAGGGTGCGGCGGAAGCTAGGCTCCGCCCGACACACCGTCGCCACCGTCCGTGGTGGCGGCTACCAGTTCGTGCCAGGGCCTTATGCCACAGTGCGCGGACCTGCGGAATACAGCATCTGATTTCGCTGTTCTACTTCATTGACTTCGTTCTTTGAATGATCGCTGTTGTTTGAAATGACCGCCGGTGCACACCGGTTGAATGTAAAGGATCGCCATGACCCAGAAACTCCTCGTCGGAACGCAAGCACCTGATTTCGCGCTTCTCGACGCCGACGGCACCAAGGTCTCGCTGTCCGACTATCGCGGACGCAACGTCATTGTGTACTTCTACCCGAAGGCAGCCACCCCCGGCTGCACCACCGAGGCTTGCGACTTCCGCGACAACCTCGCCAGCCTGCAGGGCAATGGCTACGACGTCATCGGGATCTCCCCCGACGGCCCCGAGGCCCTCGCCAAGTTCACCGGCGAATTCGCGCTGACCTTCCCGCTGCTCTCCGACGAAAACCACAAGGTTGCCCTGGCCTACGGCGCCTGGGGCGAGAAGCTGGTAGACGGCGAAATCGTCGAGGGCATCGTCCGCTCCACCGTTGTCCTGGATGGCGAAGGCACAGTCCAGCTCGCCCAGTACCAGGTTTCTGCGCAGGGCCACGTCCAGGCGCTGAAGGAAGAGCTGGGCGTCTAACCCTCTCTCACATCCCGCCTGCTTGAGGGAATCCCTCTCCCACATCCCGCCTGCTTGAGCGGATCCTTCTCTCACGTAACTGTACAAATCATGTAACGCCCGCTCACTTTTGTGAGTGGGCGTTTCATATGTCGTGACTAAACGTGACAAATACCCAGCCGCATTAGTTAATGGAGCCATGGCCTCAACCTCGTCTCCACGCCACGCTGTCGTCGTCGAAGATGACGCCGACATCCGCGGGCTCCTCGTCCTCATCCTCGAGCAGCTCGACTTCGTGGTGACAGAGGCACCCGATGGCCTTTCCGGCGTCGAGGCCGTCCGGAACACCAACGCCGAACTGGTGACGCTGGACATCAATCTTCCGGACATCGATGGCATGGAAGTGTGCCGCCGGCTGCGGGAGTTCTCGGACGCCTATGTCCTGATGCTCACAGCCCGCGCGGACGAGATCGACCGGCTCAACGGCCTGGACACCGGCGCCGACGACTACATCAGCAAGCCCTTCAGCCCCAAGGAAGTCCAGGCCCGCATCCGCGCGCTGTTCCGGCGGGCGCGCACCCCTGCCGCTCCCGCCGAGGATCAGCGCCAAGCCGATGAACTCGAGCGGGCGGCCGTGGTCCAACAGAGCCTCCTCCCCCGGGAGACGGTCCGCGTTGACGGTTACGACGTCGCTGGGGCCTTCCGCCCGACCCGCAGCGTTGGCGGGGACTTCTACGACTGGTACCAAACCAGCGACGGCATGCACCTGACCTTCGCCGACGCCATGGGCAAGGGCATGGGGGCCGCCCTGATCGCAGCAACTGTCCGGGCCGTGATGCGGTCGGTAGCGGACACCCCGGCGATCGCCGATGCGTTCGGCTCGGCCAGCGCCACCATCACCTCGGACCTTGACCAGTCGGGCTCGTTCGTCACCATGTTCCACGCCCGTCTGGACAGCGGCTCAGGCAAGCTCAGCTATATCGACGCCGGTCACGGCCTTGCGTTGCACGTCCCGGCTGACGGGGCGGCACAGCGGTTGGTCTCGGCCGGTCCGCCAGTGGGCATCCTCGACGACCAGCTGTGGCCGGCCGCGGAACTTGAGCTGGAGCCCGGAGATTCCCTGGTGATCGTCAGCGACGGAGTGCTCGATGCCCACGCCTCCCTTGAAGAATTCCTGGTTAACGTCGAAAAGGTGACACGCAACGGAGCTACCTCGGACGAGGTCTGCGCCGCCCTTCTGGAGTTGGCACCCGCTGCGACCGCCGAAGATGACGTGACCGCCGTCGTCGTTCGCCGTAAACACTGAGCCACATTAAAGGGGGATTGTGACACGTTTCTGGACCCGGCTTCTGGTTGTCCTCACGGTCATTTTGGGCGTCAACTATGTGGCCTGGCGTTGGTTTGCCTCACTGAACTGGGATGCGTGGTGGATCGCCGTTCCGTTGGTCATTGCCGAGACGTACAGCCTGATCGACGTGATGCTTTTCGGCTTGACGGTGTGGAACCTCAAGATCCGCAAGCCGCCTCCCCCGCCGCCCGCCGACGCCACCGTCGACGTCTTCATCACCACATATAACGAACCCCTGGACCTGGTCCTGACCACAGCCCTGGCCGCCAAGGACATCCGCTGGCCGCACAGCACCTGGATTCTCGACGACGGCAATCGCCCCGAGATGCGCGACCTCGCCGACACCCACGGGATCGGCTACGTGACGCGCGGTGCGGACTGGACCCCTGACATGCCGCGGCATGCCAAAGCAGGCAACCTGAACAACGCGCTCATGGTCACCTCGGGCGAATACCTGTTGATTCTCGACGCCGACCAGATCCCCGAGCCGGACATCCTGGACAAGACGCTGGGCTACTTCAACGACGACCGCGTGGCGCTGGTCCAGACCCCGCAGTACTTCAGCAACGTTCCCGCCGACGATCCCCTCGGCAGCCAGGCTCCCCTGTTCTACGGCCCCATCCAACAGGGCAAGGACGGCTGGAACGCGGCCTTCTTCTGCGGCTCCAACGCGATCCTTCGCCGCGAAGCCTTGATGCAACTGGGCTTGGTGGGTTACGTCAAAGCCACGGAGAAGAGTGTCCGGCGGGCATTGAGCGCCTCCAAGCAGGCCATCAAGAAGGCCCGGCGCTCGGAGGAGGCCCGTAACCCGTTGGTGGAGCAGATGCTCAACGAGGTGGAGGCCGCCACCACGGCAGCCCAACAGGAACTCGACGCGCGGGTGTCCCTCAGCGAGATTACCTACCGCGTGCGACGCAAAGTGGACGAAGCCGTGCGCACCCTGGTCGCAGCGGACTTCTCCGCCCTGCAGTCCGACCTCGAAGAAATCGCGGCAATGGAACTCGCCCACGTCGGCGAAGGTGGCGTCACCACTGTGGCGAGTGACGCCGTCGACCGCATGTCCGGGCGCGACTGGTCCCCGCTGGGTGCGCTCGAATCGGTCCACGCCGTCCTGGACGCGATCTCCGTGGAACGCACCGACGAAGCCCAGCCGATCATGCCCCTGGCCACCATCTCGGTCACCGAAGACATGGCAACGGCCATGCGCATCCACGGGCTCGGCTGGAAGAGCGTGTACCACCACGAAATCCTGGCCAACGGACTGGCGCCTGAGGACCTCAAAACCATGCTCACCCAACGCCTCCGCTGGGCACAGGGCACCATGCAGGTCCTGCTTCGCGAAAATCCGCTGGTGCAACGTCGCTTGTCCTGGGGACAACGGCTCATGTACTTCTCCACCATGTGGAGCTACCTCAGCGGGTTTGCGGCCGTGGTCTACTTCGCCGCGCCGATCATTTACCTGACCCTCGGCATCCTCCCGGTCAGCAGCCTCAGCTGGGACTTCTTCATCCGCTTCATCCCGTTCATGGTGGTCAACCAGCTGCTGTTCGTGGTGGCGGGGCACGGGATTCCCACCTGGCGCGGGCAGCAGTACAGCCTTGCGCTGTTCCCCACATGGATCAAGGCATGCACGACGGCGGCGCGGAACGTCTGGTTCGGCCGTCCCCTCGGATTCGCGGTCACCCCCAAAGCACGCCAGAGCGGCGGACCGAGTTGGAGCCTGATCCGCCCGCAGATCACGGTGGCCGTCCTGCTGGCTGTGGCGATGGTGGTTGGTATCGCCCGCCTGCTGACCGGGCTTTCCGAACCGCTGGGCACCTTGGTGAACGTGGCGTGGGTGGCTTTCGACCTGGTGGTCCTGAGCGTGCTGGTCAAGGCAGTTTTGTACAAGGGTTTCGTGCCTGAGGATGTTGGGCCCAAGCGCCCGGAGGAAAGGAATGCAGATGCAGTTTAGCTATGAGGTCAAGGACACCTACGCGGAAGTGAAGAGCGTGGGCCGTTTGAACATGGTGGCCGCGCCCAAACTCCGCGAGGTAGTGAACGAGGTTGTGGCATCGGGTTCCAACCGCGTGGTGGTGAACCTGGCCGAGACCAACTTCATGGACTCGTCCGGGCTGGGCGCACTGATCGGCTGCCTCAAAGCAGCGCGCCAGGCCGGTGGCGACCTCCGCATCGCCGCAGTTCAGCCGCAGGTGAAGATGGTGCTGGAACTGACCAACATGGACCGCGTGCTGACGGCATACCCTTCGGCTGAGGAAGCATTCGGCGATGACTGACGTGATCGCCCGCCGGGGGTTCCACGGGCCTTCCACCGAGGAAGCGATCGAGTCCATCCACAACGAACTGGATGCCTTGTGGGACGACGCTTCCTTCGTGCCCGATATGGACCGGATGACTTTCGCGACCGCCGTGATCGAAGCCGCCGCCAACATTGTGCAGCATGCCTTGCCGGCGGCAGAGAAGCCTGTGGAGATCGACGTCGACATCAGCGTCCGTCCCAGCCGACTGGTGGCCAGGGTGAGCGCTTTCAACGCCCGCGAGCCGTTCGCCGACGACATGCAGGCGTCCATGCCGGATTCTGAGGCGGAGTCCGGGCGGGGGCTGGCACTGATCGAGGCACTGGTGACCACGGTGACGTTCGAGCGCCAGGACGGCACCAACACCTGGATCCTCACCCGCAACACCTGACCCTCACTCACACCCCACCCCCTTCCCGCCAACCCTCCCTCACATCCCACCCCCTTCCCGCCAACCCTCCCTCACACCCCACCGCCGAAGCCGTCGGAGGGGTGTTCTGCCCATCGCCGCCGGAAGGCATTTGTGACACCATTCGGTGAGTACCGCCGTCGAGCGTTTTATGAAGTTGGGGGAACCATGCGCAGAACCGCGCAGCGAAACTTGCAGCTGGCAGCTGCGCTTTTGGGGTGCGCGGCGGCATTGTCCAGCTGCGCCGCAACCCCGGACGGCCCCTCCCGGAAACCGAGCTCTGCGCCGCCGGTCACGGCCGCGCCGGCATCGCTCGCGGAGAGCACCATCAAGTATGACGCCCTGACCAAAGAGCTCGTCGAGGCCTTGGAAGCCAAAATGCCCGGCCTCACGTGGGCCCCGGACGATCCCTCCAGCGTGACGAACAGCAAAGACGGCACGTGCATCTTCCATCCGCAAAGTTTGAAAAGCAGCGCGGACATCGTGGAGCCGTCCAAAAACTTCGAGGCTGTTTTCGACGCGGCAGACCCCGTCCTGGATAAGTACGGCTTCCCGGCCTTCGGCGGAACTGACCCCGTTCCGGGTGGCTGGGTGGTGGCCCGCAGCACCGACGGCACTGGCGCGACCATCACCATCGAATCGAAGAGCCCCGCCTTCCTGAGCATGACGGTCCCGGTCACGGCCGAAAGTTGTGCCGGCACGGCCACCCCCACGGGCTGACAGGGAAGTTCTATCCATCGCGTCCGGCGGGCCACACGGTTACGGTGACCTTGGCTTCATGGCCACAACATTCAAGGGGGACGGGACAATGCCGGGATTCTACGGTGCTGATGTTGAACAGTTGCGGACATTGGCCAAAACCATGTCCCGACACTCCGAGCGCATGACCTCGTTGTCCCTTGAGCTGGGCAACCTCATCACCAACGCCCGCTGGGATGGCAGGGATGCTGCGATATTCCGGGCGTCGTGGAACTCCGAGCACCGGCCCATGTTGGTGAGGATCTCCGCCGAGCTACGGGACCAGGCCACGGAATTGGCCCGGAACGCGGACGAGCAGGACAGGTCCAGCTCGGGGTCTTCGGGCTCCGATCGTTCCGGGCGGGGCGACTCCAACCCGCCCGGCGACCCCGGGCCCCTGAACCCGGACACGCCCGACGTCGATGTTCCCGGCGATGTTCGAAAGGACCCCGACGCCGGCAACCCCAGCGACATCCGCCAGGGCCAGATCGGTGACTGCTGGCTGCTGGCCGGGATGGGTTCGGTGGCCCAGGAATTGGAGCGGCAGGGCAAATTGGATGAGTTCCTGGAATCGCATATGCGTCCCGTCGGCGACCCGCCAACACACTGGGTTGTCACCCTGTATGACGACGGCGAACCCGTGGAGGTGACTGTGGAGGCCAAGTCCACGGAGGGCGGAGTCCGCGGCGCAGACGGCCAACCGAACTGGTTGTCCATCTACGAACGCGCTGCCGCTGAGCACCGGGGCGGCTCCTACGATGACATCGACGGCGGCTACAGCAACGAAGCCATGGAGCTGATGACCGGAAAGTCCGCGGATAAGGACGGGGAGCTGAACCTGGACGACATCGAGGACAAACTTTCGGACGGCAAAGCGGTCTCCGTAGGCACCGAAGATGTGAAAGACGACGACTTCGACTGGTTCTGGGAATCTGAAGAGGTCAACCGCACAGATGTGGTCCCCAACCACGCGTACATGGTGGTGGATGTGAAAACCAACGACGACGGCCAGAAGGTCATCGTGCTGGCCAACCCGTGGGGGCTTTCAGGCGGTTACATGGAGGGCGACAGCGACCACAAGTCCGGAACGCTGGAACTGACCGAAGATGAGTACAAGGAGAACTTCGATTCCGTGTACTCCGTGGATGTGAAGTAGGGATGACCGTGGAACAGCTGGTAACCGTGAAGCAAGGAATGCAGCCAACCTTCGACGGCGTGAAAGTTGGGGTGGTTAAGATTGGCATGGCCGAAGGAGCCCCTGCCGTGCAGTTCTGGATCCGGACGGCAGAGCAGGAACGGAAGCAGGCCTTCCGGGAGGGTCAGTCCGTCACCCTCCCTGGCGCGGGGGTCCTCACCGTCACCGGGATCCAGCCCGACGACGACTCGGCCCTCGCCTCGGTGACGTTGAAGTACGACGGCGGGACATGAGAGAGCGTTACCCCCAAGCAGGCGGGACGTGAGAGAGCGTCACCCCCAAGCAGGCGGGACGTGAGCGAGCGTCAGGCTTTGGCGAGGGCCTCTTTCAGCGCGCCCAGCACCAGTGTCACCGACGCACTGTTGGCGTTGGGGCCCATCATTCCGATCCGCCACACGGTGTCGGCAAACTCCCCCACTCCGGAGCCGATCTCCATACTGAAGTGCTCCAAAAGGTAAGCGCGGACGGCAGCCGAGTTGACGCCGTCGGGCACTTTGACGGTGGTGAGGCTCGGCAACCGGGAGCCTTCGGCAGCGAACAGCTCCAAGCCCATCTCCTGCAGCCCGTTCTGCAACGCGTCACCAGCGGCGCGATGCCGGGCCTGCACAACGTCCAGCCCTTCGGCGAGGATGCGGTCCAACGCAGCTTCGAGGCCGGCGATCATGGTGACCGGCGCTGTGTGGTGGTAGGTCCGGGCACCGCTGGCCGCGCCGACGTAGCCACCGAGCAGCCCAATATCGAGGTACCAGGAACGCGGATCCTTGACGCGGCGTTCGAACGCGCGGTCGGACACCGTGAACGGCGACAATCCCGGCGGGACGCCTAAGCACTTCTGCGTGCCCGCGTATCCGACGTCGATCCCCCAGTCGTCTGCCAGGAGCTCCAACCCACCGATCGATGTGACGGCGTCCGTAATCAGGAGAGCGTCGCCCTTTCCGGCACCGAGGGCGGCGATGTCGGAGATCACGCCTACGGACGTCTCTGCGTGGACCGCCGCGATCACTTTCGGATGAGGGTGTGCCGAGAGGACCCTGTCAGCATCGATGGGCTGCCCCCATTCGTGATCGACGCGGACCACTGTTGCCCCGCATCGTCGGGCGACCTCGCACATCCGTACCCCAAACAGTCCGTTGACGGCGATGACTGCCACGTCGCCGTCGGACACGGTGTTCACGAAAGCCGCTTCCATCCCGCCGGAACCCGTAGCGCTCAACGGAAGCGTGCGCGCATTGGAAGTCCCCCACACTGTCCGGAGGCCCTCGCAGGTGTGGTCCAGACGCTCGATGAACACTGGGTCCAGGTGGCCGAGCACTGGGTACGCAAGGGCGGCCATGGCTTCGGGGTAGCAATTGCTGGGGCCGGGACCGAACAGGAACCTGGACGTCAGAATGTCTGGCATGTGGAACTCCTTCCGCTGGTAGTGGTCATTCTGCCCCAGCTTGGTGGACGGAGCGAACGGCAGCTTCCCTGAACGCATCCCCAGGATCGCCCAAGGTGAAAATGCTAAGGTTGCTCACCAATGCGGAGGCCGCCACGGATAGGGGACAAGAGTGACGACTGAAGGGCAGAAGCAGCCAGAAGCCGGCGTCCAAGGCGAAGTAAGCCAGGACCGCTTCGTTGCCGGACAGGACCTGACGCGCTGGAAATCCCCGATCGGGCGCACCTTGGCCAGGGGCGCCGAGTGGATCACCAGACTCCTCGGCCCCTATGCAGCGCTCATCATCACGCTGGTCGTGGGCCTTGCGGTGGCATTGTCGTTGGCCCTGGTTTTCGGCGAGGTCTATGAATCGGTCACGGAAGCCGACGGCGTTGCAGGCCTGGACCATCCAGCACTTGATGCAGCCAAGACGGTCCGATCCCCTGCTTTGGATGTTGCGATCACTGCCTACACAAACGTCGGTGGCACTGTGGGAATGCCCATCATTGCCGTGGTGATCATGATCTTCCTGGCCGTGCGCAGGAAGTCCTGGACACCGGTCATCCTGATGCTTGCCGCCGGGCTCGGCTCACTGCTCATCACCGTCCTCGGCAAGCCACTCTTTGGCCGCACCCGGCCGGACCTTGCCGACGCCATCCCGCCCTACGAGCACTCCCCCTCCTTTCCCAGCGGACACTCCCTGAACTCCCTGGTGATTGCGGGCATCGTGGCGTACCTGGTCATCCTGAGGCTCAAGACCCTGCGCGCGCGGGTCATTACCGTGGCGGTGGCGGCGGCATTTGCCATCACCATGGGCCTGAGCCGCGTCTACCTCGGCCATCACTGGCTGACCGATGTCCTGGCAGCCTGGGCTATTGGCATCTCATGGCTGGCGCTGGTCATCACGGCCCATCGCCTCTATCTGACCGTGCGCACGAGACGCCACACCGCGGTAGTCTCTTGACACCAGAGTGATCTCTCGGCTTAACTAAATTACGTATGCTGAAATAACAGTTCCATGATGCGGAAGCAGAAGTATCGCGCTTCCTCCTGCTGAACCGCAGGAGTTCCGCATAGCCCACACCATGGATGCCAGCATTTGCCTGAGGATGACAAGCATGGAGCTTGCAGTATTCAACAGCCTTGAGCGGGATGAGGCCGTCAAAACCCTGACACCCTGCCTGGATATCAGCCGCTGGGTCGAAACAATCGTCGACGCCCGCCCCTTCGCAAGCGTGGACGACTTGTTGGCCCACGCCAACAAAGCCGCGCACCCCTTCACGCCGGCCGAAGTGGAGTCTGCCATGGCCCACCACCCCCGGATCGGCGAACGCCCCAAGGCACAAACCACCGAGGCCGCAATGTCGCGTTCGGAGCAAGCCGGAGTTGACCCCGGCGACAACCAGACAACAGCGGCCCTGGCCGAGGGGAACCGTGCCTACGAGGAAAAATTCGGCAGGGTTTTCCTGATCCGCGCCGCAGGCCGCAGCGCCGAGGAAATCCTCGCCACGCTGCAGGAACGCATTACCCACACACCCGAAGAAGAAGACACAATCGTGGCCGGCCAGCTGCGGGAGATCGCACTGTTGCGCCTCTCCGGACTGGTCAGCGAAGGAGTCAACGCATGAGCGTTTCGCAGGTAACAACCCACATCCTCGACACCGGTTCCGGTCGCCCGGCGGCTGGCGTCGCCGTCGTACTTTTCGTCCGCGAAGGCGACGACTGGACCTTGGTGGCGAAGGGCGAAACGGACGCCGACGGCCGCATCAAGACCCTCGGCCCCGAGCGGATTCCCGGCGGAGCCTACCGGCTGAACTTCGCCACGGGCGCCTACTACGAAGGCCTTGGCACGGAGACGTTCTTCCCCGAAGTGGACCTGAACTTCACAGTTTCCGATGCCGGCGAGCACTACCACGTGCCCCTGCTGCTGAGCCCGTTCGCGTTCTCGACGTACCGCGGCAGCTAACCCACCCCGCCGAGTTGCCAGTTAATGCCAATGTTCCCCAAGAACATTGGCATTAACTGTCGTATCGGCGGGGAACGGTAGGCTTTAACACATGGCTTCAAAGGACACCACCCCCAACTCCGCCCGCCGCGAAATCACGGTTCGGCGGGCACCCAAATTCGTACCCTTCATGATTCTGGGCGCGGTGGTGGGCGCAATCGTGGCCGCGATCATCGCTTACGGCCGCCCGGCGGACCCCGCCTTCGACGCCAGCACCGTCTTTGGTTTCTTCCTGATCGTCTGCGCCGGCGGCGGCGTGATCGTGTTCTCGATCCTCGCCCTGGTCCTGGACCGCATCAGCGTCAAGCGCTCACAGCGCGCCGTGGTGGAAGCCGTTCCGGACTCGGTCCCGGATGAAGGCCCCGAGCACGACGACGTCCGGTAAGTCGGGCGTTAAGACCCAACTTTCGCGGGGGAGGCACTGTGAGACGTGTCGCATTTTGCCCGTATCGGCGCTGTTCGCGGGGTCACATAGGCTGCGGGGGGACCTACCACGGCCACAACATGAGACAATCGACCAGTGGCACGTGGCGACGGAAAACTTTCTCATGATCTTCTCCCTGGCGAAAAAGGCCCCCAGGACGCTTGTGGCGTCTTCGGGGTTTGGGCTCCCGGTGAAGAAGTAGCAAAACTCACCTATTACGGGCTGTATGCGCTGCAGCACCGCGGACAAGAATCGGCTGGTATTGCTACCAGTGACGGCAAGCGCATCAATGTCTATAAAGACATGGGCCTTGTGTCCCAGGTCTTCGACGAGACAACCCTGAACACCCTGACCGGGCACCTGGCCGTTGGCCACTGCCGGTACTCCACCACCGGTGCAAGCCACTGGGCCAACGCGCAGCCAACCCTGGGTGCGACCGCAACCGGCACGGTTGCACTGGCCCACAACGGCAACCTGACCAACACCGCTGAACTCCGGGAAATGATCCTTGAGCGCAACGATGGCCAGCTGACCGGTGAAATGAAGCAGGGCAACACCTCTGACACCGCCCTGGTGACCGCACTCCTTGAGGGCGAAGAAGGCAAGACCCTGGAGCAGACCGCACTGGAGCTGCTGCCCAAGATCAAGGGTGGCTTCTGCTTCGTCTTCATGGACGAGGGAACCCTCTACGCAGCCCGTGACACGTACGGCATCCGCCCGCTGTGCCTGGGCCGCCTGGACCGTGGCTGGGTGGTCGCTTCCGAGCAGGCCGGCCTTGCCACCGTTGGTGCGAGCTTCATCCGCGAGATCGAACCCGGCGAATTCATTGCCATCGACGAGGACGGTGTCCGTTCGCAGCGCTTCGCTGAGGCTACCCCCGCCGGCTGCGTCTTCGAATACGTCTACCTTGCCCGCCCGGACGCTGCCATTGCCGGCCGCTCCGTGTACGAGGCCCGTGTTGAGATGGGCCGCCAGTTGGCCCGCGAAAACACGCACGAGGCCGATCTGGTCATCCCCGTTCCGGAATCGGGTACCCCTGCGGCTGTTGGTTACGCCGAACAGTCGGGCATCCCGTTCGCTCACGGCTTCGTCAAGAACGCCTACGTTGGCCGTACCTTTATCCAGCCCTCGCAGACCCTACGCCAGCTGGGTATCCGCCTGAAGCTCAACGCCTTGGAATCGGTGATCCGTGGCAAGCGCATTGTGGTGGTGGATGACTCGATCGTCCGCGGCAACACGCAACGCGCAATCGTCCGAATGCTCCGCGAAGCCGGCGCTGCTGCGGTGCACGTGAAGATCTCCTCCCCGCCGGTTCAGTGGCCCTGCTTCTATGGCATCGATTTCGCGTCCCGCGCGGAGCTGATCGCCAACGGCGCAACCATCGAGGAGATTTCGCAGGCCATCGGCGCCGACTCGCTGGCCTACATCTCCGAGGATGGCATGATCGGCGCCACCCAGCAGCCGCGCGAACGCCTTTGCACGGCCTGCTTTACGGGCAAGTACCCGATTGAGCTGCCACATGCGGACAAGCTGGGCAAGAACCTGCTGGAGCGCACGGACCTGGGCGGCCTGGAACCGGCCGCTGAGTCCGAGTCCGTGGACGACTCTGAGGATCCGGCCGAGAAGCCCGGTGCCACAGGCTGCGATCCGGGACCCGACGCCGAATTCGAAAACCTCCTTACCGACGCTGATCGTTTGACCGACGCCGACAAGAAAGAGTCTGTATGACCTCCGCAACCCCCGCCGCTGACAGCACCCAGAATGCAAACGGCATCACTTACGCTTCTGCAGGTGTCGACGTCGAAGCGGGAGACCGCGCCGTCGAACTCATGAAGGACGCCGTCAAGGCGACCCACAACAACTCGGTGATTGGCGGCGTCGGCGGTTTCGCTGGCCTGTACGACGTCTCTAAGCTGCTGACCTACAAGAAGCCGCTGCTTGCCACGTCCACGGACGGTGTTGGCACTAAGGTGGCAATCGCCCAGGCCATGGACATCCACGACACCATCGGTTTCGACCTGGTGGGCATGGTGGTGGACGACATCGTGGTGGTTGGCGCTGAGCCGCTGTACATGACCGATTACATCGCCTGCGGCAAGGTTGTTCCGGAGCGCATCGCCGACATCGTGCGCGGTATCGCAGCTGCGTGCTCCGTTGCCGGCACCGCCCTTGTGGGCGGCGAGACCGCCGAGCACCCGGGCCTCCTGGGTGAGCACGAGTACGACGTCGCCGGTGCCGCTACCGGTGTTGTGGAAGCCGATGCCCTGCTTGGCCCAGACCGTGTCCGCGCCGGCGACGTCGTGATCGGCATGGCATCCTCCGGCCTGCACTCCAACGGCTACTCCTTGGTCCGCCGCGTCATCAACCACGCTGGTTGGGCCCTGGACCGCCAGGTTTCCGAGCTCGGCCGTACGCTGGGCGAGGAGCTCCTTGAGCCGACCCGCGTCTACGCAGCCGACTGCCTGGACCTCGCACGCACCTTCCCGCTCACGGGTGGCGCCGCAGTTCACGGCTTCAGCCACGTGACCGGTGGTGGCCTGGCCGCCAACCTGGCCCGCGTCCTCCCGCAGGGCCTGGTTGCCACGGTTGACCGCAACACCTGGGAACTCCCCGCGATCTTCAAGCTGGTCTCCGAGCTCGGCAACGTTCCCCTGGCCGACCTGGAGCGCACACTGAACCTCGGCGTGGGCATGATCGCCATCGTGTCCCCCGAAGTTGCCGACGCTGCTGTTGCCCGCCTGAACGACCGCGGACTGCCGTCGTGGGTCATGGGTACGGTTTCGGCTGACTCGGACTCGATCGACAAGACCGGCCCGGACTACGTCCAGGGTGCCAAGGGTGTCGACGGCGGCGCTGTCCGTTTGGTGAACGCGTACGCCTAGACCGCATCTGAAAAGAGCGGCCCCGCAGTTTCGAACTGCAGGGCCGCTCTTTGTTGTTCGCCAGCTTCCCAACTAGCGTGACGAGACCTGGATCAGGCTCAGGACGCCACCCTGGGGGTCCTGAACGGTGGCCAGGGATCCGGTCTCGGTGGTCTCCTCGGGTTCCACCAGCACCACTCCCCCGGCAGCTACCGCAGAGTCAACGGCCCGGCGCACGTCCGCGACACCGAAATAGATCTGCCAGGCGGCATCCTCGCCTTCGTCCGCGGGAACGACGCCGGCCACCTCGTCACCGTTGACCATCAGCGTGCTGTAGCTGCCGCCGTCGTCCTGCGGGTATTCGGTGACCTCATGCCCGAAAAGCTGCTGGAAGAACCCGACGGCGGCCTGCGGCTCAGGCGTCAACAGCTCGGCCCAAGCCAACGCACCGGGCTCACTGAAGAGGTGGCTGCCGATGTGCGTGCCAGCCTGCCAGACCCCGGTGGTTCCGCCGCCAGGGGGTTCGATGAACGCCAACACCCCGGTGTCCGCCACGGCCTCGGGCCCGAACTGCAGCTTCCCGCCGGCATGAACGGCGTCTTCCCCGATTTCTTCGGTGTCCGTGGCCGCAATGTAGATGTTCCACTGGCTGTGGGTCCCTGCGGCTTCCTGCAGGGGGTTCTGCGGGGCGATGACGGCCACGAGATGCTCCCCGATGAAGGCCTGGGAGTAGCTGCGGCCGTCCGGGGTAGGCAGGTCCTGATAGCTCCAGCCGAAAAGGTGCTGGTAGAACTCCTTTGCTGCGGCCACGTCCCTGGCCTGCAGGTCGGCCCAGCACGGCTCACCGTTGGTGTAATGCTTCCGGACCGTCATGCTGTAACTCCTGTCATGATGCTGAACGCTGCCCCTGCCGGGTCCATGAGCACCGCCATGCGTCCTATGCCCGGCACGTCGAAAGCAGGGGCGATGACGTGGCTGCCGAGTTCCACGGCCATATCCACACCGGCATCCACGTTAGCCACGGCAAAGTACGTCATCCAAAACGGCGAGAGGCCCTCGATGGGGAGTGTAAGCGCGCCGGCGATCCGCTTTCCGTCCACCAACAGTGATGTGTATTCCTGCAGGTCCCCTGCCGGCTCTGTCCGGCTGTCGCATCCGGTCACGGCCTTATAGAAGGCCACTGCCTTGGGGACGTCGTTGGTTTGAAGCTCGTTCCAAATCATGGTGCCAGGCTCGTTCACAAGACCTGAACCGGAATGGTTCAGGGCCTCCCAAAAACCGATCTGGGCTCCGGTGGGGTCTGTGGCGAAGAACATGCGGCCGCCGCCGTTGGGAACCGATTCGGGCGGCGAAAGCAACGATCCTCCGGCGGCCTCCACGCCCCGGGCAGCAGCGTCCGCTGAATCCACGGCAAGGTAATTCGCCCAGTACGACGGCATCCCTTGCGGCGCGTCCGGCGACTGCTGCATCAGGCCGGCAACGTATCGCCCGCGAAGCTTCGCCATGTAGTACGTCACACCGTCCCCGGCGTCGCGCGCCTCCAGCTCCCAGCCAAAGAGGGCGCTGTAGAACTTTGCGGACACGTCGATGTCATTGGAGGACAGGTCCACCCAACACGGTGTCCCCTGCTTGTAGCTATCGACCTCCGGCATGGTTCTCCCTTTCGATGCACCCGAGCTCAAGACTACGCAGAAAAGGGCCCCCGGGGTACGCCAAAGAACGGCGTGCCCTGGGGGCCCTTTTCAAAAGATTTACGGCATCCGAAGATGCGCGTTGACCTTGATGTACGACGGCGGTCCGCAACTCAGTGCCAAAGGCACCTGTTGGTCACGACAGCTATCCGATACGGCGGGTGTCTACCTCGTCGTCATCGTCTTCCGCGTACTTGTCCTCGTAGGCCGAATAGTCCGGCTCCGGGGGATCTTCGGGGAAGTGGCTCTTTACACGACTGGACGGACCCGTGAGCTCCCGCTCAAGTGCCGAATAGTCAGTGTTCGGGGAGTAGTACTTAATGTCCCGAGCCTGCTTGGTAGCTTTTGCCTTTTGACGGCCGCGCCCCATGGCGTGACCCCCTTTTGTACTTGGACCGGAGGTGGTCACCTTGGCTATCGGTGAGGCCCCGGAATGTTTGGTCAATTTGTCGTATGTCTAGATTACATGCTTTCGGAGGTGCCTGCGTGCCAACACAACGCGGCGGCACAGCCAACCACAAGCAAAACCAAGGCTGGACACCTCCAACAAGGGTGAAAATTCGGTAGAGTCTGCCTCAATGCGACCCAAGAGCAGGAAGGCACTCACCGGAATATGAGCCAGGACAACACCCCACCACGTGACGGTTCACCACGCGAACAGGGCGAGGACGCCGTGGACCCTGCGCCCACCGCACCCTCAGGGCTCCCTCCTGCACCGTGGGCCTCACCTTCCGGATTGCAGCCAGACCCTGCGCCCGAAATGGACCCCGACTTCGTGCCCAATCCGGGCGAACAGCCGGACCCCGCGGCCCCGCCGACGGACGACCAGCAGCCCAGCTACCCCGCTGCATATCCGGGCCAGCAACCGAATGCGTCCGAAGAGTGGCAGCCCGAGCAGCATGGGGACCCGGTCAAGCGGCAGCGGCTGGTCATCGGCGGGATCGTCCTGGGTGTCCTTGTGCTTATTGGCGTGGTGATCTGGGTGCTGCTCAACCTGCTTGGCACCCGCCCGGAAGCGGCAACAACCAGCCCCAGCGCTACAGCAACACTTGGCCCCCTCCCCCGTGATACCGAGGCCAAGGATTTCCAAGTGGGAGACTGCTTTGCCGACTTCGACCCCAATGCTTCCAAAGCGCGGGCCGTAGCGTGTGATACCGAGCACTCGGCCCAACTTGGCGCTGTTTTCACTTACACCGGAGACGAGTCGTTCCCCGGAACCAATGCGTTGCGTGACAAGGGCCGCGAAGTGTGCCGGACAGTGAAGCTCAACGCGGCGGCCGACAAATACGTCCTGCTTCAGCAGAACGTCTACCCCAGCACCACCAGCTGGGACCGTGGCGACCGCCGCGTTGATTGCTTCATCGTGGTGGATTCCGGCAACACCATCAAGGAAAACCTCCTCGAAAAGTAGCTGCCGGGTCCCCTACTTCCTGCGGACCGTCAGGCCGGCACCCACCGGCATTCCGCCGTCGGGCCCTGTCAGGGCCTCAAAGCCCTCAATGGTGAGCTCGTCCAGGTCCGCGGCAGTGTCCACCAGAACGGTGTCACCATCGCTGATCTCCCCTGCAAGGATCTCCTTGGCGAGCCGGTCGCCGATCTCGCGCTGGACAAGCCTGCGGAGCGGGCGGGCGCCGTACGCGGGGTCGTAGCCGGACATAGCCAACCACGCACGCGCGCCGTCGGTGACTTCCAGGCTCAGGCGGCGATCGCGAAGGCGGTTGCCCAGCTCTGCCACATGCAGTTCAACAATCCGGGCCAGTTCCTCAACGGACAGCGGATCAAACAGGACGATTTCATCCAGGCGGTTCAGGAACTCAGGCTTGAAGGATGCCTGCACCACGGCCATGACCGCTTCCCGCTTGGCCCTTGCGTCCAGTGACTGGTCCACCAGGAACTGGCTTCCGGAGTTGGACGTCAGCACCAGGATGGTGTTGCGGAAGTCCACGGTGCGGCCCTGGCCGTCGGTGAGGCGACCGTCGTCGAGCACCTGCAAAAGGATGTCGAAGACTTCCGGATGGGCCTTCTCCACTTCGTCCAGCAGCACCACCGAGTAGGGGCGGCGGCGAACAGCCTCGGTCAGCTGGCCGCCTTCCTCGTAGCCCACGTATCCCGGAGGGGCACCGACCAGGCGGGCGACGGCGTGCTTCTCGCTGTACTCGGACATGTCGATCCGGATCATGGCGCGCTCGTCATCAAAGAGGAAGTCTGCCAGCGCTTTGGCCAGCTCCGTCTTACCGACGCCCGTGGGGCCCAGGAACAGGAACGAACCCGTGGGCCGGTTGGGATCGCTAATGCCTGCGCGGGCCCGGCGGACGGCGTCAGACACGGCCTGCACAGCCTTGCTTTGGCCGATCAGGCGCTTCCCGAGTTCCTCTTCCATGTGGAGGAGCTTCTGCGATTCCCCTTGGAGCATGCGCCCCGCCGGGATGCCCGTCCACGCGGAGATGACCTCGGCGATGTCGTCCGCGGTCACCTCCTCGGCCACCATGAGTTCCGGCTTGTTGTCGGCACTGGTGCGGGCTTCTTCTTCGGCCGCGGCACTCAGCTCCCGCTCCAGGGCGGGCAGCTCTCCGTAGAGAATGCGCGACGCCGATTCCAGGTCGCCTTCGCGCTGCGACTTGTCCGCGGCGGAACGCAACTCGTCGATCTTGGCTTTGAGGTCACCAACGCGGTTCAGGCCCGCTTTCTCGGCCTCCCAGCGAGCATTGAGGGCGCTGAGCTCCTCTTTCTTATCGGCCATGTCGGCACGCAGCGCAGCCAACCGCTCCACCGAGGCCGGGTCGGTCTCCTTCTGGAGCGCCAGTTCCTCCATGGTCAAACGGTCGACGGCGCGGCGGAGCTGGTCGATCTCTTCCGGCGCGGAATCGATCTCCATGCGCAGCCGGGACGCGGCCTCGTCCACGAGGTCGATTGCCTTATCTGGCAGCTGCCTGCCTGAGATGTAGCGGTTGGACAGGGTGGCCGCCGCCACGAGTGCGGAGTCGGCGATGGCCACCTTGTGGTGCGCCTCGTAGCGTTCCTTCAAGCCACGAAGAATGCCGATGGTGTCCTCGACACTGGGCTCACCGACGTAGACCTGCTGGAAGCGGCGTTCCAAGGCCGGGTCCTTTTCGATGTTCTCGCGATACTCATCCAGGGTGGTGGCACCAATCAGGCGCAGTTCCCCACGGGCAAGCATGGGCTTAAGCATGTTGCCAGCGTCCATGGCACTCTCGCCGGTAGCCCCGGCACCTACGACTGTGTGGATTTCGTCGATGAACGTGACGATCTGGCCGTTGGAGTTCTTGATTTCCTCAAGGACAGCCTTCAGCCGCTCCTCGAACTCGCCACGGTACTTGGCCCCGGCCACCATGGAAGCGAGGTCCAGTGCGATCAGGGTCTTACCGCGCAGGCTTTCCGGGACGTCACCAGCCACCATGCGTTGGGCCAAGCCCTCCACGACGGCCGTCTTACCGACGCCGGGTTCGCCGATCAGCACCGGATTGTTCTTGGTGCGGCGGCTGAGGACCTGGATGACGCGGCGAATTTCGCTGTCGCGCCCGATGACGGGGTCGAGCTTGCCGGACCGCGCTACCGCCGTGAGGTCGGTGCCGAACTTCTCCAAGGCCTGGAACGTGTTTTCCGGGTCGGGCGAATTGACGTTCCTGTCGCCACGGACACCCGGGAGTGCGGCGAGCAGCGCCTCATGGGAGGCACCGGCGTCGCGCAGTAGTTTCCCGACGGCGTCACTTCCGGCCGAGAGCCCCAGCAGCAGGTGCTCGGTGGACACAAAGGAGTCGCCGAGTTTGTCGGCCTCGCCTTGGGCGGCCTGGATGGCCTGCATGGACTGGCGGGAGAGTTGCGCCTGCTGGACCGAACTGCCCGAGGACGACGGCAGCGCCTTGATGGCAGAGCTTGCCTGGACGCTGACGGCATCCGGGTCCGCGCCCGTGGCACGCAGGAGCGCCACTGCGACGCCTTCGCGCTGGTCCATGAGTGCTTTGAGCAAGTGTGCGGGCTCGAGCTGCGGGTTGCCCGCGGTTGAGGCGTTCATGGCGGCCGCAGAAAGGGCCTCCTGGCTTTTGGTAGTGAATTTGACGTCCAAAGAGTGCACCCTTTCTGGTGAGACCGATTCTTTCAAGTTGAGTCTACTACGCTCAACTTTGAAATATGGGGCCCTGTGTTCCATGTTTGCCCACGGCGAAACCAGTGTCCAGAGCCTTTGGGTTGGGGAGGCGCTTAGGCTGGGGGCATGGACACTATCTCCAGCGCGGAGGAACTCGAAGAACTCATTGGACGCCCCTTGGATCGCGTACGGAAGAAGGTGCGACGGCAGCTCAGCGCTTTCGACCGGCAATGGCTCGCCGCGAGCCCCTTCTGCGTGATCTCCACTACCGATGCCCAGGGCCGTGTGGATGCCTCACCCAAGGGTGACCCCGCCGGTTTCATCCACGTCCTGGACGACAACACCATCGCCATTCCCGAACGACCGGGCAACAAGCTCGCCTTCGGCTTCCACAACATCCTGGAGAACCCGAACGTCGGCATTCTGTCTGTCGTCCCGGGGCGCACCGACACCTTGCGGATCAACGGGACCGCGCGCGTCGTCAGCGACGCAGACTTCTTTGAACACATGGTGGTCAAGGGGCACCGCCCACGGGCCGCCGTCGTGGTGACCGTGGAGGAAGTGTTCACGCACTGCGGCAAGGCGTTCATGCGCAGCGGACTCTGGCAGCCGGAAACCTGGGAGAGCGGCGATTTGCCGAGCATTGCCGTGCTCGCGAAGACCTACACCCAGCCCGAAGCCCCGCTGGAGGAACTGGAGTCCTACTACGGACCGTCCTACGCCGAGGGAATGTACCGGGACTGACCCGTCACGCCGGGTAAACCGACACCAGCGCGGACTTGACCACGAACCGCACGTCCATTCCTGGCACAAGGCCGAGGTCTGCCGACGCCGCGGGCGTGATGTCGGCGGACAAGGCTTGGGCTAACGCGCCCGCACTGGCCCGGACGCGGATCTGGTCTCCGTGCGGCTCAAGGTCCGTGACGGTGACGGGGAACGCGTTGCGCGGACTCCCGTGGACGTCGCCCAGGAAGACGGAAACGCTCGACGGCGGGAAGGCCGCCACGCCAGCCTGGCCGGGCACAGGTGACCAGTCGGGATCGTGCTGGCCGGCGAAGACCCGGCCATCCGGCGTCGTGATTCCATCCCTGGTGATGATCCCGGAAACGAGGTTGAGCCCCGCGAGGCCAGCCGCGAATTGGCTTCGTGGGCGTTCCAGGACTTGGCGCGTGGGCCCTTCTTCGGCGATGCAGCCCTGCTCCACCACGATCACCCTGTCGGCGAGCATGTAAGCGTCCAGGACGTCGTGCGTGACGATAATGGCCTTCCTATCCTTCAGCACACGCTTGAGCACGCGGCGGAGCAACGGTGCCGCATGGATGTCCAACGCCGCCATGGGTTCGTCGAGCAAGAGGAGTTCGGGCTCGGCGGCCAGCGCACGGGCAACGGCGATGCGCTGCGCTTGCCCGCCCGAGAGTTGGGCGGGTTTTCGTTGGGCAAGTGGCAGCGCATCCACCTCCGTCAACCAATGGCGGGCCGCTTCCCGCGCTGCCGCTGTGGATGCTCCGGCACTGCGGGGACCAAAAGCCACGTTATCCAGTGCGTTCAGGTGCGGGAAAAGCAGCGCCTCCTGGGCAAGCAAGGCAGTCCCGCGCTGGTGCGGTGGGCTCCAGTGGCGGGAGCCGCCGTCGAGGTTGAACAGTTCTTTATCGCCGATCCGTGCCGAGCCGGAATCGGGCCGCAACAGCCCCGCGATCACTCCCAACAGAGTGGATTTGCCCGCCCCGTTGGGACCAAGGATGGCCACGGTTTCGCCATCGCGGAGGCTCAGGGACATGTCGAAATTCCTGGCGCGGAGGCTGGCCTGCAGCTCAAAGCTCATGGCTGGACCGCCACAGGTGCACTGCTCCGGCGGGCACCATAGCTGAGCCCCACCACGGCGACCGCCACAGCCACCAGGACCAAGGACAGCGCGACGGCGGCATCGGCGTCGGTTTCGCGTTGAAGGTAGATTTCCAGCGGTAGCGTCCGGGTGACCCCTTCAAGGCTCCCAGCGAAGGTCAGCGTGGCCCCGAACTCACCCAGGCTCCGCGCGAACGACAACACAGCCCCGGAGGCCAGCCCTGGTAGGACCAGGGGAAGGGTGACCCTCCGAAGAACCGTGGTGGGCCGGGCACCGAGTGTCGCAGCAACGGCTTCATACTTGTTTCCGGCCGATCGCAGTGCACCCTCCAGACTGACCACCAGGAACGGCAAAGCTACGAACGTCTGAGCCAGAACCACCGCGGTAGTGGAAAACGCAATCTGGATACCGGCCACTTCCAGCGACTTCCCCAGCAGGCCCTGGCGCCCGAATGTGTACAGGAGCGCTATGCCTCCGACGACGGGTGGCAGGACCAGCGGCAACAGCACAAAGGAGCGCAGGAGCCTTTGTCCGGGGAAGTCGCCACGGGCCAGCACCAACGCCAACGGGACACCCAGCACGACGCAGAGGACGGTGCTCGCCGCCGAGGTCCGCAAGCTCAGCCCCAGTGCGGCCAACGACGAATCGGACGTGATGAGCGGAATGAACTGCGGCCAGTTCACTCTGGCCACCATCGCGAGCAGCGGAAGGACCACCAGCAGACCGCCCACAGCTGCGACGGCAAAGATCCAGCGCGGGATGCCTTGGTAGCCGGTGGCGGTCTTCATGGTCTCCTCAAAGTGGTGCGGCTCGGTGCTTAGGGCGCGGTGCTTAGGGCGCGCCGAATCCGGCGTTGCCCAGTACCTTCTTACCCGCCTCGCTGGTCACCGAGCCGATAAATGCCGCGGCCAGTTCCTTGTTCTGGCTGGAGCTTACCGTGGCTATGGGATAGGTATTGACCGCCTTGTCCGACTCCGGGAAGGCGATGCCCTTGACCTTGTCTCCGGCGCCCTTGACGTCCGTGACGTAGACCAGCCCTGCATCGGCCTCGCCCGAGGTGACTTTGCCCAGGACATCGGTCACCGATGACTCTTCGCTGACCGGGCGCAGCGAGATTCCCGTGGCCTTCTCCACGGTGTCCGTCGCCGCGCCGCAGGGAACCTGGCTGGCGCACGTCACCACCTTGACGCTCGGCTTGGCGAGGTCGGCAAATGAAGAGATCGACGCCGGATTGCTGGGCGGGACGGCGATCTCCAGAACGTTGGTTGCGAAGTTGGTTGCGGTACCGTCCAGCAGCTTGGCATCGGCAAGCTTGGCCATGTTCTTGGTATCGGCCGAAGCGAACACGTCCGCTGGCGCCCCTTGGGTGATCTGGGTGACCAGGTCCGAGGAACCGGCGAAGCTCAGCGTCACCTTGGTGCCGGGGTTCTTGGCTTCGAAGTCCTTGGCCAGCTGGGTGAAGGTGGACTTGAGGGAAGCCGCAGCGAAGACGGTCACTGTTCCGCTCAGCGGGGACGCGCTGCTGTTGCTCGATGGTGCGGCTGCGGGGGCGGTAGTGCCGCAGGCCCCAAGGGCGCTGGCCAATCCCACAGCGACAGCCGCGGCCACAATGCCCTTCTTCATGTGTGTCCTCATATGATGCTCTTTCCCTGCGGAGTTTCGATAATGACGGTGGTGGCCTTAACGACGGCCGTAGCCACGGATCCGAGTTCCAGGCCGAGTTCCCGGACGGCCTCGCTGCTCATGAGCGACACCACCCGGAAAGGCCCGCATTGCAGCTCAACCTGGGCCATGACCTTGTCCATGGTGATCCCCGTAACCAGGCCGACGAAGCGGTTCCGTGCCGAACTTCCCGAGCGGGAGGGGTCGTCCGGGAGATGGGACTGGTCCCTGGCAAGCGTGGCGAGCTCAAGCCCGTCCACAGCAAGGCGGCCCGCTCCGTCCTTCTGCGGTGTCAACGTTCCATTCTCGGTCCAACGCCTCACGGTGTCGTCACTGACCCCGAGGAAGCGGGCGGCCTCGGAAATTCGTATTTGCGGCATGGTGTCAGTGTACTTCCGCAGATACGGTTCAGATCTCGAGATTGTTCCGCAAACCAAATATGACGCATGGCCGCCCCCACACCTCGAAGGCGGCAGGCCGCCGTCGAACTCTGGCCCATCGGCGGTCCTCAGCCGTACCCTGTTCTTGGGGAGCCTGAGCCCGCCAACGGTCCACCGCGCTCCTTCCCGGTTGCCGTGATAACCACGGGCACTGACGCCCGTTTTCCGGGACGGCAAGCACGGCGGTAGACGTCCTGATGACCGACAGCCGGGAAGGATCGTTTCGGTACACTTTGGCCATGGCCATCTACGTCGATCCGCCTCTTTGGCCGGCTCATGGGACCGTTTTCTCGCACCTCGTTTCAGACAAGTCGCTGAAGGAGCTGCACGCTTTCGCGGCCGCTGCCGGAGTTCCAGAACGGGCCTTCGACGGCGACCACTACGACGTTCCCGAACGCCGTTACGAGGACCTCGTCGCAGCCGGCGCCATCCCGGTGGAAGCACGGATCCTGGTCCGCAAGCTCATCGCCAGCGGGCTCCGCATCCCCGCCCGTGAGCGAAGCAAGGCACTGACGGTGCCACTGATGGAGCGTTGGAACAGCATTTACCCCGGCCATGAAAGCCTGGGACTGGAACTGCTGGAGCGTTGGGGAGAGGACGGCCGGAAATACCACAGCCGCACCCACCTGCTCGCGGTTCTCGAAGCCTTGGACATCCTCACAGAGCCGGCCCTCCCGGCCCGAACGGTATCCTTGGCGGCCTGGTTCCATGATGCCGTCTATGAGGGCGTGGCTGGCCAGGACGAGGAAGAATCCGCTCTCCTTGCCGAGGCCCGACTGTCCGCGGAAGGCTTGGCTCCCGACGACGTAGCTGAAGTTGCGCGGCTTGTCCGGCTCACCTCCACGCACGACCCCCAACCCGGCGACCACGCCGGCGCCCTGCTCTGCGATGCCGATCTCTCCGTGCTCGGCGGCGACGAATCATCGTACGCACGCTACCTGGCCGCCGTCCGGGAAGACTACGCGCACGTCAGCGACGACGACTTCGCGAAGGGGCGCGCCGCCGTCGTACGCCACCTCCTGGGCCTGGATCCGCTGTTCCACGGCGAACGCGCCAAGGCGCTGTGGCTTGAAGCCGCCCGTCGGAACCTCGCCGGCGAACTGGCGTGAACAGCGTGTTGAGCGAACCCGGAGCGCCGCAGCGCCAACTGCCGTACACGGTCCGGTTCGAATGGGGGCTCGACGGCGCCCGATCAGTTGTTCCCGGAGCTGACCTCGCGGTGGTGGTTGACGTTCTGTCATTCACCACGTGCGTCAGTGTCGCCGTGGACCGCGGGGCCTTGGTGTTCCCGTACCCTCATCGGGACGTGGGGGCCAGCGAGTTCGCCACCCGCAACGGGGCCGCATTGGCGGGCGCCCGGGGCGCGGAAGGCCTCAGCCTGTCCCCTGTAAGCCTTCGGGACGCCCATCTGCTGGACCGCGTGGTACTGCCCTCCCCGAATGGTTCCACCATCAGCCATGAACTCGCAGCCTCGGCCCGGCAGGTGGTGGCTGTGTCGCTACGGAACGCCGCCGCTACAGCCGACTGGGTTCACTCCACCCTGCCCGAAGGTGCAGTCATAGCCGTCATCGCAGCGGGTGAGAAGTGGCCCCACGGGGCACTGCGGCCGGCGTTGGAAGACCAGCTCGGGGCCGGCGCGTTCATTGCTGGACTCGCAGCGGCCGGGCGGCACAACTTTTCCCCGGAGGCGGCAGCGGCGGCGGCGGCTTTCGACGCCGCTGAACCGCAGCTCGCAGCTGTTCTGCGTGGGTGCTCCAGTGGGAGGGAACTCATGGATGCCGGTTACGCAGACGACGTCGAAATTGCCGCCGGGCTGGACGCCAGCTCCACCGTGGCCCTCCTGCGGGACGGGGCTTTTCAAGGCGTCTAGCCGAGCCGACTAGACGAGCCCCCTAGACTGGGAGGTATGACCTCCTACCTCCAACCGTCACAGGGCCATCCTCCACTAGCGGAACCGTCGGTGGAGCACGTTCTGGCTGTTCGCGGGGTGGGCGGATACCGCCAGTACCGCATCCCGGCACTTGCAGTGAGCACCCGGGGAACAGTCCTGGCTGCCTACGACGGCAGGCCGAACCTGGACGACCTGCCCAACCCCATAGACCTCCTCCTGCGCCGCAGTGAGGACAACGGGAACACCTGGGGCCCTCAGCAAGTGGTCCGCACAGGATCTGGGCTCCAGGGTTTCGGTGACCCCAGTTTGCTGGTCGACGCAGCGACAGGCCGCATTTTCATGTTCCACGCGGCAGGAACGCACGCGGGATTTTTTGAAGCGGTCGCCGGTATGGAGCCGGACGACGACGTCCAGCACGCCGATCTCAGCTACTCAGACGACGACGGCGACACCTGGCAGCACCGCAGGCTCACCGCCCAGCTCAAAACAGGCCGGATCACGGGGCTTTTCGCGGCCGCCGGCCAAGGAATCCAGATACATACCGGCCCCTACAAGGGCCGACTGGTCCAGCAGTTCGTCGTGCTGGTGGACGGCGCCATCATGGCCGCCTCGGCGTTCAGTGACGATCACGGTGAAAACTGGGCCCTGGGAGAGCTGATCGGCCCTGGCGTTTCAGGCATAGGACCCAACGAAAACAAGGTTGTCTGCCTCGACGACGGCCGACTGCTCCTGCACTCGCGGGCAACCCCCCACCGCTTGTCTGCGTTTTCGAAGGACGGCGGGGTTTCCTGGAGCCCGCTCCAGCCCATCCCGGATATGCCGGACCCGAGCGACAACGGATCTGTTGCCCGCTTTGACGGACTTCCCTCTGCGGTTTCCGTTGCCGAGCCATCCGCTTCACACCCGGAGCATTCCCGGTGGCTGATCGCGAGCAACAACCAGGATCCGCATCTTCGCCGGAACACCGTCCTGAGCCTCTCCCCGGATAACGGTGCCACATGGCCCGCAAAGCTCGTCGTGTGCCCCGGAAGCTCGGCGTACTCGACCGTCACCCGGCTACCCGACGGAAATGTCGGGGTGCTCTACGAGCGGCAAGGGTATCGGGACATTGTTTTTGCTTCGATTCCGGCCGGGCAACTGACGCAGCAGCTGGCTGGCTGGCCGGGTCCGGCCCCGGCTCTGGTGGCTGCTGGAGCGTATGCGGCGGAGGTGTCCACTGCTGGTGAGTCCGCGGTGGAATCCGGCGGCTTGGTCTTTCACATGGAACTGCGCTCCATCACTCCGGGCCGGCCCACGGTCTGGCAGAATGCCGGCGACTTTCATGTGGTCCCTTCCAACAGTGACGGCCAGTGGGACGTCCAAACGTGGAAGGAAATCGGCCAGGGCTACGCGGACCACGACCAGGTTTTGGGCACACGAGAGGCCCAGGACTTGAACTACGGCGCCATCATCCCTGGCTATAAGGCCGGGGACATCCTGGCCTTCACCGGACGTGCCCGCAACGTCGGCTCTCAGGCGGCTACCGGCGTCGAACTTCTTGGACCACACGGCAACACCGAGGATTTCCCACCCACGAACCTGCCGCCAGGCGGCCATATCCTGTACTTCACGCCGACGTACACCATCACCGATTCAGACCTGCTGCGGGAGACGCTGGACCTCGTCTTCACTGTAGAGGCCGACGCCGGGTCCGGACCTACCGCAGGCCCGGTGCGTTTGGACCGGACGTTCAGTTTCGATCTGCGCACCGGCGCCGTGGAGGTGTCCTAGCGGTAGTTGCTGACGAACGGCTGGTTGGTGGGCACAATCTGCTTGCCAAGCGGCATCAGCGAAACCGGGATCAACTTCAGGTTGGCGATCGCCAGGGGGATTCCGATGATGGTGATCGCCATGGCGAAAGCCGTAAGCACGTGGCCGATGGCAATCCAAATACCCGCAACCAGCAACCAGATGACGTTTCCGAGGAGCGCGAAGACCCCTGCACCCCCGGGCTTCTCAACCACCATCTGCCCGAAAGGCCAAAGGCAGTAGGCGCCGATCCGGAACGAGGCGATGCCCCACGGTATGGTCACGATCAGCACGCAACAAATAATGCCGGCTGCGAAATAGCCCAGGGCCAACCAGAACCCACCGAAGACAAGCCAAATGACGTTAAGGATCGTTTTCATAGTCTTCATTCTCCCCTCTGGGTCAGACAAAACGCCTAGGGGTCTGCCCTGAATCTTCCCTGACTTGTGGTGCAGCCCCATACCGGGCCGGGATGTGAGGGAGGGTTGGCCTGAAGCGGGTGGGATGTGAGGGAGGGGTGGCCTGAAGCGGGTGGGATGTGAGAGAGCGTCAGGCTTTGGCGGCCTCGACGAACGCGCGGATCTTCGCCAGATCCTTCACGCCACGCGATGCCTCAACACCCGAGGAGACGTCCACACCCCATGCTGCGGCCGCGGTGGCAGCGAAGGCCACGTTTCCGGGTTCGAGGCCTCCCGCGAGCAGCCAATCCCTGCCGTCAAGCCCCTTCTCCTGCACGGACGCGTAATCCCAGGCCTCCCCTGACCCCGGAACTGCGGCATCGACCAGGAACAGGTCCTCGCCCAGATCAGCGAACTCGTCCTGGCCCGCACCCATGGTGACGGCCCTGATGAGCCGCATCCCGGCGTCGTGCACTATTTTGACGTCGTCGGCGGTCCGCCGACCGTGCAACTGGACCCAATCGAGCCCGGCGGCGCGTGCCGTTTCCACGGCGTCAGCGGCGGACTCGTGGCGGAACACTCCGACGGCCTTGACCGAGGAAGGAACCAACGGCAGCAGGACGCGGACCTGGTCCGGGCTGACTTCGCGGGGACTCGAGGTCAGGACGAAACCAACCGCATCCGCTCCGGCGTCCACGGCTTCGCGCACGGACTCGGGCGTGCTCAGGCCGCACACTTTGACGAACATTCCCGCGCCTCCAGCCATTTTCACAACGTTTTCCACATATGACGTTAGCAAGCCGGATCGTCAACGAAGAAGCGCTGTCCACCACTAGGCTGGTCGAATGGAGATCATCCGCTTTGCCGACATCCGTCCTGAACCGTGGCGCAACGGAGGCGGGGTGACGCGCGAACTCGCCAGCCATCCGAAGGCCGCTTCGGCGCAGGACGGCGCCTGGGATTGGCGCGTGAGCATCGCCGATGTCGCAAAAGCCGGTGAGTTCTCCAACTTTCCGGGCATGGAGCGGGTCATCACCATCATCGACGGCGAACTGCTGCTCCTCACGGTCGATGGCGCCGAGCACCCCTTGGAGAAGTACCGGCCATTCCGCTTCTCCGGCGAGGCTGCCTCCGCGGCGACGCTTCCCACCGGCGACATCCGGGACCTCAACGTCATTGCACGGACCGGGGCTTTCAAGGGCTATACGTCCATTGTCGAAATTTCCAAGAAGCGCGCACATCCTGTCTTCGAGGGCCAGTTGGCTGTCTTGTTGGAGGGCAAGGCCACCGTTGCTCCCGGCGCCGCTGCAGAGGCAGAGTCCGACGGCGACGCCCCGGCAACCGCCGCCAGCGAACCTGTCGAGTTGTCCCGCTACGACACCGTAGTGGGCTCGGACTCACGCAGCCCGGAGATCTCGGGCAGGGGCTTCGTTGCAGTCATCTCTATCGACCACGTCGAACCGTAACTGGTGACGTTAACCACCAGAAGTGGCCACCCTGCGCGGGAGTTGCTAGCCTGAAATGAAGGTTCCGCTCTGGAACCTCCGGACGACGGTTCAGTACCCGGCACGCGACAAGACTGGCCAAAGGAAATGTCATGTCGTGGTTAATTCTCATTTTCTCCGGTGCGCTTGAGGCCGTCTGGGCCGCAGCACTCCACCGTTCCAAGGGCTTCCGTAAACCCATCCCAACTGGTGTGTTCCTTGTGTCCGTGATTGCCAGCATGGCCGGACTCGCGATCGCCATGCAGTCCATTCCCACGGGCACTGCCTACGCGGTGTGGGTTGGTGTTGGTGTGGTACTGACAGCGACGTACGCCATGGTCACCAAGGTAGAACGCGCGACGACGGCCCGGCTGCTCCTGCTCGCCGGCATCGGCGCGTGCGTGGTGGGCCTGAAGGTGGTGGCATAGCCATGACAAACACCAAGAACACCGGCATCTTCTGGGGCATCCTCCTGGCATCGGCCATCCTTGAAGCCGTCTGGGCCACCGCTTTGGGCCTCTCCAACGGCTTCACGCAGCTCGCACCCACCATCGTCTTCGCTGTTACTGCCCTCCTGAGCATGCTCGGACTTGGCTTCGCGGTGAAGCGCATTCCCCTGGGTACCGCCTACGCAGTGTGGGTTGGGATCGGTGCGGCACTGACCGTGGGCTGGGCCATGATCACGGGCGTGGAATCCGCGAGCCCGCTGAAGCTGCTGTTCATCGCGGGCATTGTGGGCTGTGCCGCTGGTTTGAAGGCCCTGCCTACCGAGAAGCCTGTGGCCAAGCCCGAGTAGGTGCCCCTGCCGCACCGCTCCTTCCCAGTTGCCTCCCCCCGCACCCCGCCGACTGCACGCGGAAACCCCGGAATGACGGGAGCCCGCGTCCAAGGTGACCGGGCATCACCGGACCAACTGGGAGGGAGCGCAGGAATACCCATGCGTCGCGTCAGGTTCATGCCAAGGAGAGCACTGATAAAGAGCACCCAAACGCGCATTGGAGAAGTTCATGACTGCAGTTCAGCTCGGCGATGGCCTCACTGTCAGCCCCCTCGGTTTCGGCGGGATGGCCCTGACCCCGGTGTATGGGGGCATCGATCCTGAGGAAGGCCTCAAGACCCTCAGACACGCGGTGGATGCGGGGATCACGTTCATCGACACCGCAGATGTTTATGGCGCGGGCAGCAATGAGGAACTTGTGGGCAGGCTGCTCAAGGATCGCCGGGACGAGATACAGCTGGCCACCAAGTTTGGAATTGAGGGCAACCCCGCGGACGGGTACACGGGAGTCCGCGGGGATGCGCCCTACATCAGGCAAGCGGCAGAAGCGAGCCTCCGCCGCCTGGACACTGACGTGATTGACCTCTACTACATGCACCGCCGTGACCTCCGCGTTCCGATAGTGGAAACCGTGGAGGCCATGGCAGAGCTTGTTCGTGAGGGCAAGGTCCGGCACCTCGGCCTGTCTGAAGTGACTGCCGAGGAGCTCAGGCAGGCCAACGCCGTCCATCCCATTGCCGCGGTCCAGAGTGAATGGTCAATCTGGAGCAGGGATGTTGAGCTCAACGTTGTTCCTGCAGCCAAGGATCTTGGCGTGGGATTCGTGCCGTACTCGCCGCTGGGCCGCGGGTTCCTCACGGGAACCATCAGCGCGAGCGACCTCGGCGAGAACGATTTCCGCCACAGGGTCCCCCGTTTTGGTGGCGAGGCACTTGACGCGAACCAGGCCGTCGTGGCCGCGGTCCGCGAGGTAGCCAGTGGGCTGGATGCAACTCCGGCCCAGGTAGCCCTGGCTTGGCTGTTCACCCAAGGTCAGCGCCTTGGGATTCCGGTGGTTCCCATCCCCGGCACGCGCAAGGCGCACCGGATCGACGAGAACCTGGGCGCACTGTCCCTGCAACTGGGAGCAGCGCACCTTGAGCTGCTTGACCAGGCCGCGTCCGCCGTCGTCGGTTCACGATCCGCCGACCCCAACTGGGTATCGGAAGGCCGCGAAGCCGGCAACGTAGGCTGAAGGCATGGACTCGCTTATTCATTCACTCCGTGACGTCACCATCCGCAGCATTTCGGTCAGCGAGATGAACAATAACGTCTACCTGTTGACCTCAAAGTCCACGGGAACACAGGTGCTGATCGATGCCGCCGATGACCTGCCCGCCATCCAGCAGCTCCTGCAGGACAGCGCGGTTGATTCGTCGGCCCCCACCAAACTGGCGAGGATCGCAACCACCCACCAGCACTGGGACCACGTCCGTGCGTTGGAGGAGTTGGTGGCCGCCACCGGGGCAACCACCTCCGCAGGAGCGGACGACGCCGATGCGTTGCCCGTTCCGGTGGATGTCCGGCTCGGTCACGGCGACGTTGAGCGGTTCGACGACCTGGAGCTCACAGCGGTCCATTTGCGTGGACACACCCCGGGCTCGATCGCTTTCGTTTACCAGGATCCGGACGGGCCGGCCCACATTTTCAGTGGAGACTCGCTGTTTCCGGGAGGCGTCGGCAACACACAGAAAGATCCTGCACGCTTCACTTCTCTGTTGAACGACGTGTCGGAACGACTGTTCGACGCCTATCCGGACGAAACCCTGGTGCACCCGGGCCATGGATTGCCCACGACCCTCGGAGCCGAGCGGCCACACCTTGAGGAGTGGCGCGCCCGGGGCTGGTGAACCCGTTGTGGGGCCTGCTCTGCGTCCTAAACCTCAGGAATAGCGCGCAGAGCGGGCCTCGCAATGCCAGAGATTAGCGGCCGCGACGTTCGTTCGACGCGGGAGCAGATGCACGACGCGGGCCACTGCGTGCCGGACGACCCGCACCCGAGCCACCGCGACCGGAGTTGCCGGAACCCGAACCGTAGGATCCCCCGGACGTAGCGCCCGTAGCAGAGGACCATACGGCCTTGTTTCCGCCGGTACGCGTAGAGGTAGTGGACGCCGTGCGCGGAGCCGAGGCTGAGCGCTGGCCGGTAGCCGGACGGCCACTGCGGCCACCCTGCCCCTGCGAGCCGGGAACGTCGTTGCGGTGAGTGGAAGCTGCCTTGCCACGACCGCGTGAGCTGCGGGCGACGTCGTCGTTCATTGCTGCCCGGCGATCGGCACGGTTGGTGTCCGTGCGAACCGGCTCAGCAGCAACCTTGCCGCGTCCGTTGCGACCACCACGGCCACCCGCGGTGGGTGCGCCCTGGGTGGAACGGCGGGCGCGCTTGCGCTGGGCGTTGGCCCCGGTGGAGGTGCCGCCACCCTGCGGGGCTTTTGCCGCGAGGAGGGCCGCACGGGTGCGGGGATCGACCTTGTCGGCAATGTCGCCTACAAGCTCGGCTACCAGCGGCGAGTTGGCGGTAACGCGTTCAAACGAAACATCAACGCCGGCGGCCTTCATGAGCTTCTTGACGTCGCTCTGCTGCTCGGGAAGCGTCAGCGTGACCACGGTGCCATCGGAACCGGCGCGGGCCGTACGGCCCGAGCGGTGCAGGTATGCCTTGTGCTCTGTGGGCGGGTCCACGTGGATGACGAGTTCGACGTCGTCAACGTGCACGCCGCGGGCTGCGACGTCGGTGGCCACCAGGACGCGGACGTCACCGTTGGAGAACTCGGCAAGGTTGCGGTCGCGGGCGTTCTGCGAAAGGTTGCCGTGCAGGTCGACGGCGGGGATGCCGGCGTCGGTGAGGGTCTTGGCAAGCTTGCGGGCGTGGTGCTTGGTCCGCATGAAGAGAACGCGGCGGCCGGCGCCGGAGGCCAGTTCAACGATGAGCTGCTTCTTGACGGTCTGGTCGTTGACCACCAGGACGTGGTGTTCCATGGTGGTGACAGCGGCCTGGGGGTCGTCCACAGAGTGCGTCAGCGGGTTGGACAGGTAACGGTTGACCAGCTTGTCAACACCGTTGTCCAGCGTCGCGGAGAAGAGCAGGCGCTGACCCTGGGTGGGGGTCATGTCCATGAGCTTCTTGACTACGGGGAGGAAGCCGAGGTCGGCCATGTGGTCTGCCTCGTCCAGCACGGTGACCTCAACGGCTTCGAGGGTCAGGATGCGCTGGCGGATCAGGTCTTCGAGGCGGCCCGGGCAGGCGATGACGATGTCGACGCCGGCGCGCAGCGCCTTTTCCTGGCGTGCCTGGGAGATGCCGCCGTAGATGACCGTGGTGTTCAGGCCCATGGCCTTGGCCAACGGCTCGATGGTGGCGTTGATCTGGGTTGCCAGTTCACGGGTGGGTGCAAGGACCAGGCCCATGGGGCGGCCCGGCTTGCGGAAATGCTTTGCTTCACGCTCGGCCAAGCGGGCCACGAGCGGGATGGCGAAAGCGATGGTCTTACCGGAACCGGTGCGGCCACGGCCCAGCACGTCGCGACCTGCGAGGGTGTCCGGGAGGGTCTTCACCTGGATGGGGAATGCCTCTTCGATGCCATCTGCGGCCAGGGATTCAGCAATGGGCTTGGGCGTGCCAAGGGCAGCAAAAGTAGTCATAAACTTCATGTCTTTCGGGCGGTGTCCAATTGCGGACATCGGCCCCCGACGCCGGTTGGGCCAGGGGTTCGCCGAGGAAAAGTCAGGTGGTCTACCGATTCGCTTCAACAGCGGTGGCCGGGACCAAATAGAACGCGTTCATCGACGCAGGATGTGCCTCTCACATGAAAAATGCCCCGCCGCGTAGCCTCAGGCCACCTGCTTCAGGGCGTCACCGCACATCAAGTAAACCCATCTTAGCAGTATCCGGGCGTAGGACTCGCATCGGGGCAGGTCAGGGGTGCGTTGCGAGGCCCGCTTTACACGCTTCCGTGCTCGCGAAGCACGCAAAGCAGGCCTCGCAAGTCACCCACCTTGCGTTGCGGGGCCTGCTTTACGTGCCTCCGGGCTCGCGAAGCACGCTGAGCAGGCCCCGCAACGCGTCAGGGGCGGCGTGTGAGCTCCGGTTGGGGATCCGCGGCGCCCGGAGCGTCGGAGGAGCCCGGGCGGGCGGCGACCCGCGGGGCCATGACAACCCCGACGACGGCGATTACCGCCGTCAGCGCGAAGACGGCAGCGAAGGGGCTGGCTGAGAACGCCGCGAAGACCAGCCCGGTGGCGGCAAGGGAGAGCGCCCCGCCCAGGGAGTCGGAAATAGACATGGCCGCGCTGTTGAAGCCCTGGTTCTCCGGCGTGGACAGGGCCAAGGTCATGACGGAGAGCCGCGGGTACATGAGCCCCATGCCGCCACCGGCAAGGATCCAACCCACAATAGCCACGGCTGCGGGAAGGGCGAACGCCGCCGTCGCCAGGGTCGAAAGAATGGCGACCAGGACCAGCGAGGCGCCGATCTTGATGGCAAGATCGTCGGCGAGACGCGAACCAAGCCGGCCTTGGATCGCCGACGCCCCCGCCCACGCGAGCGCAGCACCGGTCAGCGTGAGGCCCGCGAACGTGGGCGTGAACGCATACCGTTCTGTCAACAGGTACGGCAGGTACACCTCGGCGCCGAAAAACGCGGCCGACGCCAGCCCACGGACCAGGATCACGCTGGGCAATCCCCGGCGGGCGGTGAGGGTCCCCTGCGGCACCAAAGGTCGCAAGGCAACCAACGCAAGGACAAGCGCGACGGCGGCAATCACCCCGCCAACGCCCGGCACCCCTGCGGACAGGTTCAGTCCCAGGACGGCGACGGCCGCGAGCGCAGCCCATCCCATGCGTCCGAAGGCCCACGGAACGGGATCCGCAGCGGGTTCGGAGTCCATTCCGCGCACTGCGGGAACCACCATCAACAACGCCGGCACCACCAGGCCCACCACGCCAAGGAACACCCAGTGCCAGCTGCTCAGCTGGGCGACCACACCAGCAGCGAAGGGACCCACCAGGGAAGGCACCACCCAGGACGCTGCGAAGGCCGCGAAGATTTTGGGGTGCAGGGCAGGCGGGTAAACGCGCGCCACCAACACGTACAGCGCCACCGTCATTGCGCCGCCACCGAGTCCCTGGACCAACCTGCCGAGCACCAGGATCTCCATGGACCCCGCGGTCCCGGCAATAAGGAGGCCGAGGACAAAGAGCGCCACCGAGGAGTACAGCGGCGCCGCCGGGCCACGACGGTCAGACCAGTTTCCGGCACCCACCATGCCCATCACGCCAGTAGCCAGCGGGCCGGCGAAGGCCAGCGCGTAGAGCGCGGCTCCGTCCAGGTCGCGGCTCACGAGCGGCATGATGGTGGTCACCGCCAGGGACTCGAACGCGCTGAGGAAAACGAGCGCGCAAGCCCCCACGGTGGCAAGCAGGTATGGACGGCCGAGTATCCCGGCCGTTGGGGTGTCAGTGGTCATGCACGCTACCCTAGAACCTCAACTAATGTTGAGGTCAATCCACCACGCCCTTTCCTCGGAGCACCACATGACACCTGTTGAGACGCACCGGCCCCTCAGCATCGGCGAGCTTTCAGAACGAAGCGGAGTGTCGCCGTCGGCCCTGCACTTTTATGAACGCAACGGGCTCATCCACGCCGAGCGGACCGCCGGAAACCAGCGGCGGTACCGGCGCGATACGCTCCGACGGGTCGCGTTCATCAAGACGTCCCAGCGGGTCGGTCTGCCACTCAAGGACATCCTTGAGGCGTTGAATTCGCTGCCGGAGGGCCGCACCCCCACCAGGCACGACTGGGCCAAACTGTCGCTGCGCTGGCGGAAAGAACTGGACGAACGGATCGCGGCCCTTCAACATCTGCGCAACGATCTGGATGGCTGCATCGGCTGTGGCTGCCTCAGCCTGAAGTCGTGCACGCTGCAGAACCCGTCCGATGAACTCGGCGCTTCCGGCTCGGGAGCCCAGCGCTGGAGTCAGCTCGTCAAACCAGAGCCGTCATAACATTCCAACCAACACCTGCCCGCTGCCTGGGCTGATAGCCGCCATAAAGAGTTCCTGGGTAAAGCCACAGGACGCCTGCCGAGTCCCGGGCCAGGATGTCCGGCAGGTCATCGCCGTCGAAGTCGCCGGGTGTGGCCATCGCCGTCATGACGTTCCACTCAAGGCCCACCAGCAGCCGGAAGGGCACCCACCCGCCCGAGTTATCCCCCTGATACAGCCACAGAGTTCCCCACTTGTCACGGGCGACTACGTCACGTCCTTGCTGGTGTGTATCGCCTGGACCCAGGATGGCGGTCATGTCGTTCCAACCTGTTCCTACCTTGGTTCTCGGAAGCAGGGCCCCTCTACCGTTACCCGGGTAGAGCCAAAGATCACCTTGGGCATCGCGCGCCAGAATGTCGCCGTGACCGTCACCGTTGAAGTCGCCGGGGGTCACGACGGCGGTCATCACGTTCCAGCCACCGCCCACCTTTGAGCGTGGCAGCCAGTCAGAGCGACCGTTCCCCGGGTACAGCCACAGATCGCCTGCTTGATCCCGGGCAAGAACGTCCGATGACCCATCGCCGTTGAAGTCGCCGGGGGTCATGATCAAGTTCATGGTGTTCCAACCGGTTCCAACCCGCGAGCGGGGAAGCCAGTCACCCCGGCCATTGCCGGGATACAGCCACAACTCACCTGTGGTATCACGGGCGAGGACGTCAGTGCGGCCATCGGAGTTATAGTCCTTCCAAATATTCGCCGACCGCGGAGTGGGAATCACCCAGAGGTAGTTCCCTTGATCCGCCGGCGCCACATATCCCTTTTCCCCGTTCGGAAGAACTGTCAGCAGACCCTGCAAGTAGTCGCCTTGAGGGGAAATATGCCTTGCCACTACAAGCGTCGGGACGTTGACCACCATGATGTAGGTGCTGACGACGAAGAGACGCGAACCATCGTGGCTCAACCGGACCGTAAAAGCTCCCAGGTTCATGGTCGGCGGTCCAGAGGGTTGAAGATCCACCGTTGTCAGCGAATTGCGTTGGAGATCGATTTCGGCCAACGAATACTCATCACCAGTCTGGTCAACGGTGAAGGCACGGGACCCGTCGGGAGTAAAGATCGGGGCTGTGGCCACGGCGCGCGTCGGAATTTCACCGATCACAGCACTCTTGAGCGCTGACACCACGGCGATGCCGCCATCGCCCTTGGGGTAATACAAATGACTTCCGTCTGGAGATATAGCCCCCTCCATCGGAGCACCGCCCAAGGGAATTTTGCTTCCTACGGTGCCTGTCGAGGTGGCTATGACTGTGACGGACCGGTCGGTGGCGCTGAGGATGTAGATCTTGTCCCCGGCCGGGGCAACAAGGATCTGTGAAGGGTCGTGGCCCACCGGAATTGTCATGCGGATTCGTGCCGTAGCAACATCGATAACGGCAATGGAGCCGAGAGGGGACCCAGACACGGCGGCATACACGGAGGAGCCATCAGGTGAGACGGCCAGACCACGCACAGGGCCTTCCGTTGGTATGACGGTTGGCTCTTTCCACGGAAGGGTCACAAGAGTCACGCCATACTTCTGCTGTTGGCTCGTGGCGAGAAAGACTCTCAAACCGTCAGGACTGACCACCATGGAAGACACGTTTCCCACTTTGAGGGTCGCCGAGACCTGGTCCGTGGGCACGTTAATGACAGTGAAGTCACCTTTTTCGGACGCTGCGAAGAGCCGTGAGCTATCCGCGCTGGGTTCCACGAATCGGGGGCTGGTCACATCAATCTTCACAGGATCAAGATTCGGAACAGCGGCCGCACGCACCGCGTCCTTGGCACTGGTCCAAGCCTGAGCAGGCACTGCCGCGCACGGGAGTCCGGACGCCAAAAGTCCGCCGACCGCCAAGACACCCACGATTCCCGTCCGTCCGCGGAACCAACGCAATTTTCGCCTAAGAAACATCATGAATCCCCCGGTTCATGCGCCGCGAGACCAACAGGGGCGCTGTCCACCTGAGGGTAGCCACCATCGAACCAAAAAACCATGCTTTGGGGTAGCTTGCCGATTCGGCAACAGGCGTTGCCTTCGGGACGCGGCGCACGGCAGGCTTGTCCCATGACTGAAAACCTGCACGACGCCGACACCCACCAGCACGGGCATTCCCACCCAAGCGCGGAGCAGCGCGGGCTCAACCTCCACGAAGACGCTGACAATGCTGTGGACATGTGGGACGGCATGTACCGGGAGCGGGCGAAAATCTGGAGCGGGAACGCCAACCCGCAGTTGGTTGCCGAGGTCACGGGTTTGCAGCCGGGCAAGGCCTTGGATCTGGGCTCCGGAGAGGGCGGGGACGCGATCTGGTTGGCAGCGCAAGGCTGGACCGTTACGGCACTGGACGTGTCCGCCGTCGCGCTTGAACGGGCAGCAGCCCACGCTGCGGAAACCGAGTACGCGGACCAGATCACCTGGCAGCAGCAGGACCTCACGGAATGGGCGCCGCAGCCTGAATTCGATCTGGTGTCAGCCCATTTCCTGCACTCCCCCCTGTTGCCGTGGCAGGACTCCGCGGCAAAGGCCGCAGCTGCTGTGGCGCCCGGCGGAACGCTGTTGATCGTGGGGCACCATCCGCAGGGGCTGCCGGAGTGGAGCCATCACCACGATTCCGGCATGTTCTTCACCCCGGAGCAACTGGCCGCTGAGCTCGGCATGAACAACAGCGACAACTGGCAGCTAGAGGTGGTGGACGAAAGGAAGCGCGCAGTGTCCGGGCCCAACGGCGAAGCCGGAACCACCTCGGACGCCGTCCTCAAGGCCACGAAACTGGGCCAGGGACGCGGCTGACAACGAAGCCAGCGGGCTAAACGCTTATACGCCCGAGAGAAGGGGTGGACGTCGCATCACTCTCGGATCTGTGGACTCACGAGAAGGTGGATATGGAGGCCCATCCGGCTGTCAGCAGCAGGAGGGCGCTGGCCGAGAGAGCAATCGCCGTCAGCCTGCACCGATTCAGCACAGAGGGAACACGCGCTGTCGGAGGTTCTACTTTCCAGTCTCAGTGGGCGCGGCGCTTGCTTCCTGCCTATCGAGCTCTTTGTAGATGGCGTGTTGGTCTCCCGCGACGCAGACGGTGTCCATCCCCAAACTGGAGCCCCGTACGTTCGCGGTGAAGGACACCAAGTGTCCGCCGTTCTGATTGGCGTAGAGGTCGATGAGACCCGGGTCCTTGGGGTTGGTTTCGACTCGGGTGGTGAAGCCCCTGGATTCCCAAAACTTCTTGACAACTTCTACGGACGCTTCCAGATCCACGGGATCGAGGGTTTGACTCAGGATGCGGTAATTCACCCCGTCTTTGCCGTCATCGGTGGCGCACGAACTGTTCCGGAGGTTTTTGTCTTCCCATTTCTGGGTTCCGATGGTTTGTTGGGTTTCGGTTTTGAAGGCGTGGAGGTCGGTGAGGGCTTGTTTGAGTTCTTCGACTTGGGCTTTGACGGTTGCGGGGTCGCTGGGGTTGTTTGAGCCGGTCATGGGGTTCTCCGTGGTGGTGGGGGTGCAGGCGCTTAGCGCGATGGCCGTGAAGACCACTGCGGCGAGGATACGGCCGGTCTTGTGCCGGTTTTTTGGTTCGTGGGGCATGGGGTTCACTCTTCCTGGGTTGTTTATCGGCCGGCAAATCCGGCCGGAGGCGTTACGGGTCGTGCGCCTGGCAGGATACGGTCGCCGTTGCCGGTGGTGGTGAGGGCCGCTTCATAGAGGGCGGTGGTGTCTTTGTCGAGGTAGCCGTAGCCGCTGTTGTCTGTTCCGTGTACCAGTGTGTTGTGTTCGGTGGTGCCGTGGTATTCGGTTCCGTCGATGATGGCCGTTTCTGATGAGAACACTTTGGCGTCGAAGGATTCCATCCGCGGGTCCTGACGTTGGAAGCGGCCCAGGTCAGCCAGCCCGTCACCTGCGGCTTCGGTGGCGTAGACCTGTCCGGCGGGGACGTGGAGGTCCGAGGTGTTCCGGATGTCCTTTTCGATGCCGGCGGAACCGAGCATCGTGAAGGAGGCGACGTTCAAGTGCGCGGACGCGAGGGCGTTGGAGGTCACGGTGGTGCCGTAGGAATGGGCCAGCACGTTCAAGGTCTCGGGGGTTCTGTTGCCCAGACTGTCTCTGACGGCGTTGAACCCTTGCAGGTCTGCGACGAATCGGTCCGCACCGGCATGGGCGGCATCGCCGCTGTTCACGGTCGGGACTGTTGGTGGTTCGTAGTTGATCCACGCCACCACAGCGAACGATTTCCTCGGGTCGTGTCGCCTTTGTCGCTCCTGGAGGTTGGCGGCGTTTGTTGCCCAGTCGTTAAAGCCGCTTTGAGGGGTGATGAGCATGCCGGACACGGCGTAGGTAACGTTGTCAGCCGTGTCGGGGTTACCCACAGAGACCTGTGCCTTCGGGGAACCGTTGGTGAGGTCAAAGCCGAGTAGGACAGCGTTGACGCCGCCCGCGTTCCTTACAGCGTCGGTGATGCCATCAAGGGCCTTCTGCTGCGTTTGCAGCCGTGTCCACGCCGGGTTGGTGATGGACAGGCCTTGACTGACGGGCAGAAGTTGAGGCGTCCTGGCGAGCTCGGCCTTGATGCGTTCCTGCTCAGTGACGAGGCGTATCCGGTTGGCTTCGTTCCGGGCGGTGGCCGTGATTCCGTTCAGGTTCCCGATTATTCCGGGGAAGGTCTCGATCAGAAGCTTCTGGCTTGCGCCGGGTTCAAGAGAGCCGTCTTTGGCGATGGTGTGGCCGAGCCCCGCCCACCAAGTCGCTATCACCCCGGGGTCCAGTCCTGGTTGCTGCAGGAGCCCTCGGAGCCGGTCTTTGTTCGCGGGTGTGGCGAGCCAGGCTTTCAGCTGCTCGGTGTTCAGGGCACCGATGTCATTCAAACCGATTCGCCCGGCTGGTGCGTACCGGATGAGGGCGCTGTTGAGCATGGCCTCGGTCATGGAGCCGCTGCCGGCTGATTCGAACGCGGCGCCGATCTGTTCGATCCAGTCAGCGTCGGCGGTGTTCTCGGCCAGCAGCCGCTCGAAGCCGGCCACGTAAGTCACTACGCCATGGTTCACCCAGGAACACGCTGCGGCGAATACGGCCCACGCGTTCCGCACGTGGCCGAGTTCACTGTTGAGGATGTTCGAGGAGGCACGGGACTGGGCTGCGAATCCCCGCAACGCTGCGGGGTCCGCTGAGCTTATTCCGTTCCCGGATCCGCCGGCGAACCGGTTCCTGTCCCTCGGAGAGAACACCGCGGTGATGCTCGGTGCCGGGACAGGGGTTTCCTCGGGTCTGGGATCGTGCGCCATCTCCAGCATGGCCGCGGACTGCCGTGCCGCGTCCAGAGAGGCCAGGTCCTGTTGACGGGCATCGGCACGTAGCCGCCAAGCGGTGAGATGTTTTTCCCGGGCTTTTTCTTCTCTTGCCCGGACTTTCGCGCCGCGGACGTCTTCGGCGAGCCCGGCGAGGACACCGGCCAGTGCGCCGCGGTCATCAGCTCTCGTGGCGCAGGCTTCGATGAACAGCTGCGCGTAACCGCCTTTGAAGTCCTGCATCGCCTGGTCAATGGCACCGCCCAGGAACCAGCCCTCGGACCGCAGGATCTCCTCCGCGGCCTCGGCGGCACTGATCAGAGCATCGGCCGCACCCTCATCAAAGGCAATCCCCACTCCGCTCCCCTTCACCACCTTGGTTAATCCAATGATTAGCATAAACCTTCGCCTGATCCGCCTTTGGCGCGTCAAATCCTGATTACCTGGTGCACTGCATAAGCGGGCTACAGCAACAGAACGGAACGCCCGGCGATGAAACGACGGAACATTCTGCGCATATCCGCGTTGGTCCTCGTGTTCGCCGCCTCTTCCTCCACGACATCGTGCTCGGCTCCGATTCCTCACGCACCGATCGTGAACAAGTGGTGGGGATATGGAAGTTCTCCCCGTCTGAAAGCGCTCCCCTGAGGAAGACCGACTTATCCTCGGCCATCGTGGATCTACGGTCCGAGGGAACGGTGACCATCCAGGATTTTCCTAATTCCAGCTTCTCTGAAGATGCGATCTTTGGCGCAGGACACTCCACCCCCGGAACCTGGGAGACAGTTCCGAAGCTGGGCAAGTACATCGCCGGGCGTTCCGTTCTGTTAGCGGCGCCGAGGGTCGAGACTGACTGCGGGACCAGATTGCCGGACCGCGGACTGGACCGAACCGTTGGCAGCAGGGTGTGCTCGCTCGGCACCCGATGAGAGATGCCTTATCGTTCAGCAGGCCCTTGGTACTCTGGCGCCATGACTCATACGTTGCTCGAGCTTGAGCGAGCATTCCGCCTATCTTGGGGCGCAGATACGACCTGCCTCGACGCAAAGGGCCTTGCGGAGTGGAACCCTGACAACCCGGCACACGGCCAGTGCGGACCCACAGCTCTCATCGTTCAAGATCTGCTCGGCGGTGATCTCCTCATCGCGGACGTCCACGGCGGCAACGAGGAGGACGAAGTCCATTACTGGAACCGATTTTCTTGCGGCCTCGAAATCGACCTCACCCGAGAGAACATCTGATTCATTCGCTTATTGAACGCCCGGTTGAGCATCCTCAAGCATGCAGCTGCCTTGATAGTTGTGGCGGGTTGGTATGGCAGCATTTAGTTATGAGCGCAGCTTGAAGTTCCAAGGCTGTGCGTGCACGCCAAACAGCGCTGCAAAAGACCGCCATTTATCGCCGAAGGTCACAGCTAAACGCCGTCCGGAAGCAGCTCTCCATACGCCGGAACCACTTCCCCGGTGGCAGTGGAGTCGGGGTTGAGCATCCAGCCGACGCGCTTTGCTGTGTTCAACATGACCACGCTTTCCACCAATTCAATGCCCGGAATGCGCTGTTGGATGATGAGCTCCAACTCCATGACATCGGCCAATGAACGCAGCCACATGATCATGGTGAAGTTGGTGCGGCCCGTGGTGGATGCCGAAAAGCGGGTGTTCCTGATGGCCCGGAGTTCCGTGGCGGCGGCTTCGTGTTCTCCCGCTGGAACGTTCGCGAACCATTGAACCGTGACAGGGAAACCGGAGAACTGCTGGGCAATTTCGCAGCGGAAGGACAGCATCCGGCTGGCCAGCACACGCCCGAGCTGTCGCTGGACGGTGGCTGGATTCCGACCCAAGGCGCGGGCGATTTCCGCCGCGGTAGCGCGTCCGTCACGTGCGAGGAACGGGATGAGGGCCAGGTGGCTTTCCGGGAGCGGGACCACGATCGCATCCTGCGCTGAGGGGTTGGCCGACTCGGGCCCCGCGAGACTCCGCAGAGCCTGTTGCTCCGCCTTGGTCAAGACGTTGAGCCGCCAGGCGTAACCGCTGGTGTGGATCCGGGTGCAGAGGGCCGTTTGGTATTTGGTGAGCCCCTGGATTTCCTTCAGCTTGGGCAGCAACAGGGTGCTGAACTGTTCCAGGTCCTGGGTGATGACGGTGAGAGTGAGGTCGCGGTTGCTGGCCGCCTCTTCCACGGTGATCACTTCGGGGAGCTGGGCAACGGCGGCCGTGACGTTGGGCCTGAGGTGCATTTCGCAGTCGATGTCCACCATGGCCAGGCACATGTCCTTCGGATCACCCATGAGGTGGGCCGTGGTCCAGGCTGCACCCGCCGCCCGTAGGCGCTCCCATCGGGCAGCCAGCGTGGTCCCGTGGACGCCGAGTACCTGACCGGCGTCGGACCAGCTGATCCGGGGCGAAATCTGGAGTGCGTTGACCAGGCGCAGGTCTTCCTCGCTGAGTTCCATGAGTCCATTATCCAGAACCAGTGCATGATTCCTGCAATTCGGTGCGATTCGGTGCATATTTTCAGATGTTTAGAAGCATGTGAACCACGTCACCACACAATGGCTTAAGGAACCCGCCCCCAAGCACACAGGAGCACAAATGACCATCGTGGCCGACGCCAAGGAAATGCAGGACGACATCGTCCGACTCCGCCATGACCTCCACCGCGAACCTGAGATCGGCCTGCATCTTCCCCGCACCCAGGAAAAGGTGCTCAAGGCGCTGGACGGACTCCCCTACGAGATTACGCTCGGCAAGGAAACGACGTCGGTCACCGCGGTTCTGCGCGGCGGCGCCGCCCACGCCTCGGCCGAGAAACCCGTAGTTCTGCTTCGGGCTGACATGGACGGGCTCCCCGTGCAGGAACGCACCGGCGTGGATTTCACGTCCCGGGTGGACGGCGCCATGCACGCCTGCGGCCACGATCTCCACACCTCCATGCTTGCCGGCGCGGCAACAATCCTCGCGGAGCGTCGCGACCAGCTGGCTGGAGATGTCATCCTCATGTTCCAGCCCGGCGAGGAGGGCTACGACGGTGCAAGCTACATGCTGAAGGAGGGCGTCCTGGACGCAGCCGGCCGTCGTGCGGACACCGCCTACGGAATGCACGTCTTCTCCTCCCTTGAACCCCATGGCCAATTCGTCACCAAGCCCGGCGTCATGCTGAGCTCCTCCGACGGCCTGGTGGTCACGGTGCTGGGCGCGGGTGGCCACGGTTCGGCCCCGCACTCGGCGAAGGACCCCGTGACCGCCGCAGCGGAAATGGTCACCGCCCTGCAGGTCATGGTCACGCGCCAGTTCAACATGTTTGATCCCGTGGTCCTGACAGTCGGTGTCCTGCAAGCGGGCACCAAGCGCAACGTCATCCCCGAGACTGCCCGCATCGAAGCAACCATCAGGACCTTCTCCGAAGCGTCCCGGCAGAAGATGATGGAAGCGGTACCCCGGCTGCTCCAGGGCATCGCCGTAGCCCACGGCTTGGAGGTGGACGTGCACTACCAGGAGGAATACCCCCTCACCATCAACAACGAGCACGAGACCACCACTGCGGAGAAGGTCATCGCCGGAATGTTCGGCGACTCCCGCCACACCCGGATGGCCACACCGCTCAGCGGCTCCGAGGATTTCTCCCGGGTTCTCGCCGAAGTTCCCGGGACATTCGTGGGGCTGAGCGCCGTTGCCCCCGGCGCCGACCACACGACGTCGCCGTTCAACCACTCGCCTTACGCAATGTTCGACGACGGCGTCCTCACCGACGGTGCCGCGCTGTACGCCGAACTCGCCGTGTCCCGCATCGCTGCCCTCGCCGGCAACTGACTCCCAGCCCCTCCCCCCACTTGGAGAATGACATGACCGCTACCGTAGGAACGACCCCCGAGGTCAAAGTCCACAAGTCCCATGTGCGAACGCTCGTCGGAACGGGCATTGGCAACGCCGTCGAATGGTACGACTGGGCCATCTACGCCACATTCTCGCCCTTCATTGCGAGCGCTTTGTTCAGCCAGGCGGACCCCACGTCAGCCGTTCTATCCACCTTGGCGATCTTCGCCGTCGGGTTCGTTGCCCGGCCGTTCGGCGGTTTCGTTTTCGGCTGGATCGGCGACCGCATTGGCCGTAAAACCTCCATGACTTTCGCGGTGGCATTGGGAGCCGTGGGCAGCCTCATGATCGGTATCGCACCGACGTTCGCAGCTGTGGGCGCGTTCGCTTCGGTGATGCTCCTGGTGGCCCGCCTCATCCAAGGCCTGGCGCACGGTGGTGAGTTGCCGTCGTCGCAAACGTATTTGTCTGAAATGGCTCCAAAGGAAAAGCGCGGCTTCTGGGCCACCCTCATCTACACCTCGGGCACGGCCGGCATCCTCGCGGGAACGTTGCTGGGCGCTATCCTCACCGCTGTCCTGAGCAAGGAAGAGATGAGTGCGTGGGGCTGGCGGATCCCGTTCCTCGTTGGTGGTGCGCTGGGTGTCTACGCCCTGGTTATGCGGGCCAAGATGAAGGAAACCGAAGCGTTCGAAGCCGAGGCCCCCAAAGAGAAGCGACTGCCGGTCTGGCCGCAGATCGTCAAGTACCGCAAGCAGGCGTTGCAGGTTATCGGCCTCACCGTTGGCCTGACGGTTGTGTACTACATCTGGGGCGTTGTGGCTCCGAGCTATGCGGCGACTTCATTGAAGATGGACCGCGGTGCGGCCCTGTGGGCGGGTGTGATCGCAAATGTTGTCTTCATCGCAGCCCTGCCGTTCTGGGGCAAACTGTCCGACCGGATCGGCCGTAAGCCCGTCATCATCGCTTCGTCCGCGGGCGCCGCATTGCTGCACTTCCCCATGACGTGGCTGCTGAAGGACTCACCATGGCAGTTGGCAGTGTCCATGTCCGTGATGTTGTTCTTCATCGCAGGCAGCGCAGCCATTGTTCCTGCTGTCTACGCGGAGCTGTTCCCGACGCACATCCGCACCATCGGCGTCGGCGTCCCGTACTCCATCTGCGTGGCCGCCTTCGGTGGCACGGCTCCATACCTGCAGACCTGGCTCGGCAGCATCGGGCAGGGTTACCTGTTCAACGTCTACGCGGTGATCCTCTTGCTGGTGGGCATCGTGTTCGCCTTCTCGATTCCGGAAACGAAGGGCAAGGACCTCACCGTCTAGGCTCTCTTTCGTTGCGAGGCCCGCTCTGCACGCTTACCCGAGGTTTTAGGACGCAGAGCGGGCCTCACAACATTAAACGAAGCGGTCGCGGCCAGCGCGGTAGCCGAAGAAGGCGGCGAGTGCCCCGATCACCAGGAAGAGGATCCCCGCTGCAGCAAAGCCGCCCGTGGCCTGGTGAAGCTGGCCCACCATCAAGGTGCCAACAGAACCTACTCCGTAGCCCACGCCCTGCATCATCCCGGACAGATTCGCTGCCGTGTGGGCGTCCCGGGTGCGGACCATGATCATGGTCAGGGCTACGGCAGTGAGGGAGCCTTGACCCAGGCCGTTGAGCCCGGTCCAGACCCAGATGAGTTCCGTCGGGCCAAAGATCGTCAACGCAAACCCGCCACCCGTCATGAGCGCCACCACCATGTTGATGATCCGTTGGTCCTTGAACCGTGTAGCCAGGGCCGGGGCAAACAGCGAGCCAAGCATCTGGAGCACGATCGACACCGACACGATCAGCCCGGCCGTTCCGCCGTCGACTCCCCGCTCACGCAGAATCGGCGCCATCCAGGCGAACACGCTGAAGGACATCATGGCCTGCAGCACCATGAACAGGGTGACCTGCCATGCCACCGCTGAACGCCAAACATTCGCACCACTGCGAACGGCCTGGTGTTTTACCGCGGGCTGGCGGATTGCCAACGGCAGGAAAAGCAAAAGGACGACGGCGGCTGGAACCGCCCAGAACCACAGTGCCGACGTCCACTGCCCCGTAGCCGCAAACACCGGATACGTGAAGCCGGCACCAAGTGCGGCGGACGCGCAGATGGCCGTTGTGTAGAGCCCACCCATCAGGCCCAGCCGGTGCGGGAAGTCCCGCTTCACTACGCCGGGAAGAAGCACGTTGCACAACGCGATGGCGGCACCGCACGCCGCCGTTCCGATCAAGAGCGTAGGGAGATGGCCCGCGGTTCCTATGTCGGCCGGACGCAGGAGCAACCCCGCGGTGAGGACAACCATGGCCCCGAGCAGCACCCGCTCCGCCCCGAACCTGCGGGCAAGGATGGGAGCCAGAGGCGCGAAGACGCCCAACAAGGTGACCGGCACGGTGGTGAGGACAACCAGCGCCCAGCCCGGAAGGCCAACGTCGGACGTAATTTCCGGAAGCACCGCAGAGAAACTCGAGAAGACCGTCCGGAGGTTCAAGCCAATGAGCACCAGGCAGATGGCCAGGTAAACCAGGCCCCTCTTGCCGCGCAACTGCGTGGGGTCAGCGGGTGGTTCTTCGTTGGTTTCGGCGTCCACCGCGATTGAAGGCGGGACTTGATCCTTGGGGTAGCCGAACTTCTGGGAGGAGGTCACACGTCCTATTCTGTCAGCCGGCGCTTACTGGGCCTCAGCTGGCAGCCATTGCCCGTGATGTGACCCGATCTCAGGGGACAACTTCCAGTCCGTGCCAGCCGCCGTCGTCGCGGGTGAACTGCCAGCGGATGTGGGGGTCGCCCGAGAGGTCCAACCAGTCCAGATCCGTCATGTCGATCCTGATCCAAGCGAAACGCTCCATTGCCGTCTCACCATCATCGGGGCCATCAGCAGGCCGATCCGGGAGGGGAGTTCCCGGAACCAGGCGGGACGCATAAAGGTGACGGCTGCTCGGGCTGAACCGCTCCCAGGCCCGGCGTCGTTCCTTCTCATCTTCGACCACCGCCGCGTCACCTCTGATGCGCAGCTGAACCCCGCGGTCGTCGTCGTATAAGGTCAGTGCCACCCGTGGCTGGTGGTCAATCTCGGCGACCTTACGGGACAGGGAATTGGTGGCCACCATGAGCCGGCCAGCGGCGCGGTCCACCTCCCGGACGATGACCGCACGGACCCGTGGTCCTCCATCCGCTCCCGTGGTGCCCAGGAAACCGAGCGTAAAAGGTGTGCGCCCTTTCGTTGCCGCCACCAGGGATCCTAGAACCCGCTCCAGCGTCTCCTCGCTTGTATTCATTGCCCTGGACAACTATGAGACGCAACGCAGCATTCACAGTTCGGGCGGATCTCCAGCATCAGGCAACTCTACCCACAGGGGCACAACTCCCCATGGCAAAACGGCGGAGCGGCGCTGGTGGTCTGATCCGGAACGCAGAGAATCCTCGCATCCGAACCAAAGTATTCTGGAAGGGATGAGTGAAACCCCAGATTCCCCGCGACCAGTCACGCCCGGCACCCAGGCTTCGTTCGGCACATACGGCGGCCGCCCGGTCAGCTTTGTGCGCCGGGGCACCCGCTTGCAGGGCCGCAGGCAGGCCGCTTGGGAAGAGCACGCCGAGCGCTGGGCCATCCAAGTGCCCCGCCACGTCGCCAACACCTCGGTCCACCCGGATTACACGTTCGACGCCGAGGCCGTGTTTGGTCGCAAGGCTCCACTGATCGTCGAGATCGGTTCCGGGTTGGGCGATGCCGTGGTCCACGCAGCCGAGCAGAACCCGGACAAGGACTTCCTTGCCGTCGAGGTCTACACGCCCGGGCTGGCCAACACCATCATCAAGATCAACAGCCGCGGGCTGACCAACGTACGCGTGGTGGAAGCCAACGCTCCCGAGGTTCTCGAGTCCATGCTTCCACCCGGGTCGGTCAGCGAACTCTGGGTGTTCTTCCCGGATCCCTGGCATAAGGCACGGCACCACAAGCGCCGCCTGATCCAGCCGGCGTTCGCGGCCGTCGCGGCCAAGGCCCTGGAAAAGGGTGGCTACTGGCGCATCGCCACGGACTGGTCCAACTATGCCGTGCACGTCCGGGAAGTCCTGGCCGATTCCAAGGAGTTTGAGAACATGCATGACGGCGAGCGCAGTGGCGAGGAAAGCCCGCTGACGCAAGTCTGGCAATCCGGCGTCGAGTCCGTGGTGGGCGGCGCGCCGGTAAGGGAAGGCCGCGCGCCGGTAAGTACCGAGCACACCGGCCCTAATGAGGGAGTCGACCAGGAAGGTGGCTGGGCTCCGCGCTTTGAGGGCCGCATCCGGACGAGCTTCGAGAACAAAGCCCACGAGGCCGGGCGCATGATCTTCGACCTCACCTACCGCAAGATCTAGCCAGGACTTATTGGGGGAACCATGAGCTACCAGCCACCGGTCGATTACTACCAGCAAACCCAACGGTCCGGTAATCGTGGCCTGGGTGCCGGCATCACCAGCATCATCTCCGCAGTCCTTTCACCCATCGCGGCGGTAGTCAGCATCCCCTTGGGCATAGCAGCCGTCGCTTCGGCGGTGAGCCGCTACAACCAGGGCAACGATGCCTGGTGGTTCGGCGCGTTGGTGCTGGCTGGTGTCGCTGTCCTGCTCGCCATCGTGGCCGTGGTCTGTGGGCTGATCGCTGTGTTCCGGGCCGGGCGAATGAACGCGGGCCGCATTACCGGCATCATCGGGCTTGCGATCATGGCGGTAAACATCTTTGGTGTGGTCTTCATGGTCTTCCTTGTGGTCGGCGCGGGGCAGGGGAACTGAGATGCCGCAGGTCCGCGCCGAGCGCCTCATCCGCTTGGATCCCGAAACAGCTTTCGCGCTCTCCCAAACCACTGGCGCCTTCCGTCTCAAGTGGGACCCGTTCATCTCGGCGCAAGGCTTCCTGGACGGCGCCACGAAGGCCGGCAAGGGCGTGCGCACCAGGACTGTGTCACGCATGGGCCTGAAAATGGTCAGCGAATACGTCTCGTACACGCCACCGCGCAACGTGGGCATGACAATGGTTGCCGGGCCTTGGTTCTTTGAGAACTTTGGTGGCGGTTGGCGGTTCACAGCGGACGACGGCGGCACCCGGGCAGTCTGGAAGTACACCTTTTCATGCCGCCCGGCGTTGCTGAAGCCAGTGGCAGAGCGGATCGGCAGCTGGCTGCTTGGCCGGGAAATCGAGCGACGCATCGAGGCGTTCGCCAAGGCCTGCGAGGATCCTGCCCTCGTGGCAGAATTCCGATCACAGGGCGCCCCGGAGCGCTGAGGCCTAAGGCACCGAAATCGATGCCACGGTCTTCTCGGTATCGTCGCGCAACTCAACACCGGCAATGCCCGCCAACTGCACCGGGGTTGCGCCGGTGATCTTGATCCGGCCGCTTGGTGTCGCTGTCCAGCCACAGGTTCGTTCCTCGGCCCCGTCCCTGCCCTTCACCCACAAATACAACGTCCCTTGGAGGGGCATGCTCCGGCCTTCCACCTCTAGCTCGGTGCCCCAAGTTTTCTTCACCATGCCCACCGTCAGCTGTAATCCGCTGTCCGACTGGACCGAGTAGCTCGCATCAGGCTTCGGTGCCTGGTTCAGCAGCGGCCCGGCAAGGAACCCAACTGCCAGGCAAGCAGCGGCGACTGCACCCACCAGAGCCGCCCACCGGCGTCGTGATTTCCGCCTGCGGACCGACAAATCGACCAGCACCTTCTCCGGAAGCGCTTCGGGCAGTGGTTCCAGCGGCGCGAGGGCGCCGGCACCCCCCGCCGCGGTGAGGGCGACAGCGTCAGCCGCGGGGACGGCGTCGAGCAAGGCGGGGAGGCTTTCCAGTTCCTCCAGCTCGTGACGGCAGTCGGCACAGTGGGCGAGGTGGTCCCGGAAGGCGGCCTCCTCCACGGGGTCGAGCCCGCCCAAAAGATAGGCGCCCAGCAATTGGTGGACGGAGTTGCCGTTCATCGTTCCACCCCCATTTCGTCAAGGATTGTTCGGAGGGCTTTCACAGCATAGAAAGCCCGGGATTTTACGGTTCCCGCCGGGATGTTCAGCTGCAGTGCTGCCTCGCTGACGGTGAACCGCTGGTAGTGCAAGGCCACCAGGACCTCGCGGTGTTCGTGGCTGAGCCGGAGCAGGGCCTCCTCCATGAGGACCCGGTTCAGCAGCTCATCGACGCGTTCGGTGGCGGCGTGGTCGGGAAGGTCGTGCTCTCCGGTTTCGGCAGGACGGCGCTGCGCCTTCCGATAATTGTCGATGATCACGTTTCGTGCCGTGCGGAAGAGGTAACTGCGGAGGCTGCCCGTGATTTGTGGGGCATGCTGCCACACCTTCAGGATGGTCTCCTGCACAACATCGTCGGCTTGGTGGGCGTCCGGTGTGCAGCTGAGCACAAAGCGCTTCAGGGCCGTGCCATGGTCGCGATAGATCGCAGCCACCACGTCCTCATCCAGCGGCATATCCACCCCTTCCCGGTTGCCCCTTCGCTCATACGACGCCTGCCGCGCAGAAACGGTTCAGTCCCCTGAACCATTCTTCCCCCATCCGCGTCGTAGGGGTTAGCGCCGACTCATCCCGGCCGGCCGAGCAAAGGAGCTAGAGATGACAACACGACTCAGCCTTGGAATCGGAGCGTTGCTGTTGAGCGCTGCACTGGCGGGGTGTGGCGGAAGTCCAGGAACCACCACGTCGTCCGCTCCCCCGCCTGCTTCGTCCGCGGCGCCGTCGTCCGCCTCCTCGGGATCAGCGTCCGCCTCCTCCATGGCCACCTCCGCGGCTGCGGAGATGAAAACCTCCTCATCCAGTGCCGGCCAGATTGTGGTGGACAGCAAAGGGATGAGCCTCTACTTCTTCACCAAGGACGTTAAGGACTCAGGTAAGAGCGCCTGCGTAGACGCTTGCCTTACTGCGTGGCCGATCTTCACCACGACGTCGGACGCGCCCGCCGTTGAAGGCGTCACGGGCAAGGTGGGAACCATCAACTCGCCGGACGGCAAGAAACAGGTAACCCTCAACGGCATGCCGCTCTACTACTACGCCAAGGACAAGGCTCCCGGTGATGTGACCGGCCAAGGTGTTGGCAGTGTCTGGTACCTGGTCAGCCCTACGGGTGAGATGGTCAAGGGCGCCGCGGCCTCCGGTTACTGAGTTTGGTGCGCCGAAAGCCGGGGAATCGTGCGAGACCGCTGGAGCCGCTCCGCGATCTCGCACCGTTCCAGCGAATTCGGGGTCCGTTAGACTGCAGGCTACTCATTGGGGAGGGAAGATGGCACAAAACGGCACCAAGAATCCGCCCAGCCCGGCGTTCCTCGTCGTGCAGGAAGTGGCCTGGGCCCTGGGTTTCACTGCGATGGTAATCAACGCCACGAACGGTGGCCTCGACTGGATCTGGGTCGGCTTACTCGCCTTCTGGCAAGCGACGATCATCTGGGGCTTCATCCAACTGAAACGAAGGCCCTCCAGCTAACCCAAAACCCAGCCGGCCAGCGGGCTATGCGTCAGCGAACTCGTCGGACTCCTCGAACTCCACGGCCGCGATGATTTCCTTCGTCTCGGGGTGGATCATGAAGGCCTCGTCGTCGTCCTCCACCATGATGTAGTCGCCGTGGTCGGTGGAGAAGTGCCAGGCGAGGGTGGTGACGCCGTCGTGCTGGTAGTTGGGGTCGCCCATGGTGATCTTTTCCAGGGCGTAGCCAGCCACGTCGCACAGCTCGCGGATGATGATCTCGAACTCGGGGGCGTTGGCGAGGGCTTCTTCCTCGGCTTCGGCCTGGCGCTCGGCAAGGTCAGGAACCTGCGCGATCCGCTCGGCGATGTGTGCCTCGATGTCCTCTTCAGAGAGGACCAGCAGTTCGGACTGGTCACGGAGGTAGGTGGCGTTGAGGTCGATGATGTCCTCCTCTTCGAGGAGGGCTTCGAACTCGCCGTCCAGTTCATCAAGGAGCGCGACAGCGGGAACCGGGGCTTCGGATTCGTCCAGTTCGCCGTCGAGGTAGGCCTCGGCTTCGTCCTCGGTCAGTGCATCGAAGGCGGCCGCAGTGCGGTTGAACAGGTCCAAGTGGCGGACCGCGCCCATTTCCGAAAGTCCTGCCCGGACGTACCCGTCCACTTCTTCACGTTCCGGTGCGGTGAAGACGTACTGGGCGAAACCGCCGGCCAGTGCCTGGGTCAGGTAGAAGTCCACGAAGTAGCTGTTGAGCGCAGCGGTGGCGATTTCGTCGCTGTTCAGGAGTTCCTGGTACATCTCGTTCACGACATTGACGTTGGAATCCACAACATCCGCATTGCCTGCTTCGAAGCTGGTCTTGTTCAGGACGACGGGGTACTCGTTGGTAGTCATGGGGAATCCTCACTGCTGAAAGCTGATGGTGCTCCGGACTCTTTCAACGTACGCGTGGGAGCTGCGCCGCAATCGAGGTTGAGGTTAACGGAGGGCGAAGTTTGGGAGCCGTTTTCTGCTGACTAAGATTGAGCAGATAACCTCCTGCCGAAAGTAGCCCGACGCATGCCGTCCCACACAGACGAAACCTGGGAACTGGCCATTCAGACTCCTGCCATCAACGACCGCTCCCTGGCGGCCGGATTGGCGTATGCCATGGGCAGCCGAGTGAGCGGGATTTCTTTCGACGCGGCTACGGGGCTCCTCCTCGGCAAGGTCCGCGGAAACGGCCCACAGCCCTATTCGACATCGGCAAAACTGGTTCGCAAACCCAGTGGCTGGAGCTGCACTGTGGGTATCTGCAGCTGCCCGGTCCGGAAGGATTGCAAGCACGTCGCAGCGTTGTTGTTCACGGCTGAGGATCACCCCACCATCCGCGCGCAGCTCCTTTCCCAGGCACCCGGCATCCAGACATCGCGCCTGGGCTCGGGCCACCAGGGCGGTACCGCCCGTCCGGCTTGGGAACAAGCCCTCAACAGGCTGATTACGAAGCCAGGCACTGCTCCGAGCGCGGCAGGCATTCAGCTCGCGCTCCAGTTCGAGGTGGAAGAGCCCGCCGCGCACTTCTCCTACACAGGCCGACGCGACCCCATGCGCAGCGTCCGCCAGCTCAAGGCCCGCCCCGTCATGATGGGCGCGAAAGGCAAATGGATCCGCGGCGACGTCTCCTGGAACAACCTCAGCTACATCAGTTTCCGGCGCGAATTCAACGAGATCCACGTCGAATGGCTGCAGACTTTCCTCGCGGCCCACGGTTCCAGCAACGGCCGCCAGCAACCGTCGGGCGCCATGTGGCTGAGCCTGAACGACTTCGCTGCCAAGAACCTGTGGACCCTCCTTTCCGACGCCGCCAAAGCCGGCATCCCACTCATCCACTCGGCTGGGAGCGAGCCCGTCCGCGTCGAGACCCAACCCGCCGTCGTCGGACTCAGCTTGGCGCGCCTGGACGCGAACGGAACCGAAAGCGCGGCGCCCGACGGCGGCCTGCAGCTTGCGCCGTCCGTCACCGTCGGCGGGGAGCCCGTTGATGCCGGAACTGTGGGATTCCTGGGCAAGCCGGCCAACGGGATTTTCTTCACGCATTCGGGCGCCACCCTGCCGGGCGTGCCGCAGCAGAATAACCTGATCACCCTGGCCCCGATCGAGGGCGATGTCAGCGATGAGCTCCTGGAGTTCGTTACCGATGGCCAAACCCTTCAGATTCCTGCTGAGGATGAGAGCCGCTTCCTGACGTCGTTCTACCCGAAGTTGCGGCAATCCACACCCGTGCAGGCCGCGGATGAGTCCGTTGAGCTGCCTACACTGGCGGTCCCCACGCTGTCCCTGCTGGCCAACTACGGCAACGACCACAAGGTCCGGCTGCACTGGGAGTGGCACTACAAGTCCGGCACCTTGGTAACCGCGCAGCCTTTGTGGCGGCACCCGGACGACCGCGGCTACCGCGACGATCCCGAGGAAGCCCGCATCCTGGAATCGCTGGGCCGTCCATGGGATGTGGTGGCTGCGTTGGCGGAGTCGGCAACGGGTGGTTGGGGTGCTCCACGGCTCGCGGCCTCTGCCGAGCTCAGCGGTTTGGACACCCTGGCATTCACCGAGGAGGTGCTGCCCGCGCTGAAGGAACTGCCCGACGTCGTGGTGGAAACCTCCGGTGACATCGCCGACTACCGTGAAGCAGCCGAAGCTCCCGTCGTTTCGATTTCCACGAAGGAGACTGCCAGCGGCGACTGGTTCGACCTCGGCATCGTGATCACGCTCGAAGGCGAACCCGTTTCCTTTGCCGCGGTGTTCTCCGCCCTCGCCGCCGGCATGAGCCGCATGCTGCTGCCCAGCGGCGCCTACTTCTCCTTGGACCTGCCCGAGCTCCACCAGTTGCGCGCCCTGATCGACGAAGCGCGCTCCCTGCAGGACAACCCGGACAACAAGGACGGCACCCTGCAGATCAGCCGCTTCCAGGCCGGGCTCTGGGACGATCTGGCGCAGCTCGGGATTGTGGACGAGCAAGCCGCGGCGTGGCGCGAAGCTGTGGGCGGATTGCTCGACGACGGCGTGACCGGGCTCCCGCTGCCGGCCAGCCTTAACGCTGAGCTGCGTCCGTATCAGCTCGAAGGATTCAACTGGCTGAGCTTCCTGTACAAGCACAGCCTCGGTGGTGTGTTGGCGGACGACATGGGCCTGGGTAAAACCGTGCAGGCGATCGCGCTGATGTGCGCGGCCAAGGACCTGGCGGCGGAGAGCGTTACTGCTGCTCAAGGGCCTTCCGCGGACGTGGCTCCCCGTGCGCCGTTCCTGGTGGTCGCACCAACAAGTGTCGTCAGCAACTGGGCTCTGGAAGCACAACGGTTCGCCCCTGGCCTGGTGGTGCGGACCGTCGGTGAAACCTTTGCCAAGAGCGGCCTGTCGCCGGTGGACGCGTTGGCGGGTGCCGACGTCGTCATTACCTCCTATGCGCTGTTCCGGATCGATTACGATGCCTACGCGTCGTTCCAGTGGGCCGGGCTGATGCTGGATGAGGCGCAGTTCGTGAAGAACCACCAGTCCAAGGCGTACCAGTGTGCACGCAAGCTGCCGGCCCGTTTCAAGCTGGCCATCACGGGCACGCCCCTGGAGAACAACCTCATGGAGTTCTGGGCCCTGACCTCGATTGTGGCGCCGGGGCTGTTCCCCAGCCCCAAACGGTTCGCCGAGAACTACCAAAAGCCGGTTGAGAAGAACGGTGACTCCGCGCAACTGGGTAAGCTCCGCCGTCGTGTGCGTCCGCTCATGATGCGTCGCACCAAAGAGCAGGTCATCAAGGACCTGCCGCCCAAGCAGGAGCAGATCCTGGAGGTCGTGCTGAACCCGCGGCACCAGAAGGTCTATCAGACCCACTTGCAGCGCGAACGGCAGAAAATTCTCGGCCTGATCGATGACGTGAACAAGAACCGCTTCACGATTTTCCAGTCGCTGACGTTGCTGCGGCAGCTGAGCCTTGACGCGTCCTTGGTGGACTCTTCACTGTCCGCCGTGCGGTCGTCCAAACTGGATGTGTTGTTCGAACAGCTGGAAGACATCATTTCCGAAGGCCACCGGACCTTGATCTTCAGCCAGTTCACCGGCTTCCTCGGCAAGGTCCGCGACCGCATGGACGCCGAGGGCATCGAGTACTGCTACCTCGACGGGTCCACCAGGAACCGCGGAGACGTGGTGAGCGAGTTCAAGAACGGCTCGGCCCCGGTGTTCCTGATCTCGTTGAAGGCCGGCGGATTTGGGCTCAACCTCACTGAGTCGGACTATGTGTTCCTGCTGGACCCGTGGTGGAACCCGGCGTCCGAGGCCCAGGCCGTGGACCGAACCCACCGTATCGGCCAGGCCCGCAACGTCATGGTCTACCGGCTGGTCGCGAAAGACACTATCGAGGAAAAGGTCATGGCCTTGAAAGCCAAGAAATCGCAGCTGTTCGCGGATGTGATGGAAGGTGACGCCCTGGCCGGTGGTTCGTTGACGGCGGAGGACTTGGCGGCGCTGTTCGCGGAATAGGTTCAGCTCAGTCGTCCAGCCGCACCCCGCGGAGCAACAGCATGGTTCCGCCAACAGCCACGGCGGATGCCAGGAACACCCCTGCCGCTCCAAGGCCCACAGCCACCACGCCGATGGCGCTGGGGAGGACCACCTGGCCCACCCTGTTTCCCGCGAGCCTCAAAGCCAGTGCCCGTCCACGTTGGCCTTCGGGCGCCTGGGCTGAGAGCCAGGACATGGTCAGTGGTTGGCCAATTCCCAGCCCGAGGCCGAGGAATGCCATAACCATAAAGAGCAGCCACAAGGGCATGGGAATGGCGGCCACGGCCAGTGCAACCGTGGAGACGGCCAGGCTCAGGATCAGCAGTTTCATGCGCCCCAGTTTTCGGGTCACGCTGCCGAGTCCCAGCCGGGAAATCATGGAGAACACCGCCCGGACGGTCAGCATCAGGCCCACGGTGGCGGCCGTGAGGCCGCGTTCGGCGCCGAGTGCAGGCAGATAGACCACGGTCAGGTCCACTACTGCCAGGACGGTGGCGCTGGTGGCCAACGCGCGGACGACGCCGGGAGTCCGGAGAAGGGCCAGTGAACTGCCCTTGGTACCCGTGCCCTTGGCTGTGCGCCTGCCCCGGCTGACCTTCGAAGAGATCACGAACGTGGTCAGGAACATCACCAAGCTCATGGCGGTCGCGAGGAGGAAGATCGCTTGCGTGTTCGGTCGAACGGAAGCACCGCCCACCACGGAGATCGCCAACGGTCCGAGGGCTTGGCCCAAGGACGCGGCGAAAGTCAGGTAACCAAACGCCGAGTCGAGCCGGGAAGCCGCAGCATTGTTGGCCACCACCGCCTGCTGACCCACCACGCAAGCCAGCTGGCCTGCGCCCAACAGCGCCGTTCCAGCCACCAGCGCGGGGACTGACGTCCCCCAAAACAACAGAAAAGCCGAACAACCCAGCACGACGGCGGCTCCGATCGCCATGAGCCGACGCTCACCAAGGCGGTCCACCAGTCCGCCGATGGGCAGGGCGAGCAGCAGGGGAAACACTGCGTAGCTGGCGGCGAGAAGGCCAAGGGCGAACCCGGGAACATCCAATTCGAGTGCGCGGTACGTGGTAGCCGGGCGGACCAGGAATGTGACGGCTTGGATGAGCGCCGAATGGACCAGGAGTGCGGTGGACGAGCGCCGTCCGAGTTCGCCGATCATTCGATGACGAGGCCGGAGGCGGAAATGACCCGCAAGGTCTCCTCCCGCGCGCCGATCACGTGGTCGAAGGCAACCTTTGCTGCCTTTTCCGCGTCCTTGGAACCGATCGCCTCGACCAGGAGCCGGTGATTGGCGAGTGCTTCGTGGCGGCGTTCGGGAGCGTTGTTGGTGAAGTACCGGTAGCGCTCAACCTGGCTGGCGATCTGGCCATGGAAGCGTTGGGCCCAGGAGTTTCCGGCGATTCTGGCGATCGCGGCGTGCAGGGCAACCCCGTACTTCATGGCTTCGTCGGGAAACTCCACCATCGCGGCATTCCGGGCGACGATTCCCTGAAGTTCTTCCAGATCTGCCGCGGTGGCATTGGCGCACGCTTCGCGGGCCATCAGGGATTCCAGGGCGGCCCGGACGTCGTACAGCTCTGAAATCACCTTCTCATCCAGCGCCGGCACCAGCACTCCCCCGGTGGGCTGCTGCTCAAGCAGGCTCTCCGAAACCAAGCGACGCATGGCCTCGCGGAGTGGAGTGCGGCTGACCTTCAGTTCAGCCGCCATGGCTGGTTCGTAGATACGCTCACCCGGTTTCAGTTCGAGGCTGAGGATCCGGCGCTTCAGCTCGCCATAGACCAAGTGAGCCCCTGTGTTGCGTGATTGTGGATCTGCCAAGTGATGCCGCCCTGCCGAGAAGAAGGTGTACTTGTATACATCTATACATGGTTGGGGAAGTGGCGGGCAATCTTGTTACCCCTCTGACCACATCCGACCAACCCCGTTCGAGCCTGTTCGAGTGCCTTGTTTACCACCCCAAGAGCCTCATAGTCTCGGCTTGCCCGGCCTTCCCCGAAGCCCGGACAGCACCCAATGAAACCCCGACGATGAGGTCCACCCATGGCGTTTTCCGCGCGAAGAATCCGACGGCCAGTGGCAGTCCTGGCGGCAGCCGTTACAGCAGCCGCGAGCCTGGCACTCATGCCCGCAACCACACTGCAAGCACACGCAGACGATGCAACAGCCGTCACCATCACCCCGAACCCCGCCACCCGCGGCGAAGCGTTCGAAGGGTGGGGAACCAGCCTGGTGTGGTTCGCGAATGCGACGGCGGGCTACTCCCCCGAGCTGCGGGAGGAGCTGTACCAGAAAGTTTTCGGGGAGGACGGACTCAACCTCAACATCGCCCGATACAACGTGGGCGGAGGCAACGCGTCAGACGTAGCCAACTACCTCAACGATGGCAGCGCTGTGGAGGGATGGTGGAAGCCGGTGGCCGAAGCGCAACCCGGCCAGCCGGCGTCGAACCTGTACAACCCGGATGGAACCGTCGACAAAGCGCAGGCCAACAAGCTCGCGTTCCTCAAGGCATGGAACCCGGACGATCCCGCGTCCTACAACCCCGACGCCGACCAGAACCAGCGCTGGTGGGTGGAACGCCTCGCCGCGGATCAGCAGATCACCCATTGGGAAGCGTTCAGCAACTCCCCGCCGTGGTTCATGACCAAGAGCGGATATGTTTCCGGCCAGGTCAACACGGCCAAGGGCGAAAATCTCCTGCCCGAAGCCGAAGCCAAGTTCGCCGCCTACATGAGGAACGCCGTCGAACTTCTCGAAAAGGGAAGCGGCATCAAGGTCAATACCATCGATCCCTTCAACGAGCCGAACTCGGGCTACTGGGGCACGGACATCAACGCCACCACCGGCAAACCGCCCACCACCTACACGCAGAAGCAGGAGGGTGCGCTGATTTACCCCGCGGCCCAGGACCGCGTGACCAAACTGCTGTCCGCTGAGCTGGAGAAGGGCACCACGGGCGCCGTCATCTCCGCGATGGACGAGACCGACCCCACCAAGTTCATGACCAACTGGAACGGGTACAGCCAGGAAGCCAAGGACGCCGTAGCGCAGCTCAACGTCCACACGTACGGCACCAATGACCGCCGCCGCGTCCGGGACCTGGCCAGCTCCACGGACAAGCCGCTGTGGATGAGCGAGGTGGGCGGATTCTGGCCGGGCAACCCTGCGCTGGGCGACTCCACCAGCGGCTGGGACCGCTCCAACATCACCAACGGCCTGGGCATCGCCAGCCGCATGGTCAACGACCTCCGTGAGCTCGACCCCAACGCCTGGGTCTTCTGGCAGCCTGTGGAGGACACGTACAAGCAGGAGAAGGCTGATAAAGGCTGGGGTTCCATTTACGTGGACTTCGACTGCAACTACGCCGGCCGGGAAGGCTACTCAAACCGCAGGATCAACGACGGCGCCACCTTGGATAACGCCAAGTGCAAGGTCCTGACCAACCAGAAGTACAACACCACCCGCAACTTCACCCACTTCATCCGGCCCGGCGACTTCCTGATCCAAAACGACAACGCCAAGACCGCCAGCGCCCTCCGTGCCGACGGCAACGGCGCCACGCTGGTCCACTTCAATGACACCCCGACGCCGGAAAAGGTCACCATTGATCTCAGCCGCTTCGGCAGCATCGCGCCGGGTGCCCAGGTCACGCCCGTGGTCACCACCAAGTCGCCGCTGGATGACATCGAGAAAAATGCGCTCGTGAAGGGTACCCCGGTTACAGTCGACGCCGCGGCGAAGTCCGCGACGCTCGAGGTTCCTGCCGCATCAGTGGTGACGTTCGTCGTCGACGGCGTCAGTGGAGTTTCGGACGACGCCGCACCGGTGCAGGACGGCCACAGCTACCACCTCAGCGGTGAAGCGAGCGGCAAGTACCTGACCGGGCGTACGGATGGATCTGCCTCGATTGAAGGACTGGGCACGGACGCTGCCGGGGTGGCTCCGCAGATGTGGACGTTCAACGCCGTGAATGGCAAGGATGGGGTCGCCAACGATCGCCGCTGGGTTGTCACGAACAAGGATGGCCGGGTGCTCACGGGCAATGGTGGCGTGCTGAACGGTAGCCAGAGCGGTGCGGCAACACTGGCTTCCCTGACATTGGACCAGGCGAAAGCCACTCCTTCTGCACAGTGGATAGTGACCACTGAAAACGGCAAGCAGTGGTCCTTGGTGAACGCCGGCGCGGCGATTGCGCTGCAGGTTTCGGGCAATCAAACGGCTGCTGGAACATCGGTGGCCCTGGCGTCGTCTACCGGAACTACGGCTACCGCTACCGCCAGCCCACATCAGGCGTGGGCCTTCACGGATATCGCTGACTTAAAGCTCTTGGGTGTTTCGCCCGTTGACTTGAGCACACTCACCGGCGTTGCGCCAACCCTCCCTTCGACAGTGACTCCGCTGTATAAGTCGGGTCCGGGCAAGCCGCTGGCCGTTACCTGGTCCGCAGTTGATCCGTCGGTCTGGCAGAAGGACGGCAAGGTAACCCTCCGCGGTTCCGGCGTTGACCCTTACGGGCAGGTTTTTGACGACGCGCTCCTCACTGTGACGGCGGGGCAGTACGTCGCCACGGATCCCGCCACCGTGACAGTTGGTGTTGGCTCTACCGTCGCTGCCGTGCAGGCTGCTGCACCTGCAACCGTCCCCGGACAGATCGGCGACGGACCTGCCCGCAACCCGATTCCTGTGGTGTGGGACTGGGCTTCCTTGTCTGACTCTGCGTTGGAATCCGTTGGTTCCGCGACCGTTCCTGGCAAGGCCGGCTCCCTGCCCGCGACACTCACCATCGTGGTAGTGAACCGGGTTCCCAGCATCAACATCTGCAAGGAGGACCCCACCACAGCCGCCACCGCCAGCTACACCGAAGGCTCGTACATCGCGAAGAACACGTGCGACGCCAATGCCTCTACGCGATGGTCCAACTGGGTGAGCGGCGGCCGGGCCGGTGACAGCCTGAATTACGCCTTTAGCCGCGACTACACCGTTTCCTCCGTGACCGTCACGTCTGCGGAGAAAGCGGCGCAGAGCCTTAAGGTCCAGTACCAGGACGCGACCGGAGCGTGGAAGGACACCTCCGCGGGAACCATCACCGGCCTGTCCACTTCTTCACCAGCGACGGTTCGTTTCGACCCCGTCACCACCCGTGGGATCCGGGTGTCGTTTGTGACCACGGCTTCGTACACGAAGATCGCAGAGGTAGCCATCGCCGGATCCCGCTTGGCGGACAGCAGCCTTGCCGACCTCGGCCGCCTGCTGGTGAACCAGGCATCCGTAGTGGGCTTCGCTCCGGCGACCACCGACTACCGGGTGTTGTCGACGTCGGCGACTCCCGCCGTCGTCGGCTACCCGCTGGACACGAACGCAAAGGTGACGGTTCAGCAGGCAACGGCGGAAAGCCCGACGGCGGTAATCACCGTGACAGCGCCCGACGGCACCACGAAGGAGTATCGCGTGAGTGTGTCCACCGGCAAGGACGCGTGCAAGAACGATGGGTGGAAGACGAGTCCGTCACCCGTATTCAAGAACCAGGGGCAGTGCGTGAGCTTCTTCGCGGCTGGTAAGTAGTGGATTCTTGAGCCAGCGAGGCCCCTCCGGATGTGGATCCTGGGGGGCCTTGCTGTGTCGTTACCGAAGCGGGACGAGCGCGCGCAAATGAACAGCGCATGGAACAAGGTAATTCCTTGGCCCTCAAAGCCGTCTGAGCCTTCAGCCACGCACCCAACGGTACGGCGTCGTCGTCGAAACTTTGAGCAGCCCGGAGCGCTCCAGGATTGGCCTCGAGAATTCGGTGGAGTCGCTGTGGATGAGTGTCTTTCCCAGCTCAAGGGCGGCCTGAGCGCGGCGGGCGGTCAATGCCCGGTAAATCCCCCGGCCGCGCCACTCCTCCCTTGTGGCACCACCCCAGATCCCGGCGAAGCTTGTGCCGGGCACTGGCTCCAGGCGTCCGGCGCTGACCATCCGGCCCTCCGCTTCGGCCACCCACAGTTGCATCCCGTCACCCAGCGAGAGCCGTCGCAGCAAGGCCTCAGCCATCTCATCCGACACCGGTTCGCCAAAGACTTCATCCTGCATCGCGCTCATGGCCCGAACGTCCGGCTCGTCCCTGACTTGCCGCAGCGTCACGCCGTCGGGAAGTGGCACGGCTGTGTTCAGAGCCTTCGCTTCACCGATCATGATCGACTCCGGCTCGTCCTGGGCGAAGCCGTTCTCAATGAGCGCCTCGTGCAAACCCGGAGCGTGATCGTGCCCGCGGGATTTCCATTCCACCCTGGTGATCTCAGGTTCAGCACGGAAGTAGGCGCCTGCCTCAGCGACGAGCCGCTTCACGGTCGGCGCGTCCGCATCATCCAGATCCCTGTACGTGACGAACCCGCGACCCTTCATGAAGGTCACCAAGCGCAGGGGGCCATACTGGGTCACTTTGAGGGCACTTGGGGTCTCAGCGTCGGTGCGAAGGTCCTGGTCATAGGCCGCGAGGAAGCGTGCCCGATCATCGGTTTGGCTCATCCAGCGAGCCTACTGCAGACCCTCGTGGGCTCCCCACGCACGCCCCGGGCAACCGACTCGATGGTTTGCTGCGCGTTAGACGGTAGGAGTCGTCTACTGTGCAGCTAGGCGTCGAAACGGGCGAGCCGCGCGAGGGCCACAGAGGCGCCGTCGGGGAACACGAAGCGGCCGCCATCCTCTCCGGCAACAAACGTGACACCAGTATCCGCCGCAGCACCTCCGTCACCGGCGAGAACCACGACGGCGGCGTAGTCGCCATCGTGCGCGGTGCCCAAGGTGCCCACCCACGGAATGGCGAGTTCCGACCCCATGGGGTGTGCGCCAGAACGGACGAAGGTCCCCGATGTATCCAAGGACAACCCAAACCCAGGCACGGGAAGCACCGAGCTAACCACGGAGGAGGCACTGTCCACCGGCCATCCCCCAATCCTGAGCGGAGCGACCGAAGAACCGGCAACGCGTACCAACCGCAGCTCAACAGCACCCCGCGTCGCTGACACCACGGTTACAGAAGGCCCAGGGGTCGCGGTGCCGGTGACGCCGCTGCCGTGATCGGGTCCGGCGTCGGGGTCGGGTTCGATCCAGTGGGCAGTGAACCGGGAAGCGCCCACCTGGACGCCGCCCTCGGCAAAGGAGCCCAAGTACTCAAACCCGGTCCGATGCGTCAAGGCGCCGTCAGGGGAAAGGAACACCACGGCATTGTCCCGGGATTCCGGGTTCAGGTCGGGGAACGTGTGCGTGGAGTAGCCAAAGCGGGCATACAGCGGAGAGTCGGACACCAAGGCCCCGGGAACGGCGTGATCCGTGGCATGGTTCCGGATCCGGACAACCCCGTCCGCCGCAGTCCCGTCCACCTGCCACCCCGGAGCAGTGATGAGGCGCTGCGTGTCGGCAACCTCAACGGGCAAAGGCGCCTCCACCGCAGTCCACACCCGGTGATCCGCGGGCAGCGCGAGCCCGAGCATGCCTTTCGCGGCCCAATACGGGGAGCCAAAGCCGGAGTACGCCTGCTTCATGCCCGCGAACTCGCCATGCCAACCGATGGAGAGGAGGCCGTCCTCAGTGATGGAGCCGTGGCGGGCAAAGTAGTCGAGCATCCCTGAGGCAGCCCGGCGGGCCATGCCCGGCGCCAACCGCGTGTGCCCGGACAATTCCCCTACCCAGAAGGGGGCGGCCGCCGCGAATCGGTAGATCAGGCTCCTGCCTTGGATCAGCGGAGCTCCGTTCGCACCGACCAAATACGCAGCGTCGTCCAGGTAATCTGCCAGCCGGTCGCCGTCGAGCGCTTTCCGGGCAATCACCCGCGGATCGTTGGGTGCCATCAGGGCCCACAGCTGCGGATAAACCTGAAACGCCCAACCCACGTAGTGGTCATACGCGCGCTCGGGACCGTCCGCGAACCAGCCACCGCCCCGGTACAGCGAGTCATGGATGGCGAGCCCTGCGTCGATGTCCTCGTCCGAAGACCGCCCGCCCACCGACGCCAGGAACGTCTCCACCACGATCTGGAACCACACCCAGTTGATGGGCGGATATTCCTCGCCGATCACGGTCTCCAACCACGCGATGAGCTGCTCCTGCACGCGCTCCGGCAGTTTGTCCCACAAAACGTCGCGGGTCAGTGCCAAGCCAACAGCCAACGACGCCGCCTCCACCTTCGCCTGCCCCAGCTCGCCCGGCGTCGGCCACCGGTCTGGATTCGCGGGGTTGGTTCCGGCATCAAGGCCCGCGGCGTACCAGTCGGCGATCCAGCCGGTGGTAGCTGGGTCGCCCGCGATTCGGAACGAGGCCAACAGGAAGGTCCGGGCGAAGGCTTCCAGTGAATCACTCCGCGGGCCGTACCGGCTGTTGGCCCCGGGAAGGTGGATGTTGGCGTGATCCGGGGTGCCAAAGTGGTGCGCCGAGCGCAGGAGGTGGTCGGCGTAAGCACACCAGTGTTCGCGGGTGAGGCCGGTGCAGGGTGAGAGCTGGTAATCCAGGGGCGGCAAAAGCATCAGAGCGAATCCTCCAAGACGACTCCAGCCAACCCTCGCGGTGCGCCTACGGATGATTCCCGGACAATGAGCTCCGGGTTCAGGTCAATTCGATGCACGGGGCGCATCCTTCCTTCGGCCAGGCGTGCAGCCATGAGCTGCACCGCAACCTTGCCGACGTAGCTTTTGGGAGGCCGGACGGCGGAGATGGCCGGTTCAGCCAGATAGGCGACTTCGTCGTCGTAGCCCACGATCGCCATGCTTCCGGGAACGTCCACGCCAAGGTCCACGCAGTGCTGCACGAATGCCACAGCCTGGGTATCCGAATGCACCAGCATGGCGGTGGTCCCGGTGGAGCGGCAGAGTTCCAGGACGTGGTCGAAGTGCTTGGCACGGTCGCCGTTGTCCAGCTTCGCCGAATCCTCATGGATTGATGCGTCCAGCGGGATTTTCAGCGCAGCCAGTGCCTGCTTCCAGCCCCGGACCACGTGGGGACTGGTGGGGCTGGTGGAGTCCGTGAGGCAGCCAATCATGCGGTGCCCCTCCTGCCAGAGATGGCGTACGGCCATGCCGGCACCGAAGGAGTGATCGGTGGCGACCCACTCGAGCCGGTGCGCGGGGATTTCCGCCGGTGCCCGCCGTTCGGCCAGGATCACGGGAATCGGCAGGGCATTGAGCCAGCGGAGCAACTCCTTGCCGTGCTCGCCACCCATGTCCGGTGCCACGATCAGCCCGTCGATGTTCTGGGTGTCCAGCAACGCCTGGACTTGGCGGCGGTTGTCTGCGGCATCGTAGGCGGAGCCCCGGACCAGGATCCGGAGGTTCTGCGCTTCGGCCTCCCCGCGCGCACCGGAAATGACCTGCGGCCAGTAATAGTCCAGCGATGGAACCACCATGCCGATCGAATAGCTGTGCGCCGCCGGCCGTCCCACCGCCACCGACCGGTCCAGCGGACTCGGCAGCGTCGCCCCACCGTGGACGCGGGAGACCAGTCCTTCGTCCGCGAGCGTGTTCACGTCGCGCCGGATAGTCAGCTCACTGACGCCCAGTTTCGCGGCAATATCGCGGACCGTGATGGCCCCGTGGGCCCGTAACTCCTCCATCAGCCGTTCACGGCGCTGCAGGGAAAAGAGGGACTTGCCGCCCGTTTCCGGGGTCTGTTCGGAACTCAAGATGTTGCCTCCACTGTGAGGGTAAACGCGCCCGAGGCGCGGTTTTCGGCGGGCATGCGGAACCGGATCCGGGTCAGTTTCCCGCCCCAGATATCGCTGAGGAGCGGATCGTCGAGGTGCCATTCGTCCACCAGCACGACGGCGGTGGCGGGCTTCCAGCGGAGGTGCAGTCCCCGCCCGCCACTGACGGTTGGAATACCGTCGGGCGTGATGGTCGCCGTCGCGTCTGTACCGATGTGGACGGTGCCGGCAACCAGATAGGTGATGTCGACGTCGGGCGTTCCTTCGGGCGGGTGCATTCCCTCAGGCGCCTGTTCGGGCAGGTTCCAGCGGTCGTCAATCACCACGGACCCCTGCTCACGGTTCACTACCGAGGTGCGGATCCATTGCTCAGCGTGGTCCAGTCCGTAGGCGGCCCCGAGCCCGAGCGCGAGGGTCGGCTCCCCGGGAGTGGGCTCCTGGAGAACGGCCGCTTTGAATTCCGCGCCGGTCCCCTGTTCCAAGCCGAAGGGCGCCGGGACGCTGTGCCAGGCACTCTGCATGGCCCGGATCCGGTACCGATCAGGGCCGAACGTTTGCGCGGTGTATGTGGGCTGCCCGGCGTCGACCAGCAGGGGCACGCCATCGACGGCAACCACCACCGAACCGACGTCGCGGTGGTTGTGGTGCTCGCCGTTGTGTCCGCCCTTGGCCGCGAGCGTGAGCCCATCGCTGGAGCCTGGATTCTGGCGCGCGACCATGATCTGCACCGATGGCAGGTACGTCCCCCCACCAGGTAACGACAATTGTCCCGATGGACCCCCATTGCGAGGTCTGCTGTCGCTTAGTTGGGTGAGGACGCGGCCCAGGCCGGCGGCGGCGTTGGGCTCGGGCTCTGCCTCCATGAACGCGGCGGCGAGCCAGGCTGCTTCGGAGTCACCCAGCCGGACGGCCCAGCGGTGCAGCATGTCCCACGGGAGTCCTTGATGGGCACGGGCGGGGCCATCGGCAACGTTGAGGAACCACCGGTCCCCCAGGTGCATGCGGTGCGGGAAAGCGACCAGGGCGCGGATCACCGGCAAGTCCGGGTTGAGCACACCGCCACTGGCTTCTTCCAAGAGGGCGAGCCCTTCCAGCGCGCGGCCGGCACCATTCCACCAGTAGGCGAAGCCCTCGTCGATGGCGCCGTCTGCCGGGATGGAAGCGAGGAAGCGGTCCAGGCCCTCGATGCACCGGACAACAACCTGTGCCCGCAGCTCGGGATCGTCCACCAGCAACAGCGCGGCCACAATGATGTTCGAGTGGATCCACGGATTCCAGTTATGGACGTCTCCACGCAACCCCAGCCAGTGCCAGTCGAGGCGGTCCAGGAATGGTCGGATCACACGCTCGTGCGTCTCGAGCCGGAGGCGTTTCCGGAGGCCCGGGGCCCGCTCGTCCAGCGCATCACCGAGCACATGGTCCAGCCACGCCAACTGGGCCACCACTTCTCCGGCTCCCAGGTCCAGATAAGGCCGGGAACGATCCGGGACCACGTCGCCATTGCGGGTAAACACGTCGTCGTGCGCCGCCCAGCTCCACGAACTCTGCTCGCACAGGAGGTATGCCCCGTCGATCACCTCATCGAGCCAATTGGGCTCACCCACCGCAGCCATCACGACGGCGCGCGTCAGCCGTTGCTGTCTGCTCGCCACGAGCCCCTCGTATGCCGTGCGATTGCCGTCGCGGAAGTAGCGCGCGTAGTGGGAGACCAGTGGTTGGGGCCACGCGCTCCCCTTCTCCGCCGCTGCTTGGGCGCGCAGCTCCGTAAGGGGCTGGGCAGCAGCGCGCTGCCATCCGGCGTCGGACGCTGGACGGACGGTGAGGCGGTCACACGAGCCGCGGAGCGAATTCACCAAGGAGGGCGCGGCGGCTGCGGAGCCCCAGGCACTTCGCAAGGGATACAGGGGTGGCACCTCAACGGCGGCGATGCCGGTTGCCATAGGGATTCTTCTCTCATTTGTTCGAGTTTGAACGTTTCAGAACAAGTTCGATTGAGTTGAATGAACTGTCTTGTTTATGAGTATGTACTGATTATTAGATTTGATGCAACACATAAATCACGGTCGAACAGGCCACCGGAAATTTCGAAGGGAGGATCCCCTCAATGTCGCTCAAGCCCCAGGCACTGCTGGTCATGAATAGCGGAACCTTTGCTGACCAGTTCGATTCCACGCGACTGGAGCGGCTTGCCGGGCTCGTCGATCTTGGTGACCAACCGTGGACGGATTCCTTGGACGCACCTGAACTGGCGGGCCGCCTGGAAGAGGTGGAAATCCTCCTCACCAGCTGGGGGGTTCCCCAGCTGAACGCAGAGCGTTTGGAGCGCATGCCAAAACTTCGGGCAGTGTTCCACTGCGCAGGAACAGTCCGCAGCTTCGTCAGCGAAGCACTGTGGGACCGCGGCATCACCGTCACCAACGGCGCCGACGCCAACGCCATCCCGGTTGCGGAGTTCACGTTCGCCTCGATCGTCCTGGCAGGCAAGAAAGCACACGTGCTGGCCAACGACGCCCGTACGCACCGGGACAACTGGAGCTACATCAGCGATCGCGGCGAGCTGGGCAATATTGGCCGCGTCATCGGCGTCATCGGCTTCTCCCGCATCGGCCGCCGGGTGGTCCATCTGGTCCAGCAACTCCAGGACGTCACCTGCCTGGTGAGCGATCCCCATGCTGATCCTCTGGAGGTTGCGGCGGCCGGCGGTACGTTGGTCCCGCTTGAAGAGCTCTTGCCGGTATCGGACGTGGTCACCGTCCACGCACCCGCACTCCCAGAGACCCGACACATGATCAGCACGGCGGAACTCCAAGCCATGAAGGACCACGCGACGCTCATCAACACCGCGCGCGGGTCACTCATTGACACGGCAGCACTAGAGAAGGAGTGTGCCACAGGCAGGATCACGGCGCTGTTGGACGTCACGGAACCCGAGCCGTTGCCCGCCGAATCCACCCTGTACGACCTCCCCAACGTGATCATCACCCCGCACATCGCAGGTTCGCTCGGGACTGAGACCCGGCGGATGTCCGATGCCGCACTGGATGACCTTGAACGGTATCTCGCCGGCAAGGACCTCCTTGCCCAAGTAGTCCACGCGGACCTCGGCCTCAGCGCCTAGGCCCAAATACACCCGCCGCACCTGCGGCAAACTTGTAACCCAGTACTAAAGGAGAACGCAATGAAGCGCACAACCCTCGCCGCAATCGCCCTTGCGGTGACTGCAGGGCTTGGACTCACCGGTTGCGCAGGCGCCGCCGGTCCCGCGGAGCAACCGGCAGCAAACGGCAAAACCAAGCTGACCGTTTCGGTCTGGAACTACGAGGGCACCCCGGAGTTCAAGGCCCTCTTTGACGGCTACGAAGCTGCCAACCCGAACATCGACATTGAGCCCGTGGACATCCTGGCCGATGACTACCCCCAGAAAGTCACCACCATGCTTGCCGGTGGCGACACCACTGACGTCCTCACCATGAAGAACGTGATCGACTACTCCCGTTATGCCAACAACGGCCAGCTGCAGGAGATCAACAGCGTTGTGGACAAGGTGGGCAAGGACAACCTGGCTGGCCTGGACGCTTTCGACATGGACGGCAAGTACTTCGCCGCCCCGTACCGCCAGGACTTCTGGCTCCTGTACTACAACAAGGACCTGTTCAAGGCTGCCGGGATCGAAGAGCCCAAGGACCTGACCTGGGAAAAGTACACGGAGATCGCCAAGAAGCTCACCACCGAGGCCGGCGGCAAGAAGGTCTACGGCACCTACCACCACATTTGGCGCTCCGTGGTCCAGGCCATCGCTGCCGCCCAGAACGGTGCTGACCAGAACAGCGGCGACTACGGCTTCATGGAGGATCAGTACAACACCGCTTTGGACCTGCAGAAGTCCGGCACCACCCTGGACTTCGGCACCGCCAAGAGCCAGAAGACCAGCTACCGCACCATGTTCGAGTCCGGCCAGGCTGCCATGATGCCCATGGGCACCTGGTACACCGCGGGCATCCTGCAGGCCAAGAAGGACGGGAAAACCAACGTCAACTGGGGCTTGGCTCCGATGCCGCAGAAGAACGACGACGGCAAGGTCACCACGTTCGGTTCGCCCACAGCCTTCGCTGTGAACAAGAACGCCAGCCACTCCGATGAGGCCAAGAACTTCATCGAGTGGGCCGCCGGAGAAGAAGGCGCCAAAGCCATCTCCAAGATCGGTGTTGTCCCTGCGCTGCAGAACGACGCCATCACGGACGAGTACTTCAAGCTGGACGGCATGCCCACGGACGAGCTCTCCAAGAAGGCGTTCTCGCCGGATGAGACCGCCCTGGAAATGCCCGTCAGCGACAAGTCCGCCGCCACCGACAAGATCCTCAACCAGGAGCACGACCTCATCATGGTCGGCGAGCGCTCCGTCACCGACGGCATCGCCGAGATGGGCAAGCGCGTCACCAGCGAAGTCCTGGGCAAGTAAGTCCAGACCAGCCACTGGCTCCGGTGCTGCGTCCCTGGACGCGGCACCGGGCCGGACCTGAATTCTCCGGATCCTGAAATGGAGGAACGCCCCCACCCCGGGAGCGGTCATCATGACTACAGAAACAATCACCCAGGCGCCTGCCCCCGTGCACAGCCGCGGCAACAGGAAGCAGGCCAGGCGTAACACGCTGATCGGCTGGACGTTCATCCTTCCGAACTTCCTTGGCTTCCTGGCCTTCACCCTCATTCCCGTCGTGGCCGCTTTCGCGCTCTCCTTCATGGAATGGACCTCATTCAGCGCTCCCAAGTGGGTTGGCCTGGCCAACTTCGAGCGCATGTTCGCATCCGACTCCTTCTGGATCGCGTTGCGGAACACCCTTGTCTACGCCCTCGGCCACGTCCCGCTCACGATGGCCTTGGCCCTCATCCTGGCGATGCTGCTGAACCGCAAGCTCAAGGGCATCGGCTTCTTCCGGGTCGCCATCTTCTTCCCGTACATCACCTCCCTGGTGGCCGTCGCAGTGGTCTGGAACATGCTGTTCAGCCCGGACAGCGGCCCCATCAACCAGTTCCTCGGCGCCATCGGCATCGCCAACCCGCCGGGCTGGACCTCCAGCTCCGATTGGGCCATGCCCGCCGTCATCATCACCAGCGTGTGGCGGGACATGGGCTACTACATGGTCCTGTATTTGGCCGGCCTGCAGGCCATCCCCACAGAGCTGTACGAGGCAGCTGAAGTGGACGGCGCCAGCGCCTGGCAGCGCTTCTGGAACGTCACCATCCCGTCGCTGCGTCCCACCACGTTCTTCGTCGTGGTCATGCTGACGGTCTCCAGCTTCAAGGTGTTCGACCTGATCGTGGTCATGACCAACGGTGGCCCGGGCCGCTCCACCACTGTGCTGTCCCAGCTGATCTACCAGGAGGGCATCGGCGAAGGTAAGTTCGGCTACTCCTCGGCCATTTCGCTGGTCCTGTTCATCATCGTGCTGACGGTCACCGTCCTGCAGTTCAAGATCCAACAGCGGAGGGAACGCTGATGACCAACATGGCCGAAGACCTCAAGGCGTCCCTTGTGAAGGACGCAGCTCCGTCCCCGTCAGGGGCACCCACTGCGGAAGACCGCCGTCGTACTGACCGTCAGCGTTCCCCGCGCGAGCAGAAGAAGCGGACCGCGAACATCGTGATCTACGGTGTCCTGGTGGTCCTGGTGGTGGCGCTCATGGTGCCGTTCATCTGGATGCTTTCGTCCTCGCTGAAGGAGAACAACCAGGTCCTCACGGTCCCCATCCAGTGGATTCCGCAGGAGTTCGTGTGGAGCAACTACACGGACATCTGGACCCGTATCCCCATGATGGGCTACCTGCAGAACTCGCTCTACCTGGCAGTGATCATCACCTGCCTGCAGGTCCTCACGGGCTCGTTGGCTGCCTATGGTTTCTCCAAAGTCCGATTCCCGGGCCGCGATGTCCTGTTCCTCGCCTACATCGGCACCATTGCCGTTCCGTGGCAGGCCTACATGGTGCCGCAGTACATCATGATGCAGAACCTTGGCCTGACCAACAGCTTCAACGCGTTGATTCTCCTGCAGGCATTCGGTGCTTTCGGTGTGTTCCTGATGCGCCAGTACTACATGACCATCCCGGACGAACTCTGCGAAGCAGCCCGCATCGACGGCCTCAGCGAGTACGGCATCTGGGCCCGCGTAATCCTGCCCCTGTCCAAGCCCGCCCTCGCCAGCCTTGCCCTGCTGACGTTCGTGAACACGTGGAACGACTACATGGGTCCGTTCATCTACCTCACGTCCAACCGACTCTGGACCGTCCAGCTGGGCCTTCGGTCCTTCGTGGGCCAGTTCGACGCTGAATACGCCATGATCATGACGGGCTCTGTGATTTCCGTGATCCCGATCCTCATCATCTTCCTCATCGGCCAGCGCTACTTCATCCAAGGCATCGCGACCAGCGGGATGAAAGGATGAGTGCCGTGGCTGGGCAGAAGCGACGGCGGTGGGCCGGACCGGGATTCGAAACCTTCGGGAGCATCTTCGGGTTCATCTACACCTTCCTGGCCGGCAACGCACTGCTCGCCGTGGCCAACGCGCCGCTGGTCCTCAGCCTCTCGCTCGTGGCAGACCCCGCCGCCGCATGGCCCTTCTTCCTGGCACTCTCGGTCACCCTTGCGCCGTCCCTCGCCGGCATCTTCGCTGCCTTCAAGGCATTGAACGACGACGGCGGCGCGGTCAAGCCGGTTGCCGCCTTCCTTCAGGGATACAAACGCAGTTTCGCGAAGGCCGCGGTGCTGGGTGTGGGCGCTGTGGCCCTGTTGATGTTCCTCGGCGTGGACCTTGCCCTGGTCCACAACCTGGGCGGGGACGTCCAGGGCATTGCCCTGCTGGTGCCGCTGATCGTCGTAGCAGCCGCCGTGACGGTGAGCCTCGCTGTCACGGCGATTGCCGGCGTCGTACTTCTGCCCGAGGCGAGGCTGAAAAGCATCCTCAAGGCGTCGCTGTATCTCGTGGTGCAGCGCTGGTACCTCAGCCTGGCGATGCTGATCCTGCTGGGGATCATCGTCTCCGCTGCCGTGCTGCAGCCGGTCCTGGGCATCGCGCTGGCTCCCGCGCCGCTGCTGTTCGTGATCTGGAGCAACGCTTCGTACGCATTCCACGCCGTGCTGCGCCCGGCGTAGACCCCTGTTAGGACCCTCCTTGGACACCTTCGCCATCGGCGATCAGGACTTCCTCCTGAACAACGAGCCTTTCCGTATCCTCTCCGGCGCCATCCACTACTTCCGCGTGCACCCCGACCTGTGGGTGGACCGGATCCATAAGGCCCGGTTGATGGGTTTGAACACCATCGAAACCTACGTGCCGTGGAACGAGCACTCGCCTGTTCCTGGCGCGTTTGTTACCGATGACGGCTTGGACCTCGGGCGATTCCTTGACCTTGTGGCCGAATCCGGGATGCACGCGATTGTCCGGCCCGGGCCGTACATCTGCGCCGAATGGGACAACGGCGGGCTCCCCGCTTGGCTGTTCGCCGACCCCATGGTGGGCATCCGCAGCAGCGAGCCCGCGTATCTGGACGCCGTCTCCGCGTACATGGAATCGGTGCTGGCCTTTGTAGTTCCCCGGCAGATCACGCACGGCGGTCCGGTGATCATGTTCCAGATCGAGAACGAGTACGGTGCCTACGGGGACGACAACGCCTACCTGCAGCATCTGGTGGGCCTGTCCAAGCGCCTGGGTGTGGACGTTCCGCTGTTCACGTGCGACCAGCCGTTCGGGACCATGATCGAGGACGGCTCGCTGCCGGAGCTGCACAAGACGGGGACGTTTGGGTCCCGTGCTGACGAACGGCTTGCGTTCCTGCGCGAACGGCAGCCCACAGGGCCGCTGATGTGCGCGGAGTTCTGGAACGGCTGGTTCGACAACTGGGGAACGCACCACCACACCACCGACGCCGCTGCTTCCGCCGCCGAACTCGACGCCCTTCTGACAGCCGGGGCTTCTGTGAACATTTACATGTTCCACGGCGGCACCAACTTCGGCTTCACCAACGGTGCCAACGACAAAGGCATCTACGAGCCCACCATCACCTCGTACGACTACGACGCACCACTGTCCGAGGACGGGCATCCGACGGCCAAGTACTTCGCCTTCCGGGACGTCATTGCCAAGCATTTCCCGGTTCCGGCCGAGGTCCCGCCTGGGCGGATGCCGGTTCCGACGTCCTCGCTCGCGGTCTCTCACTATGTGTCCTTGCTGGATGTTCCGGTTGCCACGCAGCTGGTTTCCGGCTCCGTCCCTCCTGTTGAAGTGACCGGTCACTACCGTGGCTTCTACCTGTACGAGGCCTCGCTGCCCGGTGGCGGAGTCCTGTCCTTTTCCGAAGTCCGGGACCGGGCACAGTTTTTCCTGGACGGCGTGCCCGTGGGGGTGCTGAGCCGGGAACTGGGCGAGCGTTCTGTCGTCATCCCCGCGGGTGGCCGCCTGCAGGTTCTCCTTGAGGACCAAGGCAGGGTGAATTACGGGCAGAGAATCGGCGAAGCCAAGGGTTTGATCGGACCGGCGCTGCTGAACGGTATGGAGGTTGTGGACTGGGAAGTGGCTGCTGTGGACCTGGACTCTCTGGAGGCATTCCGGTCCGCAGCGGTGCCGCTGCCACCCGGCGATGCTGCGGCCGGCGTGGCCGGCCCGTCCGTTTCCTTTGCGACCTTCGAGGCCGACGGCCCCGGTGACCGTTTCCTGCGCTTGGAGGGTTGGACCAAAGGAGTTGTCTTCGTAAATGGCTTCAATCTCGGCCGCCACTGGAGCCGCGGCCCGCAGCGCACCCTGTACGTACCTGGTCCGTTGATCCGCGAAGGCACCAACGAGCTCGCCATCCTGGAACTCCACGGAAGCGCCACGCGCGAGGTGAGTTTCGCCGTCGGGCCTGACCTGGGCCCCGACGAAAAGTAGCCCTCTCTCACATCCCACCCCCTTTCCCCGATCGCTCTCTCACATCCCACCCCTTTTCTCCAATCGGTCACTCACTTGCTTGAAAGAAGTGAGAGACCGTTCCGGTTTTAGGGCCGTTAGGTGAGAGAGCGTCAGGGCGAAAGGGGTGGGATGTGAGAGAGCGTTGGGGGAACACAAAAGGGACCGGTTGATCAACCGGTCCCTTTCACGCCGCAAAGTCGGCTTGGCCGCTAGGCCGCGGGCGTCATTAGCCGCGGCAGAGCTCGCCGTATTTGGTGCCGGCTTCCTGGTAGGCCTGACCAAGTTCGGCCAGTTTGGCCTCGTCCGGGCTTTCCTTGGACTGCTCATCCATGAACTCCAGGATCGCGGTCACCACTGGCTTCATCTCGGTGGAAGCCACCGGCTCCAGGGGCCGGATGGCGTTGGCAACGCGGGTCGTGGCGGTCTTGCTCTGGTTGCTCGGGATGCCGGCTGCGGCGACGCCAACCCGGTCACAGGTTTCTGCTGTAGTCAGCTGCGGCTGGGCGGCGCAGGCGGATGCCGAGGCGATGAGCCCGGCAGCGATCAGGACAGTGGTGAGTTTCTTCATGATTCCCTCAGTGGTCGACGTCCCTTTGATTGTAATCAGTGCCAGGCCCCGGTCACGCATTAGGTCGGGCTTGCCGGCCGCGAAGCCGCTAGAGCGCCGGCGTCCGGGGCGGAACCGTCCGGCGCGAGCCCGTGGCTTCGAAGGCAGCAGCCAGCGTCAGCAGTGCCGTGTCGTCGTAGGCTCGCCCTGCGAACGTGAGGCCTACGGGCATGCCAATGTCTGCCATGGTTCCCATCGGCACGGTGACCGTCGGGATGCCCAGGTGTCTCGGGACGAGGTTGCCGTTGGATACCCACACTCCGTTGCGCCAACCGAGGTCCGCCGATGCCGGGTTAATGTCCATGTCGGCAGGTCCGACGCCGGCCGCTGCCGGGAACAGGACCGCGTCCAGTCCGAGCTCGTCCATCCAGTTCTCCAGGTCAATGCGCCGGGTCTCCTCCAAGCCGCGCACTCCGGCTTCCAGCTCGGGGATCTCGGTGAAGTGGGAGACACCGTACTCGCGGACCTGCCGGGGATAGCCGGCGATGTGGTCGTCGAATCCGGTGTAGCGGTCCGCGAGGGCGCCCTTTGGGTGGGGGAAGATGGCCTCGCCATCCACATTGGCAAGCCTGTTGAGGGCGGGATCGCCGTTGGCCTGCAGGAAGTCGTCCCACGCCCAGGCCGAAAGGTCCTCGATTTCACGTTTGAGGTACTCGGAGCTGACCAGTCCGCGGGTGGCGATGGTGGGCGCGCCGGGCCGGTCGCCTTCGTAGTTGGAGACCGCGGGGAAGTCCACCAGAACCACTTCAGCTCCGGCAGCTTCCAGGTCCCGCTTCGCAGCTTCCCAGAGGTCAATCACGGAAGCGCGTGTCTCAATGCGCTGCCCGGTAGGCCCGCCGATCCCCGGCTGCTCGCTGGTTCCGGCGTCGGGGTCTGCATTGATGTACATGCGTGGCACGCCGAAGCGCTTGCCCCGCAAAGCCGACCGCCCGCCGTCGAGCGTTTCCGAACCGAGCGCCACGTAGGACTCCGGCCGGACCTCGGACGATTTCGGGATCTCAACCCACGGTTGTGCGCGCCAGAAATCACCCCGCGTCTCAGCGTCGTCGGCCACGATCACGTCCAGGAGTTCCAGCATGTCGGCCATGGTGCGGGTGTGCGGCACCACGACGTCCATGGTGGGGACCAGCGGCCAGTTGCCGCGCACCGAGATAACGCCGCGGGAGGGCGTGTAGGCGCACAAAGCATTGTTCGACGCCGGTGCGCGGCCACTTGACCAGGTCTCCTCGCCCAGGCCAAAGGCCGCGAAGCTGGCCGCTGTCGCGGTGCCGGAGCCGTTGGATGAACCGGAACCGAACGCTGCCGTCAGGAAGTCCGAGTTGTAGGGACTTTCGGCGCGTCCGTACACGCCACGCTGCATGCCGCCGTTGGCCATGGGCGGCATGTTGGTCAGGCCGATCAGCACAGCACCGGCATCCCTGAGCCGTTCGATGGTGAACGCATCGCGCTGCGCCACCAGATTCTCGAAGGCAGGCGAGCCGGCGGCGGCAGTGAGCCCCTTGGCCAGGTAGCTGTCCTTGGCTGTGTAGGGGATGCCGTCCAGCGGTCCGAGCGCCGCCCCCTGCGCCCGACGTTTGTCCGATGCCCGGGCATCCGCCAGCGCATCGCGGTTCATGACCACCAAGGCGTTGAGTTTGATGCCGTTGTGGTCGTAGGCCTCAATGCGGTCAAGGTATGCCTGGGTCAGTTCCTCGCTGGTCACCTCACCCGATTCAAGTGCCCCGCGCAGTTGCGCAATGGAGGCTTCAACGACGTCGAATGGAGCCATTACGCTGCGCCTCCGGCAATCGGTGTTCGGTTGAGACGCGGCTGCTGCTGGGTGATGCAGTGGATGCCGCCGCCGCGGGCCAGGATGGGCCGGGCATCCACAGTGACCACACGGCGGCCGGGGTAGGCCTCCGCCAGGATTTCTGCGGCAAGGGAGTCAGCCCGTTCTTCGCCGTAACCGCAGGCGATCACGCCGCCGTTGACCACCAGGTGGTTGACGTAGCTCCAGTCCACAAAGCCGTCGTCGTCGCGGAGCGTTGCCGGGGCCGGCAGAGGGACAATCTCGAAGGGCTTGCCCACCGCGTCTGTCTGCGTTTCCAGGAATTCCTGGAGGCTGCGGCTGACCTCGTGGTCCGGGTGCTCCGGGTTGGTCTGGGAATGCAGCAGGATACGGCCGGGAGTGGGCAAGGTGGCCACCATGTCGATGTGGCCCCGCGTGCCCAGGTCCTCGTAGTCACGGGTCAGTCCGCGGGGAACCCAAATGACCTTGGCGGCTCCGATGGTGCGGGCCAGTTCAGCCTCAACTGCGGCCTTGTCCGCATACGGATTTCGGCCCTTGTCCAGCTGCACGGTTTCGGTGACGAGCACGGTGCCTTCGCCGTCTACATGGATGGCGCCGCCCTCGTTGACCAGCAGCGAGCTGACCAGTTCGGCGCCGGAGTGTTCCGCGACGAAGCGTCCCATTCCTGCGCTCTTCTGCCATTCGGACCACGCCGGCGCACCCCAGCCGTTGAAGATCCAGTCCACGGCGCCAAGCACGCCGGGACGATCGTCATCCAGCACAAAGGTAGGTCCGACGTCGCGCATCCAGAACTCATCCAGCGGAGCCTCGACCTGCTCGATGCCGCTGCCCAGCATCCGGGCAGCGCGCTGGCGCTCGCTCGGGTCAACCACCATGGTGACAGGTTCGAATTCTGCCACGGCATGCGCGACGGCGGTCCAGGCCGCGTAGGCCTCTTCAGCGGAGGCGGCGTCGTCGCCGAGGGTCAGTCCGGGGCGCGGAAAAGCCATCCAAGTGCGTTCATGCGGCGCGGTTTCGGCTGGCATTTTCCAAGCCATGGGTGACTCCTTCGTCTGCGTTTCATTGTCTTGTTGATCGAACGATCAATAATGCTGAAAAGGTAATCTAGACTGGTCCTTGATGTCAAGAACTCCACAGAAGCGCGCGGTCCGGAAGTCGCCGGCAGAACGCGCCACAGAAATCACGGAAGCCGCCCGCCAGATCGCACTGGAGACGGGCCTCACCGCGCTGACGCTGCGCAATGTAGCCGCCCGCGTAGGAGTCGCCTCGGGCCTGGTGGCGCACTATCAGCCCAACATGGACGCGCTCGTTTCCAACACGTTTGCCACCATCGTGGCTGCGGAGACACAGGAAATCGCAGCCCTGTTGAGTCAGCTCCCCGGGCCCTCCGAACGGCTCAGCCTGCTGGTGGACACGCTCCTGGACAACAGCAGGCTCGATGTCACGGCCATCTGGGTTGAAGCCTGGACGCTGGGGCGCCGCAACGAAGCCCTGGCCGCCTCCGTCCGCGAGCAAATGGACGCCTGGCAGAAGGTTTTCCAAGGAGTGGTTGAGGACGGGAACGCATCCGGGGCATTCAACGTTTCCGATGCAGCCGCCGTCGCCTGGCAGATCCTGGGCATGGTGGACGGCCTGAACGCGCAGGCCTTGGTCCGCTGGGACGGCGTCAACGACCGCGGCAGCCACCTGGCCCGCGCGGTGGAGGGAATGGTGGGCGCCGCATCCGGGTCACTCGTGCGCCAGCCATCGGTGCAGGGGGCCAGGGACCGCAGTCCCCTGCCCTAGGCTGGAGACCATGGCGATCATTCACAAGGCAACCCTGTCCCCGTCCAAGCTCGAACTCATCGCTGATTACCTGCCGAACCAACCTTGGTTCATCCAGGACGGCACGCCGGAGCTCATTGGCGCCTACCGCTTTGACGATCCCGCAGGCGAAGTGGGCCTCGAAACCCATGTGGTCACTGCTGGTGAGCGCATCTACCAGGTCCCCCTCAGCTACCGCGGTTACGAACTCGCGGGCGCCGAGGACTGGCTGATCGGAACCATGGAGCACTCGGTCCTGGGCAAGCGCTGGGTGTACGACGCCTGCGCTGACCCCATCTACGTCAAGGCCCTCGCAACTGCGATCCTGACAGGCCAACGGGAAGCTGAGCAGTTCGTCGACGGCGAGCCCGAACCGCGCCCCAGCACCGTTACGGTCAAGGGCAGCGGACAGCTCGACGACGGCGTACCCGCCCTGAGTGCTTCGGCGCCGGTATCGGGCAGTGGCGTGACGATTATTGATGCGGGCGGGTTGAGGCTGAAAGTAGCCAGGGTCCTGGATGTGGCCGCCGATGTCTCCGCGAACTCTGCTGCTGCGCCCGAGTTGCACGGAGAGCTGACTCTCAGCGGCACGTGGGCCGGCTTGGAGAACCCGGTGGAGCTGGCGGCCGTGGTCCGCGACTAGCCCGGGAACCGGGTCTGGCATCTGTTGGCCCATGGGACTCCAGCGTAGGCTGGCACACGAAGCCATCTACTCCGTTAGGGGCGCACCATGAACAAAGCACAGAACATCATTCCCGCTGCACAGGACCTGGCCCGCGAATGGGTAGGCCACGCCGCCGAAGGCACATCCGCGCAAACCGAGGCAGTGGTTGGATGGGCGTTGTCCCGGATCAACCACGCCGATGTCCCGTCCGTTGTCCACGGCGTGATGCTCACCCTGACCGGAAACAGGAAGACGGCCAAGGAAGCCCAACGAACTGCCGCACGTGCCGTTAAGCGGGCCACCCAGGCGTTGAGCCGGAAAGCCCCGCAGCGGCGCTCCCGTCGTGGTGGTTTGTTGGTGGCGCTGGCCGCAGCTGTTGTCGGCGCGGCAGCCGTACTGGCGTGGCGCGCCATGGTGCCTCCGGGCGAACCCGAGCCAGCCAAGCGACCGGCTGAGCCCATCAAGCCGCCCGTGCCCCCGGCTCCCTAAGCAGCCCAACAAGCGGCGCGGAAGCGCCGACTAGGGTGCGGCTTCGCCGTCGTGCCGTTGGATCCGCCGCCGAAGGGGTGCCCTGGCGAAAAGCCAGTAGGCTCCTGCGCTGGCAAGCAGGAAACCCATTACGCCCAGGAACACCAGCTGGGTCATGATCCCCGCGATCACCATCACGAACCCGGCAAGGACAGCCAGGCTCCCCAGGATGATGCGGGCCATTTCTCCTCGCGGGCGGCCCGACGTCAGCTGGGAGGCGAGTTCGGGATCCGTTGCAGCAAGATCCCGTTCCAGCTCCTCCAAGCTCCTGCGTTCTTCTTCCGACAACGACACCGGAGTTCCTCACCACACGAGCAGGTCCGCGACAAGGCGTCGATGCTCAGGCCATCAGCACGTGCGCTGCTTGCCGTGCCATGCCTTCATTATCTGCCCGATTCGGTGCGTGTGCCACAGGTTCCCTGGGACAGGTTCTTGCTGTTCCACCTGCCGCGGGTTCCTCCAGCTCCTGAATATGCATACGCTGGAACTGCGGGCCCATTGCGCCACGAGCACGGACACAGATCGCCGACAGGAAAGTTGAATTCCCATGGCACACAAAGCTGCAAAGAATACGGCGCTTCAGAAAACCACCCCCGCGGGCCGCGGACCCCGGCGAACGCTCTGGCTCATCGCGGCCGGCCTGGTCGCAGGCGTGGCGGGCGGAGTTTTCGCCTTCCGCATGCTGGTGCCCCAGCGGACGCCGGAACCTGCCCCGCCGAGCGAGCCCGAGGAGATCCTGGTCCGCGAGGAACCAGTGGAGATTTCGACCCGGATGCGGCCGGGCGAATGGACGGAAGAGTCCTTGCAGGCGCATATCGAGGACTATCGGCAGCAGATCAGGGCCATGGGTGCAGCTGAACAGCAGATCATCACCAAGGTGGAACGCACCGAAAACGGGGCTGTACGCGTTGTGGTCAGCTGGGACCGGCAGCGCTAGACAGGCGCATACTGGAGGCATGAGCGGGACCGAAGAATTCCTTGGATGGGTCAGGTCCACCCTTTATCAAGCGGAACTTGACCTCCATAACGGCGATGCCTCTGCACGCCGGGCGATCTGGTCACGGAACGAGCCCGTCAGCGTGCTCGGCGCGTTCCGTGACGCCCACGGCCAGCAGGAGTTGGACGAACTCTTTGCGGCGCTGGCGGAGAGTTTCTCTGACTGCCTCTCGTACAGCTTCGACCTTCAGGCCTACGACGTCATAGGAGACATGGCCTACACCGCCGGGTTGGAGCACACCTCGGCCTCGATCAACGGCGAACCACGTCAGTATGTCCTCCGAGCCACCCAAGTCTACCGCCGTGAGGATGGGGAATGGAAAGTGGCCCACCGGCATGCCGACACGGTGACCGCCTAGCGGCTTTCACCCTGCCGCGGCCTCCAGACCACAACGGCTTGGGAGCGCGCCCGGGGACGCTGGCCACGCGCCAGCGAGACGACGTCGCCTGCAGCTCCCGCCGCGAAGATGCGGGCGTCCCCTGTCGCGCGACGGCGGGTCAGTTCCTCTGTCAGTTCAGCTACCCGGTATTGCAGGGCAGCAACCTGGTTTTCGAGGTCGAGGATGCGCTTGATGCCTTCAAGTGAGACGCCGGACTGCGAGAGGCGCTGGACCTCCCGCAGTTTGTTGACGTCGTTCTGCGAGTAGCGGCGGGACTTGCCCGGCGCACGGCTGGGCGAGACGATGCCCAGCCGGTCGTACTGGCGCAACGTCTGCGGATGCATGTCGGCAAGCTCCGCAGCAACGGAGATGACGAAGATCGGCTGGTTGACGTCGATGCCCATCACCGCCTCCTTACAACCGGGCCTTTGCGGCCAGGTCGTGACGGGGATCAGCGTCGGTGGTGGCCGCAGCGAAAGCCTTCACGGCTTCCTCCGCTTCTTTGTTGAGGTTCTGCGGAACCGCGACGTCGATGGTCACCAGCAGGTCGCCGGTGGCCTTGGACGTCTTCACGCCACGGCCCTTGACCCTCAGGGTGCGGCCCGAGGGCGTGCCCGCCGGGACGCGCACTTTGACGGTGTCGCCGTCGAGCGTGGGAACCTCAATGGTGGCGCCAAGCGCGGCTTCCGCGAACGTGACGGGCACGTGGATACGGATGTTGTTGCCGTCGCGTTGGAAGAAATCGTGCGGCTTCACGTTGACGGTGATGATGAGGTCGCCGTTGCCGGCCGGACCAACATTGCCCTTGCCCCGCTGGCGGACCTTCTGGCCATCTTTGATGCCGGCGGGAATCTTCACGTCGATGATGTTGCCGTTACTTTCACGCAGGCTCACAGTGGTGCCCTTGATGGAGCCGGCGAACGAGATGGTCGTGGTGGCGGTGCGGTCCGAGCCTTTTTGAGGCGCCCGTTGGAAGCCGGTCTGCCCGGCCCCGCCGAATCCGCCACCGAAAAGGTCGGCGAATTCCGGAGGAATACCGCCGCCTTGGGGCTGGCGGGCACCCGGTCCGCCGCCGAACAGGCCACCGAACAGGTCCTCGAACCCGCCATTGCCTCCCGCGCCGCCCCGGCCGCCGGCGCCCGGGGCGAATCTGGCACCGCCGCCCATGGCACGGATGGCGTCGTACTGCTGCCGGTCCTCAGGACTCGACAACACCGAGTAGGCCTCGGAAATGTCCTTGAACCGCTTTTCTGCAGCAGCATCCCCGGAATTGGTATCCGGGTGGTACTGGCGGGCAAGCTTGCGGTAAGCCTTCTTGATATCCGCGTCGGACGCGTCCTTGGCGATACCAAGGATCGCGTAAAAATCCTTTTCAACCCAGTCCTGGCTGGCCAAGAGCGTTTCCTTTCAAATCAATAAACAAGCACCTGCGTCCACCCACCTTAGGCGAGTCAACCGCCGGAGCGGAGCGAGACAAGGGGCCCGGGAGTGGCTTCGGGCCTGCCGGAGCGTGGCGGCTAAGTCCGTAGGACTAAAGCCGCCACGCGTAGGGGCGGGGCCCCTTGTCTCGCTTCGCGGTGGGACTAAGCGGGAACCGCGACGATCACCTGGGCTGCACGCAGGACACGCTCTCCTGAGCGGTATCCGGAGCGCAGGACCTGGCTGACCGTGTCCACCTGGATGTCCTCGCCGGGCTGCTGAATGAGTGCTTCGTGGACGGTGGGGTCGAATTCGACACCCGTTTCCGCGATGCGCTCCAGTCCGTACGTCTTCAGCGCGGTCTCCAGCTTGGTGGCGATGGCGGCGAAGGGGCCGTCTTCGAGGTCACCGTGCTGGCGTGCAGCGTCGATGTCGTCGAGCACCGGCAGGAGGGAGTTCAGGACGCCGATGACGGCCATCTCTCCCGCTACGGCCCGGTCGCGTTCAACGCGCTTGCGGTAGTTGACGTACTCAGCCTGAAGGCGGAGGAGGTCGTTGCGGAGTTCGGCGGCCTGGGCTTCAGCTGCGGCACCGGAGGCTACCGACTCTGCAGCCGGCACCCCTACCCCGTTGAGGATTTCCTCAGCCTGGGAGAGGGCGTCACCGTCCGTGGGAGCAGCGTTGCCTTCGGCAGGAGCCGCGGCTTCGCCCTCAGGGTGGCGGGCCGCCCCGGTTTCCGGGTCAACCTTGCGGTTGTCCCGGATGACCGGCTTGCGCGGCTCGTTGCCTTCAGAGTGCTCTGCTTCGTTGCCGTGATGAGGCATGGCTACTTCTTCGCTTCGTCTTCGTCGATGATCTCGGCGTCGACGATGTCCTCGTCAGCCGCAGCCTGCTCGCCGGCAGGTGCACCTTCTGCACCGGCGCCCGGAGCATCAGCTGCGGAGGCCTGCGAGTAGATTGCTTCGCCCAGCTTGGTCTGGGAAGCCTGCAGCTTCTCAAACGCTGTCTTGACGGCGGCGTCGTCGGTGCCTTCCAGCGCCGACTTGAGGGCGTCGACGTCGGCCTTGACCTCGGTCTTGACCTCTTCAGGCAGCTTGTCGTCGTTGTCGGCGATCAGCTTGTCCACGGAGTAGGCGAGCTGCTCAGCGGAGTTACGGGTGTCCGTAGCTTCGCGGCGTGCCTTGTCCTCTGCTGCGTGCTCCTCGGCTTCACGGACCATGCGGTCAATGTCGTCCTTGGACAGTGCAGTGCCACCGGTGATGGTCATGGACTGTTCCTTGCCGGTGCCCTTGTCCTTGGCGGACACGTGGACAATGCCGTTGGCGTCGATGTCGAAGGTGACCTCGACCTGCGGAACACCACGCGGCGCCGGAGCGATGCCGGTCAGTTCGAACGTGCCCAGCGGCTTGTTGTCGCGGGTAAATTCACGCTCGCCCTGGAAGACCTGGATGGCCACGGACGGCTGGTTGTCGTCAGCGGTGGTGAAGGTTTCCGAACGCTTGGTGGGGATGGCGGTGTTGCGCTCGATCAGGTGCGTCATGACGCCACCCTTGGTTTCGATGCCGAGGGACAGCGGGGTGACGTCGATGAGGAGGACGTCCTTGCGCTCACCCTTCAGGACACCGGCCTGGAGTGCAGCACCGACGGCTACGACTTCATCCGGGTTGACGCCCTTGTTGGGCTCCTTGCCGCCGGCGAGTTCCTTCACGAGCTCGGAGACAGCAGGCATACGGGTGGAGCCACCGACGAGGACGATGTGGTCGATGTCGGAAACCTTGATGCCGGCTTCGGCGATGACGTCGTGGAACGGCTTCTTGGTGCGGTCCAGCAGGTCCTTGGTGAGGTCCTGGAACTTGGCACGGGTCAGCTGCTCGTCCAGGTGGACCGGGCCATCGGGGGTGACGGAGAGGTACTGGAGGGAGATGTTGGTGCTGGTGGAGGAGGACAGTTCCTTCTTGGCCTGCTCCGCAGCTTCACGCAGACGCTGCAGGGCGATCTTGTCCTTGGAGAGGTCGATGCCCTTGACCTTGAGCTGGCTCAGGAGCCACTCGACAACGCGGTTGTCCCAGTCGTCGCCACCGAGGCGGTTGTCACCGGCGGTTGCGCGGACCTGGATGGTGGAGAAGTTGTCTTCGTCCTTGCCAACTTCCAGGAGGGAAACGTCGAAGGTTCCGCCACCGAGGTCGAAGACCAGGATGAGTTCGTCTTCTTTACCCTTGTCCAGGCCGTATGCCAGTGCAGCCGCGGTGGGCTCGTTGACGATGCGGAGGACGTTGAGGCCTGCGATTTCGCCGGCTTCCTTGGTGGACTGGCGCTCGGCGTCGTTGAAGTAGGCCGGAACGGTGATCACAGCGTCGGTGACCTTTTCACCCAAGTAGCTCTCGGCGTCGTTCTTGAGCTTCATGAGGATACGGGCGGAGATTTCCTGCGGCGTGTACTTCTTGTCATCGACGGCGACGGTCCAGTCGGTGCCCATGTGGCGCTTGACGGAAGCGATGGTGCGGTCGATGTTGTTGACGGCCTGGCGCTTGGCGATTTCGCCAACCAGGACTTCACCGGACTTGGAGAACGCAACGACGGACGGCGTGGTGCGGCCGCCTTCAGCGTTGGCGATGACGGTGGGCTCGCCACCTTCGAGAACAGAGACCACGGAGTTGGTTGTTCCGAGGTCGATACCTACTGCACGTGACATATCTTGTTTCCTTTCAATGGCCGATGTTGGAGATTGCGTCCGGCATCGGTCCGCTGGGCGGTTGTCGTGCCGGAGCTTGCTCAACAATCGGCTAGTTGAGCGTTCTGCACTCAACTGTACTCAGGCTCAGAAAGATGTCAATCCAAAGTTGAGTCAGGTGCGCTCAACTTTGGCTCACCCACCCACAAAACTCCCGTAATTACGCGGCTGCAGGGCTGGTTTCGCCCACGGTGAACTGACAAACTAACGCAATGGAGTTCACGGGTTACCTGCCGCCGGACGAATTCTGGGCGCTGAATGACCGCATGGAACAAGCGATCAGGGACGGCGCCGCGGCCCTCTCGCTGTTCCGGATCACCGAGTGGGGAGGCGCCGCAATGCTGGGCGGTTGGCAACTGGACAACAGCGAGGGCACCGTCAGCCACGGTGACCCATCCCCCGGATGCCAAGGCCAGTACATTGAGGTGGTCACCACGACACACGACCCTTATGCGGCAGTAAGAAACAGATGGGTCGTCATCGACGCCCAACGCAACCCGCCGGAACCGGAAGCCATAAGCCTGACGCGGGTAGCCGACGTCGAGCCCCTGCTCCAAGCCCGGCGTGCGGCGCTCAAGGCGTTACGCGGCGAAGATTAGGAACAACCGCGCCTTCGCCAGTGGCAAGCGGCTCGGGTTTGTACACCCACGCCACCAGCACCACCGAGATGATCATCAGCAGGAACCAAGCCAGGAGCTTGTCGATCGAGACGGCCTGCCAGCCGTTCAGTTGGTTCGGATAAAGCCAAGCGCGCGACCACGTGCCGATGTTCTCGGCGAACCAGATGAACAGCGCCACCAGCAGGAAGGACACCAGGATGGGCATGCGGAAGCGACGCCGGAACACCCGGAAGTGCATCACGCACCGTCCGTAGACAAGAACGACGGCGGCGAGCAGCACCCAGCGCAGGTCAACGATGTAGTGGTGCGAGAAGAAGTTCACGTAGATCGCCCCTGCCACAAGGGCCGTGATCCACCGTCGGGGATACCTGTCAAAGCGGAGATCGAACAAGCGGAAAACGCGCACCATATAGGAACCCACGGCCGCGTACATGAAGCCGCTGAACAACGGGACGGCGCCGATCCGGAGGAGGCCCTCGGCCTCGTAAGCCCAGGAGCCAACGTCGGTTTTGAACAACTCCATGACCGTTCCCACCACGTGGAACAGCAGGATGACACGCAGCTCCCGCAGCGTCTCCAGCCTGAACGTGATCATCAGGACCTGGATGACGACGGCGGCAAGGGTGAGGAAGTCGTTCCGGGCGAGAGCGGCGTTGTCGGGGTACCAAAGACGGACGGCGATGATCACCGCGAGCAGCGCTGCACCGAACACGCAAGCCCAGGCCTGCTTCAGCCCGAACACCACGAACTCGGTGAGCCCGGACTGCAAGCGGCTGCCCTTCCTGCCGTCCAGATACCGGTGGGCGAGGTTGTCGATGGCCTGTTCAACCGGGGTGGAGTTACGCATTGCCGCCCTTCGGAGCGGCTCCGAGTTGGCCCAGGTAGTAGTCGCGCGGCCAATGCCGGATCCGCTGGGGCAGCCGAGGGTAGAGACGGCCAACCATCCGCATGGTCCGCTCGAAACGCCGGGCTCGGGCCGGCCCCCAGTCGAACCCGAAACCGGCACGCACATGATCAGGCAGCAGGCCGGCCGTGAGGAACCGGGCAAAGGGCATCGCCAGGCGCAGGAGTTGTGGGCCGCCCGCCGGGTAGAGGAGGTCCCGCGCGACCCTGACCGCTTTGTCGTCCGGTTGAAGTCCCCGCACACGGGAGTCCCAGTAGGCGGCAAAGGCGGCCCGGTCGGCCGGCCAGCTGTCCGCCGGGAGCTGCAGGGCTGTCCCGATCCGCGCATACTCGCGGTAGATGCGGTCGGCAGCGTCGTCGTCGAGCGGTCCGTGGACCTGCTCGTACACGGTAACTGCTGTGTCGTAAAGGGTGGCAACCACCCAAAGTTGGGACTCCGCGTCGAAGGCGCTGTACCCGCTGGAGGTGGCGTCGGGTCCGCGCCGGACCGGGGCATGGGCACGATTGACGGCCCGGCGGACAGCCTTCAGCTGGTCTTCCGAGCCATAGACCACCGCGTACACGTAGGTCATGGTGGCGCGGAGACGGTCCATGGGGCGCTCGGCGAAGTTGCTGTGCTCAGCCACGCCGTGACCCACCCTGGGGTCGGCGATCTGCAGGAGGATTGCGCGGCCCGCTCCGGCGAGGAGCACGCCCTCCGCCCCGATGTCAGCCAGTCCACGAACCATCTGAATACTTTACCGTTCGCGGCTTATAGCCCTACGACGCCCTGGAGGACGCCCAGTTGGTGTTCAAAAAGCTCATCCCGGGCAGCAAAGGTATCGGCACCATACTGCCCAAAGACCTCGAAACTAACGGCCCCGAACACGGACGTCCAGACCAGCACGCCCCGCGCCAGGGAAGGGTCGGGAGCTGTGAGGTTCAGGTCTTCGCGGATGGCCGCCAGGTCTTTGGCCAGGGCCGGAGGAACGACGACGGCGGGACTCACCTCGGCGTTCATGGCGCCGGCGCGGTATGCGGCGTCAAAGATGCCCACGAGACGGACGATGACACGGGTTCCAGGGACGGTGGTGCGCTCGCCCGGCGCCTGGTAGCCGGGGACGGGGCTACCGAAAAGCAGGGCGTAGCTGGCCGGTTCACGAAGCGCCCACGATCGGACAGCGTTGCCGAGTGCCCGGAACTGCCCGGCGAAATCGGCGCCAGGAACGGCCTCCACGGCGGCGTCTACATGGTCGCCGAGCTCGTTGTACGCGTCGATGAGCAGGAGGGTGAGGAGCTCGTCGCGGTTCTCGACGTAGCGATAGACGGCTGAGGACACGACTCCGAGATCCCTGGCCACTGCGCGGAGGGACAGTGCCGCAGCGCCGTGGAGGGCCAAGTGCTCACGGCCGAGCCGGATGATGTCCGCAATGGTTTGGGCGCGGGCGCGCTCCCTGGGAGTTGGGGGCTTGGCCTTGGTCGCAGCTGACGTCATGCCCCTAGCTTGCCACAAAGGAGAGCGGCGTCAACAAACAAGAGCACTGCTCTTGACTTTGTGTAAAATAGTCGTCATTCTGGATTCAGAGAGCACTGCTCTTGTTTTGAAATCCACTGGAAGAATGAGAAAGAAGGCCACCATGTACGTCGTCACAGGAGCAGGGCCCGTTGGCTACACCATCGCGGAGCAACTCGCAGGTCTCGGGCACCCCGTACGCGTTTTGACCCGCTCGGGCAGCGGCCCGGACCATCCCCTGGTGGAAAAGATGCGCGTCGATGCATCCCATCCCGACCAGCTCAAGGAAGCCGTCGCCGGTGCCACGGCCGTCTTCCACTGCATCCACGGATCCGCCTACAGGGCGGCGGCCTGGGCAGCGGAACTCCCCCAAGCCGAGCAAGTGGTGATGGACGCAGCCGCAGCCGCGGGCGCCGTCGTCGTATTTCCTGAAAGCCTGTACTCGTACAGTGAGCCCGAACGCATCATGACCGAATCGAGTCCCCGCGAAGCCGCCGGTGGGAAGCGCGGTATCCGGACGGCGCTGCTGAAGGCTCGACGCGAGCACGCGGCAAACACCGTGAGCGTAGTGGCGGGTGACTTCTTTGGGCCGCGCGTGAAGATGGCACATGCCGGCGAGCGCATGGTCACGCCGATCCTGTCGGGCAAACGGCTGCAGTTCATTGGCAGCGCGAACCAGCCCCATTCATTCACCTACGTACCGGACCTCGCTGCGGCCATGATCGCTGCCGCGGGGAAGCCCGAAGTCTGGAACAGCGTGCTGCATGCCCCCACCGGCGCCGCCGTGACACAGCGGGAAATCGCGGTTGCGCACGCACGCGCGGCGGGCCTGACGACGCCGAAGGTGAGCGCCGTCCCAGGTTGGGTACTGCGGGCCGCCGGACTGGTCTCAACCGATATGCGCGAACTGGCTGAATTGCTGTATCAGTTTGAGCGCCCATTCGTGATGGATTCCTCCGAAAGCCAGCGGATGCTGGGCTTGGACCCAACTCCCCTGCCGGAAGCCGCCGCCACAACCATGGCGTGGTGGCGCGGGGCGGACCGGGGCAATTCTTAACGGGTTCTTAAAACCCTCGGCGCAGAATCGAAGAAACGATTCGTCCTGTCGAGGGGTTCCATGATTCAGCAGTCCACACCGCATCCCGTGCGCTTCAAGCCTCTGCCCGCACCGAAACACTGGCTGGCCATAGGGCTGGTACTCGCGGCGGCCGTCGTCTTGGCGGGGTGGGCAATCCAGGCAGTTCCTGGGCTGACCCTGGCTGAACTGGCTGTTGACGATGACTTCAGCCGTCACCACTCATCCGTGCTGACGGGGCTTGCCTTGGTTTTGAACGTGCTTTTCGGCCCGGTCGCGGGCGCGGTAATCGTGATCGTTGTCAGTCTGTATCTCGCACTGATCCGACGTTCCCCGCAGGATGCAGCACTTTTTTCGCTCACAGTGGCCTCCGGGTGGTTGACGTGCCAAGTGTTCAAGGCGGTTATTGGCAGGATCAGGCCGGACCCTGCCCTTTTGTTCGATCCCTTGGTACCGGAACCTGTATCCAACAGCTTTCCCAGCGGCCACACGTGCCTGGCCGTCGCACTGACGCTGGCAGTGTTCTTTCTGGTCCGTGAAACACGATGGGCGAAGCCTGCCCTCTGCGCGGGGGCGGTCGTGACTGTTGTGGTTGCCTGGTCCCGCGTGTACATCGGGGCCCATTACCCGCTGGACGTTATTGCCTCACTCCCTGCATCAATTGCGGCGGTGATGATCATGGCCGGAATCTGGAACCGCTACGCACCTTCCGTCACGACCGCCATCCGTTCCCGCGCAATGTCCCGACGCACCCCCAAATGAAAGAGTCCCTTATGGATCCCTTTGCCTTGGCGCCTGCGCTGAACCGTACCGAGCTCCTCCCCATCCTGGATCCCGCCAGCCTGCTGCAGGGCTTGGGTCCGGCAACCCTCGCAGTGGTGGCCCTGATGATCTTCATTGAATCGGGGGTCCTGTTCCCGTTCCTGCCAGGTGACTCGTTGCTCTTCACTGCCGGACTCCTTCACCAGCAATTGAACCTGACACTTCCTGTGTTGATTACGGTGGTGACAGTGGCCGCCATAGCGGGCGACCAGGTGGGCTACCTGTTGGGACGCCGCTTCGGACGCCGGTGGTTCTCCGATGATGCCCGGGTCCTGAAAACGTCACATTTGGCAAAGGCCGAAGACTTCTTCAGACGTCGTGGCGGCCCCGCGCTGATCCTTGCCCGCTTCGTGCCGGTGGTGCGCACCTTTGCGCCCCTTAGCGCAGGAATCGCCCGGTATCACTACAAGTCCTTTGCCCTCTGGAACATCACGGGTGCGATCCTTTGGGCGAGCTCCGTTACCCTCCTTGGCTCCTGGTTGGGCCATTTCGAGGTCATCGCAAAGAACATCGACGTCATAGCCGTGGTCATGGTGTTGGTGTCTGTGCTGCCCTGGGGCATCGAATACCTCAAACACAGGCGTGCCCGCGCATCGGAGTCCTCCTCCGCGCAAGAATAGATCCGTGATCACTGACTCCAAGCTGTCCGTCCTGCTGGTGGAAGACGATCCTGCCTTGGGACCCCTGATCGCCGAGCTCCTTGAGCCCGACTACCAGGTACGCATCGCCGTCGACGGCCGTGAGGGTTTGCGGCAGGCACTGATGGGAGGCTGGGATGCGATGGTGATCGACCGGGGGCTTCCGGGCCTGGATGGCATCTCGTTGATCGCCGCGCTCCGTTCCAAGGGTTTCGCCACCCCAATCCTCATCCTCACCGCCCTGGGCGCTGTGGACGAGAAGGTCCGGGGGCTCGATGCCGGCGCGAATGACTACATGACCAAGCCCTTCGACGCCATGGAATTGGGAGCGCGGCTGAGGGCCTTGACCCGCACCTACCACCAGGCGCCCCGGACCACTGTTATCGGCGACTGGGAACTGGACCCCACCACCAGGTCCATGCGCTCCATTCACGGCTTCCTTGCCTCCTTGACCGCGACCGAATCGGAGTTGCTGTCGGTTCTTGCTGCCGAGCCGGACCGGGTGTTCACCAGGGAGGAGCTGATTGTCGCCACTGACAGCCAGGGTGACCTGCCAGGTGTCATTGACACCCACGTCCATCACCTCCGGCGAAAAGTCGCCAGGTCGGTCATCCGTACCGTCCACGGGGTGGGTTACCAGATAGGCGAAGCGCATGACTGATCAGTCCATGGCCGCGTCCCAGGACCAGGCCATCCTTCGCAAGGCTTCCCTGAAGATCGCGGTCCGAATCAGCGCAGTCTGCGCCCTGCTGGTCCTCTGCCTCCTGGCCGCGGCCACCGCCTACCTGCTGAACCGGGCCGGCAACACGGAACCCGCCGAACCCGGGGCCGTTTACGCCTATCTCGACACCAAAGACCTGATCAAAGCCATGGTCATCGCCGGGGCAGCAGGCATCCTGCTGGCCGGCGGCGTTGGCTGGCTCAGTGCACGCAGCGCCATCCGGCCCCTCGGCGAAGCACTGACCCTGCAACGACGCTTCATCCAGGACGCCAGCCACGAGATGCGGACACCCTTGGCAATCCTTGATGCCAGAATCCAGGTGGCACAACGCAGCACTGCTCCGGAATCACCTGCCGGCCAGCAACTCTCGCGGATTCGGGACGACACAGCTGCCCTTACCGGAATCGTCAACGAACTCCTCGAATCCGCCACGGGCTCCCTCCAGGAACCGGCCGCAGCGCCAACGAACATCTCCGACGTCACCCAGGAAGTGGTGGACAGCCTCCAGCAGTTGGCAGCGGACCGGGGCATCACCCTGCACTGTTCAAGCGCCGGCCACCCTCGGGCAATGATCACGCCACAGCGACTTCACCGTGCCATCCTCGGTCTGGCCGAGAACGCCCTTGGCCATACGCCGGCGGGCGGCCACATCACGGTTGCCAGTGACGTGACCGCCCACCAGGCGGTCATCACCGTCACCGATACGGGCCAGGGAATCACTGGGATTGATCGCGACCGGATCTTCGACCGTTTCGCCCGGACAACCGCCCCACGCGCGGGCCAACAGCAGCGTAGCTTCGGGATCGGACTGTCGCTGGTCCGCGATATTGCCGTGGCAGCGGGCGGCACCGCAGACGTCGCATACACAGGCCCGGAAGGCACGTGCATGCGGATTACGCTGCCCTTGGCAACCGGCTGACGATGCCGGGCGCCCACCCAAAGAAGAAGAAAACAGAAGCGTTCGACGGCGGGTGCGCACCCGCCGTCGAACGCTTCTGTTGGATGTGATCCAGCTACATCTGGCCGATGTCAATGCCCGTAACGGGCTCGCCTGCGCGGTCGTAAGCGAGCAGGATGGCGCCATTGGGAAATGCCTGTGGTGGCTGGGCCAACCGGAAGGCGGCGGGCACGCCCGCGCCGTCGGGGAACAATCGCTTACCCGTTCCGAACGTCAGTGGGTAGAGGTACAGGTTGAGCCTGTCCAGGAGGTCCGCTTCAAGGAGCGAGCGTGCCAGGACGCCGCTGCCTATGATGTGGATGTCGTTGAACCGTTCCTTCACCGCCGCCACGTCCTCTGCCTCGGCCAAGACCGTGGTCCCTTCCCATTTGGCATCTGCCAGGGTGCTCGAGACCACGAACTTGGGCAGGCCATTGAGCTTGTCGGCTATGTGACCGCTTTGCTCTGGCCAATACTGGGCGAAGATGTCGTAGGTTTTTCGACCCAGGAGGAGCGCGTCCATGCGGTCGATGCCCGCTGTAATCGCGGCGCCGGCCTCTTCGTCTGAATACGCAGCCTGCCAACCGCCGTATTCGAAGCCGTCCGAGGTGTCCTCGTCGGGACCGCCCGGTGCCTGGTAGACGCCGTCGAGGGTGAGGAAAAGGTCAACAGAAAGTGTGCCCATAGTGTGCTCCTTCGATGGAAGTCCGAGCCTGCCCTTGGATGCGGGCCATCCTAGTCCGGCTGGCGGCCAAGGGCTACGAGGAACCTCCCCGGCTTTGTACAGAAAGTGCCCTAATAAGGCTCCATCAGGGGCATTTGCGGGAGTAGCCTTGTTCCAGTTGATGTAGTGGATCTCTGTCCGGCTGGGGTTCTGCCGTGGGCCAAGTGCGTTCGTCGCTGTCCGACCTCCTGGGGGTACTTTCCGACGCCGTCGCCCCTCAGCACGTAAGGTTCGACGACGGGTCCCCCACCGCCGTCGTTCCGCCACCGGACGCTCCAGTCACCGTACGGGCCGTAACCCTCAGCAGGGTGGGAAGGTCACGCCGCGAGGGGCCGGTCCTGGACCTGGAACTGAGGGTTGCCGTGGAATGCCACGGTCCGGAACAGCTGGACAACATGGAGCAATTGCTGCTGGCTGTTGAACTCCACAGCCAGTACTCCGTGGTCTCCAACGGTGAACTCCAGCTCGACGAGTACTCCGGCGCCATCCGGCAAGGACTGGGGTTCCTGGTGCGCATCCCGGTATCCCTCCGCTTCGAGGAACCGTCCGGTCCTTCCACCCAGCCTGCTGCGGGCACGCCAGGTGCAGGCCGCCGGATCCGGGGCCGGCTGGTGGACGTACATAACAAGGGGATCCCCGACGCCTACATCCACGCCCACTCATCCGCATCAGCTGCTGTCAGTGATGCGACCGGGCACTTTGAAGTGCTGACATCCACCGATGAACTCCAGCACTTCGCTGTTGCCGTGGACGGCACTGAACGGGAAGTTTCGGCGAGCACCAGGAGCCTTCCCCTGATCATCCGCTGGACCTGATTCTGGAATCATTTGCTCCCCGGGGCCGCTCCCATGAAAAGATCAACCATGCGTCCGATGCAGCACTCCAGCAAACTCCAGAACGTCCGCTATGAACTCCGCGGTCCTATCCTCCAAGCCGCCAAGGCCATGGAAGCGGAGGGTCACAGGATCCTCAAGATGAACCTTGGGGACACGGCGCCGTTTGGCCTGGAGGCGCCGGAGTCGGTGGTGGTGGACATGATCCATCACCTCCGCGGCGCGCAGGGTTACAGCGACTCCAAAGGGATCTTCTCCGCCCGCACCGCCATCTCGCAGTACTACCAAACCCGCGGACTGATGAACATCGGCGTCGAGGACCTCTTCATCGGCAACGGCGTCAGCGAACTGATTTCCATGACCCTCCAGGCGTTCATGGAGAACGGCGACGAGATCCTCATCCCCGCCCCTGACTACCCCCTGTGGACCGCAGCTGTGACGTTCACCGGTGGCCAAGCCGTCCACTACCTCTGCGATGAGGACGAGAACTGGTGGCCGGACATGGCCGACGTCGAAGCGAAGATCACCCCGCGCACCAAGGGTATCGTGATCATCAACCCGAACAATCCCACCGGGGCCGTCTACCCGCGGCACATCCTTGAACAGTTCGCCGCCTTGGCTCGGAAGCATGACCTGGTGCTGTTTTCGGACGAAATCTACGAGAAGATCCGCTACGTTGACGCACCCCACATCCACACCGCAGCGGTGGCCGAGGACGTGTGCGTGCTGACGTTCAGCGGACTGTCCAAGGCCTACCGCATGCCCGGCTACCGCGCCGGCTGGGTGGCTGTGACCGGGCCGCTTGCCGCCACTGCCGCGTATCGCGAATCCCTGGAACTGCTGGCTTCCCTGCGCCTGTGCGCCAATGTTCCGGCGCAGCACGCCATCCAGACCTGCCTGGGCGGGTACCAAAGCATCGAGGCCCTCATTCGTCCTGGCGGGCGGTTGCGCGAACAACGGGACCTGGCGTGGAAATTGTTGACGGCCATCCCGGGTGTTTCCTGCGTGCCTGCCGCTGGTGCCATGTATCTGTTCCCGCGGTTGGACCCTGAGATTTACCCCATCGAAAGCGACGAGAAGTTCGTCCTCCAACTCCTGCAGGAACAGAAGATCCTGGTCTCGCACGGCACGGCCTTCAACTGGCCAACACCGGACCACTTCCGCTTCGTGATCCTGCCGGCAGTGGAGGACATCGAAGAAGCTGTGCGCCGTATATCGCACTTCCTCGCGGCATACCGGAACCGGCCGGCACGGGAAGCCCAGTAACCAAGAGGGTAATTAGAGGGCCGGGTCCACCATGGTCATACCGGCCGGACTGGCCTGGTCGAAGCCGGGCAACAGCGCTGCCGCGTCTTCCAGCCCGATGGTGCGTTCGATCAGCAGCTGCGGCTCAAGCGAGCCTTGCTCGATGAGCGTCATCATCCCCGGATAGTCCACAGCGGCCATGCCGTGGCTGCCCAACAGGTCCAGTTCCCAACCGATCACCCTTGCCATGGGCACTTGCGGGTTGCCGTCGATGGACGGCAGCAAACCAATCTGGACGTGTCGGCCACGGCGGCGGAGGCTGAGGATCGCGTCGGCGCAGGTCTGTTCACTTCCGACGGCGTCCACCGCCACGTGGCTGCCTCCGCCGGAGAGGACGTTTACGGTGGCGGGGATGTCCGTGCCATCAGCGAGGACCGTGTGTTCTGCGCCCAGCCGTGCAGCCACAGCCAGGGCTGACGGGTTCCGGTCCACAGCAATGACCCTCGCTCCCATGGCTTTTGCGATCATCACGGCGCTGAGGCCGACGCCTCCCGCGCCTACCACGGTCACCCATTCGCCGGATTTGACCTGCGCACGGGCTGCCAATGCCCGGTAAGCCGTGGCGAAGCGGCAGCCGAGGCTGGCCGCCGTCGTGAATTCAATACTGTCCGGGATGGCAACCAGGTTGCTGTCAGCTGCGTGCAGTGCCACGTACTCGGCGAAAGATCCCCAGTGGGTGAAACCGGGTTGCTGCTGGTCCGGGCAGACCTGCGCGTCGCCTGCCAGGCACCATTCGCATGTGCCGCACCCGCAGACGAAGGGGACGGTAACGCGGTCGCCCACCTTCCAGTTCTTCACGCCGTGCCCGACGGCGGAAATCACCCCGGCAAGCTCATGCCCCGGGACGTGGGGCATGGCAATATCGTCGTGGCCGGCCCACGCATGCCAGTCGCTGCGGCACATGCCGGTAGCGAGTACTTTCACCACAACGCCCCCGGCAGGGGCCTCGGGCTTGTCGACCTCCCGGACATCGGGCTGGGTCCGGACTTCATCAAAAATCACAGCGCGCACGGACTGACTCTAACAATCGGGCAGCCCTGTCACACTTTCGCTGCTGCTTCCGACATCACTGTTGTAACGCACCAACTCTGAAGGGAAGACAGCATGACCCGCATCAACATCGGCCGAAGCAACAAACTCGGCTACGCTGCCGTCATTGGCCTGGAAGGCTACGCCCGCACCTCTGTGGATCCCGATCTTTACGAGCTGATCAAGCTCCGCGCCTCGATCCTCAACGGCTGCGGTTTCTGCGTGGATATGCACGCGACTGATGGCCACAAGCGTGGCATCCCGTCACGGAAGTTGCATGCTGTGGCCGCCTGGCAGCACTCGAAAGTGTTCTTCGACGCCCGGGAGCAGGCCGTCCTCGCCCTCACCGATGCCTTGACCCAGTTGGGGCCTGACACTGTGACCGACGAGATCTGGAACGCTGCGGCCACCCATTTCGACGACGGCCAGATGGGCGGTTTGGTCCTGGCGATCTCCACCATCAATGTGTGGAACAGGATTGCCATCAGCACACAGATGGAGCCGCCGGTGGATGAGAAGAATCCGCTGGTCTGAACGGTAACGTGGGCAGCATGACTCTTGCAGTCTCGGCCACTGTGGCGTGGCAAAGCGAACGGAACCGCCTGCTGGGGATTGCCTACCGGATGCTGGGCGACTTCGGCCACGCCGAGGACGTGGTCTCCGAGGTTGGGATCGACGCCGTACGGCAGGAACGGAAGACCGACGGCGGCCGCGTGGACTCCTGGCCGGCGTGGCTGACCACCGTGTGCGTGCGCCGTTCCATCGACCGGGTGCGCCAACTCGCGACGGTGCGGGAGGACTACACCGGACCGTGGCTGCCTGAGCCCGTGGACACCGCCCAATTGCCGGAGGAGGCAGTGGCCAACCGCGAACTGTTGTCCTTGACCTTGCTGCATCTGGCCGAGCAACTGGCACCGGAGGCGCGGGCGGCGTTGGTCCTGCACCGTGCCTTCGGAATGCCCGCGCCGGAGATCGCCGACGTCCTGGGCAAGACGCCGGCCGCCGTTCGCCAGCTGATTTCGAGGGCCGAACGCCGCCTGGATATTGACCCCGACGCACCCGCACCCCGGGCGAAGGACCGGGCCGCCTTGGAGAAACTCGTCCAAGCCATTGAGCAGGGTGAGATCAACACGGTGGTCTCGATGCTCCACCGCGACGCAGTGCTGTGGGCCGACGGCGGTGGCAAGGTCAAGAGCGCCATGAACCCGCTGTTCGGGGCCTCGAGGATCGCACGCTTCTTTGCGGGCATCCTCGGCAAGGCAGTGGACTTCGATCCTGTGGAGCCTATCCGGGCCTGGGTTGTGGAGATCAACGGCGGAGCGGCTTTGGTGCTCAGGCATAACGGCCGCTCCGACGTCATGGAGCTGGACGCCGCCCCGGATGGAAGCATCCGGGGCCTGCGGCAAGTGTCCAATCCGGACAAACTTACGAGGGTCTCCCGTTCCTAGCCGCGAGTTCGCGGGAAGGCTGCGGGTTCGTCTGGAAACTTCCGTGCGAAGCGGCAGGCTTCCCGCGAACTCGCCAGGCAGCCAGGGCCGCCACACCCAGACCGGCCGGGACCAGCAGCGCCCATCCGCTGAACACGAGCGCAACGAGCATCACCACCGCCGCCACGATCACCCCGTACCAAGCCGGAGTTCCACGGCGGAGAAGTACCACTCCGGCAGCCAAGCCAAAGGCCGTCACCGCGGTGAAGCACGCCGAGGCCGCCCCAATTTGGAACTCCATGCTCAGCAAACCGGTCGCGGCGAGAGCGAAGGAGATCGACGCCAACATGCCCAGGACGCCGAGACTCACCGATGGGACCTCCCCCGGCCCGGCGCCGCGCGCCAAAGCCCGCGGAAGCACGCCGTCGGACGCCAACCTGGCACCGAGCTTGCTGGCACCGGCCACGAAAGTATTCAACGGACCGAACGTGAGCACCGCCGCCGCGACCGCGGTAACCGGTGCTGCCGCAGGGCCGAGCCCTTTCGCCAGCAGCTCGGCAACCGGGACGCTGCTGCCCGCGAGCGCGGGGCCCAGGACAGCTACGCACGCAGCCACGAGCCCGATGTACACCACACCGACGACGACGAGCGTCAGCCAAGTTGCCCGCTTCAGGTCTCGCTCGGGGTTGCGGAACTCGCCGGCCAGGTGGGTCACGGCTTCCCATCCCGCGAAACAAAAGAACAACAAGCTGGCCGCACCTCCCACAGCCCAGTAGCCATGCGGAGCGAAGGGCTCGAAATTCTCCGCCCGGGCATACGGCGCGGCCACGGCAACAGCGAAGGCAAGCAAAGCAACCAGCAAGACCATGAGGAGCAGCTGCAGTTTGCTGGAGACCCTGATGCCCACCGCGTTGCTCAGCAAACCAGCCGCCAGGATCAGCCCCGCGGCAATCAGTGTCGTCTCCCGTCCGCCTCCCATGGCGTGGGCGATGTACTCCCCGCCAATAACCGCCGTCGCGGGCGCGCCAAAGGGTATCGCGAAGTAGAACAGGTAGCCGGCCACCACTGACGCCCGGGGCCCGAAGGCCCTTGTGACGAACGTTGCTATGCCACCGGCGTCGGGCTGTTGCCGGGACATTTCGGCGAAACTAAATGCCACGGGCGTGCAGAACACCAGGAGCAAGCCCCACGCCAATATCGACGCCGGCCCAGCCACCTGAGCGGCAATGGCGGGCAGAACCAGCACGCCTGAACCAAGAATGGCACCAACATAAATTCCCGTTGCACGGAAGAGGCCCAGGCCCGAACTGTTGACAGCTTTATTCACCATCCCACTGAACAGTATTCGGAAGGGGTCCAACAAGCAGGGATACTGCCTGCAAACAGCAATATCCTGCCGAATTTCGGGCACTCCGGTTACAGGGACTGCGCCCGGACCCGCCTGAGGCGGGCCACCAACGTCGAGGCGAGTAACGCCGTCGTGATTTCCAGTCCGATCACCAGCAGGAGTTGGGTTGCCCCGGTTGTGTCAACAACGTTCGACGCCGGCCTGCCGCCATGGGCGTGTCCGGAACCGCCCGCTCCGAGCAGCAGCACAGCGTGCAGGGCGACCATGGCAAGGGCTGAGCCGGTGACTTGGTGGAGTGCACCGACGCGGCTGTGGCGCCAGATGTGGACTGTGCAGGGGAAGCACACGGCTGCCAGGGCGATCATGAGGACACCCAGCCAGGCGTCGTGGTGCCCTGATGCTGCGAGTCCAAGATGCACCACGCAGGAGAGTGCCGTCAGGACGGCGCAGGCACGCGGGTGGAGGACGGGCCGGACCCGCCCTCCACTGATGGCCGAGGCCACGTTAGTGGCAGTGCCCGGCGGGCTCGCCGTGCTCTTCGCCTGACGCACCGGCCTCGCTGTGGCAGCTTGAACCCGAGGCGTTGGCTGGAACGTCCAACACTGGGCTGCGGTCGAAGAACCCTTCCGGGCGCAGCTTGAAGCCAACCGTGTCCACCGGCATGATCGGCCAGTCTTCGACGCGGGGGAAGTGCGTGAGGCCGAAGGTGTGCCACAGAACGATGTCCTGGCCGTCGATGTCGCGGTCCTGGGCCACATACGCGGGCAGCCCGGCGCCGCCGGAGTGCTGGTTCACGAAGTCTCCCGTGGGGTAGCGTTCCTCGTCCGCGTAACGGGTGACCCACACGTCCTTGGTGGCGAATGCAGCGCGTTTGGCAATGGAAGAACCCGGGTCTGCCAGGAGGGTGGGCTGGTTCTCGGCGTGGAGCTTGTAGCCGACCGGTTCACCGAGACGGTTCCTGGATTCGGGGTTGGAGATGATCCACGTTCTTCCGGCGCGCGCGTCGGCTTCCCGGACGGCCTCGGACTCTTTGGCCAATACCGTACGCTTGCGGGAAAACGCGTTGCCACGTTCGTTGCCTTCGCCCATTGCCTGGCGGACCACATCTTCTTCTTCCACCCGGTTGGTGAAACCATCGATGGCCATGTCCAGACGCGCGCTGAAGAGGTGCTGGTGGAAGGGGGCTCCAAGTCCTGGCGCGAGCTGGGAAATGTTGTCCGAGCCGCCTTCCGGGAAAGCGCTGGTGAACACAACGCCGGTGGCTTTGGCCTCGAATTCGATGGTGCCGTCCAGGTAGAGGTACCAGTAGAAGCCGTAGTCGTAGTTGCCGATGGTGGTGAAGAAGGAGATCACCAGGCGGCGGTTGCGGCGGGTGTAGTTGATGCCGGTCCAGAGGTCGGAGTGCTTGGAGAGGATTCCCCAGTCTTCCTCGTGCATGCAGATGCCGTTGCGGATTTCGCGGGGATTACCGAAGGCGTCGCTGATGACCGGGCTCAGGTAGGTGATATCGCCCAGGCAATCGCAGCCGAGTTCCAGGGAGTTGGCGTACTGGCCCACCAGGTATTCGCCGGTGTCGAAGTAGTTCTGCCATGACCGGATTGGGGAGGGATCGCCGTAGGGCACCACCATTTCGGCGATCGAGGCGCGGTTGATGATGGGCCGCTTCTTGCCTCCGTCCTGGAACGCCAGATTGTGGAGGACAACTCCTTCGCGCACGTCGAAGCCGACGTCCACGCTCCATTTTTCCCACTCCACATGGTTGCCTCCGGTGACCGTGAAGCTGGGGCCCTCCGGCTGGGTGATGCTGATGGGCTTCTGGGTTTCCCGGAGCGGGCCGGTCAGTTCCGGGTCCGTGTAGTTCCCGTGCTCAGCCGGAATGGGCATCACGCCCAGGTCGATCACCTGTGTGACTTGCTTGTTGACCACGTCCACGTAGGCAACCAGGCCATCCACCGGGTGGGCCCAGGCGCTGTCCTCGGGAAAGTCCTGCACGAAAGCCAGTCCGCGGAGGATGCGACGGCCCTTCTCGTCGTCGTACTCGAAGACGCCGGCGGACAGCGGCGCCACCCGGACTTTAGCGACGTCGAGGTCGCGGGCCGCGAGCGCCGCGAGCCAACACTCATCAGTTGCCAGGAGCGTCTCGACTACCTCGAACTCTTCTTCCAGGACAGGCAGTTCGCCGGAGACTTTGGTGTCAAGCTCGACGGCGGAGAGGACCTCGCCGCGGGTCACGGAGACCAGGATGTCGGTGGGTGCGCCACCGGAGATGTCGTGGATGAAGATGCGGAAGCGACGGTCTCCGTCTGCCTGTCCGCGGGAGGGGTCCACCAGCCCCAGGTAGGCAATCCGCTTTTCGGGGCCGAGGTGTCCGGCGGCCTGCAGGATTCCCTGGACCTGGGAGATTTCGGCACCCGTGGCCAGTCGGTACTGCGTTTCCTCAATGGCGGCTGTCTCAGTTGCTGTGGGCGTCATGGCTGCCTCTTGTCCGGGACCGCGTGCGGTCAGGATTTATTTTCTATAGTTGTAGAGAATAACCAAAACGTAAGATGGGTCACAAGACCTGTCCGCCATATTTTTTCCGGGAGCCCCAACAGTGCCAAAGATTGTGGACCACGATCAACGACGCCTTGAACTGGTGGACGCAACCTGGCGCATCATCGCGAGGCTGGGCATGGAAGGCGCCACCATGCGCGAAATCGCCGAGGAAGCCGGCTTCGCCAACGGCGCCCTCAAGCCCTACTTCCCCACCAAGGACATGCTCCTGACCTCGGCGTTCGGGCACGTGTTCAACCGCACCAACCAGCGCATCGCCTCGATGACTGAAGGGCTGGCCGGAGTAGCGGCGCTGCGGGCGTTCTGCGCGGAGGTATTGCCGCTGGATGAAGAACGCGTCAACGAAGCCCGCATCGTGATCCCGTTCTGGCAGAAAGCGCTGAACGACGCCGACATGGCCGCCCTCCACAGCGCATCCATGAACCAGTGGCACACCACCATCACGGCGCATGCCGCAGCAGCCCGCGCGGCCGGTGAGATCAGCACCCCCATCGGTGACGCCGCCGTCGCCGACCACCTGCTCAACATGATGCTCGGCGCGCAGATCGTGGCGGCGTTGTCCCCCGACGAACACTTTTCGCAGGACCTTGCCGGGCAGTTGGACAACTACCTGGCACTGCTGGCTGGATAAAACCGGAGTGTTCGCGACTCGGCATTCCCAGTGGAGGACCACAGGAAAACCTTGAGATCAGCTATTACATATTACTAGCGCAACCGATACCATTGTGTAATGGTACTCAGCATCCCCGACTTGGCGAAGCGCCTCCACGTCAACGAAAGCCGAGCGCGCCACCTCGTTCAATCCGGACGTATCCGAGGTCAACGGGTGGGCGGGCGTTGGATTGTTGAGGAAGTCGATGCTTCCCAATACCTGCCTGGCCGGCCTGCGGGACGCCCCCTGTCCGAACGCAGCGCCTGGCAACTCATGGCATGCTTCTGGGACGACAGCCAGAGCCGTCCCCTCCCGGAGTACCTGGCACCCTCACCCGTAGAACAGCACCGGTTGAAGGAACGCATCAGCCGACTGAGCGAATCCCCCGCTTCCCTGGAACTACTAGTGGCATGGTTGGCCAACCGGGCCGAAAAGCTTCAATTCTCTTCCAACCCGGCCGACCTTGCCGATCTTCGCGAGGACAAACGGATCCATCTTTCCGGAGTCTCGCACCCACGGTCTGGGCTGCTGGCCAATTCGGAGCTGGAGGCTTACGTGCAACGCGACGAACTAGAGGACATCGTCAAAGACTGGTTCCTTGTTGAGCCGTCCCCCGGCAAGAGACCCAATGTGGTGCTGCGGGCCGCCGAACGAATCCCGGATGAGCTCCCACCACTTGCGGTCGCGGTGGACTTGGCCGAACGGCGGGGTGCACGAGAACAGGAAGCCGCACGCGAAATGCTCAGGACAACCCATGCCCATTGAACTGCCGGCAATGCCCCGCGAGCAACAGGAGGCCTGGCAAGCGGTCTTTGAAATACATAGAGCAATGCCCCAAGGATGGGTCCTGGTAGGCGGCCAAGCCGTTTTCCTGCACGCCGTCGAGCGAGGTGCTCCGGCCGTGCGGGCTACTAAGGACGCGGACATGGCACTCGACATCCGGGCATTCCCAACGATGCTTCACGACTTCACGGAACTGCTGGTGCATCTCGGCTTCGAATCCCAAGGCGAATCCCTCGAGGGGTACCAACATCGATGGAAACGCGGAGATGCGCTGGTGGATGTCCTGATTCCTCGACACCTGGGGGAACGGGCGGAGAAGAGACGCGGAGTTACGGGTGGAACCACCATTGCTGCCCCGGCCAGCCAGCAAGCGCTTGACCGCTCCGAGACCGTCGAGGTTCTGGCAGGATTTGTGTCCGGCAGGGTCATCCGGCCAACCATCCTGGGCAGCCTGATAGGCAAAGCGGGAGCGCTGACCATCGTCAACGACCCCCTCTGGCGACGGCACGTAGATGATTTCCTGACCTTGGCCTCTGTTGTGCGCGCCTCGGACCTTCGCGGTATTACCTACAAACCTGCTGAACAGAACCACCTGGCGAACATGTTGGGCCGTCTGGCCAATGAACCAGAGCTCATGGATCAGGTGCCGGAATGTGCCGAGGGCGTGAAACGTCTTCGTCTCTCGCTGAATTAGCTTTAACTGCTGGCCCCCGACGCCACTACACCAACGCCCAGGCCGGCGATCACGCCGCTGCTGACACGCTCGACGGCGGTGCTCACCTTGGGGCGCTTCAGCCACCGCATGGCCTTGAAAGCGACCATCGCGATCATCGAGAGGTACGCGAAGGCAATGACGGCGACCACCACTCCCAGAATCAGGGAAGTGCCCATGGTGTCGCCGCCGTGCGGAATGAACTGCGGGACCACGGCCAAGTAGAAGAGCCCAACCTTGGGGTTGAGCAGCGTTGACAGCGCTCCGGCACCCAAAGCGGAAAGTCGGCTGTAAGGGAGGGGCGCATTCTCCGTTGCCCCGTCCATGGTCGCGGCTTTGGCGGCTTTCCGGGACTTGATGAATGAGGAGACGCCCAGGTACAGCAGGTACAAACCACCTGCGATCTTGAGCCAACGGAACAGTTCGGCCGACTGCTCCAGGAGTGCGGCCAGCCCGACGCCCACCAGGGCTGCCCAGACAATCGCGCCAGCCGCCGAACCCGCGGCGGCAGCAATCCCCGCACTGGGTCGGTTCAACGCAATCCGCAACACGAGGAACGTGTCAGGGCCTGGTGTCACGGACAAGACGAGGCAGAGGCCAGCGAAGGCCGCCAGGGAAGCAAGGGTCACAAGCTCGATTATCAGGGACGGGCGCCGTGAGGGAAAGCGTTCACTTCCCGTCAAGGGCTGTTCGTGCATAGACAAGGCCCATACCCGTGACGCCCACCACACTGGAAACATCGCCGCGTGCCTAACCGGCCGCCAAGACTTACTATCCGAGCGGAGTACCAATGGAGACTTACGACGCCCTGCTGGCATCGATCACACCAGCCCCCGGCCAGAACAGCCGCACCATCTTCGACCCGGCCACGGGTCAGGCGGTTGGCGAAGCCCCTGTTCACACCGTCGAAGACCTTCAAACTGCGATCGACGCCGCAGCAGCAGCGCAACCCGCATGGGCTGCCTTGGGTCACGACGCCAGATCCGCTGCGCTCCTGAAAGCAGCCGACGCCGTCGAACGGTCCGCCGAAGAACTCGCCCGACTGCTCTCCCGCGAGCAGGGGAAGCCGCTGAACGGCCCGAACGCGCGTTTCGAAGTCGGCGCCTGCGCGGCGTGGCTGCGCGCCACCGCCGCTACGCCGCTCGACCCGGAAACCGTGGTGGATGACGGCGAAACCCACGCCGAACTGCACTACCGGCCCATCGGCGTCGTGGGTGCCATTGGCCCGTGGAACTGGCCCATGATGATCACCGTCTGGCAGATCGCCCCGGCACTGCGCATGGGCAACGCCGTCGTGGTCAAACCCTCCGAGTACACACCGTTGTCCGTGCTGGCGCTGGCTGCCATCATCAACGAAGAGCTTCCTGAGGGGCTGCTCAGCGTGGTGTCCGGCGGCCGTGATGTCGGCGAAGCGTTGGCCTCGCATGACGCGATCGGCAAGGTCATGTTCACCGGTTCCACCGCCACGGGCAAGGCGATCATCCGTTCCTCGGCCGACACCGTCAAGCGCCTCACCTTGGAACTCGGCGGCAACGACGCCGGCATCGTCCTCCCCGATTCCGACCCGAAGGCAATAGCCGAGGGCCTTTTCTGGGGCGCGTTCATCAACACCGGCCAGACCTGCGCCGCGCTGAAGCGACTCTACGTCCACGAATCCCAGTACGAGGCCGTGTGCACGGAGCTCGCCGCCGTCGCTGCCGCCATGCCCATGGGTAACGGCTTGGATGAGAACAACGTCCTGGGTCCGCTGCAGAACCGCGCCCAATACGACATCGTGGCCCGGCTGGTTGAGGCCGCCCGCGACTCGGGCGCCCGCATCCTGGTGGGCGGCAACCCTGACGCTGACCAGCCCGGCAATTTCTACCCGACGACGTTGGTGGCGGACATCGACAACGACAACCCGCTGGTCGCGGAGGAACAGTTCGGCCCTGCCCTGCCCATCATCAAGTACAGCACCGTTGACGAGGCAGTCGCCAAGGCGAACGCGCTCGACGTCGGACTCGGCGCCTCGGTCTGGTCGTCCGACCTGGGCGCGGCCCGCGAAGTCGCCGCCCGTATCCAAGCCGGAACCGTGTGGATCAACAAGCACGGCGCCGTGGACCCCCGTGTCCCGTTTGGTGGCGCAAAGCAGTCCGGTTATGGCCTGGAGTTCGGCGCCGAAGGCCTGAAGGCCCTGGGCGTACCGCAGGTCATCAACGGCTGACATCTCCTTCCCAAACCAGGTAGCAGCTAACGCCCTTTGGACTTTCCCATAAGGGCGTTAGCTGCTGCCCAGTTGGGTTTTCGGGCGCCCTCCCGGGGTTTCGGAACGGTAGGAGAAGCCTTGCTCCGGGCCGAGCCCGAAATAGTGCCTGAAGTTGTAGATCAACGGTTCCCATTGCGTCGGATCGACGTGCTGGGTATTCGGCAGGACCAAGGATTCGCGCACGTGGATCTTCTCCACCTGGCATTCGACGACCGCAAATTCTCCTGCGCCTGATGGAGAGATTACTGTCGCACGGGCTTCAAGTTGAATGCCGCACTCCTGTACCCGCGGCGGACGAACACCAACCGAGCCTTGGCTGTTGAGTCGGGCGGCCGCGAACTTGTTGGCTTCGAAGGTAGTGCGGGCAGGTTTCGTCGGTGGCACCGGATACGCTCCTGTCAGCGAAGCAAGCCGCTCGACAGCCGGCCAAAGGTGGGGCTCGGGGTAGTTCAAGGTCAGCTCCGGGCGTGAGCGGAGGTTGCTGATGGTGTGCCCGTCCTCCCCTAACCCCAGGACAATGGTGCGGCCAAGCGCCCACGCGGAGGAGATAGGTGCGAGGTTAAAGGACATATCGGAATTCTCAGTGCAAACCAAGACCACGGGTGTGCCGAAGTAAAGGATCTTGGGGTCCAATTCAATATGCGGTGACATGGTTTAGAAGCGTAGGGCGCCAACGGTTCGGCACGGACCGAACTATGCAGGGCCAATAATGGACGCATGGCTACCGACGTTCTTCCGGCTGGAGAGGGGTTTGCTTCCCTCGCTGCACTCTTTGCTGACAGGACTCGTGCGACGTTCTGCCTGGCGCTCTTGGACCGGCGCGCATGGACCGCCTCTGAACTGGCAAACTACGCCCAGGTGCCGAAGTCTTCAGCCACCGAGCACCTCAACAAGCTCATCGGAGCAGGGATACTCACGGAGATACGCCAAGGCAGGCACCGTTACGTGCGGCTGGAAGATGCCCGGATCGCGGAGCTGATCGAGACCATGGCCAGCCACGTCGAGCCGGTTCCCAGCAATCGCCGCTCGTACACCTCCATCACTCGTGACCAAGCCCTAAGGCGGGCCCGCACCTGCTATGACCACCTTGCAGGTGACCTGGGGGTCAGTTTGATGAACGCCCTCGTCGCCAGGAACATCATCAATCTCGACTCCGGGGTACAGCTGACCCCCAAAGGTGAGCAGGATCTGGCGCGGGCCGGAATCTCAATCGAGAGACAAGGAACAAGACCGCTGATACGAACTTGCTTGGACTGGACCGGGCGCCAGTACCATGCGGCTGGGCTGGTGGGCGGGGCGATCTGCAGGCATGCCCTTGCCAGCGGATGGGTGCTTCCCACGCCTCAAAGCCGGGCCCTGAAGATCACTGACCTCGGCGTGATGGAAATGAAAAGGCACTTCGGGCTCGAACTAGCGCGGGGAGAACGGCGACTGCAAGGATGACCGCACCGCACCCGATCACGGCAACACCGGCCCATAGTCGGGTCACAGGGCGGACGCTTTTGCGCAGCCGCATACCCGTCGTGAAAGCATGAGCACCATGTCCCAGAAGATTGCGTACCAAGGCGAGCCCGGAGCCAACTCGGACCTCGCGTGCAAGGAAATGTTCCCCGAACTCGAAAGCGTTCCGTGTGCCAGCTTTGAGGACGCGTTTGAGCTCGTAGCCACCGGCGCGGTTGACCTTGCCATGATCCCGATCGAGAACTCCATCGCCGGCCGCGTAGCCGACATCCACGTTCTCCTCCCCCAGTCGAAGCTGCAGATCGTAGGCGAATACTTCCTGCCCATCCGCTTTGACCTCATGGGAATTCCGGGCAGCACCATTGAAGGCGCCACGGAGGTCCACAGTCACATCCACGCACTGGGACAATGCCGCCGGATCATCCGCGAAGCAGGCCTCAAGCCTGTGATCGCCGGCGACACGGCAGGTTCGGCGCGTGAAGTCAGGGACTGGAACGATCCCCGCAAACTGTCGTTGGCGCCGCCGCTTGCCGCCCAACTGTACGGCCTGGAGGTCCTGGCGTCCGGCGTCGAGGACGACCCCACCAACACCACCCGTTTCGTTGTCCTGGCACGGGAACGCGAGCTTCCCACCAGGGAAGAACTGCCGGGTCCGGCGATCACCAGCTTCGTCTTTCGCGTCCGCAACGTCCCGTCGGCTCTGTATAAGGCACTCGGCGGCTTCGCGACCAACGGCCTGAACATGACCCGTCTGGAAAGTTACATGGTGGGCGATGAGTTTGCCGCCACAATGTTCCTTTCCGACGTTGAAGGCCACCCCGAGGACGCACGCTTGAGGCGCGCGCTTGAGGAACTCGAATTCTTCACCACCGAAGTCCGGGTCCTGGGCGTCTACGCAGCCGACGGATACCGCGAACGGAACACGGTCAAGGCCTGAAAGGCAAGCCATCTTTCATTCAGAACACATTCTGAATACAATTGAGAGCATGAGCACCGCCACCACCTCAAGGACAACTTTCCAATCTTCTGAGCTCAGCAGGTCTTCCGCAGAGGTCTTTGCGGCCGCGGCGGATCACCCTGTCCGGGTCACCCGCCGAGATGGGGAGGCACTCGTATTGATGTCAGAAAGCGCAGATCAAGCTAGAGTTTCCCTCCTGGAGCTTGCAGCCCAACTCGTGGCTGTCTCAACCAGCACCGAGGGGACGCTGGCCGGCCGCATGAGCGACCGCTTCCCATGGATGCTGGCTCTAAGCAAAGCCGACCAGGAAACCTGTGCGAGCGGAATTTTGGCAGCTGCCCGGGCGTCGTTCGCTACGAACCAACCTCACCTGGCCATTGCCGAGCTGACTGCTTGGCGTGAGTCGGCAACGGCAATGGCAGCCGGTCTGGGCCGGGAACCCATTGAGTGGCTTGAAGAGCCCGAACCCGTAGAGCGTCCCTAGGGCATGGCGAAGGATCCAAAGGTTGAGCGCCCTATAAAAAAGACTGAATACGAACTTCGGTTCGCCTCTGTTCAAGCGAGACGCGGGTGGATAGATCTGCGAGCAACCACTCGTAATGCGCTGGCTGACTCATGGGACTTTCTCACGCGGACACCTCAACTCAGCACTCCAACCAATTACCCACTGCGTGGCGAGTTGGGGCTTGTCACCCACAACGGCTCGACGTATGAGCGCTGGCAGCACAAGCCAACGCTCAAGGGCAACGCCAGAATCTGGTTCTTCGTCGTGGAACAAGTGGTCTATCTGGAACAAGTGCACACTCACCACCCGAACGAAACCAAGTAACTGCCCAAGTCCACCTAGAAATGCGTCGGTTCCTCCACCAGCGCCGTCGCTATGCTGGCTGCGTCCTCCAAGGCGGCGAGATAGCGCTCAGCGTCCAACGCCGCAGCACATCCGGTTCCCGCAGCGGTGATGGCTTGGCGATAGCGATGGTCAACGGCATCACCGCAGGCGAAGACTCCTGAAAGGTTGGTGCACGTGGTGGGTGAGTCAACCTTGATGTAGCCTTCGGCGTCGAGCTCCACCTGGCCGGCCACCAGTTCCGTCCGCGGCAAGTGGCCGATCGCCACAAAGATGCCCGCCGCCGCCTGTTCGCGGGTTTCTCCGGTGCGGGTGTCCTTGAGCGTCACGCCTGTGACCTTTGTGTCTCCGTGGATTGCGGTGATGGCCGAGTTCCAGGCGAAGCTGATCTTCGGGTTATCTTTGGCACGCTGCGCCATGATCCGGGAAGCGCGAAGTTCACCTTTACGCACAACGACGGTCACTGACTTCCCGAACCGAGTCAGGAAGGTCGCTTCCTCCATGGCGGAATCACCGCCGCCCACCACGATGATGTCCTGTTCGCGGAAGAAGAATCCATCGCAGGTGGCACACCAGGAGACGCCGTGTCCGCTGAGCTTCTTCTCCTCGGGCAAGCCAAGTTCTTTGTACGCAGAGCCCGTGGCAAGGATGACGGCCGGTGCTTCGTGGGTTTCGCCGCCTCCGGTGACCACGCTCTTCAGGTGACCCTGCAGCGAGACCGAGGTGACGTCGTCGAACACTATGCGGGCCCCGAATTTTTCGGCCTGTTCCTGCAAGCCGTCCATGAGCTCGGGGCCCTGGATGCCGGCCGGGAAGCCGGGGAAGTTCTCCACCTCGGTGGTATTCATGAGCGCGCCGCCGGAAGTCACCGACCCGGCCAGGACCAGGGGTTTCAGACCGGCACGTGCAGCGTAGATGGCTGCCGTGTAACCGGCAGGACCGGACCCGATGATAATCAGTTGTTCGTTACTCATGGGAGACGCTCCTGGTGGTCGAGTTCAGCTGGCAGCGGGGATCAACGAGTCGATCAAAGTTTCAAATTGTGCACACAGACGAACAGTACGGACGCCTTTCGTTGCGGATCCTGGGCCACACAATCTCCTTAAGCTGAAGCGGGTACTTGTTCAAGTGCAACAAGTACCCGCCCGGCAATCAAGGCCTATCGGACAACCGATGCCTCACGTTCCTTCACCGAAGGTGGGGTGATACCGCGTCCCAGCTTGCTGGGCCACCAGATCTTGGCCCCGATGTCGTAGGCGAGTGCGGGCACCAGGAGCGAGCGGACCAGCACCGTATCCAGCAGCACCCCGAATGCCACGATGAACGCCAACTGCACCAGGAACATGATCGGGATGACTCCCAGGGCTGCGAACGTCGCGGCCAGCACCACGCCTGCGGAGGTGATGACGCCACCGGTTACGGCCAGGCCACGGAGGATACCGGGGCGGGTCCCGTGCTTCAGGGATTCCTCGCGGACCCTGCTCATCAGGAAGATGTTGTAGTCCACCCCCAACGCAACCAGGAACACGAATCCGAACAACGGCACGGTGGCATCAGCTCCGGAGAACTTGAAGATCCCGTTGAACACCCATGCAGAGACACCAAGGGCTGCCGCGTAAGAAAGCACCACGGAGAGCACCAAGAGTACTGGCGCCACCACGGATCGCAACAGGAGCATCAGGATGAACAGGATGACCACCAGGACCACCGGGATGATGACTACCAGGTCACGCTGCGCGGTGGTGTTGGTATCCAACGCAGTGGCCGTCACACCGCCCACCAGGGCTTGGGAGTCAACGTCCCGGACCTCGGTTCGCAGGGCCTTCACGGCGTTCTCTGCTTCGATCGAATCGGCCGCAGAGTTCAACGTGGCGTTGATCAGCACCCTGCCATCGCGGACTGCCGGTTCGGAGGGGGCGCCCGGAGCTCCGGTGATCGGCACGTTCCCGTCAGCCAGGAAGTAAGCGTCACCCACGCCGTCGGCCGCTTTGACCTTGTCCAGGACCTGCTGCGCGGCGCCCTGGGAGGCGACCACGACTGCGGGGCTGCCGCTGCCGGCGTCGAAATGGCGCGCCAGCGCGTCCTGGCCGTCCACAGCATCGGACTTGGCCAGGATGACGTCTGTTTGCGGGACGCCGTTGGCTTTGAGCTGCAGCACCCCGGCGGAGGCGACGAGCAGCAGGAGCACAGAGGCGATCCAAACCACCCGCGGGCGCTTGGAGACCAGGGTTCCAACACCCTTCCAGAGACCCTTTTGCCCCTCCAGGCCAGTAACAAGCTCGGGTTCGCGTTCGTCGTCGGGCAGTAGCTTGGGCCGGAAGGGCCAGAAAGCTGCACGTCCGAGCAGTGCCATAAGGGCCGGCAGGAGCGTGAGCGCGGCAAACAGGGAGCAGAGAATGCCGGCCGCAGCCACGGGCCCCAGCGCCTTGTTCGAGTTCAGGTCGGAGAAAAGCAGGCAGAGCAGGGCGATGATGACTGTGGCGCCCGAGGCGAGGATCGGCTCGAAAGATGCCTTCCACGCTGTGATGACGGCACGGGTGCGGTTGGTGGTGTGCGTCAGCGCTTCACGGAACCGTGCCACAAACAGCAGAGCGTAGTCGGTGGCTGCGCCGATCACCAGGATGGACAGGATGCCTTGGCTTTGTCCGTTGAGTTGGATCCAGCCGAGCTTGGCCATACCGAAGACCAGCAGGATCGCTGCGCACAGCGCGAACACCGACGTGAACAACACCGCCAGAGGCAGCACCACGGACCGGTAGACGAGCAACAGGATCACGAACACTGCCCCCAGGGCCACCAGCAACAGGATGCCGTCAATCCCGCCGAACGCATTCACAAGGTCCGCGGTCAGCCCGGCGGGCCCCGTAACGAACGCCTTCATGCCATCCGGAGCCCCCGGCTGAACCACGTCGCGCAGCTCCTTGACCTTTTCCCTTAGCTCGTCCGAGGACGCCATGGGGACAATGAACTGAACAGCCTTGCTGTCCTGCGACGGGATGGGGCCGACGACGGCGCTCCCCAGCTTGAGTGCGTCGATATCGCCTTTAAGTTTGGCTGCTTGAGCCAGCTGGGCGGGGGTGAAAGGAGCGTCGTTTTCAACGATGACCACTGCCGGGATCTCTTCCGAATCCCTGAACTTGGCCTGCCACTCACCGGCCTCGGTGGCTTCGGCGCCGGCAGGCAGGAAGGAGGCTTGGTCGTTGGAGGACACTTCACTGAGCCGGCCGAACGTCGGGCCGCCAATGCCGGCGATGCCCAGCCAAGTGATGACCAGCACGACGGGTACCAGCCATCTCAGCCAGAACGGTACTTTCTGCGCGTTCATGTGTCCTTCTCCTCCAGGGATGATCAAGGGCTTTATTCCATCATAGATTATCTCTATGATGGAACTATTCCAAGAGCGCCCATCAACTGATACCGGAATCTGTGGCAGCTGGGAGTAATATCCGGAAGGCAGTAAACAAGAGACAAACGCTGGCAGGAGGGCGCAATGTCTGACCCATCAGCTCCGCGCCATGACGCCGGCAGGCCCGAGAACGCGGCCCCGCAGGAACTTGTACGGCTCCTCCAGGACTTCACACTGGAAGCCAACCATTACGTCGATGCAGCTGGCGGACGCAACGACATGCACCGCACTGACCTGAATGCGCTCGCCGTGATCATGCGCCACTCCGCCGCGGGCCGGGTGGTCACCCCTGGCGTCCTGCGGACCGAGCTCCGGCTTAGTTCGCCTGCCACCACGGCATTGATCGACAGGCTCCATGCGTCCGGACACGTCGTCAGGGAACGGCTGGGCACTGACCGTCGGCAGGTCCAGCTCCATATGACGCCCAAGGCCTATCGCGACGGCAGCGCCATGTTCCTGCCGTTGGCCCTCCGAATGGGCAAGGCCATGGCCGCTTACAGTGCCGAGGAACTGGACCTTGTCAGCCGCTTCATGACGGACATGGTGGAAGCAACCATGGCTGCCCGCGAGGAAGCCAGCCACCCCCAATCCAACTAGCTCGCATTAGTCCGCGTTTTCAGCGCTCAAAACGCGAAATAATGCCACCCGGTTGGGTAGCGTTTGCCTATGAACGCGCAGCAGCCTGAAGATGTCTACACCCACGGGCACCACGAGTCGGTTGTCCGGGCCCACGCCTCACGGACGGTCGAGAATTCGGCGGCGTTCGTCATACCGCACCTCACGCCCGGCACGTCAGTGCTCGACGTCGGATGCGGCCCGGGGAGCATCACGTGCGATTTCGCCGGGCTGGTTGCGCCCGCCCAGGTGATCGGCCTCGACCGCTCTCCTGACATCGTTGCCCAGGCCACCGAACTTGCCGCGGAGCGTGGCGTGGACAACGTGAGCTTCCAGACCGGCAACATCTATGACCTCGATTTCGAGGATGAGAGCTTCGACCTCGTCCACGCCCACCAGGTCCTTCAGCACCTGACGGACCCGGTTGCGGCGCTTCGGGAGATGCGCAGGGTAGCCAAACCCGGAGCCATCGTCGCGGTTCGCGACGCCGATTTCCATGGCATGAGCTGGTACCCGGAAGTCCCCGAGCTCGACGACTGGATGGAGCTGTACCAGAAGATCGCGCGCCGCAACGGAGCAGAACCCGATGCCGGCCGCCGCCTGGTCTCCTGGGCCCAGCAGGCCGGATTCACCCAGGTGGCACCAACCAGCAGCAACTGGCTCTACGCCACCGCCCAGCAGCGCGCCTGGCAATCCCGGGTCTGGAGCGAACGTGTGCTGCACTCCGCTTTCGCTGAACAGGCTCTTGAATACGGCTTGGCAAACGAAGCCGATCTTGCCCGGATCGCCGCGGGCTGGCACCGGTGGGGTGCCACGGAGGATGGCTATTTCCTCATTCCCAACGGTGAGGTGATCGCCCGCGCATAAAAATCCGAAAGATTCCGGAAAAGTTTGTCGCACCATGTAGAAATGTCCACCGCGGTTCCGACCCATGGATGAAAGCACCCGCACCGGGTGCCGTTCATAAGGAGTTTGAGATGAAATACATGATCATGATGTTCGGGTCGGCTGAGGGCATGATGGAAACCGCCGACCCTGAGTGGATCCGGGAAATGATCGGGTTCATGATCCAGATCGACAAGGATCTGACCGAGTCCGGCGAACTGGTCTTCAACGCAGGCCTGACTGACGGAAGCACAGCCAAACTGGTCAAGCAGACACCCGACGGCGTGATCACCACGGACGGCCCCTACGCCGAATCCAAAGAGTCACTGGTGGGCTATTGGGTGATCGATGTTGCCAGCGAGGAACGCGCCGTGGAGATCTGTTCCAGCATTGTGAAGTACTCCCAGGTCGTGGAGCTCCGCGCCCTCGCCGATGGGCCGCCGGAGGTCTGACTGGGACTCCCACCGCACGAACGAATCGAGGACCTGCTGCGCACGCTGGCGCCGCAGGTCCTCGGCGTGCTGGCACGCAAGCACGGGCAGTTCGACGCCTGTGAGGACGCCGTCCAGGAAGCCCTGCTGGAAGCTTCGCTGAAGTGGCCTGCCGAGCTGCCACGCGAACCAAAAGCCTGGCTGATGGCTGTCGCCAACCGGCGCCTGGTGGATTTTTACCGAAGCGAAAGTGCACGGCGTTCCCGAGAGGAACATTTCAGTGCAATGAATACCCAGTCCACCTCAGTATCAGGGGCGGACGACACCCTGACCTTGATGTTCCTCTGCTGCCACCCGGCGCTCTCGGCTCCGTCGCAACTCGCCTTGACGCTGCGGGCAGTTGGAGGACTCACGACGGCGGAAATCGCCTCAGCTTTCCTTGTCCCCGAAGCCACCATGGGACAACGCATCAGCCGCGCAAAACAAGGGATCCAGAAGGCGGGAGCGACCTTCACCATGCCGCCGCCTGCCGAACAAAAGGCGAGGCTCGGCGTCGTACTTCACGTCCTGTACCTGATCTTCAACGAAGGCTACGCGGCCAGTTCCGGGGCCTCACTCCAGCGCGAAGACCTCACCACCGAGGCGATCCGGCTAACGCGGCTGCTGATGGCGGCCGTGCCTGATGACGGGGAAGTCGCCGGTTTACTGGCGCTGATGCTCCTCACGGATTCGCGTCGGAAGGCACGGACGCTGGCTGACGGGACTCCGGTGCCGCTGGCGGAGCAGGACCGGAGCCTGTGGAACCATCAACAGATCCAGGACGGTATTGCCCTCCTGAGTTCGGTCCTGGGCCGGACGCGTCCGGGCCCTTACCAGCTGCAGGCTGCGATCGCCGCGGTGCATGCCGAAGCCGCCACAGACGCCGCGACCGACTGGCCACAGATCCTGGCCCTGTATACGGTTCTGGAGAAGATGGCTCCCAGTCCCGTGGTGACCCTCAACCGTGCCGTTGCTGTGGCGATGGTGAAGGGCCCTGCAGCTGGACTCGCCCTGCTGGATGGTCTCGATTCGGCGCTGGGGAAATCCCACCGGCTTGATGTTGTTCGGGGACATCTTCATGAGCTGGCCGGAGACAGCACCGAAGCCCGGAACGCCTACCTCGCGGCGGCCGCCAAAGCCGGAAGCCTCCCGGAGCGGCGGTATCTGATGGGGAAGGTGGCAGGGCTGGAAACCGGCGGGGCTTGACCCGCGACACACCCGCAGTATCCGCCGAAATCACAACGTTGTGGTTTATGTTACTGGTGTGACTGCTGTTGCCAATGTGCAAGTGCTCACGTAACCTCAGGACTGCCGGGAGCATCTGAGGGGCCGCAGTCGTGCCTCCTCCAGAACCTCGCTCCCCCTGTCCCGTTTCGAGGTTTCTGTACATGGCTTTATCCCGATCCGCCCGCGGGGCCGCGGTGCTGTGCGCCGTCGTCGTACTCGCCGGGGCAGTGGTAACTCCCTCAGCGGCTGTACCCGCAACAACTGTGCCCCTCACTGTCCGGGCATCTCCGGAGGTGCCCTCGCCCGAGGAAATCGCGGCGGCCAAAGCCAGTGAAGCGGCGACGGCGGACCAGGTTGCCTCCATTGAGCGGATCCTCGCGGACGCAGCCGCTAACCAGCAGGCAGCCTCCACAGCTGCCATGCAGGCCAACAATGCCTACAGCGAGGCCCTGGTGGAGCTGCAGCAGAGGACCAAAACCGCCTCTACAGCCCGCGCCCAAGCCTCTGCCGCCCGGGAACAACAGGACAGGACGCGCAAACAAGTGGGGCAGATCGCCGGTGACCTGTACCGCAACGGTGGAGTGAATCCCGCACTCGTTACGCTGGCCGGCGGTAGTGAAAGCTTCCAGCAGGCCGCCACACTGGAGGCCCTCTCAGCCAGGCGAAACCGCGATCTCGAAGTTGCCATCGGTGCCGCCGCCGCATCCAAGTCCCTCTCTGCAGCTGCGGATGACGCCACCAAAGCCGCGGACGACGCGGCCAAGACAGCCGAACAGCGCAAAACGCAGGCTGAAGAGGCCAACGCGGCGCAGGTCAAGGTTGTGGCCGACGCGAAAGCGCAGCGGACCACTTTGGTGGACCAGTTGGCCCAGCTCCGCAACACCACTGTTGAGCTTGAGGCGGCCAGGGTGGATGCTCTGGACCGGCAGCGCGAAGAGGCACGGCTCGCGGCATTGACCGCCAGTGCCGACAAGGCAGAGCCGGATCAGGCAGCCCGGGATGAGGCAACGCCGCCGGACGCGCCTGGGCCCGCCGCACCGGCTCCGGCAGCCCCAGTCCAGGGTCCCGCCGCACCTCCGGCTCCTGCGCCCGCCCCGGCACCTGCGCCGCCATCGAGCGGGTCTTACGAAACAGCAATTTCCAGCGCCTTGGGTAAAGTTGGTTCGCCGTTCTACTACCAGTGGGGCGGTACCGGACCCTACGGATTTGACTGCTCAGGACTGGTGCAGGCCGCCTTCGGCACCGCCGGGATGCGACTACCGCGCACCGCCTCACAGCAGTATGCCGCAGCCCCGGTCCACGTCCCGCTGTCACAGGCGCGCCGTGGAGACCTCTTGGTATGGGGTTCGCCGTCCAACTTTTACCATGTGGCAATCTATCTGGGGAACGGGCAGGTAGTGCAGGCTTTGAACCCCCAGGAAGGCATCACGGTCTCGAACATCAGTTCAATGGTGGGTATGGAGCTCTACCCCTTCGCGGCCAGATACTAGGCACCGGCTCCCGGCTGCCGCAGACATCGGCCGTCCCATGCCTGGGTTTGTTCACCAAACCGCGGAAGGCTGCGGGATGATGAAGTCATGAGCAATCCGGACCCGGACCTCTGGGCAGAATTCGACAACCTCAAACCTGCCCGCCCCGATCCCATGGGCGGCCATCCAGACAACGAACCTGCGGGTTTCGGTTTCAGAACGGGTGTGCGCAGCGCGAAAGTCGCCCTCGGATTCGCCGTGTATGCCCTTGTTCTGGGAACCACGCTGGTAGTTACAGGCGCCGTAGTCTTCATCGCCCGGAGTCAGTGGCTGCTCCTGGGATTGATGGTGGTTGTGCAAGCTGCTTTCGTTTATGGGTTCATTCAGCTGGCCCGCCAAGCGCGCAATCGGCGTTCCCCGAGCTGAGGATCCCGGAGCGGCGGTGTCTTCAGGAAAAATGGCAGCGCTAACAAAGGAAGAACCCTTATAGTCGAACCCATGGAACAGCGCATACTTGGCAAGACCGGCCGATCCGTCTCGACAGTAGGGCTCGGCACCTGGCAACTCGGGGCGGACTGGGGAGACGTCAGCGAAGCGGATGCGGTTGCTGTGCTTGACGCTTCCGTAGACCACGGCGTCACATTCTTCGACACTGCCGACGTTTACGGCGATGGCCGCAGCGAGGAAATCATCGGAAAATTCCTCCGCGCCAACCCCGGTCTGGATATCACCGTGGCCACCAAGATGGGCCGCCGCGTGGACCAGGTGCCCGAAAACTACACACTCGAGAACTTCCGCGCATGGACAGACCGGTCGAGGCGCAACCTCCAACAGGACACACTGGAGCTCGTCCAACTCCACTGCCCGCCCACCGCCGTCTACAGCCGCGACGAAGTCTACGACGCACTGGACACGCTGGTCAGCGAAGGGGCCATCCGCAACTACGGGGTCAGCGTCGAACGGACAGACGAGGCCCTCGAAGCCATCAAGCGCGGGAACACCGCCTCCGTGCAGATCATCCTCAACGCCTTCCGCCTGAAGCCCCTCGATGAGGTGCTGCCCGCCGCGAAAGCGGCCAACGTGGGGATCATTGCCCGTGTTCCCCTGGCCTCAGGCCTGCTGTCCGGGAAGTACACGGCCGCAACTGAGTTCCCGGCTAACGATCACCGCAACTACAACCGCGACGGATCATCTTTCGATGTCGGCGAGACCTTCTCCGGTGTCGACTTCGAAACCGGCGTCAAAGCCGCCCAGGAGTTCAGTGCACTGGTTCCCGACGGCGTCACCACCTCCCAAGCGGCCCTCGCCTGGGTCGTGGCACAGGACGGCGTCACTTCCGTGATCCCCGGAGCGCGGTCCGCCGAGCAGGCCCGCGTCAACGCCGAGGCAGGAGAAATGCCGGTGGTCGGTGCGGGACTGGCCGACGGGGTGCGGGACATCTACGACCGCTACTTCCGCGAAGCGATTCACCCGCGCTGGTAGCCGCCGGGCCGCCGTCGGGCGTGGTTTCACCAACCACTCCTGGTGGGGGTGTGTCCCTTCCGGGCGTCGTCCGGCATGGCCATTTCGGCGCGCAATCCAAGGAGCCGTATGGGGCGGTCCGGTTCGATTTTTCCGGTGAGGTCCAAGGCTTGGGCCAGGACTTCGTCACGGCTGAAGGTTGCCGGAATTTTCCTTGCATAGGTCTTGGTGAAGAACGGCTTGTAACGGACTTTCAGCGTAAGACCCACCACAGGCCGGTCCTCGGCGGCAACATCCTCAAGGACTCGGGCGGTCAGCTCCTTGACGGCGGCGTCCACCTCGCCCGGCTCGGTGAGATCCTGCTGGAAGGTTGTCTCGCGGCCGTGGGCGCGGGCAACCCACGGGGTGTCGTCGACTTCGGTGGCACCTTCGCCGCGACCTAACTGCGCGTACCAAGGCCCCATCTTGGGGCCAAATTCCGGGACCAGCTCCTGCGGGTCGGCTGCGGCGAGTTGGTTCACCGTGGTGATGCCGTGCTTCGCGAGGCGCTGTGAGATTTTGCTTCCGACGCCCCACAAATCCTTGGTGGGCTTGTCCCCCATGACCTCCAGCCAGTTTTCCTTGGTCAGCCTGAACATCCCTGCCGGCTTGCCGAAGTCCGTGGCATTCTTTGCGCGGACCAGGGTGTCCCCGATGCCGATACTGCAGTGAAGCCGGGTCTGTTCCAGGACGGCTTTTTGGATCTGCCGTGCGTAAGCTTCGGGATCCTCCGTTGTGACGCCGACAAAAGCCTCGTCCCAGCCGAGCACCTGAACAGTTGCGCCCGGCTGCTCGCGCAGGGTCGCCATCACCACCTCTGAAGCCGCCAGGTAGGCCTCCTGGTCCACTGGCAGGATGATGGCGTCGGGGACTTTCCGGGCCGCAATCCGCAGGGGCATCCCGGAGCCAACACCGAAGGCCCTCGCTTCGTAGGATGCCGTGGACACCACAGCCCGCTCCGTGGGATCTCCCCTGCCGCCCACAATGACCGGTTTGCCCGCAAGTTCGGGCCGCCGCAGTACCTCGACCGCCGCAATGAACTGGTCCAGGTCAACGTGCAACACCCACGGAATTCCGCTCACGGGATCAGTCTGCCCCATGGCCGTGGGCCTTGGCTGTACCTTCACCACCTTCTTTGGGATCGGTTGCCGGTGAAATCAACCTTTTTCGGATGCATTCCCGCCACGGCGCGGCCAAAGAGGGTCAAGAAGCAACGCGTCCCAACCACTCCGTTCACCGGCATAAGCTGAGGTGGTGCAATTTTCTCTCTGGCTGGCCTTGGTTGGTGCCGGCACCCTGATCAGTTTCACTCCCGGCGCGGGTGCCATCTTCACCATGAGCAACTCGCTCAACTCCGGCTTCCGACGTTCCATTTGGGGCATCCTGGGCCAGCAGGTGGCATTGATCATCCACATCCTGATCGTTGCCCTCGGTGTTGGTGTCCTGGTCTCCAACTCCCCGGTCATCTTCAACGTCATCCGCTACGCGGGCGCGGCCTATCTGGTGTACCTCGGCATCCGGCAGTTCCTTCGGAAACCCGATCTGGACGAAGAACAGGTTGAGGACAAGAAGCACGAACCCGCACTATCCATGTTCCAGCGGGGCGTCTGGGTCAACCTGCTGAACCCGAAAGCCATTGTCTTCTTCCTGGCCTTCATGCCGCAGTTCATCCGTCCGGACCAGCCGTTGGTCCAGCAATACGTGGTGCTGACCGCCACAGTTTTGGCGATCGACATCATGGTGATGTGGTTCTTCTTCGCCCTGGCAGCGCGTTCATTCCAGCGTTTCACCCACGACCAACGTGGCCAGAAGGTCCTCAACCGCATTTTCGGTTGCTTGTTCGTGCTGGTGGGCATCCTGCTGGCAGTCATCCACTAGCCAGGATCAGCTGGAGACCGTAGAACCCCGCACTACCAGCGAGCTCTCCAAGGTCACATGCGGCTCGGACAACTCGAGGCCCTCCATGAGCCCGCGCAGCTGCTCCCCCGCTTTGCGTCCCAGCGGGGTCGCAGGCAGGTGGACACTGGTGAGGCTGGGGTTGCTGGTGGCCGAATAGGGCAAGTCATCAAAGCCGGCCACCGCCAGCTCATCGGGGATGCGAACCCCCTCTACCCGCGCCTCCTGCAGCAGTCCATAAGCATGCGTATCGGTCCCGCAGACGACGGCGGTCACCCCCTCACGCTGCCATCCCGGCCAGGCGTCGGCGAACGCGGCGGCGGCAGCACCGACGTCGATCGCTGTTCTGATGATGTGCTCCTGTGAGACGGAAAGGCCCAACGAGGCGGCTTCCTCCAGGAAAGCGTCCCGGCGCAGCTTGAACGTTTCCGTTCCGGTAATGCCGTCCACGTACGCTGCCCTCGTGTGCCCGGAGGCGGCCAAGTGCCGGGCAAGTTCGCGGGCACCCTGGGCAACGTCGAGGTTGACGGATGGTGCGAAACTTTCAAGTCCGGGCGCATCCAGGAGCACCAGGGGTCCGGCCGCTGAGAGATCTTCCAGGAATTCGGCACTGGGAGCGCCCACCAGCAGGCCAGCGGGGCGGAGGGCCAGCAATTTGCGCACGTCGGAGGCCTGTGGCGACTCCCCCGAATCTGCCACTGACAGCAGCAACTGGTATTCGGCACCCAGCGATTCCCGCACTCCTGCGATCACATTGGCGAAGAACGGGTTGGACACGTCCGGGGTCACCAGGATGACAATGGAGCTCACCCCGCGGGCCAGCGAACTGCCGATGCTGTCCACCACGTAACCAAGCTCGGAAATGGCGGTACGAACGCGGGAGATGTTGTCGTCTGACACGCGGCCCTGCGTCTTGCCGTTGGCCACCAGCGATACGGTCGCCGTGGAAACACCCGCCCGGGCGGCCACCATCGCGGCGGTCACTCGTGGCGCGCGGGCATGGCGCCGTTCCAGGGATTCCATGCATCGATCGTAGCGCTGTTATGCCGCCCTGACCTGCGAGAAGGCATCAAGCGCTTAACGCAGTGACCACAGCAATCACGTTAAGCGTTTGACGCGACACCCTTCGCAGTGCCAGAATCACCCCTGAATGCTTACCGCCCTGCCCCGGGCAAGTACCTGGCAGGCCCCAATGACGTGGAGAGAAACGTGGATCCCAACACCCGCAAGAAGATCATTCTTGACTGCGACCCTGGCCATGACGACGCTGTGGCAATGCTGCTGGCTCATGGCAACCCGGACATCGAACTGCTCGCAGTAACAACGGTGGTGGGCAACCAGACCCTCGAGAAGGTCACCCGCAACGCCCTTTCAGTGGCCACCATCGCGGGCATCACCGGCGTTCCCTTCGCTGCCGGCTGCGACCGTCCCTTGGTCCGCACCATTGAAACCGCACCCGCCATCCACGGCGATTCCGGCATGGATGGCCCCGAGCAGCCCCAGTCCGCCATTGAGCTGGACCCGCGCCACGCCGTCGACCTCATCATTGACACCGTCATGGCGCATGAGCCGGGCACGGTCACCCTGGTTCCCACGGCGGGCCTGACCAACATCGCCATGGCAGCCCGCAAGGAACCGCGCATTGTTGAACGCGTCAAGGAAGTCGTCCTCATGGGCGGCGGCTACCACGTGGGCAACTGGAGCGCCGTGGCGGAGTTCAACATCATCATCGACCCCGAGGCCGCACACATCGTGTTCAACGAAAAGTGGCCCGTAGTGATGGTGGGCCTGGACCTCACGCACCAGGCTCTGGCCACGGACGAAGTGGTGGAGCGCATCGCAAAGATCGGCACCAAGCCCGCCAAGTTCGTCATGGAGCTGATGGACTTCTTCCAGAAGACCTACAAGGATGCCCAGGGCTTCGACTTCCCGCCCGTCCACGACCCCTGCGCCGTGGCCTACGTCATCGATCCCTCCGTCATGACCACCCGCAAGGTCCCCGTGGACATCGAACTCCAAGGCAAGCTCACGCTCGGCATGACTGTTGCCGATTTCCGCGCCCCCGCGCCGGAAGACTGCCACACCTCGGTGGCCGTGGACCTGGACCACAAGAAGTTCTGGGATCTTGTCACCGATGCGATCGTCAGGATTGGCGAGCCAACGCTCGACGGCGGCGCTGACGCCACCACTGTTGACGCTACGGCCCAGGCCGTTCTGGCAGGAGAGGCAAAGTAATGTCCACCCTCGCCGAGACCAAGTCCACCCGCGGCAACGTCACCGCGCTCATGGTGGCCCTGCTGGCCGCCTGCGTTGCCTTCCAACTCAACGCCTCCATGCTCAGCCCCGCCCTGGTCACCATGGGCAACGAGCTCCAGACCGACCAAGCAACCATCGGGCTTTCCCAGACCTGGTTCTTCACCGCCGCAGCACTGTTCTCCCTCTTCCTCCCCCGGCTCAGCGACATCGTGGGACGCAAGAAGATCCTGGTGGGCATGATGCTCCTCATGGCCGTGGGCTCCGTCATCGCCGCCCTGGCCCCCGATGTCACGTGGCTGTTCGTAGGCCGCATCATCCAGGGTGTCAGCGGTCCCACGGTTCCGTTGTGCCTGATCATGCTCCGCTCTGCGGTCAGCAACCCGCGCAAATACGGCACCCTCATGGGCCTCATCACGGCGGTCAACGGCGGCGTGGCCGGTGTTGACTCCTTTGTTGGTGGCTACTTCGCTGAGAACTTCGGCTTCCGGAGCATCTTCTGGCTCATGGTGGCGCTGGCCGTCGTAGCGACCGCCCTGGTCGCAGTCCTGGCCGGTGAAAGCAAGCCTGCCGCGGGCACCACCATGGACTGGCTGGGCGTCTTCTTCATCGTGATCGCCGTGGGCGCGCTGCTGACGGCCCTGAACGAGGGCTCCAAGCTGGCCAGCCCTTTCGACTCCGGCACCCTCACCCTCGCGATCGTCCTCACGGTGATTGCCGCCGTCGCGTTCTACGCGTTCTGGACCGTTGAGAAGCGCGCCAAGCAGCCCATGGTGGAAACCGTGCACCTCCGCCAGCGTTCCACCTGGGCTCCGCTGCTGACCACCACGCTGACCATGACCGGTATCTTCGCGGTCATCAACGGCATCGTGCCCGCCTACGTTCAGGCAGCAGAGCCCGGTTTCGGCGTTGGCCCCACCGAGATGTCCCTGATGATCCTCACGCCCTACGCCCTCCTGGGGTGGGTCTTCGGTCCAATCAGCGGCCGCCTGGCACCGGTCCTCGGCTACACCAAGGTCCTGCGCATCGGCATGATCGGCAGCATCGTAGCCCTGGCCATCATCGCGTTCTTTGGCCTCAGCAGCCTGCCCCTGATGATCGTCGGAACCGCCTTGCTGGGCATCATGTACGCCGGTACGGTCAACATCATGCTCAATGGCCTTGGCGTTGTGCTCTCTCCCAAGGGAAACCCCGGATTCCTTCCCGGCATGAACGCGGGCGCCTTCAACCTCGGCGCCGGGTTGAGCTTCCTTGTACTCCCCGCCGTCTTGGTGGCTACGGCCTCATTGGGCGACGCGAAGGCGTCCTACCTGACTGTCATTATGGTGGGACTCGCCATTACCCTGGCGGCCTTCGCAGCGTCCCTGCTGATCCCCAAGCCCGTTGAAGCCGAGGTTTCGGCAGAGGAAGAGGTCACCGCATGAGCACCGCAGCCAACGCGCCCAAGGCTGGAATCGTCGTCGTCGGCTCCCTCAATGCGGACCTGACCATCTACACGGACCGGCTCCCCAAACCCGGCGAGACGGTTCACGGTAACGGATTCGCAGTCAATCCCGGCGGCAAAAGCGCCAACCAAGCGGTGGCTGCGAGCAAGCTCGGCGGCGACGTCAGCCTGATCGGCGCGGTAGGTGAGGACTCCAACGGCACTATGCTCCTGGATTCAACGGCCAGCGCCGGGGTGGACGTGTCCCGCGTCCGTCGGTCCGGGACAGCCACCGGCGTGGCCGTAATTTCGGTGGACAGCAGCGGCGAAAACAGCATCATCATCTCGGCTGGCGCCAACGGCACCCTGGCCCCTGCCGACGTCGAACCCGCTGCTTTCAGCGACGCCGCCGTCGTCTGCCTCTGCCTGGAGGTAGGCACGGACACCGTCGTTGCGGCGGCCCAAGCAGGGCACGACGCCGGCGCAACGGTTCTTCTGAACCTCTCGCCTTACGCTGAGGTGCCGGAGGAATTGGTGCGGTTGAGCGACGTCCTGCTGGTGAACGCCCACGAGGCCGCGCTGTTCTTGGGCAACGAGGCAGGCATCCCTTCCGCCGACGCGGACGCCGAAGCCTGGGAACCCGTCCGGAGCCGGTTTGCGGACCGCGGGATGCAGCGCGTTCTGGTGACGCTCGGCGCCCAAGGGTCTGTGGTGCTGGACTCGTCGGCTCGCGGCGAGGATCGGATCACCCGGATTGAGCCCACCCGCGTCACGGCCGTGGACACCACCGGTGCCGGAGACGCGTTCACCGGCGGAGTCGCCGCACGGTTGGCCGCGGGCGATTCCTTGGCCGATGCCGCAGCCTTCGCTTCCGTGGCCGCCGCTCTGGCTGCCACCAAGAAGGGAACGCAGGCCGCGTACCCGAGTGCCGCTGAGGTTGGGGAATTGCGGCAGCAGGCAGGCCTGGGCTGAGTGACCTGACCAGCGGGCCGCCGACCGGCGGCCGATGGCCGGTGGCCCGCTGGTGACGATTTCGGACCGCAATAGTAGGGTGCGGGGTACGCCGGCCGTGCAGACTTGAAACCGAAGGGGGGACCGTGATTCAAGCACTGAACCAACTGGTCGATTACATCGAGGGCCACCTCTCCGAGGAGATCGACATTGATGTTGTGGCGGTCAGCCTGGGCATGACGGAGTACCATCTCCGGCGGATGTTCTCGGCATTGGCCGGTCTGCCGCTCTCCGAGTACGTCCGACGACGCCGCATGACCGTGGCTGCAACGGATGTTCTGGGAGAAGACGGTCTGCTGGCGATCTCGGTGCGCTACGGTTACGGCTCGACCGAAGCCTTTAACCGGGCCTTCCGATCAGTACACGGCGTGGGCCCCGGCCATATACGCCGGAACGGCGGTCCCCTTCATACGCAACCGCAGCTCAGGTTCCACCTGACCGTTGAAGGGAACACCACCATGAAAACCCGCATCGTGGACCGGCCGGCATTCCGGCTGGCAGGCCATTCTGTTCGTGTGCCGCTTATCCACCACGGCCCCAACCCCCACATTCAGGCGCACATCGCCTCACTGCCAGTGGAAGAACACGCCCGGCTTAAGGACTTGAGCGGCACTGACCCTAAGGGCCTGCTCCAGGTGAGCGCCGACGTCGACCCCGACTACAAAGAGGGCAGCGACTTGACCTACCTTCACGGCGTCGCCGTCACCGAAACCGCAACGGTGCCCGAAGAACTTGACGTGATCAAGGTACCTGCAGGGACTTGGGCAGTGTTCCACGCTGAAGGGGCTTATCCGGAGGTCCTGCAATCCACCTGGGCCGCCACGACCACCGATTGGTTCCCATCCAATCCCTGGCGGCTGCGCCCCGGGCCCTCGATGGTGGCAATACTGGATCGCACCGCCGACTTCAGCGAAGCCACCTGCGAACTTTGGCTTCCGATCGAACGTTCCTAGTGCACACCGGGCCTTTGGCAGAATAAGGCCATGGGAACCGGATCAGGAATGCACACCGTCCGACCGGCGGATCTCCGTGGCCCGGACGCCGGGGCGGTGAGTCGGCTGGTCGAGGCCTATCTCATGCAGACTGAGCGCGAGAAGGCCGACCACTTGGGCGGCATCTTCGACGACGCGGCGCTCCCTGGACGCTACCGCGAGGAAGTCGACGCCCCAGAGCTGGCCTACCGGAATGGGGCTGTTTACCTCGCTGAACTCGACGATCTGCCGGTCGGAATCGTGGTGGTGCAGCAGAGTGCAGAGGCGCGCGAGGTCAAGCGGTTTTGGGTTGAACCCAGCGCGCGGGGACACCGGGTGGGCTCTGCCTTGATGGATGCCGCCATGAAACAGAGGGACCTTCCTATCCGCCTGACGGTCTGGGACTGGCGGGACGATGCAATACGCATGTACGCGAAACGTGGTTTCGCTCCCGTTCCATCTTGGGAAGACCGGCCACGCCTTCTGTGCATGGAGGCCGTCCTTTAGCGGCCTGCGGCTTCCGGCCAAAGCTGCGTCGGATTCAACCGCCGGCCCGCTTCCCGACTCTCGTTTCACGTCCCTTTGCTATAGGCTCTCCAAGTCATCGGGAACTTGGGGGAACCATGAATAAACGATCTAAATCTGCCATCGCGGCCTTGGCTATTGCGCCAATAATTGGACTCGGATTTGCGTGGGCTGTCCCTTCCTCACCCTCGCGGGCTGTGACCGCAGGGGCAGGCGAAAAAAGTCACCCGGAGTGCTACAACGCCACCAAGCTCAACGATCCAAATGACTTCTGCTACCAGACAATAGGTCCTTGGAACAGCACCAGGTCCTCAGACGAGGAAGTCCGTTCGCTCATGTCCCTTGAACGCATGGTTGAGTTCGGTTTGAAAGTCGAAGAGATCCAGCGGTACTACCCCGACTACACTCCGTCTTCCAAGTAGGACCGACGGCGCCGCGCTCCGCCGGGCACCAGCTCAACCTCCGGCTACGCCGCTTAGGCGGACCGGCGGGCAGCGCGTTGGCTTGAGCGTTCCGCTGCCTTGCGGCTGAGTGCGCCGTGACCGGCCATGAGCCGGGGAACCACAACGTATACCGCAGCGGGAACCACCAGAGCCGTCAGCATCAAGGCGCGAAGCACGGGGTGCAAGGGTTCCATGATGGGGCCCAGCAGCAGCATGCCGATGGAAACCAGCGGGAAAATTGCCAGCCAGGTGATCAGGGCCCGCATGTGGACCGAGGGGGCTTTCGGGGGCACTGGCGTTGCTGGCTGGACGCGGGTAGGCGTGGCCTGTTCTGTAGTGGCTTCGATGGTCATGAGGTTTCTCCAACCAGATAGTTGCAATTGACTGGAATCACCATAACCCCGGCCATCAGGAAATTACAACCACTTAGTTGGAAAATGCTAAGATGACCGTATGGCCTGGGACACGGAGCGAACCAAGGGGCTGCTGCTCAGTGCGGCAACCACAGAATTTTGCACGCGCGGACTGGCTGGCGCCCGCATCGACCGGATCGCTGCCGAAGCCGGCGTCAACAAGGAACGGATTTACCAGTATTTCGGCAACAAGAACGCATTGTTCGACGCCGTGATTGTCACCGCCCTGACCAACCTCATGGACGAAGTCCCCATCGAGGGCTCCGGCCCTGAAGCCATGGCTGATTACGCCGGGAGGCTTTTCGATCACCACCGGGTGGATGCCACTGCCCCGCGACTGCTGTTCTGGGAGGGATTGGAACGCGGAACCGACGTTGTGGGCCTACCCAAACGGATGGCCAACTGCGCATCCAAGGTCAACAGCACCATTGCAGCGCTCCCCGGCATCTCGCGGGAGGACGCGGGTGATCTCCTCATCACCATCGTCAGCCTGTGCGATTCCGCTCCCGTGCTGCCGGCTCTCGACGGGCTGATGGCCGGCGATAACCCGGGCCGCACCGAAAGGCGACGCGCCGCCGTCGTACGTACCGTCCACTTGATGGCCGCCGCGCTGGCCGCCGAAGCGGCGGCATCCGAAGCGGCAACAACCGAAGCGGCAACAGCCTGACTCCAGCGACCCTGTGACAGGTTTGACACGAAAAGTGACTCGCTTGTGAAGTAGCCCCTAGCCAAGAGGGGGTGCCATCAATCATGCTTGCCTCATGTACTCAACGTCGAGCCCATACCGCATCATTACGGTCTGCACAGGGAACATCTGCCGCTCACCCATGGCAGCCCTCATGCTCACCGAAGCCTTCGCAGCGGAAGGGCTCAGCGAGGTTGTGGTGGTGGATTCGGCAGGCACCACCGGGTACGAGGTCGGACACCCCATAGACCCCCGGGCCGCGCGTGTCCTGACCGCCAAGCACATACCCTCGGAGAACCACGTTGCCCGCCAGTGGCGCAGTGAATGGTTCACTGAGCGGGACCTGATCCTCGCCTTGGATGTTGACCACTTCGGGTGGCTACAGGAGGGCGCTCCGGACGCCGGCGCACTGGAAAGAGTCCGGATGCTGCGCAGTTTCGATCCCGCCACGGCGGGTCGCAGCTCCCTCGATCTGGGCATCGAAGACCCCTGGTATGGGGGCCACACGGACTTCGACACCACGTGGACCCTCATCAAGGACGCCATTCCCGGGATCGTCCAACACGTCAAAACAGCCGTCGGCCCCCAGGTCGAGGCCAAATCCGGCGATCACCAGCAGGTAACCTCTATGTCATGACCCCTGCACCCGTGATCATTGCTGTTGATGGCAGGTCCGGTGCAGGAAAGACCACTTTGGCCGTCGAATTGGCGGCCCGGTTGCGCCAGCACCACAAAGTTTCACTGTTCCACCTGGAAGACGTCTATCCGGGCTGGAACGGCCTCATGCCCGGCATCGAACGGTACGTTGCCACGGTCCTCCCGCCGCTGAATGCCGGCCTCGCTGCCGAATGGACAAGTTGGGATTGGGAACGCCATTACGACGGCGGCCTGAAAGTTACCCTGCCCGCCGAGATCGTGATCGTGGAAGGCGTGGGCGCCGCTGCGGAAGCCGCCCGGCCGATGCTGGACGCTGTGGTCTGGGTCGAGTCCCCCGGGGACGACCGCCGCCGTCGAGCCCTGACGCGTGACGGAAGTACCTACGAACCGTACTGGGACACTTGGGCGGCGCAGGAAGACGCCTGGCTGGAATCGGACCCGGTGGCCAGCGCCGCGGACGTCCGCGTCCTCAACCGTGCCGATGGGAGCGCCCCCGACGACGTCCTGCAGGCCCTCATGTACCTGCCGTCCATGGCGGCAATCCTCGCCCCGGAGCTCAGTGCCCGCAGGGGACTTCAGCTCCGGTCCGAGCGCGTGGACACCACGCCTGACGCAGCCCGGCTTTTTGAGGCGCTCTACGGCCAGTCCGCCAACGCTGTCTGGCTGGACTCCTCCAACGCGTCGGCCGTTGCCGGGACGTCCCAGGCCGCGGCACGCAGCCGCTTCAGCATTTTGGCTGACGACGGCGGCACTTACGGCCAGCTGGCGATGCACCGATCCGGCGTCACGCAAGTTACTGCCGGCTGCGCCACCGTGGCCACATCCGGGACGTTTTTCCGGTGGCTCGACTCCGTGTGGGGCCGCCGGGCAGTCCGGGCACCCCACGGTTACGACGGCCAGTTCACGCTCGGCTGGCTCGGATACCTTGGGTATGAGCTCAAACGCGAAACCGGCGGGAGCGACGTCCAGTCCGAAACCCCCGACGCAGCGCTGCTCTTCGCCGGCCGCGCCATCGTCCTTGATCACCGCGAACAAACCGCATGGCTGCTGGCCCTGGATGCGCCCGACGCCGACGCCTGGTTCCGCACGGCACGCACCGCCGTCGTGGCCGCCGCCGTCCCGGCTGCCACCGCCGTCGACGCTCCTTCGGGGACGGTCCCTGAATTCGTCAGCCGCGACTCCGCTACAGACTACAAGCGGAAAATCGCGGCCTCCCAACACGAAATTTCTGAAGGCAACTCGTACGAGGTCTGCCTCACGACCACCCTTGAAGCACCCGCCGGCAGCCTGGATCCTTGGGTTGCGTACCTCAACCTTCGACGCCGTAACCCGGCACCGTTTGCCAGTTACCTCCGGTTCGGCGAACTGGTGGTCGCGAGTACGTCACCCGAACGGTTCCTCCGGATCCTGTCCGACGGCGGTATGCGCGCCGAGCCGATCAAGGGCACGCGTGGGCGCAGTTCCGATCCGGCTGAGGACGCAGCCTTGCGGCACGACCTGGTGACCTCGCTGAAGGACCGCGCGGAGAACATCATGATCGTGGACCTGCTACGCAACGACCTTAGCCATTTCGCGATCCCGGGTTCGGTCACTGTGAGCCGGCTGTGCGCGATCGAAAGCTACGCCACGGTCCACCAAATGGTGAGCACAGTGGATGCGCACCTCAATCCGGGGGCTCCCCGGGCCGAAGCGGTTGCTGCCGCATTCCCTGCGGGCTCCATGACGGGTGCGCCCAAAATCAGCACCATGGACATTCTCGACCAGCTTGAGTCGGGGCCCCGGGGGATCTACTCGGGAGCTATCGGCTACTTCTCACTCAACGCTGCCACGGACCTCGCCGTGGTCATTCGAACCCTGGTGGTAAACCCTTCCGGAGCGAACGGGCGGACCCTGAGCCTGGGCGTGGGCGGGGCTATCACTGCGGATTCAGTGGCCGATGACGAGTACGAGGAAATCCGGACCAAGGCATACGGCGTGCTGTCCACGCTCGGCGCAGGCTTCCCGGACTGAGGAACTACTGGAGCGTCGCCGTCAATCTGGCCACGTTATCCACATACTTGGCCAGCGGGGGCCTATCAACCCAGTCTTCCAACATAAGCTCACGGGACACCTCGCGATACGTGGACTCCACGGCGCGCATGAGGTTCACGGTTTCGGTGCCCAACAGCATCACCGAAACCTCCATGTTCAGGGAGAAGGAGCGCATATCCATGTTGCTGGAACCAAGAACTGCCACTTCATCGTCAATGGTGAAGTGCTTGGCGTGGAGGACGTACGGTGCCCGGTACAGGTAAATGCGCACGCCGGCACCCAGGAGGGCCTCGTAGTAGGAGCGTTGGGCGTGGTGGACCAGGAACTGGTCGCCTTTCTCGGAGACGAACAGCTCCACGTCCACGCCGCGCTGCGCCGCCGTGGTGATGGCGTAGAGCAACGAGTCATCCGGAACGAAGTACGGGCTGCAGATGGAGATTCTGTGCTGCGCGGAGTAGATCAGGGTGTTGAACAGGCGGAGGTTGTTCTCCGTTGCAAAACCCGGACCGCTCGGAACCACTTGAGCCGTGACGTTGCCCGGAGACGGCTGGGAAGGCAGCCGGAGCTGGTCCTCCAGGGATTCGTCCGTCTCGCTGAGCCAGTCTGTCGCGAACACGACGTTGAGGGTCGCCACGATGGGGCCTTCAAGTCGGGACATGAGCTCAACCCATTTGCGGCCCACCTTGCGGTGCTTGGGGTTGTTGTATGAAGGCTCGATCAGGTTCTGCGAGCCCGTGAAGGCAACCATGCCGTCAATCACCATGATTTTGCGGTGGTTCCGGAGGTCCGGGCGCCGCCACTGGCCATGGATTGGAAGCAAAGGGAGCATCCTCCGCCACTGGATCTTTCCAGCCTTGAGCCTGCGGATCAGCCGCCGGTAGCCCTTCACCCTTAGTGTCCCGATGTGGTCGAAAAGCAGCCTGACTTCGACGCCGCGTTCAGCCGCTTTTTCCAGCTCCGTCAGCAGCTCGTCCGTGACGGAGTCGCTGCTCATGATGTAGAACTCTGCGTTGACGTACCTGGTGGCACCCCTGACTGCCTCGGCCATGGCCTTGATGGACTCTTCGTAGCCAGGAATGAGCTCTACTTTGTTGCCGTCAACCATGGGCAAGGATCCCAGCCGATGGTTGAGTTCTCCTGCCGATTTCACCCATTCGGGGCCCGAGTAATCGCTCACGGGATCGGACAGATCGGAGGTTACGGCGCGGACCCGGCGGTTAACTTCTTCCTGCTGCTCCCGCCTGCGCTTTGACAGCTTGAAGTTTCCGAAAAGCAGGAAAAGGACGAAGCCGACCGATGGGATGAGAAACACAGCCAGAAGCCATGCCATGGCCGTGGTGGGACGACGGTTGCCGGGAATGATGCCAAGCAGCACGATGCGCATGGCGATTTCCACAATGGCCCAAACACCCAGTAACCAGGTCCACTCCTGGCCCAAAGGAAAAGGAAAGAGCACCGACCAACCCCCACGTTCCGTGAACAACAGTGACCACAGCCTATCCGGCAAAGTCATATCCGATGTCCCGGCACTAAGCTGGGACCATGACTTCACCTGCCCCCACGGTCCTGGTTTTCCTGGATCCCGCGTTCGAAAACGGCCGACTTGCCGATTCCAGCCAACCCCAGCTCATGGCAACGGATCTGGGCGCCACACGTGGCGATGGAGTGTTCGAATCGCTGCTGGCGGTCCAGGGACACCCGCGTAAGGTCCAGGCGCACCTGAACCGTTTGGGCGGTTCTGCGGATGCGCTCGATCTTGACCTTCCGGAGCAGGACGCCTGGCGCAGGGCCATCGATACCGCCATTACCGAGTTCCGCCGTGTCCACCCGGCCGCGACGCCGGAGGACGACGAGGTAGTCGTCAAGCTGATCGTGACCCGCGGCGTCGAAGGCGCGGCCAGTCCAACCTGCTGGGTACAGGCCTCACCGTCCCCAGCGGGCGGCCGTCGGCAACGCGAGACGGGCATCGACGTCGTCCTTTTGGACCGCGGCTTCGACACCGAAGCCGGAGAGCGTGCACCCTGGCTGCTGCTGGGCGCCAAGACGCTCTCGTATGCGGTCAACATGGCGGCCCTCCGCTACGCGCACAAGCAGGGCGCTGACGACGCCATCTTTACCTCCACAGACGGCCGCGTCCTGGAAGGCCCGACGTCCACCGTGCTGCTGGCTCACCTTGAGGAAGTCGACGACGGCGAGGGTTCGGTCAGGACTGTACGCCGCCTCATCACACCCCAACACGACAGCGGCATTCTGCCCGGAACCTCCCAAGGCGCCCTGTTTGCTGCAGCGAAGGCAGCAGGTTGGGAGCTTGGCTACGGGCCGCTCGTCCCACAGGACCTGTTCGACGCCGACGCTGTCTGGCTTATCTCGAGCATCCGTTTGATCGCTCCCGTGAACCACATCAACGGCAAGGAAATCGGCACGCCCGCTGTGCGGAAGCAGCTCACAGCCGAGTTGAACGAGCTGTTCGCCGGAATCGAGTAATCCGGTCCCGCGGAGCCCACGGATAGGGGGCTCCGCTTGGAACCTAGCAGGTCACAAGCAGAGTAATCGCTCGCGTGACTTATAGATAAGAAATGCTTGGCCTCAGCCACAACGTTCCTGCGGGTCCAATCGCAATTCTTATCCTCCTTGAAATGCTCATCCGTCATGTGATGAATCTTGTTCTCGTGTTAGTTGGATCACGTCCGGCTGGCACTACCCGAAACTTTGCTGGCTAACTTCCCGGAGGGAATATGGGACTCAGCTCCCCCACAGAGGCCGAAGCATCGGCAACCAAGGCGCAGCCCCAGGCTGACGCCCCGTCAACAGGTCTTCGCCGGTCCATGGAGGCCCGGCACCTGGTGATGATCGCCATGGGTGGCGTCATCGGCTCTGGCCTGTTCGTCAGTTCCGGTTACACGATCGCCACCGCAGGCCCCTTGGGCGCGGTCCTGGCGTTCCTTATCGGCGCTGTCGTCGTTTATCTGGTGATGGCCTGCCTCGGGGAACTCGCCGTAGCGTTCCCCGTTTCCGGCGCTTTCCACATCTACGCGGCCCGGACCATCGGCCCTGCAACGGGCTTCGCCACCGCGTGGCTTTACTGGCTCTGCTGGGCAGTTGCCCTGGGCTCCGAATTCACCGCGGCCGGCCTCCTGATGCAACGTTGGTTCCCCGGTATCGACGTATGGATCTGGTGCTTCGTCTTCGCAACAGTCCTTTTCACACTGAATGCCATCTCATCGCGGGTCTTCGGCGAATCTGAGTTTTGGTTCGCGCTGATCAAGGTCGCCGCCGTCGTCGGCCTCATCATCCTGGGCGGTGCCGCGCTGGCTGGCTTCCACCCGCTCGCCACCGGCGACTACCCCTCATTTGGCTCGAACTTCACCACTCCGGATGGTCTCTTCCCCAACGGCTTCACGGGGGTCTTCGTCACCTGCTTGGCCGTCTTCTACGCCTTCTCCGGCTCCGAACTGATCGGCGTCGCAGCGGGCGAAACGGCCAATCCCGGTGCCACCATCCCCAAGGCCATGCGTACCACGGTCATCCGGCTCATGATCTTCTTCGTCGGCGCGATCGTGGTCATCGCGGCCACCATCCCGTACGAGCAGGTCAGCGTGGATGAGAGCCCGTTCGTCACCGTCTTCTCCATGCTCGGGATCCCCTTCGCCGCGGACATCATGAACTTCGTGATCATCACGGCGCTGCTCTCGGCCGGTAACTGCGGGCTCTTCTCTTGTGCCCGCATGCTGTTCTCGCTGGCAGACGAAGGCCACGCACCCAAAGCCTTCAAGAAGCTGACCAAACGCGGCATCCCCATGATCGCCCTGTGTGTCAGCATGCTTGGCGGCCTGGCTTCGCTGATCAGCAGCGTTGTGGCGCCTTCCACTGTCTACCTCGTGCTGGTGTCCGTGGCCGGCTTCGCGACGGTGGGTGTCTGGATGTCGATCGTCGCTTCACACTTCATCTACCGCAGGACCTTCGTGAAGAACGGAGGGGACCTCTCAACGCTCCCCTACAAGGCCCCGCTCTTCCCCTTGGTCCCGATCCTGGCCTTCGCCTTATGCCTGGTGTCGCTGATCGGCATTGCCTTTGATCCCAACCAGGTCGCCGCGCTGTTGTTCGGTGTTCCGTTTGTTGGAGCCTGCTACGCGTTCTTCTACTTCAAGTACGGACGACGGCGGTCGCTCAAGAAGGTTGCCGGCGCTTAGGCCCGGAGCCTCCCGACCTCGCGTGACGAAGAACCAGCCCCTGGACAACCTGAACGGTTTCCCAGGGGCTGGTGCCGTCTGACGCCCACTCACATCCCACCCCCATCACCCCAACGCTCACTCACATCCCACCCCCATCACCCCAACGCTCACTCACTTCGTTGGCCCGCGTGCGTTGCGTTAGGCTCCAACCATGCCCGAACAGGAAACAAAACCACGTCTTGCCGGCTATCTGGATAAGCAGCAGCCCGACCTCTACGCCACGCTCAGCCACTATTCCCAACAGCTCGTCGAAGAAGCTGACCGGCTAGGTGTTCCGCGGCGAACCCTCGAGCTCATAAATTACTTATCCTCGCAAATCAACGGCTGTGCATTTTGCCTGGATCTTCATCACCGGCGGGCATTGAAGTACGGCGAAACAGAACAGAGGCTTTCCTTGGTGGCCGTGTACCGGGAAGTCCAGCTGTTCGAACCAGCTGAAGTGGTAGCCATGGAGATCGCAGAACAGATCACGCGCATGAGCAGCTCGAGGCCTAGTCCTGAACTCTTCGAACAGGCGCGCCAGCACTACAGCGACGAACAGATCAGCGTCCTCTGCATGGCAGCAATCGGGATTAACGCCTTCAATCGACTGTCGATTCTGAGCGAGCATCCCGTCCGCGCGACGAAGAAGTAACAAAACGGAACGTGAGAGAGCGCCCGGCCCAAGCGGGCGGAACGTGAGCGAGCGCCCGGCCCAAGCGGGCGGAACGTGAGCGAGCGTCCGGCCCAAGCGGGCGGAACGTGAGCGAGCGTCCGGCCCAAACGGGCGGAACGTGAGCGAGCGTCTACTGGAGGGGGTTGCGGGCGTCGGGAACGTCGGCGGCGAGGCGGATGCCGTGCTCAGCCAGCCACACCGGGTTGAAAGCCTTGCTCAGGTAGTTGGTGCCGGCGTCGGGGGCTATGGCTACCACCACCGAACCGTGCGGCGCAGCGCGGGCCACCCGGAGGGCTGCGGCCACCGCAAGCCCGGACGACGGCCCCAGGGCGAGCCCCTCTTCGTCCAGGAGCCGGTGCACGGTGGTGAAGACCTCGTCGTTGGGTATCCGGAGGAAACGGTCCACAATCCCGCGGTTGAATGCCTTGGGCCACTCGGGTTCGGGCCACGAGTTGCCCACGCCATCCACCAGGATTTCGCCGGGGTGGCCGCCACTGTACGCGGATCCGTAGGGGTCCGCACCCACGACCTCCAGGTGGCCGCCCGGGCGTGAAGCTGCCACCTGCTCCTTCAGGAACCGCCCGTTGCCGCTGATGGTCCCTCCGGTCCCGATGCTTGCCACGAAATGTGTGATCAGGCCACCCGTCTGTTCCCAGATTTCAGGACCTGTGTTCTCATAATGCGCGGCGGGATTGGCAGGGTTATCGAACTGCATCGGCCGCCAGGCGCCGGGCGTCTCTGCGGTGATGCGCGCCGCCACGGCACGGGCATTCTCCGGCGATTCGGAGGGGGCGTTCCAGTCGGTGAGGATCACACGCGCGCCGTAGTTGTGCAGTGCAGCGAGCTTCTCCTGCGAGATGGTGTCACCGGTGATGACAACAACAGGGTGGCCGGTGAGGTGCCCGATCAGGGCCAGCCCGATCCCGGTGTTCCCGGAGGTGCTCTCCACGATCGTGGCGCCCGGTTTCAACTCCCCGGAGCGTTCTGCGGCACGGACCATGCTCAACGCCGTGCGGTCCTTAATGGAGCCGCCGGGATTCTCGGATTCGAGTTTGATGTGGACGGCGCTGCCCAACCCACGGCTCAGGGCCTCAAGTTTCACCAGCGGGGTGTTTCCCACCTTCTCCAGGACTGAAGCATCCAGCACGTCCGGTGTTGGACCTGCTGAGTGCGCGCCGTGTTTGCGGATGTCGGTGTTCACCATGATTCCCCTCCTTCGGACCCGATGACGTGGTGCACGAGGCCGCGCAGTTCCGCCCGCGCCCGCTCCACCAGATCCGACGCGGACGGACGGTCCGCCAGCACATCGGCCAAGCGACCGACGACGGCGCCCGTCCCCTTACCGAGTGGCTGCGCCGCCCCTGCCTCGAGCAGCAGGTAGGACGCCGTGAGGGCCTCAATCGTCAACAACTTCTCCAAGGCCTCCACCGACTTTTCGAGTTGCTGCAACGCAAGCGGGGCCAGGGTGGAGTGGTCTTCGACGTCGGCGGACAGGGTTGGTGCTCCAAGGGTTGCCGGTGCGGCGAGGAATTTGAGTTCAGCGAGGAGCCCCGCTGCGGAGTACCAGAGCAATCCCGGCAGTTCTTCCTGTGCAAGGCCAGACCCGTTGGCGGCCGCCGCCAGGTGCTTTGCGCGGATGGCCCGTTGCGGCGGGTACAACTTGGCGATGCGCCGCTCGCTGGAGATGCCCACATGGGCCAAAGCGAGCCGCAACACTTCAAAGGACAGCGCCAACTGGGTGGGCTGGAAATTCCCGCCAGACACCACCTGCCCGGACCCGACATCCACCAACGGGTTATCACCGCGACCGTTGAGTTCCACTTCCAGCGCCTCACCCAGATCCGACACCAAGGACCGGAATGCCCCGTGTGTCTGCGGTGCGGCCCGGAAGGAGAGGGCGTCCTGAACCGAAACCTCAGCCCGGACATCCTCCAGCCAGCCGCCGCTCAAAAGTCGACGAACAGCAGCGGCCGAGTCCCGCTGCCCGTTCACTGCCTTGGCTGCCTGGATCGCCGGCGAAAACGGGCTGAGGTTCCCGCCGCCGTCGTACCTTGCGATGGTTTCAAGGGACAAGGAAAGCGCGACGTCGGCAAGTTCGGCCAGGTGCCGCAGTCGCCTAAGGACCAGGGCACCGACGCCCACGGAGTAGGAGTTCGCGCTCACCAGTGACAGGGCCTCACCGGCTGCGAGAGTGAGGGGCTGCAGCCCGGCATCGGCGAGCGCTTTGGCCCCCGGGACCAAGGTGCCGTGGGAATCGAACGCTTCACCTTCGCCGAGGGCCACAGCCGCGACGGCGGCGAGTTGGGTGAGGTCCGATGAGCCCACTGAGCCTTCGGAAGGGATGGCGGGGTGGACGCCGCGGTTCAGGAGTTCGGCATAGAAACGGGCCGTGTCGGGACGCACTCCTGAGCCACCACGGCTGAATCCCACAAGGCGGGCAAGAATGACGGCCCGGGCGGCGGCGCGGTCCAGATATGGGCCCACGCCACTGTTGTGATACCGGACAACCTGAACCTGATAGTTGAGGATCGACTTGTCCTCCACAACGGTGTCACGACCGGATCCCAGCAGGGTATTGAGCCCGTAGACCCGCTGGCCGGACGCCGCAACCTGCTCCAGGATCTCCCGGGATCGGCCGATTAAAGTCAACGCATCATGGTTGAGTTTCACGTGAAACGAGTCGTTGCTGGCAACCAGGGCCAAGCGTTCAGCGCGTATCGGGGCCGTCCCTACCACCAGGGTCCCCGCATCATCAGACGTCATCAGAAGTCCAGGAGGTTCTGCCGGAATCCGCCGTTGCCGTAACTCTTCCTCAACAACCCCCGCCGACGCAGCTCAGGGGTTAGTTTGTCCAGCACTCCATGCACCGTCACGGGATCCACGAAGCCGGAGAAAAGGAACCCGTCGCCGCCCACCGCGGAGCCGGTCTCCTCGAGATAGTCGGCGATTTCGCCCACCGTACCGATGATCGAGTCCCCTGCCCCGCCGCTACGGGCCTGCAGGATCTGGCGAAGCGTGGAACCTGGCGGCGCTGCTTTGGCGAAGTGCTCCAAGGTGCCCTGGTTGCTGTTGGTAGTCAGCTCGGGCAACGGGGCATCGAGGTCGAACTGCTTGAAGTCGATGACAGAAAGGTAGGAGATGGAGTTGAGCTGGCTGTCGATGTCCCGTTGGGTGAGCTCACGCCGCTGGGCACGCAGCTCCTCAGCTTCCGCAGCCGAACCGACCACCGTGGGCTTGAGGACAAACAGGACCTTCACGTCATCGGGGTTCCTGCCGGCCTTCGCAGCCTCGGCACGGATGGAGTCCCGGTATGCCTTCATCCCGTCTGCGCCTCGTGCCAAGGCGATCGCTACATCGGCATGCCCGCCAGCGAAGGCCTTGCCGCGGGGTGAAGCCCCGGCCTGAACCAACACGGGCTCCTCCGGCAGGGGCGCCGTGTTCAGCGGGCCCCGGACCTTGAAGAAGTCGCCTTCATGGTTGATCGGGTGAACCTTGGTGTGGTCTGCGAATACCCCGGCGGAAACGTCCTCAAGCACGGCGCCTGGTTCCCAACTCCGCCAAAGCCGCCTCACGACGTCGACGAATTCCTCCGCTTTCTCATACCGCAGGTCGTGTTCAATCTGCTGGTCCAGCCCGTAGTTCTGCGCGGCGAGGTCGCTGCCGGAAGTCACCACGTTCCAGCCAAGCTGCCCCTCTGAGAAGTGCTGCAAGGTGGCCAGCAGCCGGGCGGCAGTGAAGGGCGGGTAGAAGGAAGCGCTGACCGTGGGCACGATCCCGAGGTGCTCTGTGGCGGAGAGCAGGTAGGGAACCAATGCGAGGGGGTCGTGCTTGGGCGCGAAGGAAGCGTGCGCCAAGGACACCTCGGCCGTACCGCCGTAGGTATCAGGAACGGTAAGTGAGTCCTCGATGATGAACAGGTCGAGCCCGGATCGCTCGAAGGCCCGCACGGCCTCCTGGTACAGGGCAGGCTTCTTCCAGTCATAGCCCAGCCCGTAGCCGGGCGTCCCCCAACCCTGAACTCCGAATCCGTGGCCCACGAACCATCCAAAATGCAGCATGGCCTTGAGTGTAGGACTGCTCTGTTCGTTCACCGCGACCTGGTTTCTTGCGAAGTTACAGGGGGACGTACTGGGTCAATTATGCTCCCGGGACGTCATAAATGGGTCCTGCCACAGCACCCTCCGGTTACGCAACATGACGGCGGGCAAACCCCCGCCACATGCAGCCCAGGCGCCCTGAATGCTACGTTTTTCTTGAGTAATGAGTACCAGCGCGAAGCCCTGACTTGCTGGTCGGCAACCCTCTCTCCGGCGGGGTGCCTCAGGTGACTACTCGGCGTATCGGACAAATTCGAACTGCAAGCGTGACTGAGGAGCACCAGCAATGCCTGAACCCACTGAAGAAAAACTTTCCTACCGCCTGATCACAGGCCCGGACACCCGCGATTTCTGCGAGCGGATCAGCTCCGCACTCGCCGAGGGCTATGTGCTCCATGGCAGCCCGGCAGCCACCTTTAACGGCACGGACGTCATCGTCGCCCAGGCAATCGTGCTTCCCGCAGCGATCGCCCACGCAGACGCCGCCGTGGCCGACGCCGTCGACCAGCTTGAAAATGACGACGACGAAGCGTTCGAGGGCCACGCATGAGCTACGCAGGCGACCTGACCCCGCAGGACGCGTGGGCCAAACTTGAGGCAGGTGCCATCCTGGTGGATGTCCGTGCCGAGGGCGAATGGGCCCACATCGGTATCCCGGACACCAAAGCCACGGACAACGATCCCCTGTTCATCCAGTGGAACCTCGCCGGCGGCATCCCCAACTCCCGCTTCATTGAGGACCTGCGGCAGCAAGCGCCCGAAGACGACGGCGTGGAGCTCGTCTTCCTGTGCCGCTCCGGCCAGCGTTCAATCGCAGCAGCCATCGCCGCAACCCAGGCAGGCTTCACCGCGTACAACGTCCTTGAGGGCTTTGAAGGCGAACCTGACCGCTATGGCGAGCGCACTGTAAATGGCTGGAAAAACCGTGGCCTACCAACGAACCTGGGGACCGACTAAGTGACTTTCAATCCCGACGCCGCTGGCTGGAATCCTGATACCCAGGCCGTCCGTGGCGGTCTTGACCGCACCAACTTCCAGGAAACGTCCGAGGCCGTCTTCCTGAACTCCGGCTTCGTCTACGAATCGGCTGCCGCTGCCGAACGTGCCTTCACCGGCGAGGACGAACGATTCGTCTACTCCCGTTACGGCAACCCCTCCGTGGCCACCTTCCAGGAACGGCTCCGCCTGCTGGAAGGCACCGAGGCTTGCTTTGCGACGGCGTCCGGCATGTCTGCGGTATTCACCGCCTTGGGTGCCCTGCTGGCTGCCGGGGACCGCGTAGTCGCCGCCCGCTCCCTGTTCGGGTCCTGCTTCGTGATCCTCAACGAAATCCTTCCGCGCTGGGGCGTGGAGACAGTATTCGTTGACGGACCCGACCTGGACCAGTGGCGTGAAGCCTTGTCCAAGCCCACCACGGCCGTGTTTTTCGAATCTCCGTCCAACCCCATGCAGGAGATCGTCGACATCGCCGCGGTCAGCGAGCTGGCGCATGCCGCCGGCGCGACCGTCGTCGTCGACAATGTCTTTGCCACTCCACTGCTGCAGCGCTGTGGTGAGCTGGGCGCCGACGTGATCGTGTATTCCGGCACCAAGCACATCGACGGCCAGGGCCGCGTTCTTGGCGGCGCCATCCTGGGCACCAAGGAGTTCATCGACGGCCCGGTCAAGCAGCTCATGCGGCACACCGGACCTTCGCTGTCCGCGTTCAACGCCTGGGTGCTGACCAAGGGTTTGGAGACCATGGGGCTGCGCGTGAATCACAGCTCTGCGTCCGCTTTGAAGATCGCGGAATGGCTCGAGCAGCAGCCCGCCATCAGCTGGGTCAAGTACCCGCTGTTGAAGTCCCACCCGCAATACGAGCTCGCAGCTAAGCAGATGAAGGCCGGCGGAACAGTGCTGACTTTCGAGTTGTCCCCGTCGTCAGGACGTTCCGCGAAGGAGGCCGCCTTCGCTTTGCTGGACGGCCTCGGAGTCATCGACATCTCCAACAACCTGGGCGACTCCAAGTCCCTCATCACCCACCCGGCCACGACGACCCACCGGGCCATGGGTCCGGAGGGCCGCGCAGCAATTGGGCTGAGCGATGGCGTGGTTCGCTTGTCCGTGGGCCTGGAAGACGTGGACGACCTCATCCTGGATCTGGAGAAGGCCCTCAAACAGGTCTAACCTTGCTGCCATGAGCGGGACGTATCCTTACCGCCGTGCCGGAGCAGTCATCGTTGCCGGCACGGTGGTGTGGTTCGTGGGAATCTCACCTGTCAGCCGTGTGTACATCACGCCGGACGCAGCAGAACGACTGCGGATGCTCCATGCGGGTCGACGTGGCTGGGTGGTGGGACAGCACTTGGCTGCCGCCGGAACCGTCGCCGTGCCGGTGGGATTCGCAGCGTTCGCAGGCGCCGTTCCGGACACCGGCAAAGAACGTGGAAAGCCCAAGAAGTGGGCCGTTGCCGCCGCAACCGCACTGCTCGCCGGTGCCCCGTTCTTTGTTTACAGCCTTTCGCGCCGCGCCTCGGACCTGGAGCGCTTCGCTGACCGACGCGGATCGAATGCGCCGTTCCTTGTGTATTCAGCACTGCATGTTGTGGCGCTCGGGGCGCTGGGCGGGAGCCTGCTTTCGTCGCCCGCCCAGCGTTGGATCGGCTATACCGCAGCGGCCAGCGCTCCGGTCTTCGGGGGAATCCTGATCGCCAAGAAGGACATCCCGCCGCTCGTTTTCTACCTCATCGAAGGAGCCACCGGGGCCTACCTTATGTCCTGGAAGGAACCGGAGGGTCCAGGTCAACGAACCATGGCCGGAAGAGCCGAAGCCGACGCTCCCGCAGGCTAGTCCTGGAAGTACTCGATTTTCGCGCCGATGGTGTTCAGTCGCTCTGCCAGGTCCTCGTATCCACGCTCGATCACGTAGATGTTGCGCAGCTCGGACGTTCCCCGGGCCGCCAGCATCGCCAGGAGCAGGCAGGCTGCCGGGCGCAGGGCCGGCGGGCAGCCGATTTCCGCGGCACGCCACTTGGTGGGTCCGTTGACGTAGATCCGGTGCGGATCCAGCAGCTGCACCTGGGCACCGAGCTTGTTGAGCTCGGTCAAGTAGATCGCGCGGTTCTCGTAGACCCAGTCGTGGATCATGGTCTGGCCCTCGGCGTTGCCTGCGATCACGGCGAAGAACGGCAGGTTGTCGATGTTCAGGCCGGGGAAGGGCATGGGGTGGATCTTGTCCTGGGGTGCCCGGAGTTCGGAGGGCTTGGTGGTCACATCCACCAGGCGGGTCCGGCCGTTGCGGGCCATGTACTCGCCCGAGACTTCCAGATTCTGGCCCATCTGCTCCAGGGTGGCGAGCTCGATCTCCATGAACTCGATGGGCACCCGGCGGATGGTGACCTCCGAGTTGGTGACGATGCCCGCGGTGATGAGGCTCATGGCCTCGATGGGGTCCTCGGACGGGAAGTACTCGATCTCCACATCGATCGCCGGACGGCCCGTGATCTTGAGGGTAGTGGTGCCTACGCCTTCGATCTCTACGCCGAGCCCCTGCAGGTAGAAGCAGAGGTCCTGGACCATGTAGTTGGGGCTGGCGTTGCGGATGACCGTTGTACCTTCGCGGTGGGCGGCTGCCATGATGGCGTTCTCGGTTACGGTGTCGCCGCGTTCGGTCAGGACGAAGGACCGGTCATCGCCGTCGGCGGGTGGTGCGGTCACCGAGTAGAACCCGGAGCGGGCTTCCACAGCGAGTCCAAACTGCCGCAGGGCCTGCATGTGCGGCTCAACAGTGCGGGTTCCGAGGTCGCAACCCCCGGCGTAGGGCAGCAGGTACTCGCTGGTCTCATCCAGCAACGGACCCAAAAGCATGATGACGCTGCGGGTACGGCGGGCGGCGTCGACGTCCATCGATTCGAGGTCCAGGACCTCGGGCCTGCGGATCCGGAGATCACTGCCGTTGAGCCACGTGCACTCGACACCGATGGAGGTCAGGACCTCAACGATCCTGTTGACTTCCTCGATGCGGGCCAGGCGGCGCAGCGTGGTGGTGCCACGGTTGATGAGGCTTGCACAAAGAAGCGCCACGCCGGCGTTCTTGCTGCTGTTGACGTCAACCTCGCCGGCGAGCGTCCGGCCACCTTCTACCCGCAGGTGGGTCATCTGGGGTTTGCCGACCTTTACGATGGATCGCCCAAAAATCGCTTCAAGGCGTTCGATCATTCTGAGGCTCAGGTTCTGCTTGCCCTGTTCCATGCGGGCGATTGCGCTTTGGCTGGTTCCCAGCTCGGTAGCCAACTGCCCCTGCGTCCAGCCCTTTTCGCCCCGAGCGTTGCGGAGCAGGAGGCCTATATGTTCTGGCGTTGCTTGCGTCATAACCCAGAAATATCACAGATGAGCTAGAAGTTGCCAGCAGAACTCCGTTCGAGCGGCTAATGTCACACCGTACCCGTACCGTGAGATATGAAGCTCGACGTCGGTAGTCGCCTATGCGGGTAAGGCGCCTCCCTTTCCACAGGGGAAGTTGTCCCCATTGTGCTCAACAGCCCGATGGCGAAACATTGCACCAAAGTTCAAGGGGGAAACATGGCTTTCTACGGCGCCGACGTCGACCAACTCAAAGCACTCTCAAAGTCTTTGGCGCACGGCGCCTCCATGCTGACGGCGCGGGCACGCGAGCTGGACTCCCTGATCACCAGAAGCGGCTATTGGCAAGGTCAGGATGCCCAACGCTTCGCTGCCGAGTGGCATGGAAGCTTACGCCCATTGCTGGACCTGGTGTCACGCGGAATTGACGAGGCATCAAAGTCTGCACGTGGTAACGCAGAGGAGCAATCGGGTGCTTCCATGGAAGCCTCCGTCGGTGGCGGGTCCGGTGGAAGCGGAACCATTCAGTGGGCCGCCACGAACACCGACCCCGGCCGCCCCAGCCCGCAGGAAATCCTCGAGGAATACCAGGTCAGCGATGCGGAGACAACCAACTGGCCGGGCGATTGGGACCCTTTGAAGTTCGTGGTGGACCAGAGGGTTGTCACCGAGAAGGAGGCCGAAATGCTGAATGGTCTTGGACCTTTCGAACTGAACGCTTTCAAGGGCATCCACGATGACGCCTTCAATGTCGCTGATGAACGCTTCCCCAGCGCAGACCAAAACGACGACCAGAACGACGCCTTCCGCCATGCGTACTGGAACGCCCTGATGGTGAAGGAATTCGGCGCAGAGTGGGCTGAGGACTACGCCACGGCACACGAGCAACTCCCCGGTAACCCTGCCCCGCGCGAGGCCATGGATCTGTACAACAATGAAGTAGGCCGGAACGTGGCCATCGCCCACCCGGACGCCAGCGCGGAGGAGCTCGCAGATTTGATTGAGGACGCAGTCAACAACGGGGACACCGTGGTGGTGGGTCCCGACCTGCTGCCACAACCGTCCAACCAGGTCCCCATGGATCAGACCGGAGACGCAGGCAACGCGCCGCCGGCCCCGGGCGAGGACCCGGATTTCAACGACGAATCGCGGACCACCTCGTGAACCCACCACATCTTGACCCGGCCCGACCCCAAGGGCGAACGTCCGCTGCCCTGCTGGGCCTGGTCGCCCTCGTCCTGGCCTGCATACTGGCCGCCTGCTCCCTGGGAGGATCTGTCATGCCCGAATCCAACGACAAACTCAACAGCCAAGTACTCGAAGCCGCAACGAAGGGCACCGCTTTGAAGCTTGCCGATGCCACTGATTTCGAATGGGACCAGGCCGGCTTCGTGATGGAGGGGACCTTGGCCAAAGACATCGAAGCGGCTTTCGGCGAACCCATCACCAAGGAAAACCGCTATACGGCATCGCCGGCATTGTTCGTCTTCATGAAGGACGGCAAAGTTGCCAAGGCGGTCCGGATCGTTCCCGACGCGTTCATTGGATCCGAAGCAAAAAAGAAGTACGGCCGTGATGTGGTCCTTACGCCGCCGGACGGGCAGAAGGGTTTCCTGAGCTGGAGGGAGTCCTAAGCCCGCCAGTATCCCAAGGCGTCAATGCGGTGCTTGTCCACACCGAGCTCCTTGCGCAGATGCTTGACGATGGCCCTCGTGCTGGACGCTTCACAGGCTACCCAGAAGAAGTCCTCAGAGGCCGAGACCACGTCTGCCACAAGGGCGCGGCGGACCTCCTCCACCAAGGCAGCCCCGTCACGTTTGCGCGGAATCCAGGTGACGACGTCGGAACCGGACGTGCGCACCTGCAGTGAGGTGTCGGCGTCGTGCTGGTATTCCAACCAGGCCGTCACCGGCGCCGCTCCGGGGGCACATCGGTCCCGTTCGTCCAGCAGTGAGTTGATGGCGGGGATGGACGCGGGGTCCCCCACCACCCAGATGCGGCGCGGGGTGGGTTGTGGGAAGGTGAATGAGCTGCCCTGGACGGTGGCCTCGATGGTTTCGCCGGCTTGTACCGACCATGCCCAATCCGCCGCCACGCCGTCGTGCATCGCGAAGTCCATGCTGAACGTGCCGGCTGCCGGGTCCGCGTTCACCACGGTGTAGGCGCGCTGGTGCGCTTTTCCGGAGTCGTCGAACCACAATCGGATCCACATGGTGGGGTGCAGCCCGCTGCGATGCAGGAGTCCGCCGTCGCGTACATGGATTCGGAGGAAATCCGGGGTGATTTCCTCGCGCCCCGTCACCTTCAGGGTGAAGTCCTTGGCGCCCATCACCTTGAGGACCACGCCTTCCCAATTGCGCTTCAAGGAACTCTCCTTCACGAATGGCCACGATTTGTGCACGGAGCCAAAGCCACTTATCTTGAACTTAAGTAAGCCTAACCTAAGTATGAAAGTGATCGAGAAGATGACGCCTGCCCCGACGCAACAATCCGGTCCGGCAGGCGGCCCGGGAACGTACCGGGACACGTGGGGAATCCCGCATCTCTGGGCCGGATCTGCCAATGAACTGGCCTTCATGCAGGGCCACAATGCCGCGATTGACCGGTCCTGGCAGATCGAATTGGAGCGCTGGCGATCCGAGGGGCGCACAGCGGAAGTACTTGGCGCAGACGCGGTGGCCTGGGACCGGTTCGCCCGGCAGGCACGGCTGGATGACACCGCCCGCCGTTGCTTCGAGAACCTCGACGCCGACACCCAACGTTGGTGTGGTCAGTACGTGGACGGCGTCAACCGCGCACTGGCCGACGGCCTCCGGGACAGCCCGGAATTCACCGAGTCGGGTAGCAGCCCCGAGCCGTGGAATCCCTGGACCCCCCTTGGCGTCTTCCTGGTTCACCACATCCTCTTTTCCACGTTCCCCAACAAGTTGTTCCGCGCCCACGTCGCAAGGACCCTCGGCGAGGATGCCGTCAGCCTGTTCAGTATCGAAGCTCCGGTGTGGTCCGGCAGCAACGCCTGGGCGGCCCATGGTTCGGTATCCGTGAGCGGTTTGCCACTGGTTGCCGGTGACCCGCACCGCCTCATGGAACTGCCCGGCGTGTACCAGCAGGTGCGGCTCGCCTGCCCGGAATTCGACGCCGTCGGGTTCGCGTTTCCAGGAGTTCCCGGCCTTCCGCACTTCGCCCAGACAGAGCACACCGCGTGGGCTGTCACCAACGCCATGGCCGACTACCAGGACCTCTTCGAGGAAGAGCTGCGCCGGGTCACCGACTACTCCGGCGAGCGCATCGAGGCACGGGGCGCGGAAGGCTGGGAAACCGTCGTAGTGAATCTGGAAACCATTCACGTCCGCAACGGTGAGTCCGTGTCCGTGGACATTATTGAGACCGCCCGCGGACCTGTCATCTCCGAAACGCCCGACGGCGGCGCCCTGAGTTTGCGGTTCCCCGCGCGGGTTGAGGGGCGGCTGGGTTTTGAGGCCCTCCTGCCGCTGCTGCGGAGCCGGAGCGTCTCCGCGGTGGAAGCGGCCTTGGATGCATGGGTGGAACCCGTCAACAGTGTGATTGCCGCTGACACGTCCGGAAACGTGACGCAGTTTGTCGCCGGGCTCGTCCCCCAGCGGAATCCCGCCAACCGTCGCCTGCCCGCACCCGCGTACTCAGCCCGCCATGCGTGGGACGGGCAATACGTGATCCTTCCCCGGTCCGCGGTTGAAACGTTCGCCGTCAGCGCGAATGACCGCGCAGCAGGCGGTGGGGACGCCGTCGCCATGGAGTTCGCACCGGCATACCGGGCCGCGCGGATCCGCGAGCTGCTTGAAGCGGTTGAAGGCCCTCTCGCTCCCGACCACATGCAGGCCATCCACATGGATACTCTGCTGGGTCCATGGCCGTTGTACCGCTCGATCCTGGCCGCCTTGGATCCCGCTGACCTGTCCCGGGAGGCCAAGGAAGTGCGCTCACGACTGCTTCGCTGGGATGGCCGGATGGATGCCGGCAGCAAGCCGGCTGCCCTTTTTTCCGGGTGGAGGGGTGCCTTGGTCCAACGCTTGGCCAAGCACCCATCCCTTGCTGCATTGAACGACCCCGCAGGCTATTCACCGTTATTCGGGCCGTGGTTGTCCGTTCCCTCCCGGGTCGGTTTCGCCCTTGAGACGCTGCTGCTCCGAGGTTCGGAGCTCGGCATCGATGCTGGAGTGGAAGCGGCTGCAAGTCTTGAAGACGCGGCGCTGGAAGAGGCACTTCTGGACGGAGCTTCATGGGGTGACCGCCATAAGCTTCTGGCCGTTCATCTCCTCCCCGGTTCCCTTGCCGACGCCGCGCCAACTGCCGGCCTCAGCGGTGACACCGGATGCGTGCTGTGCACTGAGAGCCTCCCGGGCATGGATGACCGGAGCTTCCGCGGCCCTGTGGCCCGCTATGTCTGGGACCTGGCCGAGCGCCGGAACAGCCGGTGGATTGTTCCCTTCGGCGCCGCTGGAACACCGGGCCACCAGCATTTCGCCGACCAATTGCCCCTGTGGACCGCCGGGCAGCTTGCCACGGTGGCCACGGATTGGTCGGTCCTGAGCAAAGACGAACCCTGACACTTCTGCACCCAGTCGCACCCGAATACCCAGCACCCGAAGGAAGCCATGACCACCACCGCCCCGGACTTCTCCGCCCGCACCACCGTCTACTCCGAAGAACTCGAAGGATGGGGCGCCCTGCGGATCGTCCCGCTGGTCCCCAACGAGGACTTAGGGCTTGTCTTTGAGTGGGTGACCCAGCCGCGCGCCAGGTTCTGGGGAATGACCGAGCACACCTTTGAGGAGGTCCTGGGCATCTACGAATTCCTGGACTCACTGGAGACACACCACGCGTTCCTGGTGACCCTGGACGGGGAGGCACTGGCGTTGTTCCAGACCTACGAGCCCATGCACGACCCCGTGGGCGAGGCGTACCCCGCCCGCGAGGAAGACATCGGCATGCACCTGCTGCTGGCTCCGGCCACGCGCCCCATCCCGCACTTCACGCCCCGGCTGGCCACGTCATTGATCAAGTACATGTTTTCCCTGCCGGGCAAGGACCGGATCGTTGTGGAACCCGATGCCCGCAACGCCAAGGCCCTCCGTCGCCTCGAGGCAACATGCTTCGAACTTGGACCCATCGTCCAGCTCGCGGAAAAGGAGGCACAGCTGGGTTTCCTCACCCGGGCGGGATTCGATGAAGTCCAGGACCGCGCCGCCCGTTAGCGCCAGACGAAGCTCCACGTCCCGGCGCCCACGGCGGCCAGCACAGCACCCGCTGCGATGACCACTCCGCCAAGGACCACCCAGATATCCAGCACCGAGTACGTGGATTCGCGCGCCCACGTCCGCTGGCCGCCGCCAAAGCCCCGCGCTTCCATGGTCACAGCCAACCGCGAAGCCCGCCGGACAGCCTGGACCAGCAACCCGAAGCTCTGGCCGAGGGTGGCTTTCAACCGCTGGAACGGGTTGCCTTGCGAACCGACACCCCGTGCACGGCGGGCCATGCCAATGGTCTGCCATTCTTCGGCCATGAGGCCCACCAAGCGCATGGCAGCGAGGGATCCCAGGACAAACCGGTGCGGCAGCTTCGCTTTCTGTGCCAAGGCATCGGCCAGGTCCGTTGGGTCGGTGCAGGTCATCAGGAGGATCGCCGGAAGGGCAATCGCCAGGCCGCGCAGCATGAAACCCAGCCCGAGCTCAAGGGAACCTTCGCTGATGGACCAGAGTCCGACGTCGAGCAGTACAGCGCCGCTGTCAGCCGCCACGATCGCTGTGCTCCAGCCACCAATCGCCGCAGCGATGATCAACGGCCAGGCCCGCTGCCACAAAAGCCGCAGCGTGAGCCCGGCAAGGGGGAACAGCGCCAGCTCGGCAACGAGCGCGGTTGATGCTGAGACCCAGTCGATGGAGAGGGCCAGCACCAGCGAAATCAGGAAGACCGCGACGAACTTGGCCAGCGGGTTCGCTGTGGTCAGCAGGGCGTGATTACCCCGCAGGTTCAATGCGTCCCTCATGCTGCACCGGCTTCCTGGCGGCTTGCTGCACGTGCCGCGGGGTCCAGGCGCAGCTCCGTGCCGCCCAGCACGGCGCTGAACTCCTGGTCGTGGGTTACGGAGACCACAGCCGTTCCGGCGTCGAGCAACTCCGAAAGGAACGACGCCAGCTCGGCCCAGGTGTTCGCGTCCTGGCCGAACGTGGGCTCATCGAGGACAAGGACTTTGGGATGCGCGGCGAGCACCGTGGCCACCGAAAGCCTGCGCTTCTCGCCGCCGGACAGCGTGTACGGGTTCGCGTTCACCAGATGCGTGAGCCGCAACCGCTCCAGCAGTTCGTCCACGCGTTCCTCGCCATGGCCAAGGTGCTTCGGACCAAACATCAGCTCATCCAGCACCTTGCCCGTGACGAACTGGTGCTCGGGTTCCTGGAATACGGTCCCGATGCGGGAAATCAGCTGGTCAGCCTTCCACCTGAACGGGTCGATCCCGGCCCCTTCTGAAAGCTCGACGGCGGCACTCACTTTGCCGTCCACCGGCGCCAAAAGGCCGGCCAGCGTGAGCGCGAACGTAGACTTACCGGCACCATTCGGACCAGTGATGGTGAGCGCTTGGCCCGCCCTGACCTGGGCGCTGACATCGGATTGCACAGGAACCGGAGAGATGGTCCGGAATCCCTTTCGGCGGGGCTTTTCTCGCGAGACTGCCACATCCTGGGCGGCAAGAAGCAGTTGCGCGGCGGAGGTCTCAGTGCGCCGGGCACGGGTTGCCGGGACGTATCCGGGAACCCAGACGCCGGCTGCCATCAGCATGGTCCGGGCCTCGGACAGGACCTGCTCCGGCGCCCCGTCCAACAGGACGCCCGGAGTGCCGTTGCCGCCGGATCCTGGCTGCAACACCACAATCCGGTCCACCAGGTCCTTCCACACAGACACGCGGTGTTCCACCACAACAAGGGTGGCTCCGGTCTTGTCGAGGCAGCGGCCCACTGCGTCCCGCACCTCAAGGACCCCTGCTGGGTCCAGGTTGGCCGTTGGTTCGTCCAGCAGGATCAGCCCGGGCCGCATCGCCAAAATCCCCGCAAGCGCGAGGCGCTGTTTCTGCCCGCCGGACAGGGCCGCCGTCGGATGATCCAACGCCAGTCCGCCGCCGGCAGCGGTCCGCAACCCGACGTCGTCGAGCGCTTCATGGACGCGGGCCCAAATTTCCTCCCGCGGCACGGCCAGGTTCTCGGCGCCGAAGGCGACGTCGTCCCCCACCCGGGACAGGACAACCTGCGTTTCCGGGTCCTGCTGCATCAGACCTGCGCGGCCGCGCTGCTCCCGGGGAGAAGCGCCGTCCAGCAGCAGCGAGCCAGTCTCGTCCGAGTCGTCTTCTTCGTCCCCCAACACCCCCGCGAGGGCATGCAGGAGCGTGGACTTGCCCGCACCCGAGGGGCCGAGCAGCAGTACCCGCTCCCCCGGTTCGATCCTGAGGTCAAGGCCTTGGATGGCTGGCGTGGCCCTTCCGGCGTGCCGCCATCCCCAGCCCTCGGCTGTGATGGCGGCAGGCCGGACGTGGCCGCCGCGTTCAATGACGGGCATCAGCTAAAGACGGGCTCCGAAGCGGCCTTGCGCGACGCGAAGGAACTAAGGACGCCGGTTTTCGCCAGGCCGCGGGTGGCAATCCATGACAGTGCGCCCGCAATGATCGCCCCGGAGATCGTGGTGAACGTGATGTAAGTGAGCTTGTCGATTGCCTCGTAGGCGATGTTCCAGCCCCAGGGAAGGAACGAGTCGTTGAGGCCGCAGAAGAGGCCCGCACCTGCACCGGCAAGGAGCGAGGTGGGCAGGTTGAACTTCTTGTAGAGGAACGCGGCGAAGATGAGCTCCGCGCCAAGGCCCTGAAGGACGCCGGAGATCAGTACGGTGGTGCCGTACTGGGAGCCCATGATGAGTTCGCCTGTGGCAGCAACGGACTCGCAGAACAGGGCGGCACCCGGCTTACGGATGATGAGCATGCCCAGGACCGCCGGAATCATCCAACCGCCAGCGATCAGGCCCGTCAGCGGCGGATACGCCGCGTTCATGGGGATGGATACCAGTGCGGCGCCTTGGGACCATGCCCAGAAAATCACGCCGCCGGCGATGGCGATCAAGGCTGCCACCACAATGTCTACAACACGCCAGTTATAACTGGTCTTCTTCACGCTTACCGTGGTCATTTTTCTGCCTCCTGAGTTACAGGAGGGGAAAGTGCTCCCCGGATTACCCGGCCGGCCTGCGCCGCCCGGTTCCGGACACTCTGAGAAGCTCGACTCCCTTGCGCCGGTACTAACCGGATCAGGTTCGAGGGTCTGCGGCTGTCCGCACTCTCAGCGCCCTCGCGGCTCCCGCATCTCTGCAGGTTCCGACGGCGGCGCTCCCCTGTCGTTATTAAATCTGCCCTGCTGGGCTGGTTCAGTTTACACCTGCACTCCGCGGTGGGGACTGCGGTCCGGTCACATTCCGGCCCACCCCCACCGTTGTGAGGCCCACTCTGCGCCCTTGCCCCACTCTTTGGCACGCACACCAGGCCTCGCAACCCAACGAACGCGCTTTTGCGAGGCCCACTCTGCACCCTTGCCCCACGCTTTGGCACGCACACCAGGCCTCGCAACGGACCTGAGAGAATGATCCAGCAACATCCAAAGCGAAGGGGCACACTTCATGACGGACCAACCCGGCTCTGGCCTCCCAGACAACGTTGACGTGGCTGAAGCACGCCTCGCCGCAAGCGTCATCCTGCTCCGCGATACCCCGTCCGGGCTCGAGGCGTTCGTCCAGCACAGGGTCAGCACCATGGACTTCGCCGCAGGAATGGTGGTTTTCCCGGGAGGACGCGTGGACCCCGCCGACCACTCCGGGTGGGACTACGCCACCGAACTGCTCAGCAGCCATGCGGCGGACTGGCAGGCCAGCTCCATCGGTTCCGACGATGCCGCTGCCAAAGCAGGAATGGTGCTCACAGCCGCGATCCGGGAGGTCCGTGAGGAAGCCGGACTGAGCATCGACGCCAGTGACCTGCGCCCATGGGCCAACTGGATTACCCCGATCGACATGCCCAAGCGTTTCGACACGTTCTTCTATGTGGCCAGGCCCTCGACGGACATGGAGCCCCACCACCAAACAACCGAAGCGTGGCAATCCCTGTGGATGCCCGTGGAGGGAATCCTCGCGGCAGAGGCAGCAGGCACCCTGAAACTGATGCCGCCCACCTTCTACCTCCTCAAGGAAATCGCCGGATACGGGACCGTCGGCGCCGTATGGTCGGCCGATCACCCTGTCGTCCCCGTGCTGGCACCTGCAGGCTCCCTGGCCGCCTTCCTCAAGGAACGGGAAAGCCGCCGCTAGCGTTGCCGGTCCACGCGTTGCGGCTAGGCTGGGGGCATGAACCTCTTCTTCAAGCTGATCGGCGCCGGAGTAAGCCTCGGGGCAGGCTTCGTCGGAACAAAACTCGTCAACAAAGGGTGGGAAAAGGCCACAGGCAACAAGCCGCCCACAGGCAACGATGACATGGAAACGAGCCTTCGCTCCGCCCTCACCTTCGCCCTGATCTCGGCGTTCGTGAGCACACTCATCCAGGTGCTGGCCAGCAGGGGCACCCAGCGTGCCATCGCCCGCTTCGCGAAGTCCCAGGACATCGTCTAGCGCATCACCGTTTGAAGCAACGCGGGGTCACTTCCGGCCCATAAATCCCCCTGGGATGGGCCGGAAGTGACCCCGCGTTGGCTTTAACCCTACGGGTCGACTTGCCCCGCAGCCGCCCTCTGAACGACGGCCTCAAGTTCGTCCTTGGTCAGCATCTCCCGGTGGCCGTGCTTGGTGCGGTACGCGGCCCGACCCACCATGTGTGCCGACACGGGCGCGGTCAGCAGCTGGAAAATCCATGCCACCAACAGCACGGGCCAAACCCACCAGGTCCGCATCTGCAGGCCGATGGCCGCCAGCATGAGGAACAAGCCCAGGACCTGCGGTTTGGTAGCAGCGTGCATGCGGCTCATCAGGTCAGGGAAACGCAGCAAACCCACCGCGGCACCGAGGGACATCAGCGCTCCCACCACCAGGAACACAGCGGTCACACCGTCGATGACGGCATCCACGCCGGTGGCATCAGGACTCATTGCTCTGTTCCCTCCGCTCAGCCACGAACCGGGCTACTGTCACCGAGCCAATAAAGCCGATCACGGCCAGCGCTACCAGCAGCATCAGGTTATTCAGGTGCCGGTTCACCGCCATGTCGATCGCCAAGGCTGCGCCGAGAATGGCCAGCAAAACGTCGGATGCCAAGACCCGGTCCAGCAGCGAAGGACCGATCGCGATCCGCACAATGGCGCCGGCAGCGGCCAGGCTAAGAATCACGGCCGTAACCATGAGGACGATTTCCTTCACAGGGCTGCCCCTTTCACGCCTGGACTGATCTCGGCTCCCAACGCCTGGACTTCCTCGCGGGTGCCCATGATGCGGATCAAGCCGGCTTCAATGTTCTGGACTTCCTGACGGATCTTTTCGATGTCAGCCTCTTGGTAAATGTTGAGCGCGTGCAGGTACAGCGTGGACGTCGATCGGTCCACTTCCACCACCAACGAGCCCGGAATCAGGGAGATGACGTGCCCTGTTGCCGTCACCATGAGGTCGGAATGGCTACGCAACGGAACGGCGACGACGGCGCTGCGCACCTTTGGCCCTTTGACCACAGCAAGGTACAGCACGAGGAAGCTCGCTGCCACCACTTTGGCGAGGAAGATCAGCGCGAACGGAATGGCGCGCAGTACGTTGAACCTGCCGCTGAGCTCAACGGGAGGCAAGTAGAAGAACTTTGCCACCAGGACCGCGATCAGAGCACCGAACAGCAGGTTGCCAGGGCTGAAATCCCGCCACAGGGCACCCCAGACGATGACCAGCCAGATGAGCAGCGGCAGTTCAGTACGGAAGGAGTTCGGTTTACGGCTCATTTGGCACCAGCCCTCTGCGGCAACGCCGGAATCTCCACCGAATCACCCAGGACCGAATGGATGTACGCCGAGCGGTCCAGCATGATCTCGGCCGAACCGTCTGCGAGGTGGAAGAGCGGCCCGGCAAACACCGTCAACGCCACCCCGAAAACCACCAGTCCCGCCGTCGAACCCACCATGGTGCGCGGGAGCACCCCGACGTTCCCACTGGCCAACAGCACAGGATCCGGGTATTCAGCGTCCTCGGGCTTGCGCCAGAAAGCCCTGTTCCAGACCCTGGCGATTGCCAACAAGGTCAGCAGGCTGGTGACCACGCCGCCGACCACCAAGGTGATGGCCAGCGGTGTGCCCAGTTCCACGCCTGCCTGCAGGAGGCCCAACTTGCCAAGGAAGCCGGAGAAGGGCGGTATGCCCGCCAAATTCATGGCTGGAACGAAGAACAAGAGGGCCAGCAGTGGCGAGAGTTTGGCCAGGCCACCCAGGCGGTCAATCGACGAACTGCCACCCCGGCGCTCGATAAGGCCCGTCACCAGGAACAGACTGGTCTGCACGGTGATGTGGTGCGCCACGTAGAAGACCGCGGCGCCCAGGCCTGCGACGGAACTCATGGCGAGGCCGAACACCATGTACCCGATGTGGCTCACCAACGTGAAGGACAGGAGACGCTTTATGTCGCTTTGGGCCAAAGCGCCCAAGATACCCACCACCATGGTCAGCAACGCCACCACCATCAAGGGGACGTTGAGGGTATCTCCCGGGAACAGCAACGTCTCGGTGCGGACCATGGCGTAAACGCCCACCTTGGTGAGCAAACCTGCGAACACCGCGGTGACGGGGGCCGGCGCTGTTGGGTAGGAGTCGGGAAGCCAGAAGGACAGCGGGAATACTGCGGCCTTGATGCCGAACGCCACCAGCAACATGACGTGCAGGAGGTTCTGGGTACCTTGGTCCAATTCGGCGAGCTTTACCGCAAGGTCGGCCATGGTGATGGTTCCAGTGGCACCGTAAATCATGGCGATGGCCACCAGGAACAACACGGACGACACCACTGAGACAACCACGTACGTGACGCCGGCCCGGATACGTGGCCCCGTCCCGCCCAAGGTCATCAGGACGTAGCTTGCCGTGAGCAGGATCTCGAAGCCAACGTAAAGGTTGAAGAGGTCGCCGGTGAGGAACGCGTTGGACACGCCTGCCACCAGGATCAGGTAGGTGGGGTGGAAGATCGAGACCGGCGCTTCCTGGTCGCCATCAGCCATGCCCTGGCCGGTGGCGTAGATCAACACCGCGAGGCTCACCACGGTGGACACCACCAGCATCAGCGAGGAGAACTGGTCCACTACAAGGACGACGCCCCACGGAGGCAGCCAACCGCCCAGGGTTACGGACGTGGTGCCGCCGTTCCACACGGATACCAGGAGCAGGCACTCGAGCAAGAGGGTGGCGCTCAGGATGCCGATGCTCACCGCCCGCTGGGCTGAGTGGTGCCGGATCAACAGGAATGCGAGTGCTGCACCCAGGATCGGCAGGAGGACTGCTAGCGGCGACAGGCTCGCGAGATTCACGCGCTGCCTCCTTCCTGGGTGGTGCTGGTGTGCGGCTTTTCCGTGGCTTCCGGATGGCTCCGGTCCGTCGTCGTGATGGGCGTTACGGCGAACTCCGAGGTTTCCAAGGGAACAATGGCGTCGTCTTCGGCGTCGAAGCTCGGAGTCTTGGCCACGCGGACGTCCTCAAGGTCGTCCTGGATCTCGTCCTGGCGGGCCAGGACCCACGTCCGGTAGATGATGCCCAACATGAAGGCGGTCACCGCGAACGAGATCACGATAGATGTCAGGATCAGTGCCTGCGGCAAGGGATCACTGTAAGCATCGGGGTTCGTCTCCTTGCTGAACAGCGGTGCCAGCCCGGCGTAGCCTCCGGTGCTCAGGATCAGGATGTTGGTGGCATTGGCCAGCAACATCAATCCCAACAGCACACGGGTCAGGCTCCGTTCAAGGATCAGGTAGATGCCGCAGGCGTAAAGCACGCCCATGACGATCAGCAGGGTCAGGTTGATACTCATGCGGTACCCTTCCCGGATGCGGCTGACTCGGCTGCTTCTTCGGCCAGTCCAGCTGCGTCTTCCTCTGCCAGCGAATTTTGGCCTTCAAAATGTTCGTCGATCTCGGCACCGAGACTACGGAGGACGTCAAGGGCCAAGCCCACCACCACGATGTACACGCCAATATCGAAAATTGTGGAGGTGACGAACTTGATGTTGCCGAACACCGGCAGCCAGAACTCGATAATCGCGCTTTGGAAAACCTGCCCGCCCAGGAAAAGCGGAACCACGCCGGAGGCCGCCGCCGTCGCAAGACCCGTCCCCAAGAGGGTTCCGGCGCTGACTGTCGCCGCCTCGCTCAACTCGAACCGCCCACCAGCCAGGTAACGGATGGTCAGGGCGAGTCCTGCGGTGAGGCCGCCCGCGAAGCCGCCACCGGGCAGGTTATGCCCAGCCAGGAGAAGGTAAAGGGAGAACACGATCATCGAGTGGAAGATCAGCCGGGTCACCACTTCGAAGATGATCGAACGGCGCTCCGGTGCCAAGGTGCGGCCGGCCACGAGCCAGGCATCGCGGGTCACGCCGGTGAACTTTTTCGCCACGGCCAGCGTGGCATCGGCCCGGGAACCACGTTCGACGCCGGTGCGGCGCCCCACGCTGCCTTCGGGCACCGCTTCGGAGGTCTTGATCCGGTCGCCACGGCTGCGGACGAAGATCAGGCTGGCGACACCCGTGGCGGCAATAGCCAACACGGAGATCTCACCAAAGGTGTCCCAGGCACGGATGTCCACGAGGGTCACGTTGACCACGTTCAGACCCCCACCGCCTTCGTAGGCCAAGCGCGGGAACTCCAGGGAAACAGGCGTTGCCACGCGGGCGCCCATGGCGTAGATCGCGACGAAGATCATGGTGATGCCGAACGCTGCACCGATGATCACACGGATCACCCTGAGCCTGCCGCCGGTCCTGTCCCGCAGCTCCGCGGGGAGGCTGCGCATGGCCAGCACGAAGGCCACCAGCACAATGGTTTCCACCAGCATCTGCGTCAGGGCGAGGTCCGGGGCGCCCTGCAGCGCGAACATCAGGGCGATTCCGTAGCCCGTCACGGACACCATGAGCACGGCAAGGAAGCGCTTGTTGGCGCGAACGGCCGCAAGAGCTCCCACCACGATGCCTGCACCGGCCACTATTTGCAGCGGGGAATTGGGGTCGATGAAGTAGATGCCCTCCGGCAAGGGCTTATTGGCCATGATCAGCGCCGTGGCCGGGACCGCGAACGCGACCGTCAGGATGACAGCCAGGTAGAAGTACAGCGAACCACGCTGGGTGCGGCCCGTGACCCACACAGCAATATCGTCCAAGGCGCCAATGGTGTTCTGGTAGGCGCGGTCGCCGTCCACCCAGTCCGGGACCAGGCCTTGGGCGCGGGAAACGAGATTGCGGCCGTAGAACATCGCGGCGCCGGCCGCGAACGTTATCGCTGTCAGACCCAAAGCCGGGGTGACGCCGTGCCACAAAGCCAAGTGTCCGGCGTCGACCGCGTCCGGACGGCCTGCGAACAATGCCGCGTAAGGCTGGATCCACGTATCCACCGGCACGGGCCACAGGCCGTAGGCGATCGTGAGCAGGCTCAAGATGGCGGGAGCTGCAAGGAACGCGGGTTTGATGGGCTTGAAAGGTGTGGGCTCCACACCGGGCTTCGTGGCGAAGGCTCCCCACATGAAGCGGGCGCTGTAGGCGAAGGTGAGGATCGATCCCACCACCAGGCCAACCAGTATCCAGATACCCCACGCCGGCGCGTCATGGCCCGTTCCGTAGTGGACGAACGCCTCAAAGACCGACTCCTTGGCCACGAAACCTGCCAAAGGCGGGACGCCGGCCATGGACGCTGCGGCGATTGCGGCCACAACACCCAATGCCCGTGAAGACCGGAATACACCGGAAAGCTTACGGATATCGCGTGTGCCGGATTGGTGGTCGATGATGCCAACCACCAAGAAGAGCGTCGCTTTGAACAGGCCGTGAGCCAGCAGAAGCCCGAGCCCCGCCAGCGCAGCATCGGGACGCCCGAGCCCCACCACCATAGTCAGGAAGCCGAGTTGGCTGACCGTGCCATAGGCGAGGATGAGCTTGATGTCGGTCTGCCTGAGCGCCCGGTAACCGCCAACAAGCATGGTGGCCAGGCCAAGCCCCAGGACCACGGGCAGCCAGAACTGTGATTCGGCAAACCCAGGGGCCAAACGGGCCACAATGTAGATGCCCGCCTTCACCATGGCGGCCGCGTGCAGGTAGGCGCTCACGGGAGTAGGGGCAGCCATGGCGCCGGGCAGCCAGAAGTGGAAGGGAACCAGCGCCGATTTGGTCACCGCACCGGTCAGGACAAGCACGACGGCGGCAGCAACCGCCCCCTGCATGGGCCCGGCCATGAGGGACCCGGCTTGGTCCAGGATGGTTGAAATGCGGTACGTTCCCGCGGCCTGGCCCAGGATGATGAGGCCCACCAGCATGGCAAGGCCACCGGCTGTGGTGACCATCAGGGCTTGAAGCGCCGATCGGCGGGCGGCCAGGCGGGTCCGGGCGTAGCCGATCAAAAGGTAGGACAGGATGGTGGTGAGCTCCCAGAAGATGAAGAGCATCAGGAGGTCATCGGAGGTAACCAAACCGAACATGGCTCCCGCAAAGGCGAGGAGTTGGGCGCCGAATCCACCGAGATCGGGATCTTTGTCCTTGAAGTACCGGGCGCAATAGACCAGCACCAATGAACCCACACCGAGGATCAGCAAGGACATCACCCACGCCAGCGGGTCCATGCGGAACGCGAGCTCAAGCTTCAGGGTGGGTATCCACGGGAGGATCTCTTCTATGCCGCCGGCGGAATATGCGGATTCATACTGGAAGAGCAGCCACACGAACCCGGCCGCGGGAACGGCAGCCAGGGCGTAGAACGCGTTCCTGCCCATTTTGCGGAAGATCAAGGGCGCCACAGTTGCCGCTACAAAGGTGATGGCGAGAACTGTGATCACTGTTTTCTCCGCAAAGTAAGGAACGAATTGTCAAAAGTTGGAGCAAGCGGTCATACGTTGGGTTCGGTTTATCCAGTTTATCAAGGGGCACGGACAGTCATATCCACATATGGTCTGTCATGCCAGCGCTGTTCGCGTGCTCCCGATAGCATTCAAGCTATGAACGCGGCTGCAGTTCCCGAAACCCACCCATCGTCCGAGCTCGCTTCCGGTCCCGTCGCGTCAAAGAAGGGGCAAATCCTTGCTTGGGCCTCCTGGGATTGGGGTTCGGCAGCCTTCAATGCCGTGATGACCACCTTTGTTTTCACCGTCTACCTGACATCGAATGCTTTCGGCGGAGAAGACGCAGCGTCGGCGGCCCTGGGAGCCGCTTTGGCCATCGCGGGCCTCGCCATTGCCCTGCTCGCTCCGGTCACAGGCCAGCGGTCGGATGCGGGAGGTCGGCGCAAGCTGTGGCTCGGGGTCAACACTGCCGCCACTGCGGTCCTCACGGCGCTATGCTTCTTCGTCTTCCCCCGCCCGGAGTTTCTCTTGCTGGGCGTGTGCCTCATTGCACTGGCCAACATCTTCTTCGAGTTCGCAGGCGTCAACTACAACGCCATGCTGGCCCAGATCTCGACGCCGCGGAATATCGGCAAGGTCAGTGGCTTCGGATGGGGCATGGGATACCTCGGCGGAATCGTGGCGCTCCTGCTGGTGCTCCAACTCTTTGTCCAGCCGTCGTTTGAATGGTTCGGTGCGTCAACCCAGGACTCCCTCAACATCCGGCTCGTCGCGATCTTCTCGGCGCTCTGGTTTTTCATCTTCGCGCTGCCGGTCATGTTCGCTGTACCCGAAGTGCCCGTAAAAAAAGCAACCGCATCGTTGGGCTTCTTCGCCTCATATAGGTTGCTCATCCGGCGTATCGGGGCCATCTACCGGACCAGCCCCCACACCATCTATTTCCTGCTCTCCAGTGCCATCTTCCGCGACGGCCTGGCCGCAGTGTTCACCTTCGGCGGCGTCATTGCCGCGGGCACCTTCGGTTTCGAGCTCAAGGAAGTGATCTTCTTTGCCATCTTCGGCAATGTTGTCGCCGCTGTGGGTGCCATCATTGGCGGCTTCCTTGATGACAAGATCGGCCCCAAGGCTGTCATCGTCCTGTCTTTGGTGGGCCTCCTCGTGGCAGGTACGCTCATCCTGGTCTTGGGCAACGGGGACTACGTGTTCTTCGGCAATGACTGGCCGGGGTCCGCCACGTTCTGGGTCTTCGGGCTGATGCTTTGCTTGTTCGTCGGACCTGCCCAGTCATCCTCACGCGCGTATTTGGCCAGGCTTGCACCAGCCGGCGAATCAGGTGAACTGTTCGGCCTCTACGCCACCACGGGACGTGCCGTGAGCTTCCTGGCTCCTACGCTCTTTACGCTCTGCATCGCCATTGCCTCTCCCCTTGTTGCGGAGGGCCAGGCCCAACGTTGGGGCATCCTTGGGATCATGGTGGTTCTCCTCGCCGGTCTGTTGGTGATCCTGCCCGTAAAGCCGCCCGCGAAAGTGGAAATAGCTGTGGTGCCAGAGCGTTAACTACATAGGACCGGCGGAGGGCCACCCCCACACCAGACCGGTTCCCAGAGTTAGGGTGTAGCTATGAATGTGGATGAGACTGAACTCCCGGGCCTTGGTGTCCGCAAGGATTTCGTCACGGCCTCCGGCCGGCGTATCGGCGTGGTGGAACTGCGGGAAGGTGAAACCCAACTCTTCGTCTCCACGTGGGACGACCCCGACACGTGCCAGGCGACCATACCCCTGACAGCCGATGAAGCAGCCGCCCTGGGCAACCTCCTCGGCGGCCAGCACATCGCCATGCGCCTGGCCGAAGCCCACCGCGAGGTCCCGGGCATCGTCACCCGGCAATTCTCCATCACCCCGGATTCGCCCTTCGTCAACCAGCCCATGGGCAAAGCCCAGGTTCGTACCCGCAGTGGCGTTTCCATCGTCGCAATCATGCGGGAAGGCGAGGTCGTCCCCTCGCCCGCGCCCGACGTCGTACTCCACACCGGTGACCTACTTGTAGCAGTCGGCACGCAGGAAGGTCTTGACTCAGCAGCCGACATCCTGCGTAACGGCTAACCCGGATGGATCCGCTGGCCCTAGCCCTCGTTGAACTGGGGGCCGTCGTCTTCTGCCTCGGTCTCCTGGCTCGGTTAGCGGGTCGGATTGGTATGTCGCCCATTCCGCTCTACCTTGTGGGCGGCTTGGCCTTCGGTGCCGGCGGGTTCGTCAAGCTGGACGGCATGCACGAGTTCTCGCACCTCTCCGGCGAAATCGGCGTCATACTGCTCCTGCTGATGCTCGGACTGGAATACACGGCATCAGAGCTCGTTACCGGGCTGAGGCGCTCCTGGCAGGCCGGCGTCCTGGACTTCATCCTGAACTTCATTCCTGGAGCCGGCATAGCTGTCCTCCTGGGGTGGGGCCTGGTTGGCGCCATTGTCATGGGTGGCGTCACATACATCTCCTCGTCTGGCATTGCAGCGAAAGTCATCACCGACCTAGGCCGCATCGGTAACCGCGAGACGCCGGTGGTGCTGTCCATCCTGGTGTTCGAAGACCTCGCCATGGCCATCTACCTCCCCATCCTCACCGCGATCCTTGCCGGTGTCGGCTTCCTGGGCGGACTGCAGACCGTGGGCATCGCCCTGGCAGTGGTCACGGTGGTGCTCGTGATCGCCCTCAAGCACGGCCACCGTGTGTCCCAAGCAATCCACAGCGAAAACTCCGAGGTGTTCCTTCTCAACGTGCTGGGTCTCGCCCTCTTGGTCGCGGGCATAGCCTCGGCATTGCAGGTATCGGCTGCTGTGGGCGCCTTCATGTTGGGCATCGCGATCTCGGGGGCGACCGCCCACAACGCCGTCCGGATCCTGGAACCCTTGCGGGACCTTTTCGCGGCTATCTTCTTCGTGGCATTCGGGCTCAACACAGACCCCACGTCCATCCCACCTGTGCTCGGGTGGGCCCTTATCCTGGCCGTGCTGACCACCCTCACCAAGATGCTCACGGGATTCTGGGCTGCGAAACGTGCCGGCATCGCGGTGCCTGGTCGTTTCCGCGCAGGGGCAGCGCTGATCGCACGCGGCGAGTTCTCTATCGTCATCGCAGGCCTCGCCGTCACGTCCGGGGCAGTCCCAGGCCAGGTCGCCGCTCTCGCCACGGCCTACGTCCTCATCATGGCCATCCTCGGTCCGCTGGCGGCACGGTTCGTCGAACCCGTGGTCAAGGTGTTCCGCAAAACCCCCGGAGCCCCACCCCGCCGCCCCGAACGCGCCCCCGCCTAAGCCACCCCGCCCTTCCCCTCCCGCCGAGGGGCGACGTCTCGAACTCACCCTCCCGCCGAGGGGCGACGTCTCGGCTGAATGAAGCCCGCGAAAGAGTCGAAAGCTAACCCCTCGGGGACCATCCACCACGGTGAGGGCATCCCGGACGAGCCGGGCAACGCCGTCGTACCCATGCTCGCTAACTTGCTCGACCGTAATCACCACGGAGATCCAGCCGTTTTCTGCGAGCAAAGCCTCTCGTCTGCGGTCGGATTCCTTCTGCGCGGCGCTGAGGTGATGACCGCCGTCGTAATTTATTGCGACTTTGAACTCCGGAAAGGTGAGATGGGGCCACACCACTTCCCGGCCAAAGGGGTCGCGAACGACGTAGCTCAGCACCGGTTCGGGCAGGAACGCGCGGCCAATGGCGAGTCGCAGCCTTGTCTCTGGGGCGGAATCGGCTCCGACGCGTGCCAATTCCAGCGCCGCACGTGCTTTCCGAATGCCTCGTGCGCCGCGATGCCGATCAATTTGGGCTTTCAAATCCTCGACAGAACAGAACGGCACCCTGTTATGCCCAAAGCTTCGCGTCTGCCGACAGATGAAATGATCCGCGGCCGCAACGAGGTCCTCGAAGGGAAGCACCGCGGCGAGATCGAGCCATGTCCTGGCAGGACTGGTGACAGGAATGCCGTCCACTTGGCAAACATCCCCACGCGATAGAACCATCCGGTGGCCTCGAACCCCCTTGCGCTGGTGTCGAAAACTGCCGTCAAGCCTGGTCAAATGCACCAGGAGGTCGTGCTGGGAATCCCACGGTAACGGGCAACCCCACAGTGTCGCGGCGGTTTCACGGCAGCACACTGCGCCCTCACTTAGAGCCGTAAGGAGCCGTGCTATATGCGCGGGATCCTGCGCCTGGCCCCACGGAACGCGAACTCCTCTGCTGGCAACGAGGAGATCATCGTTCCACGCCCGGTGATCCGGGAGGCCGGAAGCACGTTGTTCGGCGAGCGTGAATGAACGTCCTTGAAGTTCAGCCGGAAGCGGCGGAGTAATCCTCATCAGCCATTGTTGGCACGTTCGAGGAGCACCTATGGGGTTACCCACAGTGTGGAGGAATAGTGGGGTCTTGGGACCTCAGCGAGGGGTGAGATCTCAGGAGAGAGCATCACCCAAAGTGCCGAAACCTAACCCCTCAGCGCCAACGAAAGACGCGAGAGCTAACCCCTCGACGCCAAGAACCAAGAAGAACTAAATAGACGTCCGGTGGAAGTTCTGGTGGCTGCGGCTGGCGGTAGGGCCACGCTGGCCCTGGTAGCGGTTGCCGTATTCGCCGGAGCCGTAGGGGTGCTCGGCCGACGACGTGAGGCGGAAGAAGCAGAGTTGGCCGATCTTCATGCCCGGCCACAGCTTGATGGGGAGGGTGGCAACGTTCGACAGTTCCAATGTCACGTGCCCGGAAAACCCGGGGTCGATGAAGCCGGCGGTGGAGTGCGTCAGCAGCCCGAGGCGCCCCAGGGACGACTTTCCTTCGAGGCGCGCGGCGATGTCGTCCGCGAGGCTGACCGTTTCGTAGGTGGAACCCAGCACGAATTCGCCGGGGTGAAGGATGAAAGGTTCGTCGCCTTCGACCTCTACCAGCCGCGTCAGTTCCGGCTGTTCTTCGGCGGGGTCAATGTGGGCGTACTTGTGGTTGTCGAACAGCCGGAAGAACCGGTCAATCCGGACGTCCACGGAAGACGGCTGGACCATCGCGGGGTCGTACGGTTCAAGAACAATCCGTTGGGAGTCTATTTCGGCACGAATATCGCGGTCAGAGATCAGCACAGCATCAAAAATACCCCATGCACCAAATACCCGATGCATTGTCCGGGCCGCCCCATGGGATTATAGTTCCCGGACATGTAGAACCGCGCCCGTACCTGGGGGCATCGAGCATTCGCGGGGTAATTGTGAAAAAACTGGCAGCGCCCGCCGCTATTGTGCTGGCCGGAGCGCTGGCCCTGTGCGTGGCTGCTTCCAGCCAGCTCCTTCCGGCCACGCAGACGGTCCCTGACGGCACGGCTTCTTCAGCAAGTGTCCCGTCGGGACTGAACGCCCCGGAAGCGAGCACGACGGCGGACCCGGCACCGCTCGCTGACCCTGGCCCTTCCGAAGCGGCTCCAGTAGCCGGCAGCGCCCAGGACCCCGTCAGCATCCCGGCTCCGGAACCGGCTACCGGCGACGGGCCGGTCGCGATAGATCCAATGTTCGAGACGCCGCCGCCGGTACCGAACATCGGACCGTCGTGGGGACCGGACAACCCCAGTGTCCCGGATACCGGGATCACTGGTCCTCCCTCAGCGGATGCTGAGCCCGCACCACGTGACACCGCATCCGCGGTGACACCCGATCCCGCGCCAAGGGCTCCCGCCATTGGACCAGTTCCACAGCAGACGCCGAGCACAACGCCGTCGGCCCCTACCCAGACGCCAAGCCCCGCGCCGTCGGCCCCTACCCAGACGCCAAGCCCCGCGCCGTCGGCGACCGCCTCGAAACCGACATCACCCACGACAACCACAACCCCCTTCCCCGGCAAAGCACCCAGCGAGGCAACCGGTCCCGACAATGGATCATTGGCGCTCCTTCCTGACAGCAATGCGGCCGCGATCCTGACGGTGTTCAACGCGATCAACAGCTACCGCGCGTCCCTCGGCTTGGCACCGGTGAAGTACCACGCAACAGTGGCAAGCCTGGCCCAGGAGTGGTCCAACAACATCGCGACCCGCGAAGTGATCCAGCACCGTCCCAATTTCTGGACCGACCCCCGGGCGCTCAACCCGAACAACGGCGCGGGTGAAGTCATCGCAGTCCGCTGGGATCGTGACGCCGCGCAGCTCGTGGAGTGGTGGAAGCAGTCACCGGGCCACGATGCCCTTCTCCGCGATCCGCGGTTCAACGTGATGGGCATTGGCATCACGTACACGGACGGCAACTGGCAGACCACGCCGAACCGTTACACAATTTGGGGCGTGGTGAACTTCTTTGGCTACACCACCCTCCCGGCGGGGACCACCACACGGCCCGGGGGAACGGTCACCCCTCCCACCGATCCAGTGGCTGTGTGCGAACCGGACAACAAATACCAACCGCCTACGGTCAACCTCAGCGCGGCATCCATCAGCAGCGCTGCCGACCTCGTGTCCGTGGGGCCCGACGGAACGGTGTATTCGTATCCGTCGCGGGGGAATGCCAAGTATGGCGCCGTCAAGAAGATCGGCGTCGGCTTTACGGGGCTCAAGGAGCTGTTCGTTTCTGACTGGGACCGCGACGGCGTTTTCGATCTCATTGCCCAAAGGACTGACGGTGCACTACTGGTCTATCCGGGAAGGGCCAGCGGCGGCTTCGGTTCCCCGGGCGTCCTTGGCCAGGGATGGCAGTCCCTGAATCTTGCCATTGGTAACTGGTGTGCCAACAACCGCCTGCCGCAAATCGTCGCCATGGATGCCTCCGGTGGCTTGTGGTTATACAAGAACGCAGGCCTGACGTTCATCCGTTCACAGGCGGCGATCGGCACAGGAAACAAGGCCGTCCGGCTCAGCATGGTGGATTACAACGCGGACGGCTTGCAGGACCTGTTGACCGTTGAGCCCAACGGATACCTGCGCCTCTACCGCGGCAGCGGCCTGGGCACCCCCAAACAAGAAGCCAGGCCGGTGGTAGGCGCGGCGTGGACTGACTACTCTGCATTGCGTGCCCTGCAAGGAGTCAATGGACCAGGCACCACAGGCGTTGCCGGGTTGGGCACCAACGGTGTCCTGGAGTATTGGGACCTCACCTCAGGCAAGCTCACCACGCCTGTGACAGTAGGCGGCGGCTGGGCCGGCTTCAGGCTGGCCCAGTAGGGCTCAGGCCACGGACCGCGATTCCATCACGCTCTTCAACTGCTCCAACTGTGCCACTTCCTGCTCCATGCTTTTCTGAATCATGGGGTTCATCAGCTTCTGCAGCCCCTTGGGGTGGTACTCCAGGGCGAACCGCAGGCGTGTGCTCTGGCCTTCGGTGCTGAGGTAGTAACCGCCGGTGGGCCGAGCGGGTCCGGCAACCACGGCAAACCGCACTTCGGCCCCGGGCCGTGCTTCGGTGATCTGAAAGTCGGCGGCTATGGGCCGACCACCGGGACCGTTGATGGTCTGCTGGTACAGGGCGCCTTTTTGACCACGGCTGCCGGATCGGAGGGAAATGCTACGGATCCCTGAACGCCACAGTGAGTTGTTCATTCCGTCCATCAGGAAGGCATAAATGGTCATGGCGTCCCGGTGAATCACCACTTCATGGTCGGCGAATGCCATGGAAACCTCTTTCGGCGTACGGTTCGGTTACGTAGCCCGGTTCCCCCTACACAGCAGCTAACACCTTCAGCGTAGCCAGCAGAACTTCGCTTGGGTCCCCTGGAAGCGAGCCTTGACCGAATGGTTATCTGACGTACCAATAAAGTCACCGCTGACACCTGCCCGGGCACACGGTAGAGTGCCTCCGGTTGGAAAAACGAAAAAATGGGGGGACGTCATGCAGGGTCAGGATCGCCAAGGTCTCAAAGGTAAATTCCGACGGCGGGTGGCCGCTTGTGCGGTTTTCCTGGCCATTGCAGTGGCTGGCGGCGCTGTTTCGGCAGTTCCTGCCACGGCGGCTGCCGTCCCTGCCACAGTAAATCCTCTTCCCAGCGTGGACCCCATAAGCGACCCCACCAACTACTCGGTGTTGGTCAACAAATCCCGGCCATTGAACCCTGCCAGCTACGCGCCGTCGGACCTTGTCAACGCCCGCGGCTCGGGCCAGTACATGCGGGCTGAAGCAGCAGCGTGGCTTAACGGCTTGTTCCAAGGCGCGGCTGATGCCGGGACCGGCGGCTTGTCGATCGTGAGCGGTTACCGTTCTTATGCCCAGCAGCAACAGGTCTACGCGTACTACGTCAGCATTTACGGCCAGGCGTACGCGGATACCATTTCTGCCCGCCCCGGCTACAGCGAGCACCAGACCGGTCTGGCCATGGACATCGGCAATGCGGCGGGTTCCTGCGGCCTCAGCACATGCTTTGGCGATACCGCCGCGGGGAAATGGGTAGCGGCCAATGCCCACAAGTATGGCTTCATTGTCCGGTATCCCAACGGTTACACCGGAACCACGGGCTACAGCTACGAGCCGTGGCACTTACGCTACGTCGGCGTCGCCTTGGCTACCGACATGAACCGCCGCGGTTTCCCCACCTTGGAGCAGTATTTTGCCGGCAACACCGCGGTAGCAGCCAGCATCAAATCCGGAGCAGACCTGGTGGCAGCAGACGCTTCCGGCCGTCTGCTGCGATACCCTGCGACGGCGGCTGGCGGCTACATGGGCGCGGTCCAGATCGGTTCCGGGTGGACGGGCCTGAAGCAGGCCTTCGTTGTGGACTGGGATATCGATGGCGTCTATGACCTCCTGGCCCAGTGGAACAACGGCACTCTGGGCGTTTTCCGCGGCCTTCCCGGCGGGGGCTTTGCCGGCCAGGTGATCGTGGGCGACGGCGGCTGGGATCGGATGACCATCACCGTGGGCAAGTGGACCCACGCGGACGGCCGGCCGGGCGTCGTCGGATACTTCCCGGACGGTGTGCTCCGCTACTACCCCAACACTTTTGGTGGCGCACTAAGTAACCCCCGCACCATCGGCACCGGCTGGAACGGCATGGAACTTACCATTGCCGACTGGGAAGGCGACGGCGCCAACGACATTCTGGCCCGGACCCCATCCGGTTCCCTTATCAACTACCGCGGTGATGGTTGGGCAGGCTTCTACGGACCGGCCACAACAGTGGGCACGGGCTGGCAGTACATGCGTGTATTGGCTCCGAGCTTCGGTCTGACCGGTGCCGGCACGCGCGGCATTACAGCGCAGACCGCCGACGGCAACCTCTATAACTATGGCCTGGGCCGCGGGCAGTGGACCACATACGGTCAGGTGGGCTCGGGGTGGAGCAACTTGAAACTGTTCAAGTAGTCGGCCGACGCGCCTGTCATGAGCACCTCCGCAACTGCGCTAAGCTAGGACTCGCTCGGGGCGAAATTTCCCGGGCAACGCGGGCGTAGCTCAATGGTAGAGCGCTAGCTTCCCAAGCTCGATACGCGGGTTCGATTCCCGTCGCCCGCTCAAGGAAAACCCCGGATCCAGCGATCCGGGGTTTCTTCTGTCCCAGGCCTGATCTCCGGCTGCCTGCCCGAGGCTCACCGCCCCGCGGGCCGCCTGCCCGAGGCTCACCTCTCCCCTGCGCGCAGATCCCCAGTGACACCGGCCACAGCGCCTCCCTTAGAGGTGTATCGTCAGGAGTCAGGAGTCATGTCGACTCCGCTCTAAGGGAGCCATCATGGGCGACAAATCACCGCGCCAAACCGCATCGAAGAAATCCAGCAAGTCCATTAAGGAAAAGCGGGCGGACAAGCGGGCTTCCGAGTCCTCCGCCACCGAGGCCGCGAAGCCTTCCACCGGCAACAAGAAGTGACCGCGCCAACTGGCCAGCTGAGCATAGGCGTCCTCGCTTCCTCGCTGAAGCCCAATGAGCGCCGCCTGCCCATCCATCCCCAGCATTTGGAGCGCATTGCTCCGGAAGTGCGTCAACAGCTCCGGTTCGAATACGGCTACGGCGAACGGTTCGGCGTCCCGGACAGCAAACTTGAATCTTTGGTGGGCGGGCTCGGGACGCGCGAGGAGTTGATCGCCAACAGCGACGTCATCCTGCTCCCGAAGCCGCAGGCCCAGGATTTGGCCGAACTCCGCGACGGCCAAACGTTGTGGGGATGGCCTCACTGCGTGCAGGACCGGGCTATCACCCAGTTGGCGATAGATAAGAAGCTCACGCTCATTGCCTTCGAGGCAATGAACCATTGGGCAGGGGACGGCGGTTTTGGCCTTCACGTCTTTCACAAGAACAACGAACTCGCCGGGTACTGCTCCGTGCTGCATGCCTTGGCCCTGACGGGTTCCACGGGCGACTACGGCCGGCGCTTGAGTGCGGTGGTCATCGGTTTCGGGGCCACTGCCCGCGGTGCCGTCACCGCGTTGAACGCCCATGGCGTCCACGATGTGCAGGTCCTGACCAACCGGGGTGTCGCTGCCGTGGGATCGCCGATCCATTCAGTGCGAATCGTGCAGTTCGACCATGACAGTAAGGCCCCGTTCCTCAGCGAAGTCATCACCAACAACGGTCGCAAGCCGTTGGCGCCCTTCCTTGCGGCGGCCGACATCGTGGTCAATTGCACCCTGCAGGACCCGAACGCGCCGCTGACATACTTGCGGACCGAGGACCTGGCGGAATTCCAGCCGGACAGCTTGATCGTGGATGTTTCCTGCGACGAAGGCATGGGCTTCAGCTGGGCGCGGACCACGACGTTCGACGAGCCCATGTTCCGCGTGGGTGGACACGTCAATTACTACGCGGTGGATCACAGTCCGTCGTACCTGTGGAACTCGGCCAGCTGGGAAATCAGCGAGGCTTTGTTGCCCTTCTTGGACACTGTGGTGGCGGGACCGGACGCGTGGGATGCCAACGAGACCATCAGCCGCGCCATCGAAATCCGCGACGGCGTCATCCGCAACTTGGACGTCCTGGAGTTCCAGGGTCGCTCGGCGGAGTACCCGCACCTCGCAACGTCGTAGCACCAAACAGAAGGCAGCGCCGGCGGTTCACCACCGGCGCTGCCTTCCCTGTTAAGCCGTCTGGGGCTCCTGCACAATCCGCAGCACCCGGCGCCGGTCGCGCAGGTCTACCTTCAGGTGCAAGGACGACTTCCTGGCCAGTACGACGGCGACTACCGCGGCCGCGATGGCCGGCACGCCGCCCGCTATCAAAATAGCCAGGTGCGGACCGAGGTGTTCGGCGAGCCAACCCATCATGGGGCCGCCGATGGCCTGGCCACCGATCAGCACCACGAGGTACAGGCTCATGACGCGGCCGCGGATGCTCATGTTGGAGCTGGTCTGCACCATCTGGTTGGCGGCGGTCAGGAACATCAGGCACCAGAATCCGGCGAGCACCATGATGACGCTGAACCACACCATGGACGGCATGATCGAGGACAGGCAGAGCATCAGGCCGTACAACCCGGCGGACGTGACCACCGAACGTAACCGCAACTGCCGACGTCGGGTGGACGCCACCGCGCCGGTCAGTGCACCGAGCGCAACCATCGCGTTCAGCAGGCCGTAGCCTCCGGCGCCGGCGTCGTACACGTGGTCCGCAAAAGCCGCCAACAGCACCGGAAGGCTCATCGCGAAAACTGCGACGAAGCCCGCCATAAGCCAAGGCCAGTAGATGGTGGGCTTGCTGAGCGCATAGTTCAGGCCTTCGCGCAGCATGCCCTTCTTGCGTGGCGTGGGCTGGCTGAGGTGCAGTTGGTCCTTGCGCAGGATGAGCAGCATGGTCACGGTGGAGCAGCACGCAACCGCGTTGGCGGCGAAGGCCCAGCCCGCACCGACAGCAGTGAGCAGCACACCGGCCAGGGCCGGCCCGATCAGGCCGCCGAGCTGGAAGGTCGTTGAGTTCACGCTGATGGCGTTGCGCAGGTATTTTGGCCCGACGAGTTCATTGACGAAGACCTGCCGTGCCGGCTGGTCGAGGACCGTCACGAAGCCCAACGCCAGGGCAATGGCATACACGTGCCAGACCTCAACCCGCTGGCTCAGTGACAGCACGGCCAACAGGGCAGCCAGCACCGCAGCTGCCGACTGGCAGATAATGAGGATCTTCCGTTTGGGGAAACGGTCGGCAATCATGCCGCCCCACGGTCCCAGGAAGAGCGACGGCATGAACTGCAGCGCCACGGTAATTCCGACGGCGGTAACGGAACCGGAAAGTTCCAGCACCATCCAGTCCTGGGCGATGCGCTGCATCCAGATGGCGATCACGGCGATGAAGTGGCCGATCGCGAAAATCCTGAAGTTGGGGACCTTCAGGGAGATGAAGGTATGCCGCCAGGGCAGCTTTTCACTCACGACGGCGAGTGGCTGGGTGACGGTGTCCGGCTGGTTTGTGTCCGGCAAGGGACGGGCGGACAGAGAATCGATGACGGGCTGGCTGACGTGTGCCGCTGAAGGCGGTGGGGGTGCCAAAAGTAGTCCTCGGATGGAGAGTTTCGGTGGGATGCGTTTAACGCTATGGTTGCCAGCAGCAATTATGGAAGCGTATTGCGCCTATAACTAGCATTGCGGAATGCAATGAGCTGCTTGCGGCACGAGGGAAACGGCGCAATACTCCGGCCCGGCGTTGACCTGCGCTTTAGGAGTTCCGTGTTCGAACCTGTCCAGCTCCGTTCCTTTTTGGCCGTCGCAGAGACGCTGAGTTTCACCAAAGCCGCAGAGCGTCTGGGACTTGCGCAACCGACGGTCAGCCAGCACGTCCGTAAGCTCGAGGCTGCCGCGAAACGGGTGCTTGTGGCCCGCGATACCCGCGAAGTCAGGCTGACGGACAACGGTGACGCCATGGCCGGCTTTGCCCGAAGTATCCTTGCCGCCCACGACTCCGCCGCACGATACTTTTCGGGTTCGGCCATGCGCGGCCGACTCCGCTTTGGCACCGCCGACGACCTCGCTATCACGGGCCTCCCGCGGATCCTGCGCGAGTTCCGGCAGTTGTACCCGCAGATCAACCTCGAGCTCACCGTCAGCCAAAGCGACCAGCTCTACAAGCGACTCAACGCCGGGCAGCTTGACCTTGTATTCGTAAAGTGGGTGGCCGGTGCCAAGGAAGGCACAGTAGTCCGGCATGACAACTTCGCCTGGGTTGGCGTCGAGCAGACCGTGCTGGAACCTGGAGCGCCAGTCCCACTCATCGCCTACCCGGCACCCAGCCTCAGCCGAAAGCTCGCCATCGATGCCTTGGAAGCCGAGGGCCGCACCTGGCGGATCACCTGCAGTACCAAGCAGATCAGCGGTGTCCTGGCTGCGGTCCGGGCAGGTATTGGCGTGGCCGTGATGCCTGCTTCGCTGGTACCGGAAGACCTGAAAGTCATCACGCAACGCTTCGGCCTGCCCCCTGTGGGTGACGTCGACTTCACCCTGATCCGCAATCCGCTGGCCAACGCTGAAGTGATCGACGCCCTGACCCAGGCCATCATGGGCCGCACACTGAGTAAGTCGAATTAATGGCCACGCGTGCCGGTCCCGTTGAAGCGGCCGTAGTACGCTCACCCAATGATTGACGCCAAGCTCACGAGGCCGTCCGCAAACTTCCATGCTTCCTGGGTGGAGAGCTGGAACGAGTGGGGGACCCTTAATCAGGATGGCTCGGCGGCTTTTGTGGCCGCGAGGTACGGCCTGGATCTCCGCGACAGCAGCGACTTCGCGGAATGGGTTGGCCTGCTGCACGAGTTGCCCAAGGAGAGCTTCCAACCTCCCGAAGGCTTGGCCAACCAGACCACCATCTGGGTTGTCGCGGGCAATGCCTACATGGGGGCTGCAAGCCTCAGGCACTCGTTGGTCAATGACTACCTCGTTGAGGTGGGAGGCAACATCGGCTACGGCATCCGGCCCAGTGCGCGGGGCCGGGGGCTCGCCAAACTAGCACTGAAAAGCGCCCTTCTGGAGGGTCGTGACCTCGGCATGGAACGAGTGCTCGTGACCTGCAAGCAGCCGAACGTGGCGTCGGCCCGCACCATCGAGGCGTGCGGCGGCGTTCTTGAAAGCGTCCGGCCACCGGAGAGTTTTGCCCCGGAGTTGGGAGTCACCGAGGCGATCCGGCGTTACTGGTTCCAGCTGTAGCCCGGAGATGTGCGACATGTAGCCCGCACACTTTCCCGCTGTTCGCACCAGTAACCTCCGGCGCACGGGGCGCAAACGGGTGCGGTATCCGGGCGCACCGGGCGCACCGGGCGCGAACGGGCGCGGTATCCGGGCGTACCCAGCGCACGGGGCGGGAAAGGGCGCGGCATGCCCGCGCACCCTCTCCGCGGCAACCCCTCCCGCCGTTCGCACCAGTAACCTCCGGCGCACGGGGCGCAAACGGGTGCGGTATCCGGGCG
>NZ_JARVTB010000022.1:0-2228 GCF_030208885.1 Arthrobacter sp. fls2-241-R2A-172 | reverse complement strand
TAAAACAATCGGTATCAACAAACTTGGCACACTATTGAGTTCTCAAACAACAGACCCCCCAAAACATCACCCCACCGGAACACCACACAAAGCAGCGCACCACAACAGGGCCATTGGAAAAGAAGAGTTATTTTTGGCCGCCTACCGAACCGTACACACCTTCCGGCTTTCCGTTTCGCACCCGGCGACTCAGAAAACAATACACGCCCCACACCCCCAACGCAAATCCACCCCCACACCCCACCCCAACCACCCACCAAACCCCCACCAATCCGCCGTCGACCTTATACAGAAGCCGCCATGACGTCGGCTCTCAGTGGTGGGAGGATGGGACCCATGGAACTGCACATCACAGGCGATGCCGCCGCCGACCAACTTCTCAGCGATGACGCCTTTGCGCTGCTGACTGGCATGTTGCTTGATCAACAGGTGACCATGGAATCGGCCTTCGCCGGCCCGGAGAAGATCCGCACACGCCTTGGATCCTTGAAGCCCGAAACGATTGCCGAGTACGACCCCGCTGGCTTCGTTGAAGTCTTCAAAGAAAGGCCGGCCGTCCACAGGTTCCCCGGTTCCATGGCGGGCAGGGTCCAGGCTCTGGCGGAAACCGTCCACCACGAATGGAACGGAGACGCTGCGTCAATCTGGACAAGCGGCTCCCCCGACGGCGCTGAGGTACTCCGCCGCCTGAAGGCCCTGCCCGGGTTCGGCGAACAAAAGGCGAAGATCTTCCTGGCCCTCCTTGGCAAGCAGTGCGGGCTTCAAGCCGAGGGGTGGCGGGAGGCCGCTGGCCACTACGGCGAGCAGGGCTCGTACCTTTCCGTCGCCGACATCGTGGATCCAGAGTCCTTGGTCAAGGTGCGCGCCAGCAAACAGGCCGCCAAAGCAGCAGCCAAAGCTGCAAAGGCGCCCAGCGCGTAAGACCACCCCTCACAGCAGCCAGACAGAGGAGGGCTCCCACCATTGGTGGGAGCCCTCCTTCATCTCATCGCCAGAACTCGCCAAGCCTCCCCGCCAGGGCCGTGCCCTGGTCGTAGCCAGCTTGGGCAGCGGCAGGACGCAAGGAAATATCCATCGCGTTCGTACCAAACAGGTGCTCGGCATCAGGGCGAGGGAAAATGGTCTCCACCCTGCTGCCGCCTGCACGTAGAGCTTCAACCTGCGTCACCAGGTGCATGCCCCACTCCACGGGCTGAAGGGACCGGCCGCCGAAAGGTGACAGCACCAGTACCCGCCCATAGCCGGCTGCCAGGTCGGCATTCTCGGCGTTCGACCGATAGCCGCCGTCGAGGTACCAATTGTCCCCGATCCTGTATGGCCTGGAGCTGGAACAGCTGGCAGCAACGGCATCCACCAGCTCGACACCGCTTCCGCGATCGAAAACGGCAGGTTCACCGGTTTCGGCATCGACGGCCGTGATCAGTACCTGCCGGTCCGGCCAACGTTGATCCGGGAGCCGGGACGCAACGACAGCGCGCCATTTTGATTGCCAGGAATCGTCCGTCGCTGCATCCGACTCCATGGCGGCCGCCCCCATTCGACGGCGCATTTCGGCCGCATCATTGGAGGAGGAGATGATGTGGTTCATCCTGGCTAAGTGGCTCGATACAGCCAACGGGCGGCCGCGGTCAGATCCGGCCGTGCCCGGCCGCCGCTGGGCTTCAGGCACAGGGGCGACGGCGGCCGCGAACAGTTCCGCTGGGGACGATGCGGCCAACTGGGCCGCTGCCGTTGATCCAGCCGACGTTCCGACAGTAAGATCCGGGGTTGTCACATCAAGCCCGGACCCGTAGAGACCGGCTATCACGCCGATGAGCCACGCGTTGCCGGTGGATCCCCCGCCTCCGAGGACCAGCGCACTATGGGAACTACGCACCGTTGAAGAAGATGTTGTGTTCATGGGAGTTGCCTTTCGCGAATTGCGGATCAAGGCACTCCCGGAGGCGACTAATTCAATCGCCCGATCGTGGACAACAAGGGAGCGCCCACTATGGATACTGCGTTCATGGGTCTCACCTCCTGTCGACGAATCACGATCACTTGAAAAATAGCACGCGAGCCGAGCCGCACGCCATGGAACGTTAACGACAAAAGGCCCCCACTTGCGTGGAGGCCCAGGAAGTTGCCGGTGTGAGCGTTGATCGCTGCCAGCACACCCGCACTGTTGTGTCTCTTAAATGTGGGAGACCCCCCGACCCGTGTGGGTTGGGGGGTCTCGACCTTAATGG